>JAXMBE010000018.1:0-126901 GCA_046349995.1 Isosphaeraceae bacterium | reverse complement strand
GTACTGCTCGAACCGGGGCCGGGGCGTACCGAAGCCGGGTACCTCGCCCCGGAGGTGGGGAAACAGTTCATCCTTCTGGGGGATCGCCCAGCCGTACACGTCCACGTCGCTGGTGTCCGAGGAGACGCCGTAGGCGACCGAGCCCATGATAGTCTCGTACTGGACGTTGCCCGGCAGCCAGCGGGGCGGCTTGACGAGCCCTCGGTCGGTCAGGCGTTGCAGCGTGCTCACGATGGCGACCCCTCGGCGTCACTCCTGCGTCCCAGGATACACCGATGGGCGGTCGGGTTCGCTCCTGGTCGCCGTGCCCCAGGTCGGGTCGGTGGCCTCCTGGCCTCGCATCACCTCGCCCGACTTGGCGTACCCCGCCTTCAGCCGCTTCCGGTGGCGGTCCCAAGGCCCGAAGAGGGGTGCTTAGCGCCAGGAGTAGGTGCAAAATCTGTTGCGTGATCTGTTGCGCAACCTCACGAGAACTCACTCCGGCTCACTCCTCCGATCGACCGTCTCCGAGGTCGTTGGAGGGCGTCCGGGAAACCACAGCGTTCGTCGTAAGGCGTTGTCTTAAAGCGATTTGCGTCATGAAAACAAAAAACCCCGCCTCGTGATGTGGCGGGGTTTGGGAGTGCCCCCCGTAGGACTCGAACCTACAACCCGCTGATTAAGAGTCAGCTGCTCTGCCAATTGAGCTAGGAGGGCGGGATTCTGGTTGGCATCAGAAGGAAGTCATATTCTGCCAGCAACGGAGGGGGTTTTCAAGGGCAGCCTGAGAATCGAGAGCCGGTTGCGGTGTCCGGAAGTCTCGACGCGGCGGAGACTTGGCCGGGGCGGTCTTGAGCTCTTCCCCGCAGGGCCCACGGGAAACACCGTCCCGACGGAGATTTCCGGGGATTTTTCCGGATTTTTCGACCATGCGACCGGCCTTTCGGGTATAAGTTGCGATCAACTTCGACACCCGGAGGCCGCACCGTGATCATCCACTCGACCCGACCCCTGTTCGCCTGGGATCGCCTCGAGGACAGCCCCTCGCTCGGCACCCTGCGGGCCCTGCTCGGCGGCATCCCCGACGCCGAGCTGCTGGAGGGCCTGCGCCGCGCCCGCGGCCGGGGCCGCGACGACTACCCGGTCCACGTCCTCTGGGGCGTCGTCCTCCTGACGGTCGCCCTGCGGCACGTCAGCACCGAGGCCTGCCTCGCCGAGCTCCGCCGCAACGAGGGCCTGCGCCGGCTCATCGGCATCGAGTCCGAGGCCGGCGTGCCCAGCAAGTGGAACATGTCCCGCTTCCAGGACGTGCTCGGCCGGGAGCCGCACCGCGGGCGGGTCCGCGCGATCTTCGACGCGATGATCCGCCGGCTGGGGGCGTGCGTCGAGGACCTGGGCCGCCACACGGCCGGCGACGCCACGGGCCTCGCGGCGCGGCGCGAGGCCGATCCGGGCGCGGCGCGCGAGGCCGCCGAGGGGCTGCCCCAGGCCTCGGGGGGCCGCAAGGAGTACAAGGACGACGACGGCACGGTGACGAAGGTCGTCGAGTGGTTCGGCTACAAGCTGCACCTGATCGTCGACGTGCGGCACGAGGTGGTCCTGGCCTACCGGGTCACCGACACCAAGGCCGGCGACGGCGAGACCCTGCCCGGGTTGCTCGAGCAGGCCGAGGCGAACCTGCCGCCGGGGCGGATCGAGACGCTCGCCTACGACAAGGCGGCCGACACCACGGACGTGCACGAGGCGCTGGCGTCCCGGGGGATCGTGCCGGTGATCCAGGCCCGGGCGCTCTGGAAGGAGGAGCCGGAGCGGCCGCTGCCGGGCCGCCACGGCCGCACCAACCTGGTGCACGACGAGGCCGGCACGGTGTACTGCTACGACACGAGGAGCGAGCCGCCGGTGCGGCACCGGATGGCCTACATCGGCCACGAGCCGAGCCGCCGGACGCTGAAGTATCGCTGCCCGGCGAAGCACGAGGGCTGGGGCTGCCCGATGTCGAGCACCTGCAACGCCGGCAGGGCCTACGGCCTGACGGTGCGGGTCAGCCAGGAGGTCGACCCGAGGCGGTTCCCCGCCCTGCCGCGGGCGACCAGGAAGTTCGAGCGTCTGTACAAGGGGCGCACGGCCGTGGAGCGGGTCAACGGCCGGCTGAAGGTCTTCTGGGGGGCCGACGACGGCAACGTCACCGGCTCGCGGCGGTTCGCGGCGCAGGTCGGCGCGGTGCTGGTGGTGCACGCGGCCTTCGCGACCATCCTGGCCTCGCACCCGCGCCGCGAGGGGACGCTGGGCAAGCTGAGGCTCGGCCCGGTCGCCGAGGCCTTGCGGGAGGCGGCGAAGGCCTGAGGAGCGGCGGGTACGGCGATCGAGGCGGCGAGGACCGAGGAGCACGGCGACGGCGACCGATCAGGCGGACGAGAAACGAAGGGCGGCGAGCCCGTGGCCCCCTTGCGCGCACGCCGGTCAAGCTCATGCGTCAACTACGACAACGCAACCGCCTCGGGGGGAAGAGTCGGTTGACTGGCCGGGCCGCACGGTTCTGATCCAGGTAACGCAAAACCGGCGCGTAGCACTGCCGTGCCCCGACCTGGGGCGTCCCATGGTAAGCGGTCGGTAGGACCGGCCCGGGAGCCCGATACGGTCATCGGACGCAAGTCGTCAGGGCTCGGACGGGCCGTCAATCAGCTCGTAGAGTGACTGCGAGTGGATGACCGCGAACTCCTCGGGGAACGTGTGGGTGGAATGGACGGAGAGGCCTCGGACCCGGGGATCCAGGTGGACTCGGCTCAGCGGCGCGGGGGAGAGTCGATTGCTCGAGCCGAAATGGTGCATGAGGGTCTCGCGGGCCCCGTCGGCAACCAGCTCCGCGCAGAGGTGTCGAAACACCTCCGGATCGACCCGCTCGACCTCGAAGCAGCTCTGGTACTCGACCACGCCCCCCGACTCGAGCCGCGCCGAACGCTCGCTACGGACGCCCGAATGAAACAGCAATCCGGGCTCCGGGAGGATTGTCTCCGGGCCGCTGAGAACTTCGGTCAGGCGGACGGCCCCGGTGGCGAAGTTTACGACGTGGCCCCCTGCGATGATCCGGACATCGGCCTCCCAACGCCCCCGAGGGATTCGGCGGTGGACCCTCGTGGCAAACCACTCCGGATGGAGCGCACGCTCGTAGACCTGGAAGGATAGGTCGGCGATCCGGGCCCGGCCTGAATGGACACCCATTTCCACGACCTTCTTCAAGCAGACAGACTCGATGAGTGAGGTGTCGCGCGAGGACGACGGTGGCCCCCGGCTCCGAGGTCCACATTATAGGTACGCATCGGAGTCCGGGCAATTCGCAGCGTCCCTGCCGTCCCCGGTCCCCGGCCAGGCCGGGGCCTTGCCTACACCGGTGATTTCACGCTGCGGGGCGGAGCTTGCTTCCATCATGACGCGTGCGGGAAGTGCCTCGCCACCGGCGAGCCCACCCCCCCGGCCCGCCTTGACCGCCTGGCAGCAGGTTCGTAGACTCCCGTCCGCGGTCTGATGGGGACTGACGATTCCCCGGATCGGCGGCACTCACCCTCGGCGCGGAGGGCACGCAAGAGGCGGCCTCCGCGGCGGTTCCTCGCCACGCCTGGACCACGGACGGTACTCATGGAGCTGTCGGTTCCCGCGCATCCCTTGCTCCCGGTCCGGGCCTGGAGGGCGTTCCGCTCGCGAGGCCCGAGGTATGCCTGGCATAAGGTCCTGCGGCGGACACTTCGGCCCTGGCCGACCTGGAAGCGTCGCTTCCTGTACGGCGATCCTCAGGAGTACTGGACGCTCCGCGGCGGCCCGGACTACTTCCGCGAGCAGGAGGGGCAGCAGGCCCGCTCGCTCCGGGCCGCGTGGATGGCGGATCAGATCGCGGCCTGTCGCCCGGAATCGATCCTGGAGATCGGATGCGGCTACGGGAAGCTCCTGGAGGCGCTGAGGCGACGACTGGGCGCGCCCCTCACTGGCATCGACTTCAGCCCCACGCAGCTCGATCTCGCACACGAGTTCCTCCGGGGCATGGACGATATCACGCTCATGCTCTCGTGCGGGGATCACCTGCCCTTCCCGGACGGCGCATTCGACATGGTCGTGACCTCCGCCGTCATCCTGCACAACCCGCCGAAAATCGCCGAGCGGATCCGCCGCGAGGTCGTCCGCGTGGCCCGCAGGTTCGCGGCCCATAACGAAGAGACCGGCACCAGCTACAACCGCTACGGTTACGACACGGCGGCCTGGTATCGTGCGCGCGGGTACCGGCTGCTGCAGTCGGGTCCGATCCCGCACGACCCGGACCCGGCGACTTCCCAGTTCTGCGTGGTACGGCTCCCCTGGCCGGGCGATCGTTGAACCCCTGCGTTCGCGAGCCGAAACCCGTCCATCGCGCCCGAGCCAGGTCCGCATGCTGACGCCAATCGAGGTGGTTCCCCGATGCTCGACCTCTGTCTCGCACTCTTCCTGGCGATGGTCGCGGCCGGCGTGGGCAGGCGACTGCTCCTCACCTTCGGGCGCCTGCCGGAGCACCCCGCAGACGCGATGGCGATGGCGGTTCCGCTGGGCCTGGGCGCTCTCTCACTGACGTGCCTGATGCTGGGTGAGATCGGCTGCCTGAACCTCACAGGCCTGGCCGTCCTGCTGGGCGTCGCGGCCGAGCTGGGACTGCCCCGCGGCCTTGGGCTGACGATCGCCCTTGTCCGTCACGGGCGCTCGGCCTTGCGCGACCCCTCGGTCACTCGTCTCGACCGGGTGGTCGGGCTGTTCGTGGCCGTCACGCTGGCCGCCACGGGCCTCTCTGCCCTGGCCCCAGTCACCGACGGCGACGCGCTCTGCTACCACCTGCAGGTGCCCAAGGTCTTCCTGATGCGGCAGGCAGTCGGGTTCGAGCCCGACCTGCACGAGACGGTCTATCCGCTCGTGACCGAGATGCTCTACGCCGTCGCCCTCGAATTCCGCGGCCCGGTGGCCTGTCGGTGCATCCAGTGGGTCCTCGGGCTGGTCTTCGCTGCGGGCGTCACGGCGCTGGCGCGCCCGAGCCTGGGCCGGCGGGCCTGGTGGGCCGGCGCGGTCGCCCTCCTGGCCCCGGCGATCAGCAACGGCATGACGGCCCCCCTCAACGACGTTGCCCTGGCCGCCTTTGGCACGGCCGCGGTCCTCGCCTGGATCCGCCACATGGAGCGCCCCGACGCGTGCTCGGCGGTGCTGGCCGGCGTCTACGCCGGTCTGGCCGTCGGCGTGAAGTACCCCGCGCTGGTCCTGGTGGTCCTGCTGGCGTCGGCGATGCTCGTCCGGCCAATCTTCCACGGCGCCTGGCGCAGCCGGTCCCACGGGGTGCACCTGCTGGGGCTTCTGGCCGTCTTCCTGGCTGCGACGGCCGCAGTCGGCGGCGGCTGGTACGTGCGGAGCTACGTGCACACGGGCAACCCGGTCTACCCCTTCTTCAAGGGGGTGTTCGGCTCGGGCCTGACCGAGGTCCTCGATCCGATCAAGCGACCCTTGAGCGTGGATCTCTGGAACCTGGCGACCTCGCTCGTCCCGCTGACGCTCCAGCCGGAGCGTTTCGACAGTTTCGCCCATCAGTTCGGGCCCGCATTCCTGCTGTTCCTGCCGGCCGTGCTGCTGGTGGGAGCGCCCCGCCGGGTGCTCGGGCTGGCGGGCCTCGGCTACGTATTCGTCGTGCTCTGCCTGACGCAGCGGCAGAGCATGCGTTTCCTCCTGATCGCGGTCGGGCCGATGTCGGTGGCGGTCGCCTATGTCGCCGGCCGCTGGCTCGATCGGGGCACGATCCCCTCGCGGGCGCTCGTCGCCGTGTTGCTAACGGTCCTCGGCCTCGAGGCCGGGATTGCGGCGACGCGGGCCGCGAGGGCGGCCGGGGTCGTCCTCGGCCGCGAGTCGTTCCACGACTTCCTGGGCCGCTGCGAGCCGACCTACCGCGTCGGCCGGTGGGTGGGCCGGAACCTGCCCCCGGCGGCCCGCCTGATCGGCCAGGACCATCGGGGCTTCTACATCCCGCGGCACTACACCATGGAGCTGGCACACCGTCGCCGCACCGGTCTCGGGGAGCATGGCGAGTCTCCCCAGGAGATCGTCGAGACCCTGAGGAGCGAGGGCTATACCCACGTCATGCTCTGCCCGCCCAGCGGCCCGGTCTCGGTGGAATTCGATGCGACGCTTGGCAGGCTGCTTGCGCCCTGGCTCTCGCTCCACACGCCGCTCTACCGCGAAGGACTTCATGACCGCGACGGCGTGACCCGCGAATACTCCATCTTCTCGCTCGCGGACGAACGGCTGGGCGCGGGCGGCGAGGGCCGGAGCGTGACGCGATGAGCCGAGGACGCCCCACACTCGACGAGCTGAGGGCGACCGTCCAGAAGGGGCGGCATCGGGAGATCGGCAACTGGCTGGCGCGCCGGTTCGCACGCCCGACCGCCATCTACGGCACCTGGCTGGCGGTCCGGCTCGGCCTGTCCGCGAATCAGGTCACGCTGGCGGCCCTGACCGCAAGTCTCGCCGGCGCGGCGGGGATCGGCACCGGCACGCGCGGGGGCTTCGTCGCGGGTGTCGCCGCGCTGCATCTCGCTTTCTGGTTGGACCACGTCGACGGGCAGGTCGCTCGCTGGCGGAGCACGGCGAGCCTCGACGGGGTCTACCTCGACTACCTGATGCACCACCTGGCGAACCTGGCACTGGGTTTCGCCCTGGGGTTCGGCCTGACGATGCGCCTCGGTCATCCGGCCTGGACCCTTGCCGGCTTCGCGATCGCCGTCGGGTGGGCTCTCCTCTCGCTCCACAACGATTGCCGCTACAAGGCCTTCTTCCAGCGGCTCAAGAGCGCCTCGCGGAGCTACCGCGTCGACGGTGGCAGCGGCGGCAGCCCCACCCCGCCCGCCCCCTGGCCACGCCGCGGACTCGGGGCACTCTCCTGGCCGGCGTACAAGCTTTGCGAAATGCACGTCGTATTGGTCGCGGTCACAGTTCTGGCGGTCATCGCCTTGTTCACCCCGTCCTGGTGGGTTGTGATCTGGCAGCTTTCTGCGACGATCCTCGCGATCCTGGCCCCTCCGCTGGCGGCCGCTCGGATCCTTCGTTCGGTGCATCGAGGCGCGACTGAGGTGGAGTTCACCCACTGGTTCCAGCCGGAGCCCCGGCCGGCGACGATTCATCCCCGCTCCCGAGCATCGAGCGAATCGTTGCAGGACTGAGATCGTTCACCCGGCGATTCGCTGAGCTCAATCACCCCGACTCGAGTAGCAGCAAATCAGCACGAGACTCCAGAAAAACAAACACTCGCATGCCCGGATCGAGTCGAAGGGGCAGGGAATCGAACCCTTGATGAGACGCTGCCCCGCGGCGAATCCCGCAGTGATGAAGCAAGCGAATGCGAATCTTCCCAGGCACGAGATGATCTCGAACTCCAGGGAGACTCTCGGCGGCTTCGTCGCCTCGTCGAGGGAGTGATCCCAGACTCCGGACCACTTCCGGGGCCGGCCGAACGCCTGAAACGTTTGAGTGGTTTTCATCGTTGTCCTCGCAAAAGGTACGACGATCCGACGCGCGCGTGGAATCCCCGGGGTCGGTCGCCCTGGCGGATCCAGAGCCAACGGTCTGCGGAAAGTTGAGCGGGAGAAGCGAACGATCGATCCCGCTCGGTCGGTGCGGGCCCATCCTCAGCCGAAAGCGTTGAGGATGTCGTTGAGTCGGAGGACCGTGATCGTCAGCCCAACGAACCAGACCGGCGCGGTGAAGATGACAACAGGATCGAGGAGGTCCCATCGGCTGGCTCGGTCCCACCACGTCCATAGTCGAAGATAGAGAGGCACGAGGGCGCCGAGTGTTACGTCCCGAAGGAGCCCATCATCGGGTTCGCCGGTGATCGCCGCCGGTACGGATGCGAGCAGGATTGTGGAAAGGACGACGAACAGCCGAGTGTCGTTCCTCGCAAGCAGGTAGCACGATCTTGAGACGGACGCGCCGAGGAGGGGCGGCGATCCGGGGATTGACCAGCATCTCGCTACGGTCAAGGTTGCAGGGACCGCAACCTCAAGCGAGAGTCCAGCGTGATTCGAGCCAGCCTCGGTCTCCAGGATCCTCTCGAATTTCCTCGGACAGATCATTTCTCATGCCCCCCACGCCGAACGCCGACGCTCTCCCCCACGAGGCGATCACCATCCGGCAGGGACGGTACTCACCGCCTATCTTTCTGAATGTCCGAGACCCTTGAATTTGTGAAATCTGGTCACTTGATTTTCCTGAAATCGGCACCTATCTTCCCTGGCAGGTCCCTTGCGAACTCTCACCGACCGGGGTTCTCGGAGCTCCGCCATGCCTCCGGATGCATGCGGTTCCGTGACACAGATCGTGATCGACATCCGCGGCGGTGCCGAAGATCAGGTGACGCCGCTCTGGGCTCGGTACTTCGAACGCCTCGCGCGACATGCCTCCCAACGACTCCCGCTGCCGTTACGAACGGAGGACGAGGACGTTGCTCTCTCTGTCATGGATGCGTTCTGCGACGGCCTGGCTCAGGGAAAGTTTGACTTTGTGGATCGCCGTGAAGTCCTCTGGCGAACCCTCGCGACCATCACCGAACGCAAGGTCTATCGGCGCGTCGAACGATGGGAGAAGCGCCCGGCGCATTTCACGGACCTCCGCTGTGACGGCGCGTCCTCAGGCGGAGGGACCGCGTGGATCGCATCGCTGCAACCCACCGAGGAGTACGCTGCGATCGTCCGGCTGGAGCTTGACGAGTTGATCCGGAAGCTGCCGAACCCCTTTTGGCGGCAGGCGGCGTGGATGGCGATGGAGGGGTACTCCGCGGCCGAGATCGCCGGGAAGCTGAACCGGAGCACCTCCATGGTCCACGTCTGGTTCCGGACGATCCGCTCGATCTGGGAAGACGATCCCGGGAGGGAAAATTCCCTGGGGTGATTGCGCGATCCGCCCCCGTCGCGGCATTAAGGACGTAGTGGCTCGTGGGGAGCCCGAATCAGAGTCCTCGCGACGAGGCACGATCGATGCAATCGGACCAGGCCATTCGGATTTGCCGATCCTGCGATCGGTTCGAGGAGGCCCTGCTCATGGGCAGATCGCCTCGGATCGAACGCGTTCTTCAGAAGGCCTTGCCGGAAGACCGTGCCCAGCTCCTGGAAGACCTCCTGCGGATCGAGCTGGAACATCGCCGCTCGGCCGGAGAGCGCCCCACGCCGGAGGACTACTTCGCCACCTTCCCGGATCGCCTCCAGAGCATCCGAGCCGTCTTCGATGACCTGGACGAGCAACACCCAGAGTTCGGGCGCAGCGTCGGCCGACTCGAGCTGCTCGAGGAGATCGGCAGGGGCCGGGAGGGTATCGTGTATCGGGCGCGAGAGCCGGGGATCGCCGCGAGGGAAGTCGCGGTCAAGCTGCTCTCGACGGGGCTGTTCAGGTCGCGCGACGACGAGGAAAGGTTCGCCACCGAGGTTCAGACACTGGCGCGGCTCCACCACGAGCACATCGTCCCTTACTTCGGCTCCGGGGACGATCGCGGGCAGTGGTACTACTCAATGCGCCTGATGTCCGGGATGACCCTGGCGGATGTCCCGAAGCCGATGGAACCCTGCAGGGCGGTCGGTCTGCTGATTAAGCTGACCCAGGCGGTGTGCTATCTGCATTCGCAGCCGCGGCCGGTCATCCATCGCGACCTGAAGCCGCAGAACATCCTGTTCGACGAGACGGGCCGGCCTCACGTCGCGGACTTCGGGCTTTCGTTCCTCTTCCACGAGGACCGCGCAGTCATCGGGGCCTGCGGAACAGTCCCGTACATCGCACCCGAGCAGCTCGACCGCCGCTTCGGTGACGTGGGACCCGCGTGCGACATCTATAGTCTGGGCGTCATCCTCTACGAATTGCTCACGGGCCAGACACCGTTCCCGCGATCCGCGGAATCAATCGTCCTGACGCTTGAGCGAGACCCGACCCCTCCCAGTCGGCTTCGCCCCGGAATCTCCAATGACCTGGAATCGATCTGCTTGAAGTGCCTGGCGAGGTCGACTCGGAAGCGCTATTCCTCAGCCAACGAGCTCCTCGTCGACCTGAGGTGCGTCGATCGCGGGGAGCCGCTGTCGAGTCCGCCGGAGGGGCTTCTCTCCCGCCTCGTTCACAAGGCCAGGAGGGAGCCCGCCCTCGCTGTGCGGCTGGCCGTGATCGTCGCATGCTCCACCATCATCTGGAGCTACCGACTGGCCGTCGGTCGGTTCGCAGCCATCCTTCCGGAGCATTGGGCGCACGGCCTGAGGAAGCTAGGACTTTTCCCGACGTTCATCTCTCTCGAGTCCATCCTCGTCTGGCTCAACCAGGCGATCCTGCTCGCCTGGGGCTTCGCATCATGGGCATTTCAGCGCCGGCTCAACCGGACCGGTGACCAGGACGGCCTGCAATTCGGCTGGCGGCTCGTCGATGTGCTGGTCCTGGCTCTGCTCATCGAGCTCGACGACGCATTGATGAGCCCGCTCACGGTGGCCTTTGCAGTGCTGATCGTCGCCTCGGCGTTCTGGGCCCGGGCCGGACAGATCATCCAGACGACAGCATTATCCATGGCCGCCTACTTCTTGCTCGTCCTGAGCTACCGCCATTTCCACCCGGTGGACCGTCCCTGGCGGCACCTTCACTACCTCGTTGGCCTGGCTGCAATCGGGCTCATGCTGGTGTACCAGGCTAATCGGACCCGAGCCCTGGCTCGCATCTGCGGGGAGCGCGGCTGAGTCTCACGCCCGAACGCCTTCGCGATTCTCGACTCTCCTGACTTCACGGCTCTCCTCTTGGAGTCCTCATGATGCTTCCTCTTCTGGACATGCAAGGAGTCCGCGCCATCCCGGTCAGGTCGCCGGCCCACCTGGCGCTTCGCTCGCGGATGCAGGGGCCGCAGCGGCACCGATTGCTCCACGGTTTCCCGCTGGCCGCGGCCGTACCCCGAGTTTCGCACCGGACTGGCGGCGAGGCGAATCGTCTGCGATTCGACCCGGCTCGGGGGTTGCTCGTCGGCGTGCTCCCCCACCCGTTCTGCAACCCGACCGTCTCGGGCTGCGGCTTCTGCACTTTCCCTCACGAGCGGTTCAACGCGCGGCGGGCTGCGCACGTCATCGACCATGTCATCAGCGAGCTCGAGATCAAACTTCGGGCGGATCCACATCTTCGCGGCCGCTCCGTCTCGGGCCTCTACTTCGGAGGAGGTACTGCCAACCTGAGCCCCGTTCTGCCATTTCGCAAACTCTGCCGGGCGCTCGCGGATTCCTTCGACCTGTCCGAATGCGAGGTCACCCTCGAGGGTGTTCCCGCCGCGTTCCTGAGGCAGGAGCCTCGACTGATCGATGTGCTGGGAGAGGAGATTCCGGCACGGCACTATCGTCTCAGCATGGGGATGCAGACGTTCGACGAACGCACCCTCAGCCGCATGGGTCGGCTTGGATTCGGGACGGAGGCGACCTTCGCCAGGGTAGCCGAACTCGGTCATGACCGCGGGTTCACGGTTTCCGGCGACCTCCTCTTCAATCTGCCAGGCCAGGATCTCCTGGACATGACCGAGGATCTCAAGAAGGCCGTGGCGATCGGACTGGATCACATCGGGCTGTACCACCTCGTCATGTTCCGGGGGCTGGGCACCGAGTGGTCGCGCGACCCCGTGCTGCTGGCCTCGCTGCCGAGGAATCACGAGGCTTCGGACAACTGGCTTGCGCTTCGAGGGTTCCTACTCTCACGAGGCTTCCACCAGACAACGCTCACGAACTTCGAGCGAGAGCAGTACCGGGGCGACCCTCGCCGGTTCATCTACGAGGAGATGAGCTTCCGGCCGGATCGGTTCGATATGCTGGGCCTGGGGCCCTCTGGCATCTCCTACTGCGGGGGCGATCAAAGGGCGCTCAAGGCAATTAATCCCGACGGTTCGGCCGAGTACCTCGGCAGGGTGGAATCGGGCGAGGCGACGTGGAATCGCGAGTTCCTCTACTCGCCGCAGGACGCCAGGATCCTGTACCTCACCCGCCGACTCTCCGGGCTCGAGATCGATCGGCGAGCGTACCAGGGGCTCTTCGGTGCCGACCCGATCGAGGATTTCCGCGAGCATTTCGAGGCGTTCGAGGCGGAGGGCCTGGTCGACGTGACTCCCCTGGAAGTCCGGCCGACCCCTCTCGGGGTTTTCTACGCGGACTCGATGGCCGGTATCCTCGCCCGGGATCGATTTCGGGACGAGCCGGCGATGGACCAACCTTCGGTCGCTCATGCTGGCGACCGCGTCTCGAGGAACGACAACAGCCACGGTCACATGTGACTCAGCAAGCTCGCCCAGTCTCCACCTTCGCACACAGCGGCCGGGTCCTGGACATCGAGGGCTCGGCCAGAGTATTTACAGGCCAGTTAATCGAGAACATCGCTCGGAATGAGTCTGCGAGAGGACGTCACGATGATCGAGAACCAGGTTGAGATTGCTTGCCGTCTCCCCGAGTGGCCGAGGGATCGCAGCCTGGGCATCGGCATCGTCGGCGCGGGGTTCATCGTCCGCGACTGCCACCTGGTGGCGTATGCGGAGGCGGGGGTCCGGGTGGTCGGGATCACGTCCCGGACCAGGAGCACTGCGGAAGAGGTGGCCCGCCTGCGAGGCATCTCGAGGGTGCATCCGACCCTCGAGGCGATGCTCGACGACCCGGCCGTCGAGGTCGTGGATGTCGCGGTCCCGCCCGCGGAGCAGCCCGGTGTGATTGACCGGATCCTCGCCCGGCGGGGCTCGGTCCGGGGGATCCTCGCTCAGAAGCCGCTGGCGCTGGACCTCCCGGAGGCGAGGCGCCTGGTCGATGCGTGCGCCGCGGCGGGGGTGGTCCTGCAGGTCAATCAGAATATGAGGTACGACCACTCGGTGCGGATGCTCAGGCACCTCATCGACCGGGGCATCCTCGGCGAGCCGGTGCTGGCGACGATCGATATGAGGGCCATCCCGCACTGGATGCCGTGGGCGCGGGACGGTCGTTCGCTCTCCACCTTCATCATGAGCATTCATCACCTGGACACCTTCCGCTACTGGCTGGGCGACCCTGACCGCGTCCTGGCGAGCACCCGGCCGGACCCCAGGACGGCCTTCCCCCACGAAGACGGGATCAACCTGTACATCCTCGAATTCGCCTCGGGGGCGCGGGCCGCATCCTGGGACGACGTCTGGAGCGGCCCCGCCCGGGAGGGCTCGGGGGCGGAGATCGGCATCCGCTGGCGGTTCGAGGGGACCCGGGGCCTGGCGCACGGGACGATCGGCTGGCCCGGCTGGCCCGACCGGGTGCCCAGCACGATCGACTATTCCACCACCGCCGACCAGGGGCGCTGGCACCGGCCGCGGTGGACCGAAGCCTGGTTCCCGGACGCCTTCGCCGGTACGATGGCCGGACTCCTGAGGGCCCTGGAGACCGGCAAGGAGCCGGACATCTCGGGCCGAGACAATCTCGGGACCGTCGCCCTGTGCGAGGCCGTGCTGGACGCCGCCCGTCGGCATCAGGTGGTGCAGCCCGTCCGCTCTGAGCGATAATAGGTTGGCCTGTCGTCCCGGGCTCGTCCCCGGATCCGGCCGGGGGAGGCGGATCCTCGCGAACCGGTCCGCTCCGCCGTCCGGTTGGTCCGGGGGGGCCTTCGAGGACGAGGCTTATCCCCTCTCGCGCGTTCACGCCGATGCCAACTTCACCCTTCATGGCCTGGCTGCACAACCATGTGATCCCGCTGGCCGTGCTGTCCTGCGTGGCCGTCGTGATGGCCGGGGTCGTGGTTGCGCTCTGGCGCCTCCGGCGACGGCACACGGTCCTCTCCACCGACCTGGAGGCGGCGGCCGAGGAACGCGGCCGGGCGATTCGCGCTCAGCGTGAGATCGAGTTCCTCTACCACTCCCTGGTGGAGACGCTACCCCAGATGATCCTTCGCAAGGACCTCGACGGGCGGTTCACCTTCGCCAATCAGCGATTCTGCAACGAGCTCGGCAGGACCCTCGAGGAGATCATCGGCAAGAAGGACTTCGACTATTTCCCACGCGAGCTGGCTGAGAAATACCGACGCGACGACCGCTGGGTGATCGAGACCGGGGAGGTACTGGACGTCGTCGAGGAGCACATCACGCCCCAGGGCGAGAAGCTCTACGTCCAGGTGATGAAGACTCGGTTGATGAGCGCGGACGGCCGGCCGATCGGCATCCAGGGGATCTTCTGGGATGTCACCGACCGGGTCCGAGCCGAGGAGCAGCTCCGCGAGCAGAACATCATGCTCCAGGAGCTCGCCCGCTCCGAACATCAGGCACACGAGGCCCTGAAGAGCACCCAAAGCCGCCTGGTCCAGACGGAGAAGCTGGCCAGCCTGGGGCAGCTCGTCGCGGGCGTGGCCCACGAGATCAACAACCCGCTCTCCTTCGTGAGCAACAACGTGGCCGTCCTCGAGCGGGATCTGAAGGATCTGCTGGGACTGATCGACATCCACCGTCAGGGGGAGGTCGATCTCGGGCGAGCGCGGCCCGACCTGGCGGCGAAGATCAACGACCTGGACGAGCGCATCGACCTGAGTTACAGCATCGGGAATCTGCCGCGACTCATCGAGCGGACCCGCGAGGGGCTTCGGAGGATCGAGCGGATCGTCAAGGAGCTCCGGCTCTTCGCTCGGGTCGATGAGGGTGACTGGAACGAGGTCGACCTGAATCCCGGGATCGAGTCGTCGATCAACATCATCAAGGGCTATGCCCGGAAGAAGGGCGCCCGAATCGTCATGGACCTCGGAGCGCTGCCCGCGATCCGCTGCCGGGCCGCGCGGATCCACCAGGTGGTGGTCAACCTCCTGACCAACGCCATCGACGCCTGCGCCGAGGAGGGCGGGCTGGTCACCGTGAAGACCGAGACCGAGCCGGAGGCGATGGGCGTCCGCATCGAGATCCGCGACAACGGCTGCGGCATACCCCCGGCGATTCGGGAGCGGATCTTTGACCCCTTTTTCACCACCAAGCCGGTCGGCCAGGGGACCGGGCTCGGCCTGAGCATCAGCTACGGCATCGTCCACGAGCATGGCGGGAGGATCGAGGTCCATTCCGCTCCGGGGGAAGGCGCGAGCTTCGTGGTCCACCTCCCCCTGGAGCCGGCCCACCGGATCGAGGAAGGCAACACGACGCTCGTGGATAGCTTCGCGGGCGTGACCGACCCGGCAAGGACGCTGCCCTTCCCCTCCAAGGGCCGGGAGGACGGGATCGCCACCGCGTCGAACCATCACTCCGGGGAGCTCGCTCCATGAGGCTGGGACTGATCAATTCCGCCTGGGTCCAGGCCGGCCGGGGGACCGAGTTCGGCATCCGCAAGACCCGAGAGATCGGCTTCGACGCGATCGACATCTTCGCCGATCCCCTGGACATCGACGTCCGGGAACGGAAGATGATCCGCGAGGAATGCCGCCGCGCCGGGCTGCCGATCGTCAGCCTCGCCTGCGTGGCCGTCGGCCTGATCGACTTCAACCCCAGCGTCCAGCGGTTCCACCTCGATCGGGCGCGAGCCTACCTGGACATGGCCCACGAGTTCGACGCGCGGAACGTGCTGCTGGTCCTGGGCGAGTACATCTGGCAGAAGGAGGTCATCCCGCCCGCCGAGCAGTGGTCGACCGCCGTGAGGCACGTCAGGACACTGGGAGATCGTGCCGCGGCGCTCGGCCTGGAGATCGCGCTGGAGTTGGAGCCGTTCGCCCTGTCTCTACTCAAGGACGTGCCGAGCATGGTCCGCTTCCTGGGAGACGTGGACCACCCGGTGGTGAAGGCGAACCTGGACATCTCGCACCTCGTGCTGGCCCACCAGCCGCCGGGCGCCATTGAGGCGCTCAGGGGGAAGGTCGCTCATGTTCACATTTCCGACTGCGACGGCAAGGTGCACGGCGACCTGCCGCCGGGCCGGGGCGTGGTGGACTTTCCTCCCTATCTCCACTACCTCAAATCGCTCGGGGCGGACGACCTGACCGTCTCCGTGGAGCTCGAATACTCGCCAGAGCCGGACCGCATCGAGGAATGGGTGACCGAGGCTTACACGAGGACCGCGGCGCTGATGAAGGCGGCCGGGTTGAGGCCCTGACCGTGGGCCGACTGGCCTTCCGAGCCTGGCTCCTCGGGACGCTCGGCCTGCTCGCCGGTTGGCCGCTCGTGGCGACCGGGCTAGAGGCCACCCAGGCCCCATGGCGGCTCGTTCGGGCCTTGCGCTCGGGCGGCTGGGATTGTCAGGCCGGATTGATCGTCGACGTCTGGGGAGCGGATCCCGAGTCGGCCTCGGGCGTCGCCCTCGATCCGGCCGCCACCGCGCGACTGCTCGGCGAGGACGGCAGCCTGGCCCGTCCGGCACGCCTGGCACTCGAGACCTTGAATCTCATCGGATGGGTCCTGGTCCTTGCCTTGCCCCTCGCAACCCTGCTGGCGTTGCTCCTGTTCCGGACCGACCTCCGCGGACGCGGCCTTGCGGTCCTGATCCTTGCGGTCGTCCTGTTCATCCCCCTGCCCCTCCATGCCAGCTCCTGGCTAGGCGCGCTCGGGAACGTCGGCAGGGCGCAGGCCATTGGCTCCGCTCCACTCCTGGTGGGGCGTACGGGCGCGGCGGTCGTCCACGCCCTGGCCGGCCTCCCCTGGGCCGTCTTGCTCGTCGGCCTCGGCCTGCGGACTGTCGAGCCGGAGCTTGAGGAGTCGGCACTGCTCGATCGTCCCGCGTGGAGTGTCTGTTTCTCAGTCACCCTCCGGCGAGGGATCGGGGCCATCGGAGCCGCCGCGCTGGCGCTCTCGGTCCTGACTGCGAGCGAGATGACGATCACCGATCTCCTCCAGGTCCGTACCTACGCCGAGGAAGCATACACCCAGTACAGCCTCGGACGCGGTCCCGCGGACGCCGCGACCGTCTCGCTCCCTCCCCTGCTCGTGCTGGGGATTGCCATCTTCATGGCGGCTCGCTGGTTCGAGCGTGCCGACCCCGCGCGGCTCTCCTCCGCCTACGGCCGGTGTCGCCGCTGGTCGCTCGGCCGATGGAAGGCCGCCTCGGAATGGCTGGTGTTCGGGCTGTTCACCGCCCTCGTGGCCGTCCCGCTCTATAGCCTCATCTGGCGGGCTGGACGCGTCGGGGGACGGGCTCGGCTGGGGATGCCGCCTGTCTGGTCGATCTCAGGCCTCCAGGGCACGCTGACCTACGCCGCGGGCGAGAGCGCGGGGCCGATCGCGACCAGTCTCTTGCTGGCTGTCGCGGCCGCCACGCTGGCAGCGGGTCTCTCCTGGTCGCTGGCCTGGGCCGCCAGAGAGTCGCGCCACTTGCGCGTGCTCATGCTCGCCACGCTTGCCCTCACACTGGCGACGCCCGGCCCGGTCGTCGGCATGGCGCTCAAGCTCGGTTATCGCTGGTTTTCCTGGGTCCACGACACGCCGGCGATCGTGGTGATGGCGCAGGCGGTCCGGACCTTGCCCTACGCAATCCTCATCCTCTGGCCAGCCCTGGCGGTCCTGCCGGCGGGCCTGCTGGAAGCGGCGGCCATCGAGGGCCATGGCGGAGCCGGGCGTGCCCTTCGCGTGGCGTTGCCGCTGACCATCAGGCCGCTCGTCGCGGCCTGGTCCGTCGCCCTCGTGATCGGGTTCGGCGAACTGCCGGCCACCAACCTTGTCTTGCCGCCGGGCCTGACGACGATCACCTTTCAGCTCTGGTCGCTGCTGCACACGGGGGTGGAGAGCCACCTGGCGGGCGTGGCGCTCGTGACACTGGCCGTAATCGCGGTCCTGGTGATCGCGATCACGGCAATTGGCCTCCTCCTCCCGGGTCGGGCCGGAGAAGGTTGATCGGACGGGGAGCCCTCGACCATGCCTCTTGAACTCGGTCCCCTTCTCGCCTTCGATCTGCGGATGATCGCTTGCCGCTGGCAGACGGCAGGGAGAGGTCTTCGGGGGCTTGGCGTCAGTCCCCGGCAGCCCGTCGGTGAAGGATGAGGATCTGGTCGGGCGGGTTGCGGCGGCTCCTCCGCCTGACCCACCCGAATGAGAGTCGGGACTGGAGTCGCTGACCGAGTCGTCACGCTGCGGCGACGGAGGGATTGGCCAGGGAGTCGAGGACGGCGTCGGCCGTGGCCTCCGCGGCGTGGACGCAGTCGGGGATGCCCACCCCGTCGAAGGCGATCCCGGTCAGGAAGAGCCGGGGATGGCGCAGGAGTCTGCGCCTCACCGATTCGACGCGGTCGCGGTGCCCGAGGATGTACTGGGGCATCGCGCGCGGATGTCGGGCGACCTGCATCAGGAGCGGTTCACCCGTGACCCCGATCAGCGCGCCGAGTTCGCGGGCCACCAGATCGCCGAGGGCGTCGTCATCGAGGTCGTACAGCTCCGGCTGGGTCGCCCCGCCGACGAAGACCCGCATCAGGGCCGTGCCGTCCGGGGCACGGCGCGGGAATTTGATGCTGGAGAAAGAGACGGCCAGGATCGACCGCCCCTCGATCGCCGGGACGACGGCCCCGAAGCCATCGAGGGGATGCTGGATCTGATCGCGGCGGAATGCGACATTCACGATGGCGGATGACGCGTAGGGGATGGCCCTGAGCTGGAGCGCCAGCGCGGGATCCTCGGCGTCGATGAGACGGGCCGTGGCATGGGCCTCGGTGGTCATGATCACCGCGTCGGCCTCCAGCGTCGGGCCGTCCAGCAGCTCCACCAGCCAGGGGGAGGACGCCGACCCGTTGCGGCTCAGGCGCCGGGCCGCCGCCTTGAGGCGCACCGTGCCCGGAGGCAGGGAATCGACGAGGGCCCGCGGAAGGGTGTCCATGCCTTCAGCGAGCGATACGAACATGCCGTAGCGCGCTCCCGAGGAGCTGCGGTCGCGGCCGGCCAGTTTCTGCCGCCTAGCGGCCCGGATCAGGCTGCCGTGTTCCTGTTCCATGGCCAGGAATTGCGGCAACGTCGCTTTCAGACTCAGGTCGTTCGGGTCACCGGTGTAGATGCCGCCGACGAGGGGCTGGACCAGCCGCTCCAGGGCCTCCCGACCCAGCCTCCGCCGCACGAACGAGGCGAGACTCTCCTCGGCCTCGGAATCGCGGCGGGGGACGATCAGGTCCATGAGCAGCCGGATCTTGCCGCGCCACGAGAGCACCGGTGTCGTCAGCACCGGCAAGATCTTCTGGGGCGCCATCAGCACGAAGCCATCGGGCACAGGCACCAGCTGGCCGTTGCGGACCACGAAGGACCGTCGATGCGTGGCGTCGGTCTCGATGAGCTGGTCCGCCAGGCCGAGTCTCCGGCACAGGTCGATGCCCCAGGGCTTGTTCGTGATGAACGAGTCCGGGCCCCCTTCGATGGTGAAGCCGTCGATCCGCTCGCTCCAGATCACGCCTCCTGCCCGCGGCTTCGCCTCCAGGACCGTGACGTCCACCGCCCGGCGAGCGGCCGCGGCACGCTCCACGATCCGGTGGGCGGCGACCAGCCCGCTCAATCCCGCGCCGACCACGACCACGCGATCGCGCTTGCTGTGTGACGGCGGACGGTCGACCAGGTTCTTCATCGCGTTGCAGCTTCTCCGTATCGCGGTGATGATCCCGCTTTGCTAGATAGTCTGACTTGCTTGGTCGCTTCCTGCCTGGTGCTCTTCACGGGATCATATACGAGTCGCCGCTTGCGGACGCAAGAAAAATCAGCGAGCGGGTGTCCCGTGGGGTCGACCGTATATCCGGCGGCGAGCTGGGTTTAGGTTTAACTATTCCGATTGTAGCGGTTCCGGCATGGGCGTTGAAGAGAAGTTACCATTCCACGAAGGCCCCCGCCGGTCGCGTCTTCGGGAACGAGGTCCGATCCCTCGCCCACGAGGATCTCCGCGGGCCGATCAGCTCGCCGAGAGCTTATGGACGAGGTCCACCAGCGCGATGACATGATCGACCGGCGTCTGGGGCAAGATCCCGTGGCCTAGATTGAAAATATGGCCGGGTCTCCCTTCCGCCTCGCCAAGGATCCTGCGGACCTGGCGCTCGATCTCCGGGATCGGGGCGAAGAGGACGACGGGGTCGAGATTCCCCTGCACGGCGACGTCGGGACCGAGCCGCCGCCGGGCGTGGGCGAGGTCCACCCGCCAGTCCAGGCCGATCACCGTACCGCCCGCGTCTCGCTGATGCTCAAGCAACGCATTCGTGTCGGTGCCGAAGTGGATGGAGGGCACGGACGGGTTCAGCAGCCCGAAGAGCCGCTTCATGTGGGGCTGGACGAATCGTCGGTAGTCGTCTGGCCCGAGGTTGCCCACCCAGCTATCGAAGAGCTGGACCACCTGGACGCCGGCCTCGATCTGACGGTTTAGATAGACGGCCGTCGCGTCCACCAGGATTTCCATCAGGGCGTTCCAGGCCCCGGAGTCCCGGTACATGAATGATTTCGCGGTCTCGTAATGCCGCGACCCTCCACCCTCGATGGCGTAGCACGCCAGGGTGAACGGGGCGCCCGCGAATCCGATCAGGGGGAGTTCCGGCCTCAGGGCGGAACGGATGCCCGCGACGGCCTCGTAGACGAAGGAGAGGGGCGCCCCGTCGAGCATCGGCAGGACGCGATCGACGTCCTTCGGCTCGCGGATCGGGTTGTGGATGACCGGCCCTTCACCCCTGGCGAATTCGAGGTTGAATCCCAGGGGTTCCAAGATCAGGAGGATGTCCGCGAACAGGATCGCGGCGTCGACCCCCAGACGATGGGCCGCCGTGACCGTGACCTCGGTCGCAAGCTCCGGAGATTTACAGAGTTCCAGGAAGGAGACCCGGGACCGGACCTCACGGTATTCGGCCATGTAGCGCCCGGCTTGCCGCATCAGCCAGATCGGCGTCACCTCGGCCCGCTCCCGCCGGCATGCCTTGAGGAACGGGCTATCCTGGAAGGCCGGGGCGGTCGGGGGTTTATTCTCAACAGGTCGCGGATGGGGAATGGACATCGATCGGGGATCCGGCGGGACGGCGGCCATGACCACGGCTACGGATTTGCATTCTATCAGGCCAGGAAGGAACTGGCGAACCGGGGACGGTCGGCGGGCCCGAGAGGTCGTCAGGAGACGGTGGATTCTCTACAATTTCCCTTGGGATGAAGCTGAGTCCACGCAGGACCCCGTCCTTGGATGCGATGGCCGTGGGCAGGCGAGGCGGCAGGAACCGATTTCATGGCCGATGAACAGAAACGCACGGGCGGGACAGGACTGGGCGAGCACACCGAGGCGGATGGGGACCGGAGTCCCCGGAGAAACGGGCCGCTGCTGCCCTCCTCGGCCGGCCGGGTTGAGACCGAGGACGAGCAGCTCCTCAATCGGGTCGTCCCCGCGGAACCGGTACCGCTGAGCCCGGATCTTGCGGCGTTCACCCACGGGGACCCCTGGCGGGTGCTCCGGATCCAGGGCGAATTCGTGCACGGCATCAACGCCCTGGCCTCCGTGGGTGCGGCGGTGGCCGTCTTCGGCTCGGCGCGGTTCGGCGAATCCCACCCCATGTACGAGGCCGCCCGAAAGCTGGGCGGGCTGCTCGCCGAGGCCGGGTTCGCGGTCATCACGGGCGGCGGGCCGGGCGTCATGGAAGCGGCCAACCGCGGGGCCTTCGAGGGCGGGGGCCACTCGATCGGCTGCAACATCGAGCTACCCTTCGAGCAGCAGTCGAACCCGTACCTGCACCGCTCCATCAACTTCCGGTATTTCTTCGTTCGCAAGATGATGTTCGTGAAGTACTCCGAGGGTTTCGTGATCTTCCCCGGCGGGTTCGGGACGCTGGACGAGCTCTTCGAGGCCCTGACCCTGGTCCAGACCAAGAAGATCAACCAGTTCCCGATCATCCTGTACAATACGGCCTACTGGAAGGGCCTCTTAGACTGGATCGTCAAGAGCCAGCTCGGCGAGCGGGCGATCTCCCCGGAGGACCTGAATCTCCTGATCCTCACGGACTCGCTCGAGGAAATCCGCGACGCCCTGGTGGAATGCTACAGGACCCGCTGCTGGGACACCTGGAAGCGGTCGCTCGGAGCCCAGATGGACGCGGACCCGCCCGGCGCACCGGCCACCGCGCCCGACCCCGCCAAGGCCGACGCCCAGTAATCCGATCTCCGCCGGCTCGCCGGCCGGTCCAGCCCACAGGAACCAGACCAATGAACCACGCCCCGGCCAGCACATCGCCCGGGACTCAGTCCGGAGCCGGCGGCCCCGACACGGCCCGGAGCTTCGAGGTCCTAAGCGAATCGCTCCGCGTCGGCGGGCCCGAAGCGGCGATCCGGGCCCTGGTCGAGCAGCTCGAAGCGGCGGGCGAGTATCGGGCGCTCCTCGACGCCCTGCTCCTGAAGGCCCGTCACGAGCTGGGCCTGCCGCCGGTCCAGGTCGGATCGCTCTACGACCTGCCCGAGACGGTCCGCACGCAGTTCGAGGAGCGCTACGTGGAGGCCATCCGGCACGTCGGCACGAAGCTTCTCGCCGCGGGTGAGATCCCGGCCGCGTGGGCCTACTTCCGAGCGATCGGCGAGCAGGAGCCCGTCGCCGCGGCGCTCGATCGCTACCTCCCTGGCGACGACCACGAGAAGCTTGCGCAGGTGATCGACGTGTCCTTCAACCAGGGCGCCAACCCACGCCGGGGATTCGAACTGATCCTGGGGCACTATGGCACCTGCTCGGCCATCACGGCGCTGGAGCAGGCCCGGATCCACGACCCCGCGATCCAGGCGGCCTGCGTCGAACGCCTGGTCCGGCATCTGCACGCCCAGCTTCTCGAGAACCTGCAGGCGGACCTCCGCCAACGAGGCACTCCCGCGACGGGAGCGTCGCGTTCGATCACCGAGCTCGTCGCCGCCCATCCGGAGCTCTTCGCCGAGGAGGCCTATCACACGGACGTCTCGCACCTGTCTTCCACGGTCCGCTACTCGATCATGCTCACGGACCGGGCCGCGCTGGCGTTGGCCGCGGATCTTGCCGAGTACGGCCGAAGGCTCTCGCCCCGGCTCCAGTTCGAAGGCGCACCTCCGTTCGAACGCACGTTTGAGGACCACCTGCGGTACCTGCGGGCGCTGCTCGGCCAGGACGTCGAGCAAGCCGTCGCCCACTTCCGCAGGAAGGCGGAGGAAACCCTCGGCGACGACCTGGAATCGACCTATCCGGCGCAGGTCTTGGTGAACCTGCTCGTCCGGATAGGCCGGCTTGAAGACGCGATCGACGTGGCTGGGGAGCAACTGGCCGGTCTTGCAGACGGCGCGCTGGTCTGTCCCGGAGTGGCCGAGCTCTGCCAGCGAGCGGGACGACTCGACCGCCTGGAGGCGATCGCCCGGTCGCACGGCAACCCTGTCCAGTTCCTGGCCGCACGGCTCGGCACTCGACCATCGGCGGCGGACGCCGGGGCCTGAGCTCGAGGACTCAATCGGACTCCTCGGGGGACTCCAGGCAGAGCCCCGCTTGCGCCAGCAGATCGGGGGGAACGTCGAGGAACCGGCTCAGGAGCAGGTCGCGGCCCCAGTCCTCATTCTCGATGGCGTCGAGCGGTGGGAGGCTTAGGTGATCCACCCCCAACCGCTCGACGAGGAGCCGATAAGCCTCATCGACGCCGAGCTCGAAGATCGGCGTCAGCCGACCCATGACGAGGAGTTCCGACCACGGTCGGACGTGGTCACGATGACCGGCGCCAGTTGCCAGACCCCGTGCCCACGCTGGACCCAGCGATAACCCGGAGGGGCGGTCCAGATCCCGTCGCTGCCATCCAGGTCGAAGGAACGCCGTCGCTCCTCGGCCAGCACGCCGGCTTCCTCCATGCTCGCCGCGAAGTAGATGAACACCGCGAGCGCGACGTGGAGCAGGTTGAACTGCCAGGGCAGCAGGCTGTAGATGCCGAAGAGCAGCGCTAAGGTACGGCCGATCGTGGCGGCCACCGAGGTGGCCCTGCCTCGACCGAGCCAACCGCTCAGCACGGCCCTCAGGATCCGTCCCCCGTCCATCGGGAAGGCCGGGATCAGGTTGAACAGGCCCAGCATCAGGTTCACGACCAGCAGGCCGCCCAGGAATCCCCCCAACCCGGATTCAGTCCCGAAGTCGGCGAGACCCGCGAAGCCCAGGCCGATCAGGGCGGCCGCGATGGCGAAATTGACCGCGGGGCCGGCCAGCGCGATCAGGAGTTCGGCTCCCGGCGCCCGGGGCATCCGCGTGAGTCGAGCGACGCCGCCGATCGGATAGAGCGTGATATTGACCGTTTCGATCCCGAATCGCCGCGCCATGAGCGCATGGCCGAGTTCGTGCAGGACCACACACCCAAACAGGGCAATCAGGAGGGGAAGCGACGGCCCACCGCCGAAAAGTCCCGGCAGGAGGACCAGGAGGAAGGTCGGATGCAGGAAGACATCGATGCCCGCGACCCTCCCGAGTTTCCAAGACATGCTCATCGAAGCTAAATTTCCTTTCCAGAGCGGAGGGCTTTCCGGCATCCTCATGCTCTCATTCTAATTCGACGGAGTGCCCGGTAAAGTTCGCCGGGATTCCTCCCATCGGATCGAGGCGGGACCGCATCCTGCGCACCGATCGGGCAACACTCGACAACGATCCGACTGGCGATGATCTTCGCGAAGGCGCAGGACGACTATCGATCCCGGGTTAGGTGCAGGGATTGAGGGGGCGAGCTGCGGCCCCGAAGGGAAGTGCTCACGCACGGCGAAATACCTGAAAGGACAGGGATTTGCGCCGATAGGCGTGTTCCGTTGGCGTCTCAACTCCCGAATTGCAGAGCGTACAGACTTGCGTCCTTCAGCGAGATCCGCAGACGCACGGCCTTGTCGGAGAGGGCGGACAGGTCGCTGCCCGAGCGCCAGCGGACGACGCGGTCGATCTCGTTGCCGATGATCGGCTCGCATTCGGCGAGCTGGAATCCCGGAATCGGCTTGCCACCTTCGTCATGGAGCTCGACTCGGACCTCCCCCCCGGCGCTGGTTGCGAAGTTGAGCCGCAGCACACGACCGCTGAAACGCAACGGGTGGGTCAGGACCTCGCCGCCGTCGTAACCGGCCCTGACGCAGGCGAAGCCGTCTAGCCGCAGCGAGTACCTGCGCAGGTGGCTCGTCGGCTGGCCGTAATTCTGATTGACATAGAAGGACATCTCGTTCGGGCCGGTCTGCACGAGATTCCGGGCCGGGTAATTCGTCCGGGAAACCCAGTTCTCCGGACCGATCCCGGGGATCAGAAAGCCTTCCATGAAGGTCCTGTCGTAGGTCGTCCCACCTCGCGAGGTGATCAGCACCGCGTCGGAGCAATCCCTGAAATAGTCAGGATCCACGCCGATCGCCCTGGCCTGATCGGCCGAGAGGACTTGCTTCCCGGGGAAGAACCGGGCGGCGATGCCCAGGTCGATGTGCGGCGCCCTGAAGTAGGGGCTGGTCTGGTTCGTATACAGATGCTCGACCGGCCGATCGCCATACGACATCAGCTCCGGCTCGGTCCAGTTCAAAAAGTCCGTCGAGGTCGACCTGGCGATCCTCCGGATGCCGCCGGGATTGACCCGGAGGAAGCAGAGGTAACGGCCATCCCGCCCGGACCAGAACGCCACGTTCTGTGAATCGAGACCTCCGCGGGGAATCACCGCCCGATCCGAGAGCTTGCGCCAGCGGAGCCCGTCGCCGGAGACGAACGCGACGAGCCCTGTCTGGGACGTCCCGGCGAGAGCCTTGTAGCGCTCCGGCCGGGGCACGCCAGGCCTCTCGTCGATCATCGGGCTGAAATTGTGCGAAAATGGAGGTTGTCCCGCGAGCACGACATTGTTCGCCCGGCTGCCCCCGACGGCGAACTGGTCGAGATCCGGCTTGATCCAGTTGATCCCATCCCTGGATTCGGCGTAGCAGGTCACCTCGGTGTCGCTGCCGTCGCGGCCCGACTGGGGCAATCCTCGGTAGTAGAGGCGGAAAAGCGGCCCGTCGCGGATCACCGTCGCGTAAGCGCAGAAGGCGCCTTCCCAGGGTCGATCGAAGCGGAGCACCACGCCCTCGTCGCGAGGCCGTTCCAGCATGAGCGAGACGCGGTCGAGCCGATCAAACAGGTAGCGGTCGACGATCGGCTCACGGCGTGAGCCCAGGTCGAGGGCCTTCTCCCCTAAGCATATGCAGGGTCTGGGGATGAGGATCAGGCAGAGAGCGATGAGGGGCCGGAGCGAGCCGTGGCGGATACGATCGATCACGATGATGGTCCCGTCTATTCGGCCGGCAAGCGTCGGGGAGTGACTGTCGGGCCCGTCAGCGTTCGAGGATTCCCGGTCGGCTCAGGGGGACTCCCTTGACGGATACCTCGATTGTGGGCCAGTCCTGGGCGGCTGTCACGACCTCGTAGCCGCGGCCATCGACGACCACGGTGTCCTCGGAGCGGGCGGGGCCGACGCTCGGGTTCCAGCAGATCGCCATGTCGGGCTCCAGCACCAGCTCGCAATCCGGCGTGAGCATCGCCTCCCGAGGGCTGTAGCCGATCAGCGAACCCTGATAGTCGAGCGTCCACTCGTGGGGCGCGTTGAACTTCTCGTAGATCCGCCTGGCTCGGCGGAAGACGTCCGAGATGGTCTGGCCGGGTCGGGAGAAGAAGATGCAGGTGGCATCGACCATGGCGGCCAGGGTGTGGTGGGAGCGGAACTCCTCGTCGATCGGGCCGAAGGAGACCGTCCGTGTGACCGAGGCGCAAAGCCCGTGGCGCCGGCCGGTGACGGCGATCGTGGCCCGCCTGAGGATCGGCGCGGCCTTGAAGGTCGGCTGGCGATAGCGGGCGAGCCGGTCGTCGCTGGCGATCCGCAGGTCGACCGGGGCCACTCCCTCGCGAATCAGGCGGTGTGCCAGGTGGCCGGCGACGTCGGCTTCACGCTCGCCGCGGTCGAAATTCCGGCAGGTCGCCTCGACGGCCAGGGTGAGAGTCCGCCCCAGCTCGCGGAGCCGCTGGCGCTCCAGGCCGGTGAGGCGTTGGCGGAGCCGGCGGAGGGGATCGACCTCGCGCCGCCACGGCGAACCGCAAGTGGTCCCCATGTCGGTGGCGACCCGCCGATTGTGGCAGAGCTCGGCGACGGTTCGGAACGGGTCGTCGAACCAGGGCCGTTCCTTGAGCTGGAATCCGAGCCCGGCAAGCTCCTCTTCGAACACCCTGCTGCTGTGCACGTTATCCGAGACGACCGCCCGCGAGGTGCCGTTGATGAACAGCAGGACCGAGCTCTCCTCGGACATGAGCCCGTGGGCCAGGTCCCCCCCCGAGGTGAACCAGGCCACCGAATCGGCCCGACCGAGGACCACGGCGTCCTGGCCGCTTCTGGCCAGGTACTCGCGGATCCGCTCGTGCTTCAACTCGATGTCTTCCCGGCGTCGCGTCACCGTGGAATCGCCGTGATCCGCCGCGGGATCGGCCGTCACCGGGAGGGTGTCCACCTCCGGACGGTCGGCGGCGGTCGCCAGCACCCGGTCGAAATCCCCAGGGAGATCGACATCGCCAGGGATGACCGTGATCACCGAGGATGCGTGAATTTCCGTGGCCACCGCGCCGCCTCCAACGGAACGATCCAGCCGGATCCACCCTGTCAGGCATCCGGACAACCACGCACTTTTATTGTCTATTAAGAGATTAAGGATGAGCTTCTCTTATCATTCCAGATTACGTCCAGGAATTCAAGGATCTAGGGGACCAGATCCCTGGGGCTGTTGATCGGAATGTTCAGCCCCGAAGGCCGTGCGGGAAGCGGGGCGGTTCGCGGCGGATGCATGACCTTCGGCATCCGAGGACTCTCAATGCAACTCATTGTCTCGTTTGGCGTTCCGTTACATAGTCGTTTCACTTGGCAGCCGAGGAGGCCGGGCCCTGAGCCTGAACGCTGTTGTCTCGGGTCGGGCTCCGCTCGCGAGCCTGCCAGACGATCTCCAGGAACTCGAGGACAGCGGGCGTCAGGTCCCGCGGCTCCGGGCCACCCAGATTCAATCCGAAGCCATGCCGTGCACCGGGCAGCAGGAGTAGCCGGTGATTCACCCCGGCACCGGCGAACCGGGCGGCCAGCGCCCTCGACTGATCGGGCGGAACCCAGCGGTCGTCCAGACCATGGAGGATCAGGATTGGCGGATCATCGACCGAGACGTGGGACATGGGCGATGCGGAACGGAGTGCCCCCGGGATCGTCTCTCTTGCAAGGACGTACACCGGGTCATTCTCGAGCGCCCGATTCCGCCCGAGGGCCGCCAGGTCGGCCGGCCCGTAGAGGTCGATGACCGCCTGGATACGCGCATCGAGTCCTTCGGGATGTTCAGTGGGTGGGTGCGTCCCGAGCAGGAGCGCGAGATGTCCGCCCGCCCCGCTGCCCAGCGCGGCCACGCGATCGGGATCGAGCCCGTAAGCTGCCGCGTTTCTGCGGACCCAGCGGACCGTGTCGCGGAGATCCTCCAGTGCCTCGGGCCAGCTCGGCTCGCTCATACGCGCGAGGCGATAGTCCGGGACCACGACGGCATACCCGTGCCTCGCGAGCGGCGCGACCAGGGGACCGTAGTCGGCCTTCGAACCCCCGGTCCAGCTTCCTCCGTGGATCGCCACGATCACCGGGAGCGCCGGCCCCTGCGGTCCCGGAGCGTCCGGGCCCCCGCCTTCCGGCAAGTAAAGGTCCAGTCGCGGGGCCCTGGTCGCCTCATTGGCTGGAAGGTCCTTCAGGACGGTCAGGCCCGCGGTTTTGTCGGTGCCGCGAGGCTCGATCGACGATCGCTGCCACGCTCCGAACAGCACCGCGAGCAGCGAGGCCCATGCCAGGATCCGGAGGGAGAACGACCGCCATCGGATGGACAAGCTGGCTCCTCCTGGCTCCGCGTCGCCCGATATGGGCGGCGATCGGCCGGTCTTCACGGCTCCACGCCGAGACAGGACCGGCCGGCCGACTTCCTGTATATTAACGGGACGCCGCGGCGAGGGATGACCGGGAGCGTCGATCCGGTGCCCCGCGCGTGCCGAACCGGAGCTTGCCCGATGGCCGACGAGCCCGCCCCGCTTCCCCTGCTACGCCAGCGCGAGATCGAGGCACGCATCGTGGGGCCCTTGATCCGTGGCTTCGCCCGGGAGCTGGGCCAGGAGCGCGCGCTGGAGATCGTCCGAAGCGTCATCACCGAGCTGGCGCGGCAAGGCGGCGGGGAGCTTGCACGCAGCCTCGGGAAGGCCAGCCTGGAGGCGTTCGCCCGCTGCCTCGACCGCTGGCGCGAAGGCGACGCGCTGGAGATCGAGATGCTCGAACAGACCCCCGATCGGCTCTCGTTCAACGTCGTCCGCTGCCGCTACGCCGAGATGTACCGAGCCCTGGGCCTGGAAGACCTCGGCGGCAGCCTGTCGTGTCAGCGCGACTTCGCGCTGGCCGAGGGCTTCAACCCCGAGATCAAGCTGGTCCGGACGCAGACCCTGATGGAGGGTGCGGATTTCTGCGATTTCCGCTTCCGCCTGTCGGCGAGGCCGCCCGAGGTGCCGGAGGCCGACCAGGCTTGAACCGGCCGCGGTCGGCCTATGGCTGCTTCTGGACGTGCCCGGCGCGCTGGGCCGCGTCGTCCCGAGTCCGATCAGGGGCGGTCGTGGCCACGAACGAGAGCGGCATCCCCAGCAGGTTCTTCCACTGCTCCTGCTGCGCCTGAGAGAGCACGCCGAGCACCTTGGCGGCAAAGGCCCGGTCATCGGCACCCGCGCCAGGGGATCGCTTGCGGGCGGAGTTCTGCTCGGCGATGAGACGGGCCAGGGATTGCCTCTGCTCGGCGGAGAGCTTCAGATACTCGGCCACCATCGGCCGGCTGAGCATGGCGGAGACGCCTTCCCACTGCATTTCCAGTTGCCGGAGCCGTTCGAGCTGATTCCCGGTCAGGTTCCTGCTGAGCCAATCCAGCTGCGCCTCGTCGATGGCCCGACGCTCGGCAACGACCTCACCCCCGGCCTTGCCGCGCAGGGCGGTAGCACGCCGCGTGAGCTCGTTGATCATCTCGCGGGCGCCCGCGATCTGCTCCGAATCGAGCCGGAGGTCCGCCTGGATATCGGGCCGGGAAAGCAGCAGGATCGGTGCGGTGCGGATGCCCATCCGGCTCTCGGGGAGGATCCACTCCCCGGCGACCGCGGAAGCGGAGTACCCCTGGGTCCCCGCTGCCAGGACCACCCAGAAGATTGCTCGCGCGACGATCCATCCTTGGGCTCGACTCATGGCCCGGTTCCCTCCGGCCGCGATGATCCAGATCCAGGCAAGCCCACGGCTTACGTCGCCCGCGGGCGCAACGTCCTCCTCACCGATTGCTCTCGGTTGCGGAAGGACGTGGTGACCTTATACGGGGAACCCGGAAATCCGAGAAGCCCAGTGTCGGCAGGCGCCACTGGGCTCCCGGTTACCGGTTCAATTCGGAGAGTCCTGGGAGGGCTGCTGGCCGAGGCCGCGGCGTTCCCGGAGGCTGGGCCGCTTCGACGTGCTGGCCGGCTTCGGGGTGGATTTCTCGTCGGCCTTGGCCGAGGCGTTGCTCTTGGCCGTGCCGTCGCCGCCGGTCGCCGACTTGGCGGCGTCGGTCGCGTTGGCGGGCCGGTTGCCCCGGAAGGGTCCGGGCATCAGGAGATTGGTGTCGAAGGGCTTCCCGAGCATCTTCTTGAACGCGGCGACCTGACGCCGATCCATGGCCTTGAAGACCATGGCGTACTCGCGATCGCGGATCTGCTCGTTCGCCTTGCGAGACTCGTCCATCTGGGCCTTGACCTCGGGCCGCTCCATGAACTTGCGCATCGCCTCGGGGTCGAAGCGCGGTCCGCCCTGGCCGTTGGCCCCGCCCCGCTGGCCGCGGCCGCCGCGGTTGCCTCGCGCCTGCGGACCGCCCGCCCCGCCCTGGCCTCCGGCCCCCTGGTCGGGGGCCGCGCCGCCGGGTGCGCCCGCCTCGGGGCCACCGGCCGGCCCTTCCGGGCCACCCGGTCCGCCGCCCTGATTGGGCCTCATGTTGCGGAACATCTGGAAGCCCTTCATCATGACTTCGCGGCGCTGCTGCCCGGCCTCGGCCAGGACCTGCTGAATCTCCGCGCGCTGCTCGTCGTTGATCTGGAGCTTCTCGGCCACGTCGTCCCGGAGCACCGCGGAGGCGCCCTGGCTCTGGAGCTGGATCTCCTGGAGCCGCTTGATCTGGTTGCGGTCGAGCACCTTGGCGAGGTCGCGATCGGCCTGCTGCTGGAGTTGCTGCATGGCCTGGCCCATCATCTGCCGGCTCTGGTTCTGGATCATGTTGCCGGCGGCCTTCGCCTGGGCCTGCGCGGCCTGCTGGGCCAGTTGCGGATCGAACTGCTCCCCGCCTCCGAAGGGCTGAGCCTGGTAGCCCCGGTTGCTCGCCGCATCGTTCAGGAGATCCGCCCCCACCCCGAAGTTCCGGGGGTCGGCATTCTGGTTGCCCTGCTGGATCGCGGCCTGGGCCTGCTGCTGGGCTTCGAACATCGCCCGGTTCCGGGCGGTCTCGGTCTGCGACTTGAGCTGTTCGAAGAACCGCCGCCTCCTGGGCTCCTGATCCTCGGACACCTTCTTGACGGCCGCCTTCTGGCGGTCGGTGATCTTCAGTTCGTTCTGGACCTCGGGATTCTGGGCCAGCGTCAGGAGCCCGCCGAACATGCCGCCGGCGCCTCCGCCCCACATGCCCCCGGGCCCGCCGCCCCACATGCCCCCGGGCCCGCCGCCCCACATGCCCCCCGGCCCGCCGCCCCACATGCCCCCGGGCCCGCCGCCACCGAAACCTCCGCCCGGCCCGCCTCCGCCCGGCCCGCCTCCGCCGGGTCCGCCGGGCCCTCCACGGCCTCGGCCCCCCTGGCCTCCTCCGAACCCGCCCCGCCCGCCGGGGGGCTGTGCCTGCGAAGTGATTGCCACGGCTGCCAGGACCACGACCAGTCCGGCGATGATGAGTGTTGCTCTGATCCGAGACATCGCGATGCTCCTCGGTGCCGTGGCGGTCGTCTCGGCCCCATAACTCGGGGCGCGCACTCCCGACTCCCGTCCGGTTCTCTACTCATCTTAGCGGTTTTTCTCGCGCCGTGGGCCAGAACAAACCCGAGGAGTTCCGGACGTCGGTGATGACGATCGTGCGTCTCGTGGAGCGAAGACCGGCAGGACGAGCGTCGCGCTCAGCGGGCGGCCCAGAGCCAGGCGGCCAGGCCCATCATGGCCAGCAGGGTCGCGGAACGGACGACCAGGCGATAGGCCCCGAACCGGCGGCGCACCAGGACCAGCGCCACCTCTCTGCCGCGGACGCTGACGAGCCCGCCCTGCGTCGCGCGTTCGAGGCTGCCGATGGCCCCCATGCTCACCAGGTGGACCAGCCAGAGCACGAGGAATCCGACGCCCTGGTCGACCCAGGCTCTCCACGGCAGCGGGGGGATGCCGGGCTTCCACCACGCGGGCGTCGTCAGCGGCCGGTCGCTCTGGTAGACCAGGAGCCGAGCCTCCCGCGTGGCGATCGCGTCTCCATCGCTCACCCGCAGCGCGAGCGTGATCGGCTGGGGGGTCCCACGACTCGGCGTCCCTTCCAGGACGCCGGTGCCTGGGTCAAAGTTCAGCCCCTCGGGCAGCGTGCCGTCCAGCGACCAGCGGAGCGAACCGCGCCCCCCCACGGCCGCCAGCGCGATTGTGTACGGCCGTCCCGCGATCGCCTCCGGGAGCTTCTCAGGCGTGGTGATCGCCAGCGGGACGCCAGTCGGGCCCTGGTCGGCCCCCTTCCCCTTCTCCGGCGCGATGTCCACGGCCTTGGGGATCAGCGCCATGATCACCATCGTCAGCAACAGGATGAACAGGAGGGCTCCCGTGAGCTTGGTCACCACGACCGCCACGAAGGAGTCCTCTCCCGATCCCCCGAACTCGTGGCCCGAATTCGCGCCTCGACGATTCCGTCGCATCGCTCTCTCCCCTTCCCGCGATTCCGCGCCCCGTCGGCCCCTCGCAGCCCGGCCGCATCCTCACGCTGCCCGAACGCCGTCGTTTCGCGATGGGCCGCCTGCCCGCTCGTCGAACATCTTCTTGACGATGTTTCGGTAGAGCGAGTTGCCCTGCTCCATGCTGACGTTGATCAGCTCGAGCGCGTCCTTGAGGCTGTTCAACGTCCTCGCGAGCTGCTCCTGGGTCGTGCGGCTCGACTTCTCGTAGGCCGAGGCCCAGGAACTGGACAGCCCCTCGATCGCGTGGGTCGCCCGGTCGAGCCCGCGCTTGATCTCCTCGAGCTGAGGATCGGCGGCGGACGATTCGGTCAGCGCGGCCTCGATGCGGGAGAGCGAGCCCGCCCCACGCCGCAACGCGTCGCTCGCAGAGCCGAGCATTTCGAGCTCCTCGCCGACGCGGCCGATGGCTGCGGCCCCTTGCTGGAAGGCCCCCAGTGAGGAGGGCAGGCGCTCCAGGGAGGTCGCGAGCTGGGCGACCGGCGCCTGAAGGCTCTGGCCGATCTTCGCCGCCTCGGCCTGGAGTGCCTGCGCCGCGGGGGTAAGGATGGTCGCCAGTTCGACCCGGAGGCGGTCCAGGTGCGGGCCGAGGATCTGGTCGAGCTGGTCGGCCATCGGGTCGCGCGTGCCGACCCCGGGGAGCAGGTGCTCCACGACCCAGCCGTCGACGCGCGCCAGGAGGGCCTCCGACTTCCGGTGCACCAGAGTCTGCACCAGCATCAGGGCGGCGCTCAGGAAGAGGGCCAGCAGCGTGCTGTCGAACGCGAGCTGCAACGCGCCGGTCACCTTCTCCAGGTTGTTCATGAAGGCATCCAGGTCCTTCACGAGCGGCAGGACCTTGCTGATCTCCATCAGGGCGTGCGAGATGCCCTCGACGGTCCCGATGAAGCCGATCACCGGCAGCAGGTACAGGATGTACTTCGTCAGTGTAAACCGCGCGGCCATGTGCTCCTGGTCGAGACCGCTGGCCTCGCGATTGACCTCCATGAGCTGCGAGGCCGAGGGGGCGTGGACCTCCTTCGCGAAACCGACGAGCTGGCGGACGCGAACGTGCAGCAGCCGGCCGTCCCCGGCGACTGTCGCGGCGAGTGCCTCATTTTCCGGCTGTTCGGCTTTCGGGCCTCGCCTGAGCATCGAGCCAACGTATTGAAGCAACCGAGGCGCGTCCTCGAAGGCCCGTTCATTCTTCCAGAGCTGCCGGAGTTCGCGGACCAGAGTCGCCACGGCCCAGAGGTAGATGCCGGTGCCCAGAGACTGTTCCCATCCTCGCTCGAACATCAGCTCGGGGTTGAAGATCATCAGCCCGATCGGCAGCGAGACCGCCAGCACCAGCATGGCGACCGTCGACAGGTATCCCAGCCGCGGAGAATCGTGCGCGCTACGTGCCATCCGTGACATCCTTTCGATCGGCGCAGCCCGGCATCCTGCCGGCTCGTGCGAAGCCGTATCACCCGCATGATCGGTACGACCGGCCCCGGCACTTGAGGAAATCCCCGTCCCGTCGCGTGCGTACGGTCAGACCACCTGGGGCCACTCCGACAGGAGCCGATCGAAGACCACTCCGGTTTCGACTCTGATCCGTTCTTGCATCAGGGAATCCTCGTCTCGAGCGAGGTGTCCCAGGTACTCCTTAACGGAGATGGGATAGTCCGCGCAGTACAGACGGTTCCGGTCCATGAAGCAGTCCCTGTGTCCCAGCAAGACCAGAGACCTGCGGTCCACCAGCTTGACCTTCTTGCTCGTCCAGAAGACGTGTGTCTGATCGATGCTGTGCAAGCCCCTCCAGGGCCGCCAGGTGACGAGGTCAGCCCCGTTGATCCGGGCATGCTCGTGGTAGATCCGCTGTTTGTCTTTGCCGAATCCGTTGCAGAACGACACGAAGGATCCGGCATCAGCGTCCTTCAGCCGGAAAAAGCCGTCCGTGCCGCAGCACCACACGTTTCGCGCATCGGCGGCGTAGCCCAGCGGCAGGAACGTACCCGCCGCCCCGCGGGCCTCGTTGTGCTGAAGACCGGCATCGAGAGTCCGGAAACTGCCGGCCTCCGCGTCACAGATCGGGCTTCCCCCGCAATAGGCGTGTGCGGCATCGATGCCGAAGATGGCATTCAGGGGTCGGAAGGTGTTCCGATCGATCTTCGGACATCGAAACGGCCCCTGATAAACGTGGCGCGCATCGCGGGCCCAGGTTCCGAGCAACGGCTCGAACGTTTTCGGGTCCGCACCGCGGACAGGCCGCCCCAGGTGGAGGACCTTCCCGCCGTCGGTGGACCAGAGCGGCGTATCCAGGTTGTTCATGGGCGCCTCTTCCTTCTCGGGAGACCGCAGTTCAAGGAGCGTGGGCCTCGTCTTCCTTGCAGGAGTGCCGAGAGATCGGCATCGGGCGTCACTCCCCGCCTCGCGCCCCGGGGCGGCGCAGGTCTCTGGACGTCGCCAGCGCGATGACCCGGCCCTGATCGCCCACGGCACAGTAGAAGTGATAGACGACGCCGTCGTGCTTGATCAGCCAGGGTTTGTGCGCGAACTGGCGGTCCCAGGGCTCCGAGGGCTGGACCAGGTTCGGGCCGTCCCATTTCGTCCAGTGCACCAGGTCGGTCGAGGCGGCGAAGGTGTCGAACGCGTCCGGCTTCCAGAAGGCCCCGAAGTAGAACATCACCCAGGTGTCGCCGATCCGGGCGAGCTGCGGGTCGCCGCTGATGCCCTTCTGGTTGTCGATCACGGGCCCAGCGCCAATCCGCTTCCAGCGGACCATGTCCTCGGAGCCGGCCATGCCGATCCGCTCGATGGGGACGCCGGCCTGTTTGCCGTTGTAGTACATGACGAACGGGAAACCGGTACGCCGTTCTTCGTCCCGGATAATGTGGCTCTTGTAGAGCGTCGCCTTCTCGAACGGCCGTGCGTCGGGCTGGTCCCGGGTCATAACGGGGTTCCCGCCGAGTCGGGTCCAGGGAACGGGCCTTTCCGGGTGGAGCGTCCAGGCAAGGCCAATCGCCAGAGGGTCGGTCTCATAGCCCTTCAGCGCGCCGCCGATGTACGACATCCAGTACTTGCCATCGCACGTCTGAAGCTCATACCGCCCACCCCAGGTCGGGTCCTGCAAGGCGACGTAGCCCGCGCCCTGCCAGGCGTCCCAGCCCTGCTTTGCGAAGGGGAGCACGGTCCCCAGGTTCTCCCAGTGGAGCAGGTCGGTGCTGCGGGCGAGCCGGGTCTCGTAGCCGACCCGGTTCATGCAGACGCAGAGCATGTACCAGGCGTTTCCGTGGCGGAAGACACTGGGGCAATCGAGCAGCGCCTCGGGCTCGGGACGCAGGACCACGCCGTACTTGTAAGGCGTCTTCACCTCCTCGTAGATCCGCCGCATTCGCTCGGCGGGGATGCCTTGTCCTCGCGCAGAGGCGGCTCCCAGAACGGCCACGATCGTGCATGCGATCTTCAGGACGCTCCGGGACAGGGAAGCTCCACGGCGCTTCATCACGCCCTCCCATCAGAAGACTGGATCAGCCCGAGTGCGGCCATACCCGGTCCGTCGGTCGAGCGGCACGCGAACCTGTCATTACGTGTTATTCCGTTCCGTGGAGAAGGGCAAGAGGCGGCGGTATAATATTGCGGTTGCCCTGATCGCACTTCACCTCTTGTCCGTGCGGTCGGCCCTCGGTGCGACCTGTACCGACCGGGGCTGACGGAGGCTTGCCCATGATCCGCTTCGGGCTGGTGCTGGCGGCGAGTCTGCTGGGTCCGTTCGCGCTCGCTCAGGACGAGCCTCCCAAGGCGGCGGCGCTCGCGCCCGCTGCCGACACGGAAAAGCTCAACAAGGCGCTCGCCGAGTACAATGCCCAGCGCGAGAAGGTCGGCAACTCGCCGGCCGCGCACTGGCGGCTGGCCCTCTGGTGCGAGAAGAACGGCCTCAGGGCCGAGGCGTTGACGCACTTCGGCGAGGTGGCGCGGCTCGATCCGAGGCGTGATGCCGTCTGGCGCAAGCTCGGCTTCAAGAAGTTCAACGGCCGCTGGACCACCGACGAGATGGTCGCCGAGGAGAAGGAGCAAAAGGCCGCCGACAGGATCTGGGGTCCGAAGCTGAAGAAGCTCCACAAGGACCTCCACGGCGCCAATGGACCCGATCGCCAGGCCAGCGCCCAGGCCGAGCTGGACGCGATCAAGGATTTCCGAGCCGTGCCGCCGCTTTACCGCGAATTCGGCCGCGGCAAGCTCGACCAGGCGATCCTGATCCAGGTGCTCGACCAGATCGAGAAGCCGCAGGCCACCAAGCTGCTCGCCTTCCTGGCGGTCTACGGGGCGTCCCCGGAGGTCCGCAAGCAGGCGACCCTCTCCCTGCGGACCCGCCCGTCCGACGACTATCTCGACCTGCTCGTCGGGCTCATGGCGGACCCGATCAACTACGAGGTCCGCCACGTCGGCGGCCCGGGCTCGCCCGGGGTGCTGTTCGTGGAGGGCGAGCGGTTCAACTCGGCGCGGTTTTACGCCCCGCCCGCGGCGCCCGACGTCGCCCCCATGCCGGGTGACATCGTCACGCTGGATCAACACGGGGCTCCTCTGATCTTGCGGCCAAACGGCGTCATGCTCACGGGAGGCGAGATCACCGACACGGCGGGATCGAAGGCCTCCGCGGGGCTGAAGGGGATGACGCCGAGCCTGCTCCAGTTCAGCGCGATCTCCCCGGGTCGGCTCCAGCAGGAGGCCCAGCGGGGGGCCGTGTCGGCCGAGGCGCAGCTCCGGGCCGATGAACAGGCGATCCGGGATGTCAACGCCGCCCGCCGCCGGTTCAATGACCTCGTGATGGCCGTCGCGCGGGACGCCTCCGGGAGCAACCATGGCGACACGCCCAGGGACTGGCGTGACGGACTGGCCCGGGCCAATAAACAGAGCCCGAGGACACAGCCCTCCCGGAAGGCGACGGTCGCCGAGGTCGTACCCCTGGCCTATTCCCCCTGGTTTGGCCCCAGCGCATACTTCTTCCGTCAGGTGTTTGTTGACACCTGACCAGAGATGCGTCGCTAGCTTCCGGTCCGGAAGCTCCGTACGAGCCGCGATCCCGAGCCAATCCACCTCCAGAGGGACGGGTCCGATGCAGGAACTGCACCCCATCGACAAGGCGATCGCCGCTCATGCTCGCTGGAAGTCACGGCTCCGGCAGGTGATCGAATCCGGCGAGAGCGAGGTCGCCGCGGACGATGTCCGGCCGGAGAACCGGTGCGAGTTCGGCCGCTGGCTGGCCGACCGTCCGGCCGAGCAGCGAGAGACCGCGCACTACAAGACGGTGCGGGACCTGCACGCGCGGTTCCACATCGAGGCGGCTCACGTGCTGGAGCTCGCCCTGGCGGGCCACCGGCAACAAGCCGAGGCCGCGATGGCGATCGGCAGCGACTTCGCCGGTGTCTCCGCGAAGCTCACCGCGTCAATGACCGCCTGGAAGAAGGCGCTCGGCGACCGCTGAGGCCATCCTCCATCACCATTCGGCGAGTCCAGCTGCCCCGGCTCACTTCGGCTCCTGCGGCAGGTCGCCCAGGGGGGTGACCTCCGCGCGGTCGGCCAGCAGTCTGGGGGACCGCTCGAGCCGCAGCGGCTCGATCCAGGTGACCTCGAAGGTTCGCTTGATCTTCCCCAGGGCGTCGCGAGTAAGCTTGCCCGAGCCGATGGCCACGACCTGGCGGTGCGAGAGCCGCTTGCCCCAGCCCGACAGCCCCTTGGTCTCACTCAGGTCGAGGAACCACGCCGTTTCGCCCGCGACCAGGAGCGTGCCCTTGCCCTTTCCGTCCTTCCAGAGCCGGGCGGGGATGAGGGTCCCCGCGATGAAGGTGGTGAGCCGCTTCAGCTCGACCTTCGACTTCTCGGCCGCGGCCCCGGCCTGGACCTCGGTGCCGGCCTGGGGCGCGAACGGGCCCTGAGGCGTAGCGGTGACCGAGAGCAGCGCGCGGGGCTCCAGCGATTCGACCCGGGGCGACGCGGATCGGCGGGGCTTCCGTCTCATGGTCGGTATGCTTCCGTGATGGTCATTGCCGCCCCTCGTCGGGTGGGGGGAGGGCGTCGATGCCCAGCGCCGCGCGGTACTCGGCGACGGCCGCCTGGTATTTCGACTCGGCCTCGATCGAGGCGACCTTGGCGTCCGCGGTGAATTGCTCCCGGATGGTGAGGAAGAAGACGTTACTCGAGCCGAGGTCGAAGGCCTGCTGCTCGGCCCGCTGGAGTTTCAGGTTCAGGTCGACATTCTGACGATAGCGCTTACGGAGCTGGTCGGCCGCCTGGAGGACGGCCATGGCCTCCTTGACATCGGTCCGGATTCGGTCCTGGGCGAACTGGATTCGCAGCCGCGCCTGGCGGAGCTCGGCGTTGACGGCCTGAACCCGGCCCCGGGCGACCCGCCGCTGGAGCGGGACGTCGAAGAGGATCGAGGTCTCCAGGATGTAGGGCCCCTTGTTCTGGAGCGCCACGGGGGCGCCGACGTTCTGCTCGCCGTAGGCGTAGAAATTCATCGCCGGCAGCGTGTCGTTCTCGGCGAGCTGGAGGTCGATCCCGGCCTTGCGGTACTCGAGCATGAGCACCCGCAGCTCGGGCCGGAGCCGGAGGGACACCTCCAAATCCTCGGCGAACACCTTCGGGTCGGGCGCCGGTGAGTCGGGGAATTGCTGCGGCAGCCGGGCCGGATCGGGGATCATCGGCAGCCCGGACTCGTCGCGGAGATACAGCGAGAGTTCGAGTGCCGCCTCCTGGAGCCGGGCGTTGGACGAGATCAGGAAGTTCTCGCGGCTCAGGACGACGCGCTGGTTGTCCGTCAGCTCGATCGGCTTGACCCCCCCGAGCTCGACCTGGCGCTCGATGAACCGCGTACGCAGCTCGGCCAGCTTCAGCAGCGCCTCGTAGACGGCGTAGGTCTGCCCGGCGGCGACCCAGTTCCAGTAGGCCTTTGAGGCGTTCTTGAACAGCTCGATCCGCTGCTTGGAGATGGCCGGCTCGACCTTCTGGCGCTCGATGAGCGACTGATAGAGCTTGGCCCGCTTCGCATCGATCCGGCCGCCACGGAGGAGCGGAACGTCCATCCCGTGGACGTACGCCCCTCCCTGGTTGGTTTGGAGATACTGGTAGTAGATCGGCCAGTCGCCGACGCCCAGCCGCCACCCGGCGAAGAACTTGGCCCCCCAGAGCGTGGTCGGCTGCTCGAAGAACACGTCGAACAGGTTCCGCTTGTAATACCCCAGGCCCCAGTTCCGGGAGTCGACGTTGAGGTTCAGGTCGAACGAGCCGGTGGCCGAGCGGACGTTCCCCGCCGCGATCCCCCGCTCCTGGATATACGCCAGGAAGGGCGGGTAGGACTGTTCCGCCCGGCCCAGGACGTCCAAAAGGGTCAGCGGCGCCGCACGCTCCTTCACCTCCAGCGTCCTCGGCGGGGCGGGGAGCCCGGGGGCCGTCAGCTGCAGGAGCATGCGGGCGGCGGCGGGGGGCCGATCCGGCCGGCCGGCCGGCCCGAAGTCGAACGAGGGCAAGGGGCCTCGTGCCCCGCGGCGACCGGGCAGGCCGCGCAGCCCGGGGCTGTCCGCGAACGGCTCGGCGAACGGCACGTCCGAGAGCCCCGTCCCGGGCGGCTGGGTGATCAGCCCGGAAGCGGCCGGGCCGAGCAATCCGCCCGGCGGGACGAGGCCGGGGGCCGGCTGCCGCATCGGGGAGAACGGGGAGTACCCCGGTGCGATCGGCGGACCGAACATGCGGCCGGGCAGGGTCGAGGGAGGCATGCTCGCCCCCTCGGGGGGCTCGCCTTCGAACCGCGGAGGACCCGGCAGCGTGTCCGGGAGCGTCGAGAACGGCAAGTCATTCCGCGGGTTCGCCAGCGGCGGCTCCAGCGAGCGGGGATCCTGGGCCGCGGATTCAGGCGCGCTCGCCCAGGAGATCAGGGCGATGGCGATCGCCCCCGGCCAGTAGCCTTGCCGCGTTCGATGGGTCATCCTTGACCGCTCTTCTCAGGACTTGGGGAGCTTGACCTTGGCCTCCTTGGCCTGGGGCTCACCCTTGGAGATCACCGGCGGGAAGCCGTTGAGCCGCCGCCAGAACTCGTAACCCAGCCGGACTTCGTTGAGCAGGACCCAGGCCTTGACGCGGACTCCCTGCCGCAGCCACGGCTGGGATGGCCAGCGGGTGCTCGGATCTTGCTGCTCGGAGGGATCCGGGAGGACCAGGATCCGGAACTTGCCGTCACCGTCCACATCGGTCGAGTCCACCAGGGCCACCTCCCCGCCGAAGGTCCCGACGGCCACCGAGGGCCAGCCCGGGAACTGGACGGCCGGCCAGCCCTCGAACTGGATCCGCACCATCCGGCCCTCGGAGATCAGGGGCGCGTCGTTCCCGTCCACGTGAAGCTCGACCGCCAGCCTCACGTCGTCCGGGACCATCAGGGCGATCGGGTCGCCCTGCTTGACCTGCTCCGTTCCGATGTAGGCCAGCAGCCGAAGGATCGTGCCGTCACGCGGGGCGCTGACCACCTGCGCCTCCTGGCGGGCGATCTTGTTCTCAGTCCCGCGAAGCTCCTTCTCGTACTCGCCGATGCTGATCTTGCACTCTTCCAGGTTGCTCCGCGCGACCCCGATCTTGGTGTTCGCGTCGGCCTCGTAGCTCTTCCGCTCCGCCTCCTTGGCCTCCTTGTTCCCCCGGGCGCCTTCGAGGTCGGCCTCGGCCTTCTTCAACTTCGCCCAGGACTCACGATACTTCTGATCGGCTAATTCGTAGTTCCTCCTCGACTCGATTCCGGACTCGGCCATCTCCTTGACCCGCTTGACCTGGATCGAGTCGGTTTCGTAAGCCACCCTGGCGGCCCGGACCTCCTGCTCCTCGGCCTTGATCTTCTGCATGGCCACCTCCACCTGCCGGGTGGCGGCGGCAACGACCATCTCCCGGTAACCCTCGTACTGGCGGATCACGTCGGAGTAGACCTTCGCCTGCTCCCGGGCGGCGGAGAGCTTCGCCTCGATCGCCACCCGCTCACGCTCCAGGCGGATCAAGTACTCGGGATCGTTGTCCGCCAGCCGGGCGATCAGGTCACCCTTCTTCACGCGGGAGCCTTCGTGGACGAACCACTCGACAACCCGCCCGGATACCGTCGCGTCGATCGATTGTTGTCGATCCAGCGGCGCGTAGCCGATGACCCTACCCTGCCCCTGGACCGACTGCCGCCACGGCAGCAGGACGAGGGCGACCGGCAGCAGCAGGAATACGAGGCCCAGCGCCCTCGCGAAGCGGCGGACCCGCGCCGGGGGAGCGATCATGCTCATCGCGGGCAGCTCGAAGGCACGGGCCGCGGCGCGGGGGCCAGTTGCCGACGCCTTCTGCTGGACCTGATCGTTGACGACGCTCGCGCTCATGGAATCCCCGAGGTTCGGCTTCTGGACGATTGAACGAGATATCCGCTCCGCCTCGCCGAAGACCTAGCGGCCGGCGGGCCAGCGGGCAAGTTGATTATGCTGGATCTTGGGCTTCCCTTCGCCCAGTTTCAACTCCAGATCGCACCGTTCGATCAACTCGGGGAGGTGCGTCACGGCGACGAGGCTCCAGGGGGCGTCCTCGTCGGTCAACGAGTCGAGCAGGCCCGGACGACCTCCCGGGTGGATCGCGTCGACCACCCCGTCGAGGATCAGCAGCCGGGGCTTCCCCGCGATCGCCCTGGCGAGCGTCAGCAGGAGTCGCTGGCCCTCCGAGAGCGGGCCGCCGGCCTCGTCGAGCATGGTGTGCAGGCCGTCGGGCAGCTCCAGGATCTCATCGAGTAATCCGACGTCCTCCAGGGCCTGCCTGGCCTCGGCGAGCAGGATGCCCGGCCGGCCGGCCCGGACGTTTTCCAGCACGGTGCCGGCCAGGATCTCTGCCCCCCGTACCAGCCCGATCCGTGTACGCAGTTCGTCGAGCCGATAGTCGGCGAGGTTGAGGCCGTTCCATTCGATCCGTCCTTCGGTGGGCCGTCGAAGTCCTGGGAGCAGCTCCGTGAACGTGCTCTTGCCCGACCCGGTGGGTCCGGTCACCGCGAGCCGCTCTCCCGGATGAAGCGTCAGGTTGAGGCCCTGGAGGACCGGCGCATGGGAACCGGGGAAACGGTAGCCCACGTCGGCTAGCTGGACCGAGGGGGCCTGCCCTCGCTCGCGATCGGACTCGGTGCCACGCGCCTCCTGGGGCAGGTCGAGGAGCAGGCCGATCTTGTCCATCGAGGCGAGCACGTCGTAATACCCTTCGAGATGCTTACCGAGCTTGGCGAATGAGGCCGCGATCGTCGTCACCATCAGCTCCGAGGCGACGAGCTGTCCGAGCGAGAGTTGCCCGGCCATGACCAGCCAGCCGCCGAGGCCCAGGAGCACGCTGCTGGCCAGGGCCTGGAGCAAGACGGCGAAGAGGATCTGCCGGAAGAGGATGCGGAAATGCCCCTTGCGCGCCCGGAGGTAGGTCCGCGCCAGCGCGTCGGAGCGCTCGACGACGAGCTCGCGACCGTGCTCGCTCGCGAAGCAGACCGGGAGCCGTGGGATTTCCTCCAGCCAGCCCGCGATGGCGTACTTGGCTCGCGACTCGTCGATGCTCGTCCGCACCGCGCCCCGGCCGAGCACCAGGACGAAGATCGCCATCAGGACGAGGAAGATCAGGTCGAATCCGAGGAGGTACGGATGGTAGAACGCCAGGACGACCAGGCTGACCAGGGTCGCGAGCACCAGTGCGACGCCGTCCAGCAGCAGCTGGGCGACGACCTTCTGGACCGTCACGATGTCCAGGAACCGGTTCATGAGCTCGGGCGTGAAGGACCCATCCCTGGCCTCGTAGCGGACTCGGGGGAGGCGGTAGGCCAGGTCCGAGACCAGCCGCACGAACAGGCGCTGCTGGATGATCTCGACCACGTAGGTCTGCATCGCGCGAAAGCCGGCGGCCAGGCCTAGGCAGGCCAGCAGGAAAAGGCTCAGGACCAGGAGTTGCTGGTAGAGGCGATTGAACGCGATCGTGGTGACGAGGGCCTCGACCGCCAGGGGGGTCGCCAGCGACAGGACTCCGACGCCGAGCGCGAACAGCAGCACCACCCGGATGTCGGCGGCCTCGGGTTTCAGGAAACTCATCAGGCGCCGGAGCGGCGGCGGCTCCGCGTGTTCGCCGGCCGGCCCCTCGTGGTGCCCGTGCCCCCCGCCGTGGCCCCCCACGACCGGTCGGCCCGAAGCGAGGTCACAGGGCACCATCGGCTGGACCACGACCCAGGAGGCCGAGGCGCCGACGCTCTCAATCCCCAGGAGCCTCGCGAGCCCGGTCGCCGTCACCCACCGGGACTTGCCCGAGCCGGCGTCCCGAACGAGGACCTTTCGTCCTTCTCGTCCGAGCAGCAGCACGGCGCCGGATTGCTCGTGTGCGTCTAAGGGCAAGGCCTCGGCGGGGTAGCTGCCGCCGTCCCCGTTGGACTCGTGATCCTGTCTCGGCCGGCACGCCGCGATGGCCAGGACCGGGGTCGACGGATGAACCAGCTCCAGGACGCCTTTCGCCGACCGCTCCACGCGAGTCATCCGCAGGCCGAGTTCCCTCCCGGCCATCGCCATCGGGCCCAGAGGATCCCCTGCCGCCGCCCCGTCGACCTCGGACCGTGCGCGGTCCAGTGCCTCGCGGGCCAACGACGGATCGAACTCGACTCCGAGGTGATCCGTCAACTCGTCCAGAACCGCCAGCTCCCTGGCGAACCTCGCATCGTAGCTCATTCACTCATCCATTTAGGATTGCCGGTCACTTCGCCGGCTCGGCCACGTGTTGAATCCTCTTCTTCGACAAACGACATACTATTCGGTATTGGAGGTTCCGTCGACAATAACGAAAGTACGCTTCAATTCATAGATAAAATCTATGGGACGAGCGTCTTCTCGGACTATTCCGTGGCCAGGTTGATTACGGTGTATTGTTGCCAAAATTCGTTTGAATTGGCAGATTATTGTTGTCATCTTACCGAAATGCTGTTAGCAACTTACGTTGTGAGGACAGGCCGACGCCAATCGGAGCCGAGGAGGTCCTCCCACCCGGCAGGACAGGCGGCGGATGGAGTGGCTGAATTATCATCATCTGCTCTACTTCTGGACCGTTGCGCGTGAGGGGAGCATCACCCGGGCGTGCCAACGGTTGCAGCTCTCGCAGCCGACGATCAGCGCGCAGCTCCGGGCCCTGGAACGCTCGCTAGGGACCGACCTGTTCCGTCGCGAGGGCCGTTCGCTGGTGATCACCGATGCCGGCCAGCTCGTCTTCCACTATGCCGATGAGATCTTCGGGCTGGGCCGGGAGATGGTGGACACCCTGCGATCGCGGCCGACCGGTCGGCCGCTCCGCCTGACCGTCGGGATCGCGGACGTCGTCCCCAAGTGGGTGGCTTACCAGATGCTCAAGCCCGCGGTCCTCGGAGATCGTCCGATCCGACTGATCTGCCGCGAGGGAAGGTCGGACTGGTTGCTCGCAGAGCTTGCCGTCCACCGCCTCGACCTGATGCTCACCGACGGCCCGATCGGCTCGGACGTCAACATCAAGGCGTACAATCACCTCATCGGTGAGTGCAGCGTGGTCCTGCTGGGAACCAGGCCACTCGTCGAGCGGTATTCCGAGGGCTTCCCCCGGTCGCTCGACGGGGCCCCCTTCCTCGTCCCGACCGAGAACACGGCCCTGAGGCGGGGGCTCGAGCAATGGTTCGAATCCGAGGGGATCCATCCCGATATCCGCGGCGAGTTTGAGGACAGTGCCCTGATGAAGGTCTTCGGGCAAGACGGCCTGGGGATCTTCCCGAATCCGGCCGTCTCCTCCGCCGCCATCCAGAGCCAGCTCGGCGTCTCGGAGGTCGGCGAGATCGGGTCGGTCAAGGAGAGAGTCTACGCGATCACCGTCCAGCGCAAGCTCAAGCATCCGGCCATCGCCCTGATCTGCGACTCGGCCCGGCGCAACCTGTTCGGGGCGGACGCCGGGCCGGACCCCGAGGTTCCTCCAGACGGGCAGGCCATCGTGGCGGATCGGGACGGGGCGGATTCGGAGGCACCGGACGGGATCTAGCGTGGGCCGCGGCCAACGGTCACGGGCTGACCGCGGCGGCCTTGGCGGCCTCGACCGGCTTCTTGTCAGCCGGGCCGGGATCCTGGCGCAATACGACGATCCGATCGTGGACGATCAGCACGAGATCGTCGCGGCCGTCGCCATCGACGTCCCCGCAGGCGATGTCGCGAGGCTCTGCCAGGTCGCCGGCCCCCCGGAAGATCTTCCGCTCAAACAGCCGGAAGCTGAGCGCCGGGATCAGGTCCTCCTCGCCGGTGAACGTCGCGATCTCGAGCATATGCTCGGCCAGGTCCGTGAAGGCGACATCCGGCACGCCGTCGGCGTTCAGGTCGCCGGCGACCAGGTCCCCCAGCCGGGCCTCGTTGCGCTTCGATTCGTAACTCGCGATCACCTTCAATCGCTGCCCCTTGCGTCCGGTCTGGAGCACGCCGAAGCGGTCCGACCCGGCGATCAGCAGGTCCTCGCGGCCGTCTCCGTCGAAGTCCGCCACGTGGAGGCCCTCGAAGGTGAGCGCCCCGACCGACACGGTCCCCGCAGGCCGATAGACTCCGTCCTTGAGCGCGAGGAAGAGCAACGACTTGCTGGCCCGGTCCATCAAGGCCACCTCCTTCTTGCCGTCTCCGTCGGCGTCGAGTGCAGCCGCCCCCAGGATCTGCGCCGAATTCCTGCCCGAGTTGTACTGGTCCTTGATCTCCCACTGGCCCGCGGCGTCGAGGCCGATGCGGCGGGCGAAGGTGTTCTGGGCAACGACCAGGGCGGGCTCGACGAGGTCGACCATCGAAAGGCCCGGGGGCGTTGCGGCTGCCATCGGGCCGAGGCTGCCGACGAACGCCTTCGGGGGCCCCTCCGGCTCGCCCAGGTAAAGGACCGGGGAGCCGTAACCGGTGAAGAACACGAGGTCGCCCCGCCCGTCTCGATTGACGTCCGCGATCCGGAGGGCTGTGGGCGTCGAGGTCAACTCGGGCAAGCTGACGGCGTCCTGCTTTCCCCAGGCGAACGGCTTCAGCTTGCCGTCGCCGCCGGGCTGGAGCGACCGCAGCAGGTAGGCGTCTCCCCCTGACGTGGACTTCCCTTTCACCACGTAGGCGAGTTCCGGCTTCTTGTCTCGGTCCAGGTCACCCAGGTCCATCGCGACCGGGTCGCCCGTCGTGGGCAGCGGCGCCGGGAATGTGATCCGGCCACCGTCGAGGTTGCTCCGGCCGATCTGTCGCTCTTGCTCGGACAGGACGTACAGCTCATCCTTGCCGTCCTGGTCGAGGTCGGCCAGGTTGGCCGAGCGCGCCCCGAGCAGACCCGGGAAAGGCAGCCCGGCGTTCAGTCCCGATCCGGCTCCCTGGCTGTACAGCCAGACCTGGGCGTTCGCGGGGTCGGTGACCACGATGTCCTTCCGCCGGTCCCCGTCGAGGTCCCCCACGGCCAGTGCGCGGCCGCGGTCGTTCCCCTGGGGGAGGCCGAAGAAGACGAGCCGCCCCCAGCGGTTGCGATCGTCGGCACGAGACGAGTCAAGCGTCAGGACCTTGCCCCTCCCCGACTGGGCCTCGATGGTCAGGATCTCGATCCCCGCCCGTTCGTCCATTGCCCCGAAGGCGATGGCACGGGGGGGCTCCACCTGGAACCGCTGCTCCGGCCCGAGCTTCTTCTCGGGGGTGCTGAACCGGACGTGGATCGGGTGGTCCGCCCCGCTGTCCAGGATGATCAGGTCGCGATGCCCATCGCCGTCGAGGTCGTGGAGCTTCAACATCCGCGGCGAGGTCGCGGTGTGGGGGACGCGCTCCGGTTCCGAGAGCACCCCCGGGGCCGCCTGGTACACGAAGATCAGCTCATTCTCGGCCAGCAGGGCGATGTCGTCACGGCCGTCCTGATCGAGGTCCCCCACGGCCAGGGCGTTGCCGCTCTCCACGGCCTCGCCGGTGACGACCCGCTTGCCGCTCCCGTACCGGCCGGGACCTTCGTGGAAGAGGATCTCGACCTCGGCCGGCGTGCCGTAGTAGACGAGATCGGGCTTGCCGTCGCCGTTGAAGTCGCCGCTATCGATGCTCACGACTTCCTTGTTGACGGGCAGGCTCACCTGCCTCATCCGGCGGTCGAACTCCAGCTCGTTGGCCTCCTTCCGGAAGGGCCGGCTCTCGGCCTGCTCGGCGGGCCTCTTGCCGCTCAGCAGGAGCTCGATGCGGGATCGGGCGTTGTTGCTCAGGACGATGTCCCCGACCCGATCGCCATCGAGGTCGCGGACCATGAGGTTGCCGATCCGGCGCTCCAGTTTGTAGATCTCAAGCGGCTGGAAGCCGAAGTAGTCGGCCAGCTTCGGCGCCGTCGCCGGCTGCTGGGCGGACGCCTCCGAGTGCCACCCCGGCGCCTGTGCCAGCAGGACGACGACCGCGATTGTGATCCCCAGGCCCGATCTCGGATGGTCCATCATGGCTGATCTCGACGTCCCCTGACATCCCCGTCCCACGCAGCGCCCGCGCGGAGATCATCAGCCTACGGAGCGAGGCGAAATGCGGCAAGGGGGGAAGACGCGGGGGGCTGTCCGATCCGGCCTTCTCCGCCATCGGTGCTCGTCCCGGTCGTCGGTGGTCTGAGCCGGAGGCCGGGCGTCCTCAGCCACGCAGGGAGGAGAGATGGGGACGGTCCAGGAGCCTGAACGGCTGTCGCAGTGGCGCGAGGGCCTCACCGCGCTGGGTGATGTGAGAGTCCCCGATCGGACCGAGGCGGCCGGAGGCACCCACAAGGTAGGAGATCTTCCAGGGATCGATGCCCATCAGTCGGGCGCAGGTGGCGTCGACAGCCGGGAGGCTGGTCCCCATGACAAGGACACCGGCCGATCGGGGCGTCCCCATGATCGGCCCATCCCCCTCCATGCCGATGATGCCATCGACGATCGCCAGGTGAGGACGGACGGCGGCCTGGATGTCGAGGATGGCTTCCGGGATCCCGGCGAAGTGGAGCAGGTTCTTGGGCCAGCCGTAGCAGATGCCCGGCATCACCCCGAAGAGGTTCTTCATCGCCAGCGTCACCCCGGCCCAGTGATGCGTCTTGAGCTTGGGGAGCGAGACGATGAGGTCGGCCTCCAGGACCGTCCTCGGCAGATACAGTTCGGTCAGATTTGTGAATCGGAGCGAGTTGGGCACGGCCAACACGTCGTCGTGATTCAGATCGACGAAGGTCAGTCGCTCCTCCTCGAGGACGGGGTCGAGGCCGGACTCTTCGAGGACGTACTGCGAGTCGCGGCAGTGTCCCTGGCCCTCGGCGACGAGCACCTCGCCGGCCTGCCAGCTGCGGAAGACCTCGGCCGATGCACGCACCACCGCGGGGTGAGTATTGATATGAGGCTGCTCGCGAGACGGCTCGACCAGGTTGGGTTTGAGGAGGATCCGCTTCCCCCGGACCGCGTGCGTGCCGAGGCCGAGCTCCTCCAGGCCGGCCCGGATCCCGGCGGCCAGCTCCCCCTCATAGGAATCCGCGCGGGAGATGAAGACGTCGGCGCGGAGCCCGCGCTCGTCCCGCTCCCGCGCGGCTCTCAGCCCCAGTCCGGCCGCCGTCGCGGCCCCGGCGCAGGTGAGGAACGTGCGTCGCGTCATGCCGGTCGGCCCCCCCGATGAGATCGCAGCGCGGCAAGTAACCGGCCCGGCTCCTCGGCGATCAGGAGGATCGCCAGTCCTGTCGTGGAGTCCGGTCGCGAGGCGTGGCGGGCCTGCGAATCCTCCAGCCAGCGATCGGCCTCGGTCGGGCAGCCATCCCAGGCCTTCAGGCCAAGCACGCCCCAGCCCAGCGAGACCGGCGCGTGGACCCGAGGGAGTGCCAGGAGCAGATGGGCAATCGCCGCCTCCACCGCACGGCCGCGGCCAGATCCCGGGACGCTCGCCAGGGCGGCCAGGGCCATCCCGGTCGGGCCCGGCTGGGGCCGGAGCTCCCGGCCGAAGACCGAGCGATTGCCGTAATTCCACCCGCCGTGGGCGAGAGCCCGATCGTGCAGCAAACGGACGCCCTCGGCCACTCGCGGATGTGCCCCGAGCCCCTGGCAGCAGAGGGCCAGGATGGCGAGCGACGTGGGCTCTAGCCAGGAATGGGTGCCGTCGACCCACGGCCACCCGATCAGGGTCGGGTCATGCCCGAGCACGGATGAGGACTCCGGCGGGCCCCCGCTGATCGGACGCCCCTGCTCGGCCAGGAGCCACGCCGCAGCTCTGTCTCGATTTCCCTGCTCGCGGGAGAGGACATTCCAGAGGAGGAGCCCATATGAGGTGGGCCAGCCACGGTCCATGATGCCCGGCGCGACGCCGAGCGATCCGTCCGCGCGTTGCATCGCGACCAGCCAGTCGGAGGCCTGATGAACAACCTCTCCGGCCTCCTGGCCGGCGACGTCCGACTCGCCGAGGATCCCGAGGCACGCGAGGGCTGTGGCCTCGACGCTGGGGCTGGAGCTCAGGCGGTATCCCCAGACGCCCTCCCGCGCGCGGCGGCGGAGTAACTCGCAACGGGCTGACCTGACCCACGTTTTGTGCATCGGCGAGATCTTCGCGCGACTGTTCGAGTTCGCGGCGGAACGGCGCAGAGTGATCGGAGTCCGCGGCCCGAGCGGCCGCCGGAGGTGCGGCCGCGACGGTCGGCGGCGAGCCGTCTCCTCGCAAATCTAGAACATCTGCCGAGGCCTGCCTCGCGACGCCCGCACGTCCTCGGTTCGGGCGGAATCTCAACCCGCGCCAGGACATCCCCTTGATTCTCGGGGCCCGCTGTCGCGGATGAGCAACGTCGCCGACCAGGCGATCGTCGTTTGTTTGGCGTGCCCGATCGACCTGACCTAGGGTTGAAGTGATGCTGGCGACGTAGGACCGGATGGATCGTTTCCACCCAGCGTATCTCTCGGCGACTGCCCGAGACCGCCGGTACATAAGCCACACCGGCGGAGCCACATCAGTCCCTCCCGCCTGTTTGTACCTTTGCTCACAAAGGGGTTCGCCATGAGAAACCTGCTTGCCAAGGCCCACCGCTTCCTGGTCAGCGAAGACGGTCCGACCGCGGTTGAGTATGCCGTGATGCTGGCGCTCATCCTGGTGGCCTGCATCACGATCGTGACGACGCTCGGCCAGTCGATCAGTGGCACATTCGAAACGGTCAACACCAAGCTCAGCGCGGCGAACGGATCCTGAGGTCGTCGCCCGCCTCGCCTCGGGCGCATCGGCCGACCCGGGATCCCGTTCGGATCGGGGCCTTGCCTGACGCGGTCCTGGTTGATGCGGGTGGAGCGACGGGACACGCCCGTGGCTTCACCCGTTTTTTTTCCCTCCTGAGCATCGCCCACCGAGGTTCGCCCGGCGAGGACGGCCGCGCTCCGCCTGATTTGACACGGTGCCGGAAACGACCCAGGTTACTGGTGGATGAATCGGCCACCCCCGTCGGAATCGTCGGGCCAGGAATCGTGCAGACCGGGCTGACGCCCCGCTCCACATCGAGGAAATCAGACAATGGCACACGTGCCACCTGCGGTCGTCTGGTTGGTGTCGGCCGTCCTCGTTGAGGCGGCCATCATCGACGGACGCCAGCTCCGCGTCCCCAACTGGCTGACCTACCACCTGCTCATCGGCGGACTGGCCTTCTCCTTCTGGTCTGGGGGGGGAAGTGCCTTGCCCTGGTCGCTCGCCGGAGCCGGGGTCGGCCTTATCTCGCTGCTACCGCTCTATGCCATCGGCGGCATGGGCGCGGGTGACGTCAAGTTGATGGCCGGTCTCGGCGCCTGGCTGGGGCCGCAGCTCACCCTCGGGGCCTTCGTCGCGTCGGCGCTGGCTGGGGGCCTGATCGGACTCGCGATGGTCCTGGCCTCGGGGCAGTGGCACCAACACTGGTCCCTGTTCCAGGTGATCGGGTTCGAACTCCTGACGATCCGCGACGCGGACGAGTTGGCTCAGCGGGCCGTCGAGCGCAAACCGAGCATGCTGTTGCTGCCCTACGCGATCCCGATCGCGATCGGCTCGATTGTGTATTTCGCCTGGATGCGGATGTACTTCTGAGCTCGCACGCCAGGGCCTCCACGCCGCCCGACCCGCGAGGCCCGGCTCCCCGAACCCGGGTCGGCCGACATGGGAAGGTGAGTGGCGCGATGAATGGCCGATCGTTGTTGATGCTCCTCCTGGCGGTCGGGCTCGGCCTGGGCGCCATGTACGCGACCCGCCAGTTCCTGAGCCGGCCCGGCCCGCCGGTCGAGGCCACTCAGGAGATCCTCGTGGCCGCCCGCGACGTCAAGGAGGAGGAAGTCCTCAAGCCCGACATGGTGAAGGCGATGCGGCTGCCGGTCAGCGCCATCCCCGTCGGCGCGTTCGCGGCGTTCAAGGAGATCGAGGACCGCTGGGTGCGCACGGCGTTGCTGGAGGGCGATCCCGTCGTCGAGAAGCGGCTGGGCCCCAAGGGCACGCCCCCGGGCCTCGTCGCCAACATCCCGAAAGGCATGCGGGCGTTCGCGGTGGAGGTGAACGAGCAATCCGGCGTCTCGGGGTTCATCCTGCCCCACCACCGCGTCGACGTCGTCCGCTTCGACAGCAACGAGCGGGGGCCCGGCGCGAAGGCCGAGACCATCCTCCAGAACGTGGAGGTCCTGGCCACCGGCCAGGTCTTCACGCGGGCCGAAGAAAAGACCGTGCAGAGCCGGACGGTGACCCTGGCGCTGACGCCCGACCAGGTCGATACCCTGGTCGCCGCCAAGGCCAAGGGGCCGCTCTCGCTCTCGCTCCGGGGGGTCAACGACCACGAGGTCGTGCAGCGGCCCCCCCCCAAGCCGGTCCCCGACGACGAGACCAAGACGCAGCTCGCCCGGCTCCAGAAGGAGCTCGCCGATCAACGGGCCTCCTACACGAAGCTCGAGGAGGCCCACGGCAAGCTCGCGGAGGCACACGGCAAGCTCGAGCAGGCCCATGCCAAGAAGCTGGCCGAGCCGCCGCCGCCACCGCCTCCGCCGAAGCCCGCCATGCAGCGCTGGGTGCACATCTACCGGCCCCTGCACGTCCGGCGGGACGACGATCGCAAGCGCGGAGAATACCCGGAACGAGTCGCCGTCAACGAGGCGGCCCGCCTGATCGCCGCCCGAGACAAGCAGTCCCAAGCCCAGGTCGTCCCCGGACCGAGTCCCGCGGGGCCGGCCGTCACCAGGATCGATCACGAGTTGCCGACCGAGGCAGAAGAAACGAGGCCGGACGACTGAGCGTGCCGCAAGGCCGCCGGCCGGAAGGGGCCGCCGGCAACCTCCCGCCGAGCGACCCCCACCCCACGGGTGACCGTTACATGAAGGATCTGATTCGCGTCGTCCTGGTCGATCCTGGCGAGGAATCGCGTGGGGGGATCCAGCGCCTCCTCGGGACGCTCGGCTCTGTCTGGATCGCCGAGGTCTTCGGCGACTACAAGGTCGCGGCCGGGACTGTCCCGGAGCTGAAGCCCGACCTCTGCCTGGTCAACCTCGACGCCGATCCGGCCGGCGGCATCGAGCTGATCGCGACGCTCTGCCTGGCCAACCCCGAGGCCGTCGTGCTACCCGCCAGCGCGACCGCGGACGGGACCCTGATCCTCAAGGCCATCCGCGCCGGTGCTCGCGAGTTCCTGGCCCTGCCCGCGGACGCCGGGGAGCTCAACGAGACGATCGGCCGGCTGTTCCGCGGCCGCGAGAACGCCCCGGTCTCCGCGCTGGACGGGCCACAGACGATCGCCGTGACCGGCGCGGCGGGGGGCGTGGGCACGACGTCCCTGGCGGTGAACCTGGCCACCAGCCTGGCCGCAAGCCGCGAGGCAGAGACGATCCTGATCGACTTCGACCTGATGTTCGGCTCGGTCGACGCCTGCCTCGACATCATCCCCGACCATACGCTCTACGACGTCCTCCAGAACCTCGACCGGCTGGACTTGACCCTGCTGAAGCGGTCGATGACCCGCCACGGCAGCGGGCTCTACGTCCTCCCGCATCCGGTGGCGCTGGAGGACGCCGCCAAGGTCGATCCGGAGTCGCTCCGGAGGCTGCTCGGCGTGCTGAAGGCGTCCTTCCCCACTCTGGTGATCGACACGAGTAAGGGCCTTCAGACGTCCGACTTCGTCGCCTTCGAGATGGCCGACGCGATCCTGGTGGTGGTCGTGCTCGACCTGAATTGCCTGCGCAACACGGCGCGGCTGCTGAACCTGTTCCGCCAGTTCGAGGGCATGGTGGACCGGGTCAAGCTGGTGGTCAACCGGGCCGGGGCCGCGGATTCGGAGATCTCGATCAAGAAGGCCGAGGAGACGCTCAAGCTGCCGATCGCGTGGCAGATCCCGTTCGCCGCCAAGCCGTTCCAGAATGCCCGGATCCGCGGCGTTCCGCTGAGCGACGTGGCCGCCGGGAGCCGCCCGCATCAGGCCATCCTGGAGATCGCCCGGGCCCTGCGCCCGGACCCCGCGGCCGAGAGGCCGAAGAAGGGGCTGTTCGCCGCGTTTTTTTGATCGCCGACGAGGCTCGGGGAGGTCATCGCGATGCTGAAAGGTCTGGGTCGGAGTCCATTCGGGCCGCGGGCCCCGCTCGGCGCCGCCCCGCCGGCCGCCGCGTCGGGGGCGGCCGCGGCGGCGGCCGAGTCGTCCGGGTTCGGTTCGCCTCCTGCACCGCCGGCCGCGGCACCGCCCTCCCCCCGGCGGAGCGAGCCGGCCAGGCCGGTGGACGAGGCCACCGCCGCCTACGAGACTCTCAAGCGACACATTCACATGCAACTCGTCGACCGGCTCGACATGAACCGCGTCAGCGAGATGGACCCGCGGACGCTCCGCGACGAGATCCGGACGATCGTCGAGCAGCTCTGCGACTCCGAGAACCCGCTGCTCAACCGCAACGAGCGGCAGCGCCTGGTCAACGAGATCCTCGACGAGACGTTCGGCTTCGGGCCGCTGGAGCTGCTCCTCAAGGACGAGAAGATCGGCGACATCATGATCAACGGCCCGCGGAAGATCTATATCGAGAAGGAGGGCAAGATCAGCCGCTCCGAGGTCGTCTTCCGGGACAGCGAGCACCTGCTCCAGATCATCGATCGGATCGTCTCGCGGGTCGGCCGACGGGTCGATGAGACCTCGCCGATGGTGGACGCCCGGCTGCCGAACGGCTCACGGTTCAACGCGATCATCCCCCCCCTGGCCCTGGACGGCCCGGTGGTCACGATCCGCATGTTCGGCTCCCGACCCCTGTCCAAGGAGGACCTGCTTCGGTTCAAGGCGTTTACGCCCGAGATGCTCGAACTGATGCAAGGGTCGATGAAGGCGCGGCTCAACATCATCATCTCGGGGGGCACCGGCTCGGGCAAGACGACCCTGCTGAACACGCTTTCCAGCTTCATCCAGGCGGACCACCGGGTGATCACTATCGAGGACGCGGCCGAGCTCCAGCTCCAGCAGGACCACGTGGTCCGGCTCGAGACACGTCCCGCCAACATCGAGGGCCGGGGGGCGATCACGGCCACCGACCTGGTCAAGAACGCCCTCCGCATGCGGCCCGACCGGATCATCATCGGCGAGTGCCGCGGGGCCGAGACCCTGGACATGGTCCAGGCCATGAACACCGGCCACGAGGGCTCGATGACGACCGTCCACGCCAACTCGCCCCGGGATGCGATGAGCCGTCTCGAGACGATGATCAGCATGGCCGGCCTGGAACTCCCCATCCGCGCCCTGCGGGCCCAGTTCGCCTCGGCGGTGGACCTGATCATCCAGGCCAGCCGCCTCCAGGGCGGCCCGCGCAAGGTGACGAGCATCACCGAGGTGGTGGGCATGGAGGGGGACACGATCATCATGCAGGAGATCTTCGGCTTCCGGCAGCTCGGCGTGGACCCGAACGGACGCGCCTTCGGCGAGTTCGTCTCGACCGGAATCCGACCCACCTTCATGGACCGGCTCGAATACGCGGGAGTCCATCTCTCCCCCGAGATCTTCCGGCAGCGTGTGCTCTTGAAAGATTGAGGTCCGCCTCCCCCCTGACTTCTCCGAGGCCAAACCCGGAGCAGCGACGAAAATGGACGAAGGACTGGTTGCTTCCATCGTGGTCGGAGTCGTGGTGATTGTGGCGGTCGGCGCCGCCGGGCTGATGATGTCGTCGTCGTTCGCCAAGGTGGCCGAGGAGCGGCTGGAGGGGATGACCGGCTCGCGCGGTAAGCGCACGAAGGAGGAGCTCGCCTCAGGGATCCTGCTACGGCCGACGGCCATCGACCTCGGGCAGTCGATCTGGGCCAAGCTGGTGCCCAACGCCGAGAACCTCAATCTGCTCTACGAGCAGGCCGACGTGAACCTGACGTTCAACTCGTTCATGGCGATGGTCTTCGGCCTGGGTGTGGCCGGCTGCCTCGTCGCCTTCCTGTTCGGCTTCCCGCTCTACGCCGTGCCGCTGGGCGGGCTGCTCCTGGCGGTTGTCCCCTTCCTCTGGCTGCTCCGGAGGAGGAAGAAGCGGATCAGTCTCTTCGTCGAGGCCATGCCCGAGGCAGTCGAGCTAATCGGCCGCGCCCTGCGAGCCGGGCACGGCCTGGCCTCCGGACTGCGGCTGGTCGCCGAGGAGATGAAGGGGCCGATCGCCGACGAATTCAACCGGGTGTTCGAGGAACAGAACCTGGGCATCCCGATCGAGCTTGCCCTGCGGAACATGGCGGACCGGATCCCCGTGATGGACGTCCGGTTCTTCGCGATCGCCATCATCATCCAGAGGGCCACCGGCGGCGACCTCGCCGAGGTCCTTGACAAGATCGGGCGGCTGATCCGCCAGCGCTACCAGTTGATGGGGCACGTGAAGGCCCTGACCGCCGAGGGCCGGCTGTCGGGCGTCGTCCTCCTCGCCCTGCCCCCCGGGTTGCTCGCGTTCCTCTCCTTCTCCAACTACAACTACATCAGCCCACTGTTCACGACGCCGATCGGGACGAAGATGCTGGCGATCACGGCCATCCTCCAGCTCCTGGGGGCGTTCCTGATCAACAAGATCGTCGCAATCAAGGTGTGAACTCCCGTGACCCTCTCGCTCGAGAACCTGATCCCCTACCTGGTGTTCCTCGCGATCACCCTGGGGGTGTGGACCATCCTGACCATGCTGGGCGACCGGGCCCGCAGCGCCGAGGATCGCCTGGGCCGGATCCTCGATCCCGTGGAGGGGAGGAGACGCGCGGAGGAGCAGCTGGCAACCCGCCAGGAGAAGCTGCAGGAGCAGGTCACCAGGGCCGCCAACGTGCTGGGCAGGTCGCTCCGGCCCACCGACGAGGAGGAGCTCGGGAAGATCCGGGTCAAGCTCCTGAACGCGGGCTACCGCGGCATCAACTCCGTGGGCATCTTCTACGGCATCAAGCTGATCATGATGCTCCTGGCCCTGGGGATCTCGTTCCCGCTGCTCGCGGTGAAGCTGGGAGTTACCCGGAACACGTTCACCTACACCGTGCTGGCCGGGGGGATCGGCTTCTACCTGCCCGGCTTCGTCCTGGACAGCCAGAAGAAGCGGCGATCGGAGGCGATCTTCCTCGGGCTGCCCGACGCGCTGGACCTCATGGTGGTCTGCGTGGAGGCCGGCCTCGGGCTGGATGCCGCGATGCGCCGGGTGACCAGCGAGCTGGCGACTTCCTGCCCGGTGCTCTGCGAGGAGTTCGCCATCGCCAACTTCCAGCTCCAGATGGGGCGGCCGCGCAAGGACGTGCTCCGAGACCTGGGCGTGCGGACGGGCGTGGAGGACATGCGGTCGCTGGCCGCCGTCATCATCCAGGCCGAGAAATTCGGTTCGAGCATCGGCTCGGCCCTCCGCGTGCAATCCGACGCCATGCGGCTGCGCCGCAAGCAGTTCGCCGAGGAGCGCGCCGCGAAGACCGCGGTGAAGATCATGATCCCGCTCGTGCTGTTCATCTTCCCGGGGGTCTTCGTCGTGCTCGTCGGCCCGGCCGGGATCCAGATCGCGAAGACGTTGATGGCCAAGTGACCCGAGGCATCCGATGAGGAAGCTTGCGTACCAACTGGGCGACGATCTCTACGAAGAGGCGCCACCGCGTCGGCGATGGCTCCGCCTCGGATTGATCCTGCTCCTGGTCGTCGGGCTCTTCCCGCTGGTCCTCGACGGGGCGAGCCTCTGCCTCGGCCACTGGAAAGAGTACTTCGGGATCTCCGCCGATGTCCGCACGCCGACCCTGGACCGGGTGGGAGAGACGCTCGACGACCTCAACCGCGTCGTCTGGGGTCAAATCACTCCCTGGTTCCAGGCCCTCCCCTGGACTCCCAGGATGGTGATCCCGATGGGCCTGATCACCATGGCCGCTGCCATGATGATGCTCCGCCGCTGACGCCCGGCCGCATTCCCCCGACCAAATGGCCCGGCCGCTCGCTCCCCCCGCGTCCCGCTCGAGGTCGAACCCTCCCCGCCGGTCGACGGAGGTACTTGACAGCCGCCCCGCCGCGGCGACAATCTTGAGGAATCAGGCCGAAGTGGCGGAATGGCAGACGCGCCGGACTCAAAATCCGGTGGGGTAACACCCGTGTGGGTTCAAGTCCCACCTTCGGTACTCTCCCGGAACGACTCCGATCGAAGCCGACGAAACCCCGTCTTTTCTCGGTCAGAGCGCTTCATCATCGCGGGATCAGCTCATCCCGTCATGCGCCCTGAACCCGGCTGACTCCGACCACGCCCGGACCCGGAGTCCTACCGAAAATGCGACCTCTTCGTGTCAGCCTGTTGGCACAACGTATGCCGGCCTGGCCGCCGAGATCAAGGTTTGGCGCGAGTTGCCCGGGACGATCCCGGCACGGATCGTGGCGACGATGAAAGCTGCCGCCAGATTGTAAGATACTGGGGCGTGCCCCCCGGCCCCCTCACTCATCCCTTTCCCCGCTGTCCCCGGGTGAGGGGGGCTCTCCGCCCGTTCCACCGCTCCACGAACTGCGCCGAGCGGCGGCGCCCCGGTGTGCAGACGTTAGGGTCACGACACCGGAGCCCACCAGCGCCATGTTGGCGGGCTCGGTGACGGCGATGATCCTGAAGATCGAGCAGGCTCGCTTCGCCGTCCAGCGAATCCAGTCCGCTCCATCGAGGCTTTCACGAGATGACGACACGTCCCTCGAGTTCCCCGGATCGCAGCTGCCGTGTAGGCCGGCGATCACGTGGCCGACCCGCCCCTGCAGCAGATCTCACAAATGCTGCTCCCTGAACTCGGCGGCCCCCATCTCTGCCCCCCTGTGGAGGCTATAGTAAGCGGCGAAGCCGTTCGGGGGACGCCTCATCGGACCTTGTCACCCCGACGAGAGTGGAAGGCGGAGGCATGGTGTCCGTGCGGGAGGCGCGGACCTCGATCATTCCGTTGGGCTCCTCACGAGGTCATGGTACTCGCGTGCCAGCGCGGTCGTGATCGGGCCGACGGTGAACTCAAGCCGGTCGATCTGGCGAATCGGGTTGACTTCGATGGCCGTCCCGGTGAGGAACACTTCCTGAGCCCCCGCCATCTCCTCGGGCATGATCGGCCGCTCCACGACCTCCAGGCCGCGCGCCCTGGCGAGGGCCATCACCGTCTGGCGGGTGATGCCGTTGAGGATGCAGTCCGGGACCGGCGTGTGCAGGATCCCGTCGAACACGAAGAAGATGTTGGCGCCCGTCGCCTCGGCGACACGCCCTCGGTAGTCGAGCATCAGCGCGTCGTCGAACCCGGCGTTCTCCGCGGCGTGCCGGCTGAGCGTGCAGATCATGTACAGGCCAGCCGCCTTCGTGTTCGTGGGGGCGGAATTCGGCGACGGGCGAACCCACTCAGACGTCATCAGGCGGACGCCCTTCAGCCGCGCGTCGTCGCCGTAATAGGTGGGCCAGGGCCAGCAGGCGATCGCCAGGTGGGGCGAGGTCCCCTTCGCGGAGACGCTGAGCTGAGACGGCCCGCGCCAGGCGATCGGCCGGACGTAGCCGTCGCTGATGCCGTTGGCGGCGACCACCTCGCGGGTGGCCTGGTCGATCTCCTCCACCGAGTAGGGCAGGACATAGTCCATGACCATGCAGGAGTGAATCAGCCGCTTGCTGTGCTCCGTCAACTTGAAAACCCGGCCGCCGTAGGCGCGCTCGCCCTCGAAACACGCATTGCCGTAGTGGAGGCTGTGGCACAGGACATGGAGCCTCGCCTCCCTCCAGGGCACCAGCCGGCCGTCGTACCAGATGACCCCATCTCGGTCGCTGAAATCAAGCGGCTCCACGCGTCGTCTCCGTCTCGGATCGGGTCGGTTGATCGCGCACCAAGTTCACAGATTTCCCATTATAACAGGAGCCTCCGAACCGCGACCATCGTACTCCCAGGGCCTCGACGCCCCACAACTCACCTCCCGAAAACCTCCTCCCCCGGCGAGGCGGAGACCCCTCACACGTTCTGCCTCGCGGCGCGAGGTTGCGGCTTCCTACTCCGCGGATCAGATCCGGATCAGTGCCAGCCCCGTCTCCGGATCCGAATGCTTGTGGAGATGGATCGGCGACTCGGTCAGGATGACCTCGAGTGTCGGGCGGACATGCCCTTCGATCAGGTGGCCACCCCGGGTGGTCCCGTCGGAACGACCCACGACGACATGGGCGTGGACCTTCGGCTCGTCGCCCTGGAGCGCGACGTCGCCGATCAGCGAGAGGACCTCCACCTGTTCCCGGACTGGGATCTGCCGATACTCCTTGGCTTCCCAGTCGAAGTAGCCGAGCACCACGTCCAGGAACCCGCCGATCGCGGTGAACCGGGCGGCGCCCAGTCGATTCGCCCGGGCGAACTCGCGAAGCCCGGCCATCGCCTCGTCGCCGGTGTCGAAGATCAGGGCGAAGGTCTTCTCGCGCGGATCGTCGTTCAGGCACTTCGATTTCATGGTACGACTCCTCGTGCTGCCGGCCATTTGCGCGCAGAATCGCGACCCGGCTCCTGACGGGACCTCGACGGATTGCCATGCAGCCCGGACGGGCCGAGTCTGTAGCATATCCTCCCGCGGCGAGTCGGTGGACGATCTCGCGGAGGCCTCCCTCGTCCCGTGTCGTGAAGGACTCCGTGATCATCAGCACGCAAGGACGACGACACCGCGACCATCTCGGGGATGCTCGGTCCGCATGAGCCCCCGCGGGCTGTCGCTTCCTCTCGATCGTGCCTGCGGGTTCCCGAAGACGGCTCTGAGAACCCCACGCGGTCAGAACCACTCCTCCATCTTGTCGCGGAAGAGGGTCACGGCGATCTTGCCCCGATGGGGCTCCCCGCGGGCGAGCGACTGCGCGAGGTGCAGTCCCTGGGTGAGCGTCGCGCGGGCCGGTTGGGGCGGCTCGAACGGATCGACCACCGCCTCCACGAGCGCGGGCTTCTTCGATTCGAACGCCGCGGCGAGCGCGGGGCGGACCTCGCCCGGCTTCTCGCAGTGGAAGCCCACCCCGCCGCAGGCCTCGGCGAACTTCACGAAATCGATGGGGTGCAGCTCGACGCCGTACTCGGGGTTACCGAGGAAGACCATCTGCTCCCATTTGATCTGGCCGAGCGTATTGTTCTTGATCACCACGACCTTGATCGGAAGCCCGTACTTGACCGCGGTGATGAACTCCGACATCAGCATGGTGAACCCGCCGTCGCCGATGAACGCGATGACCTGCCGGTCGGGGTGGGCGATCTGCGCCGCGTTTGCATAGGGCAAGGCGACCGCCATCGAGGCCAGGTTACCCGAGCACGAGAACATCATGCCCCGGCGGATGTCGATGTGTCGGGCGGCCCAGGTGGTAATCGTGCCGGAGTCGGTCGTGATGATGGCGTCATCCTCCAGCAACTCGTTGACGTGGCGGGCGACCACCTGCGGCTTGACCGGCACGTCGTCGCGCTCGTTGCGGGCGCGCAGCAGCTCGCGCCAGTCCTTCATCCCTCCCTGGGCTCGATCCAGGAACGTGCGGTTGGGCCGCCGCCTGAGGTGAGGCAGCAACGCCCCGAGCGTCGCCCGGGCGTCGCCGGTGAGCCCGACCTCGATCGGATAGCGGAGCCCCAGACGCGTGGCGTCGGAGTCAATCTGCACGGCCCTGGCCTGGCCGGGCCTGGGCAGGTACTGCATGTAGGGGAAGCTCGAGCCGACGATCAGCAGGGTATCGCACTCCTCCATCGCCTTCTCGGAGGGGAGCGTCCCCAGGAGGCCGAGGCCCCCGGTCGTGAACGGAGAGTCGTCCGGGACGACGGCCTTGCCCAGCAGCGCCTTGACGATCGGTGCCGCCAGCGTGTCGGCCGCCTGCTCGAGCTCGTCGCAGGCTCCCATCGCCCCCTGGCCGGCGAGGATGACCGTCCGCTCGCCCCGGTTCAGCAGCTCGGCGGCACGTTCCAGGGCATCCGAGGGAGGCACGACCACCGGCGGACGCCACGCGATGGAGGTGTGACCCGGGACGTTCATCATGGAGGGCGAATCGTCGGAGGCCGACCTCTCCTGCCAGTCGTTCGGGCAGGTGATGTGCGCCACGCCGCGGCGGGCCAGCGCGCTGCGGCACGCCTGGTCAACGAGGGACTGCGCGTGCAAGGGGCTCATGATCTGCTGATTGAACAGCGCGACGTCGGAGAAGAGCTGGAGCAGGTCGACCTCCTGCTGGTACCGCATGCCGAGCTGGTCGTGGTACGTCTGGCCCGTGATTGCCAGCACGGGGGCGCCGTCGAGCTTCGCATCATACAGGCCGTTGAGCAGGTGGATCGCCCCCGGGCCCGAGGTCGCGATGCAGACCCCCAGCCGGCCCGTGAACTTGGCGAAGCCGCACGCGGCCAGCGCGGCGCCCTCCTCGTGCCTGACCTGCACGAACCGGATGCGTTCCTGGTGGGTCCGAAGTGCCTCCATGAATCCGTTGATCCCGTCCCCGGGCAGGCCGAAGACGACATCAACTCCCCAGCCGATCAGCCGCTCGAACAACAGGTCCGCGATCGTCTTCGCCATCGTCTGTCTCCCTGGGTCCACCGAGGGCCGCGTGGCAGCTGCCGGGTGACCTCCGGCAGATCCTGCGCCGAAACTCCATCTCGATCTCGGGTCGTCGAGGCCGTGGTGACGGACGGGAGTCCGCGAAAACCGTGTCCTGGAACTGCCGGACGCCATGGAACGGGTGGTTCGGAGCTTCCGCGTAGTGCGGGACAGGGCCCGCACGCGGGCCGTCGAGATCAGGGGTCTCTGAGCCAGCCTCGCTGGAGCGAGTAGCGGACAAGGTCGGCCCGGCTGTGCATCTCGAGCTTCTCGAGCGATCGTGCCTTGTGAGCCTCGACGGTCCTGATGCTGATTCCGAGCCGGATTGCGATCTCCTCGATGCCGTGTCCCATCGCGATCAGCCGGACGACCTGGGCCTCGTGCTCGGTGAGCTCGCCGAGCGGAGATGGAGGTTCTGGTGTGTGGTCATCGACGCACTCGGTGACGGGCGGTCCCGCCAGCCGGGCATCGTGGTACAAGCCGCCCGCCGCCACGGTGCGGATCGCGGGGATCAGCTCCTCGACGGCCGACCGTTTCAGGACAAAGCCGACTGCGCCGGCCTCCAGCAGGCCGCGGAGGAAGGATTCGTCTTCGTGGATCGTCAGGGCCAGGATCTTCACGTCCGGGCAGCGGTCACGGAGCCGCCGAGCGGTGGGGATGCCGCCCATGCCGGGCATCGAGACGTCCAGGACGGCGACGTCGGGACGCAGCCGCTCCACCTCCGCGCAGGCGGCCTCCGCGTCGGCCGCCTCGCCCCCCACGCAGAGGCCCCGCGGGGCGCGGACCAGGTCCGTTCAGGCCATCGCGGATCAAGCCATGATCGTCGGCGATGAAGATCCTGAGCTCGGTCATGATCGGGCTTTCCAGCGGGCTGAAGGGCACGGACATGCAGAGTCAGGATCCCCCCGCCGGCCGCGCTGCCGATCCCGCTCGCCTGTCCTGGCGACCGGGGGACGCGCCGTCGGCGAGCCGGAAATTCCATCCTCGCCGAAGGCCACGACCACCTCCCCGGACTGCCGATTGCCAACCACGCGAACGTTGGGAATGGACGGGTCGTTGCCCCCCGCCGAAACAGAGGTCACGGCGCGTCGCGGAGCCCACGTGCATCCCAGATTTCAGGTGCTCTTTATGAAAGTACCTGGCAAATCATGTGCCCGGGTTTCCGAGACAGAGGCACCAGCAGGTGCGGGTCGTTCCGGGGAGGGACGGCAAATGAGCGAAGGGGAAGTTGCTCCGCCCAGGGGCCCGGCCTCCCGCTCCACTGACAGGCACGCCGTCTTCATCGGGAGACCCGGTTCAGCTCCGAGAACCTCATTCGGCACCGCCGAGCCATGGCCGATCCGGCAAGACGAGCGAGCGCGGGCCGAGCGGGTCCTCGCGGAGTCGTTCCGGGAAGTCAGCGAACGGCACTCCCAGAATCCGGAGCTGCAGAATCGAATCGGGGGTCCACGCTCCCGGCGCCGGGACGCTCCTCGAAGAAGAGCCGATCCGGATGGCGGCAGGGAATCGTGCTCACCGCCTTGAGGAATGCCTGGCTTCGCGCTCGCATCGGCTCGGCCGCGCCGCAGGCCCTACTCGTCCCCAGCCGCGCCGCCGATCGCGCGGGCCAACGATTCGGCGGCGGAGGGGGGGGACTTGAGCGCATCTCTGCAAAATTCCCGTCGGCACAGGGATATCCCCTGAAATTCTTGCAATTTACAGTCCTTAACGCACGAGCCGTCCCGAAAATCCGTTATGTCCGTCAGAACCGACACCTGGATCCGGCCTCACACGTCCGATCTTAGGATGCGGGCGGGTACGGTCAGGATGCCGTCGCCCACGTCCATCCACTCAGATGGTAGGTGTTCTCATGGTCGAATGGATGAAGCGAATTGCCGGCAGGAAGCCGGCCTCGACGGACCGTCGGTCGGCCCGTCGCCAATCACGTTCCTCCAGACCCGGCTGCGACGCGCTCGAGACTCGGCAACTCCTCTCCATGATCGTGGGCGGCGGCCGCGGGCGTGCGCTTTACGTCGGCAACCAGGCCCAGCAGCCCGGCGTCCCCCAGGCCGCGCGGATGGTCAATCGTGGACTCAGGAATGACCTTGGGGCCGCGGTTGGCCAGTCCGGGCCGCTCGCACAGAACCTCGCGGGCGGGTCGGGCCGCGGCTTTGCCTCCCGGTCGCTCTCCTCGCTGATCCAGGTCAGCAGTCGAGGTGGCCTCAGGCCGACGCCCGGACGGATCCCTTCCCAGACCTCGCAGTTCGCTGAAGGCGGGACCGCGGCGGCCGCTTCCGGCTCACAGGCGAAGACGGCGACGGCTGCTATTCAGGCAAGCACGAAGACTCTGGTCCTACCAGGCTCGCCGGCCGGCCCGATCGGGAGGGCACTGCCCGGAATCGGCCGGGCGTCGGCCATCGCGGCGCCGGGCGTCATGGGTTCGTTCGGCGGCGGCGCTCGGCCCATGGACCTCACCGCCGGCGGCACCCAGATGTCCGTGCTTCCGTTCCCGGGCGCGGCGGTCTCGCGTCTCGACGGTCAGGTGGCGGCTCCGGACGCCCCCCTCTCCGCCGAGGACGCGGCCCTTCAGAAGGACCACCAAAAGCTCTGGGACGACCTCCAGGCCATCTACGACAAGTCCGACGTGACGCCCAGGCTCGAGGCCGCCGTACGCAAGGACTTCGAGAAGATCCAGGCCGCCGCGACCTCCGAGCCCGATCAGGCCAAGGTCCAGGCCCTGTCGGACCTCGTGGCGGGGCTGAACGGCCAGTTGCCCACCGACGAGCAGCGGCAGCAGATCAAGGACGCCTTCACGGCGATGCTGAAGAGTCAGGGGATCGCCGACCAGGCATTGATCGACAAGACGATCGCTGACATCCAGGCCGTGAACAGGGCCGCGAACATCACCTCCGAGGACGTGGCGCTTATCGTCGCGGACCGCAAGGCGATCGACGACAGGCTCGCCGCGATGGCCCCGAGCGACTCCGGCGTCGCCAGTTCGCCTCTGCTCGATCCCTTGCCTTTCCCCGGCGGCCCCTTCGGCGCGCTGGGCGGGATCTGAGGTCGTCACCCCGTCCCCTGAGGGTCCGGCCCGAGCGTCTCTCCGCTCGGGTCGGGTCTCCGTCAAGCAGGCCCGGCCGGGGGGGCCCCGAGGAAGCCCTCCCGATGTGCGACCAGCTCAGCCGCCTCGCCGACCCGACCAGCGCGGCAGCCAGACCATGAACCGGCTCCCGAGGCCGGGCGAGGATTCGACCTCGAGCCGCCCGCCGTGGGATTTGACGATGCCGTAGCTCATCGAGAGCCCGAGACCGGTCCCCTCGCCCACGGGCTTGGTCGTGAAGAAGGGGTCGAAGATTCGGTGCCGGACATCTTCCTCGATCCCGTGCCCGTCGTCGATCACCTGGATCTCGACGCCCGCGTCGCACGGCGCGGTCCGGACGATCACGTTCCCGCCCGGCGGGCAGGCGTCGATCGCGTTGATCAGCAGGTTGAGCACGACCTGGTTGATCTGCCCGGGATAGCATTCGACCGCAGGGAGCGTCTCCGATTCGAGGTGCAGGCTGACGCGACGATCGTCGGCCTTACCGCGGATGAGCCGGATCGTGGATCGGATCCCCTCGTTCAGGTCGACCTCCTTCAGCTCCGCCTCGTCGAGCCGGGCGAAGCTCCGCAGGGCGGCGACGATCTGATGGATCCTCGTCAGTCCGTTACCCGCCCGATCCATCAGGCCATCCAGGCTCCTCAGGACGTAATCCAGCTCCATCCGGTGCTTCAACTCGCTGAGCCGGGCGAGCAGTTCCGGTCGGTGTTCGGCCAGGGCCTCGTCGGCCTGCTGGTAGACCGTGAGCAGCTCCACGAGCCCTAACAGCTCGCGTCGGAGCAGGCTCAGATCGTTGCTCACGAATGCCAGGGGGTTGTTGATCTCATGGGCGAACCCGGCGACGAGCTGGCCCAAAGAGGAGAGCTTCTCGGCCTGAACGAGCTGGCACTGCGCCGCCTTCAGATCGCGATAGGCATGCTCGACTTCCCGGATGGCGTGGTCCCTGGACTTGGCCGTCTTCTCGAGATCGTCGGCCAGCCTGCGGAGCTGCTCGTTTGACCGGGTCAGCTCGGTGGCGGAACGCCGGAGCGCCTCCTCCGCCAGCTTCCGCTCGGTGATCGTCAGGTGCGCCGTGACCGCCCCGCCGCCGATCGTCCGCAAGGATGAAGCATGCAGCAGGAACCACCGCTTCTCGGTTGGCGAGTCGCAGGGGTATTCCAGCCGGAACTCGGGGGCCGAGCCGTCGAGAAGGGCCTCGAGCCCGGCGAGCGACCTGCGAGCGTCCTCCGCGTCGCGGCCCTTCACCCGCCGGCAAACGTCGAGGTAGTTCGTGCCGACCCCCGTGCGCTCGGGCCGTCCGCCATTCCGCTCGGCGAACTCCGTCCAGGAGTGATTGACCGCGACGATCCGGCCATTCCGGTCGAACACCGCGATGTGCGCGCCCAGCGCGTCGAGGATCTTCTGTGCATCCGGGGGGATCCCGATGTCCCCGTCGGACGCATCGAGGCCCGACGCGGAGACGCGGCAAGCCGCTCCGAGGCCATCGAGGGTCTCGGTGCAGAAAGAAGACATCGTTCGTCTCCTTCGGCGCAGGGAGGGTCGTGGCGGCGACGAACAGGCGGCGGGGCCGAGGCCGTGGGGCTCGCACGAGGACCCTGCTTCGGGATCCTTCGGGCCGCCTTACGCGGCTCGCGAGCGTGTATTCTAAGCGATCATCCAGGGTCGGGAAAGGACCGAGTCACTCGCGCAGGACGGCGGGTAGCACCGCGTCAATCGGCAGTCGTTTCACCCCGGCGGCCGTGTCATCGGGCCTTCTGGGCGGCGGTGGACCCGGCCATCGGGGGTGTCACGTCGAACCGGACCGGCTCGCCCTCTGCTCCCAGGTATCCCCCCCAGCCGACGCTCACGTCACTCACCCGGGTGAGGTCCAGGACCCCGTCGGAGTCCTGCGTCCAGGCGGCATGCTGGAACTGATTCAGGGGTACGAACGTACGCTCATGTCCGGGCCTGCCGAGCCCGCGAGACGTCGTCGCCAGGAAGTCCCCGCCTCCCTCTTCGTGCAGGATGACCAAGAGTCGGTTCGCCGTCCTCTGGCCTTCGGGCAGCCACGAGTCGATGACCAGGCAATCGTCGGCCGACAGGCCCAGCGGCGACCGGGCATGGAACCGGAGGAAGAGGAATGTGTCCACCTTGGCGCGGGTCAGGGTCGCGTCGGCCCGGTATCGCGTCACGGGGCCGCCGGCCACCCCCGCTTCGGGAGCGACCTCGGCGCGGACGAACTCGCCGTGTGCCGCAACAGGCACCTCCAGCGGCAATGGCCTCTCCGTCAGATTGGGCAGGTCTCCGGAGGTCAGCCGGCGCCTGGCGGGTGCGGGTGGTTGTGAGAATCGCAGGAGTGTCGCGCCGTAGGGCTCCAGCGACAGGTCGATCGGCATCGCGCCGCTCAGGTTGGAGATCATCCCGGTCGCGGGATCCCATCGCCGGCCGTCGCCCCGGGAAGCCACGCTCAACGGTCCCCGCCACGGACGAGGAGAGTCATTGATCACGAAATACACCTCGTGCCCGTCGATCCGTCGGTGGGTGGCCCGGAGCGGCGCGTTCCGGTCGCCCGGGACGACGTCCGGAGCAAGCACGCCCGAGAGGACGATCGGCAAGAGGGACTCCGACCCCGCCGGGAGATAGATCCCGCCACCGCCCCTGGGATTGCCAGGGCCGCGCGGCCGCTCGCCACTGTCGCCGAATAGGTCGCGCGCCAGGGCCTGTGCCGAGGGGCACGGGAACTCCACCTCGCTGTTGCGGGGCAGGCCCCAGCGCGATCGCCACGCCGCCCTGCCGCACGAACCGCGCCAGGTTCTCCCAGGCCGCCAGGGGCAGGTGTCGGCCGCGGGGAGGATCACCACTTTCCAGCGAGGCACCGTGCTCCAGCGAGTCCCCGCCACGCGCGACTCCTGGACCGCGGCGAGTCCACGATCGTGAACTCGCCGGGGCGCGGAACAGGCTCTCCATCGCGGCCTGGAAGATCGATTCGACGGCCGCCGCTTCATGGTCTCGCGCGTCGTCTCGCGGGACGGCACGAATCGGGGCCAGACGCTCTCGATCGGGTAGATCCAGCCGCGATGTCGGCCGCCTGGTGGCCCCCGGGCATCATGGCGCAGCGGCGGCCGACCTCCTCGTTGAGCCGGCGGATCGCGTCGTCGGACAGTCCGGCGAAGCTGTAGTAACTGGTGATGCACTTGACGCCGCCGGCGATCAGGCGGTGACAGGTCCCCCGGATCTCCGCCTCGGTCACGGTCCGCACCGGGCGGGCGTCGCCCGGGGGCCGATACCGCTGGGCGTGGTCCGACGTCTCACTCATCACGATGCTCTTGCCCTCGACCTCCGCCGCGCTCGCGAGCAGCCGGGCGATCCACCAGGGGACGTCCGGCGGCAGGCTCGTCAGGCAGTCGATGCTCGGCGCGTCCAGCCGCCGCGCGCAGCGGAACAGGTCGCCGTAGAGCGGGACATGCGAGGTCAAACTCTCCTCCATCAGCAGGTGCCCGCCCGAGGCGATATTGTGCCCGCGGCACCAGTCCTGGATCTGGCCGAAGAAATTCTCAGAGACCAGCTCGCCGACGGTGAGCCAGTAGTCGTACCGGTTCCTCGCGCCCGGGCCGCCGGCCTCGAGGACCAGGTTGGGAAGCACGGGCTCAAGGGCGTAGCCTCGACGACGCCGGAACTCGTCCGCCAGGGCTGGGGCCCAGGGAAGGACCCGGTAGGGCATAGGCTTCAGGAACCAGCTCATCAGTGACGGCTCGTCCGTGAAGGTCGACACGAAATGGCGTCCCAGGTCGGCCCCGAATCGTCTGGCGTATTGCTGATGCGTCAGCTCCAGGAACTTCCGCGTCGGCTCCGGCCGGAGCAGGTTGACGTAGGGCATCTTCTCGGCGAGGTTCCCCTCGGCATGCGTCCCCTCGTAGAGCCGGTGACGGGTGATCACGATGGCGTGCCATCGCCCCGCGGGGGGCGTCCATTCGAGCCGCCCGCCGCGGATCGTGCCGGCCAGGTCCGTTCTCCCCTCGAAGGCGATGACTCCATCGCGCTCGGGGAACGCCGCGGCAGTCAGCAGCGAGCCCGGGGGGACAGCCAGCTCGATGCGCTTGCCATCCGATGCGGCGTCGATGATCAGGAGCCCCTCCGCCTCCCACTCGGGATGGTCGCGGAGGACGAGGCCCCCCGCGTTTCCCGAGGGATAGCCCCGCTCGTCGTAGAGCCACAGCGCCATGCCGGACTTCCTGGCCGCCTCCTCCGCCCGCACGAAGGCCCGCCACTTCGCCTCGCTTTGCAGGTAGCCCTCGAAGGAGACATTGCAGACCACCCCGCCGAACCCCTGCCGCACGAGCTGGGCGATCAACCCGTCCTGCGCCTCCGCCTCGTCGGGCCAGTTGTGGATGATCTTGAGGATCCGCGTGTCTGCGGGGGGCGACCCGAAGGAGTCTCCTGGATCACCCGCCGCGGTGACCAGGCTCGGACAGCCGAGCAACAACAGAACCAATGCGACTGCGCTGCTTCGCGAGGTCGAGCCGAACATGGAGGGGCCTCCTGGGTTTGCCGGGGGCGCGAGAATGGTCTGGGGGAGCAGTGGGCAAGCTCTCTCTTGCGAGCATACACGGCGTGCTGCCCCCATGACATGCAACTGCGGATCGGATACACCGGAGGTATCCGGCTGCGACGCGGAGCGCCCTCCTGAGGAGTCGGAAACTCGAGTACCGTGCACGTCGCGAGGTTGCGACGCCTTCCCCCGATCCACGCTCCACCGAGCACCGCTCTCAAGGGAGACCCGTCATGACGATCGATCGAAGGTCGTTCATTCGCATCGTGGGCGGCATGGGCCTGACCTCGACGGTTCCCTTCCGTCACCTCTTGCTTGATCCGGGGGCGCGCCGGGAGGCGTCCGGCGTGCTGGTCGAGGCCGCGTCCTTCGCCGAGCCGGGCGGCTGGAACATCGACACCCAACACTACCAGCAGATGGGCGGCTGCTACCTGCTGGCTCACGGACAGGGCCGGCCCGTGGCCCGCGCCCGGACCAGCATCACCTTCCCGCAGGCGGGCACCTGGCACGTCTGGGTGCGCACGCGCAACTGGTGCCCCGGCGACTGGCAGCCGCCCGGGCGGTTCAGAGTCCACGTCGACGGGAAGGCGCTGACGCAGGAATTCGGTACCGAGGGCGATCGCTGGCACTGGCAAGAGGGCGGAAGGGTCACGCTCAATGCAGCTGGCCCGATGTCGGTGGAGCTGGAGGACCTGACCGGCTTCGACGGCCGGTGCGATGCGATCTACTTCTCACAGGAGGCCGCGCCCGCCCCGCCGAACGCGGACCTGCGCGCACTGGCCGACTGGAAGGATCGCCTGACCGGCCGCGCCGACAGAGAGATCGAGGAGCTCGCCTGTGACGTGGTCGTCGTGGGGGGTGGGATCGCCGGCTGTGCCGCCGCGCTGGCCGCCCGATCGCAGGGGCTCGACGTGGCGCTGATCCAGGACCGTCCCGTCTTCGGCGGCAACGCCAGCGAGGAGGTGCGTGTCCACACGCTTGGCATCCGTGGCAAGGGGGGCAGGATCCTGTCGACCATCGACACGCCGCATTACCCCAACGGCCATGCCGACGCGATTGCGGCCCAGCACAAACGCGAGGCGACCATGGCGTCCTCCGGCGTGAGGCTCTTCGCCCACCACCTCGCCATCGGCCTGGAGAAGGCCGGGGATCGGATCGCCAGCATCGAGGCCCGCGCGGTGACGACCGGCCTGATCCGCCGCTTCCGGGCCCCGATCCTCATCGACGCCACCGGCGACGGCTGGCTGGGCTACTGGGCCGGGGCGGAGTTCCGCTACGGCCGCGAACCGCACACCGAGTTCGGCGAGGCCTGGCCGAAGTACGGCGCCCTCTGGAGCCCCGAGACGCCCGACAACCGGGTGATGGGTGCCAGCGTGCTTTTCAACTCCGAGGACACCGGCCGGCCGACGGATTTCCCGGCCGTGCCCTGGGCCATGCCGGTGGCGAAGGATCATCGCGCAGTCAACGGCGAGTGGTACTGGGAGTACTCCGCGGATGACCTGAACCAGGTGGACGATGCGGAGAGGATCCGCGACCACCTGCTGCGCGCCATCTACGGATCGTTCGCCAACGCCAAGAGGGACCCGGAGAACGCGACGATCGCGCTGAAGTGGGTGGCCCATGTCGCCGGCAGGCGTGAGTCACGCCGTCTAATGGGTGATTATATTTACACAATGAAGGACATGGTCGAGCGACGGCAGTTCCCCGACGCGGTGGTCGAGGAGGTCCGGGACGTCGATGCGCACCACCAGCGCGCGGAGAAGGGGTCACCGTCGGACTTCCTTTCCGAGGCGATGTTCCACCCCACGGGGGGGACCTACCACGTCCCGTTCCGCAGCCTCTACTCCCGCACGATCGGCAACCTGATGATGGCCGGACGCTGCTTCAGTTGCTCGCACATCGGCCTCAGCGGCCCGCGCGTGATGAAGACTTGCGGCCAGATGGGTATCGCCACCGGCTACGCCGCGGCCCTGTGCAAGAAGCACGACGCCACGCCGCGGGAGGTGGGGCAACGGCACATCGGCGCGCTGCGACGCCTGATCGGCTACGAGGCCTGACGCGGCTAGGGGCCAGTCGTCGGCTCTCGGCGTTGCTGGTCTCGTCAGCCCGGATGTCGCGTGCCAGCGTCCCGCATCGCGGTTTCACCTGCCCGCCGCCCCGGCACGGGGCTTCTCGTCCTTGCCGGCCCAGTCGCCGCGGAGCTTGCGGTTCGCCTCGAGCAGCTCGGGCTCCCAGGCGAAGTGCGGGGCCCTCGCCGGGTCGTAGCCGGCCAGATGGGCCCGGTCGGCGCGGCGATCGGGGCGGACGTAACGCCAGGTGGTGTCTCCGAAGACCTCACGGAGCAGCGACGCCAGCGCGGGATCGTGCTTCTTCAGCTCGTCTCGCGTATTGACGTGGTTGTGCTGCGAGTCGTTCTCGCGATTGGTGTCGAACCATGACTGGACGCCCTCGGCCCAGTATTCGTGCGGATTGGTGGCCGCGTAGGTGCCTTTCCAGAGGCCCGCCTCACTCGCCGTGGCGAAGGCGTCGCGAAGCCGTTTGTCGAAAGTAGGGTCCGCCGTCGAGAGGCCCATCTCGTGCATCGCGTGGCCGAACTCGTGGATGAGGATGTTCTCGGTCGAGTAAGGGTCTCCCGGGTAGTTCAGCAGGTTCTCCTCCGCGCCGCTGACCGCCGGGCGAGCGGTCGTGGCGCCCAGCCCGCGTGCCCGGACGTTCCAGTAGTTCTTCGGGGTCAGGTCGCGGTGCTCGGGGATGTCCGTCGTGCGTTCCGAGTAGGCCATGACGGCGCAGCGAACCTTGTTCCTGACCATCGCGTCGCGGACATCGGGCCGGTGCTCCAGCAACTTGCCCACCAGGTAAGCGGCCTCCTTCAGGGCGTGATCCGAGACCTTCGCCGAGCCCACGACCGGCAGGCCGCCGACGCTGAGGTGCTTGGTGTAGAAGGGATCCAGCCCGAGCGCGGCGGGGGGAGGCCCGATGGCGAAAGGCTCCCGCCCCGTTCCGCGGTCGGCGGCCGCCTTGGGCTCGACCAGCTCCAGGATTCCGGCATCGATGTATTGCCCGCCCGATGTCTGCCGGCAATGCACGGCCAGGACGTTCCGGCCGGCCCTGAAGGCCGAGGCCCCGGCGCGGTCAAGCGGGACGAGGCCATAGCCCGACGTGTGGCCCTTCAGCCGCGAGACGAGCGTGCCGTTGAGGTAGACCTCCGCGTCCTCATCGTGGTGGATGTACAGCTGGGGTGCGGCGAGCGAGGTGTCGAGCTCGAACGCCCTGCGCAGCCAGATCTCGCCGGTCTTCCATTCGGTGTTCACGATCGCTCCGGGCGTCCCCTTGGTGCCGAAGCCGCTCTTGCCCTTCGGCCAGGCCGCGTCGTCAAACTCCGAACGGATCCAATCCTCGCCGGGTTTCGTCGTCGTGTAGCTCCAGGACTGGGGCGCCGCCACGGCCGTCGGGACGACGACCTTCAGGCTCGGCAGCGGCCCGAAGAGCGTCGCGTGCGCGCTAGCGGCCAGCTCGGGCGGGACCTTGATGACCGCGCGGTCATACGTGAGCAGGCCGTTGACCTCGACCTCGCAGTCGGTCGTCTGGGTGTAGACCGCCGCGCCGAGGCCCATCGCCTCGAGCGCGCGGAGGCGGCGGATCAGGTCCCCGTAGCCCGCCTGGAGCTCGCCGAGGTTCCGGAACGTGCGATAGCCCCAGTTGTTCCGGTCCACCCAGAGGTGGCCGGGAAGCGGCAGCCCGAGCCCGCCGAACTCGCCGAGCACCGCGGCGCGGCCGTCCTCGAGCGGGGGCATCCCCGGCCCCGGATAGTTATGCATGTCCGAGACGTCGCCCGTGCCGGTGTCCGTCCAGCCGCTCGCGTTGTTCACCAGACGGGTCGGGTCGCGCCGCCGGATCCAGTCTACGTACTGCGGAGTGTCATGCTGGCCCCAGCCTTCATTGAAGGGGACCCACATGACGATCGACGGATGGTTCTCCCGCGCGTCGATCATCCGTTCCAGTTCTAGCGCGAACTGCTTCTTCGCCGCGTCATCCTTGTTGTCGCCGGAGGGCATGTCCTGCCAGACCAGGATGCCCAGAGTGTCGCACCAGTAGTACCAGCGCTCGGGCTCGACCTTCACGTGCTTGCGGATCATGTTGAAGCCGAGCTTCCTGGTGATCTCGATGTCGAACCGGAGGGCCTCGTCGGTGGGCGCGGTGTAGAGGCCGTCCGGCCACCAGCCCTGGTCGAGCGGCCCGAGATGGAAGAGCGGCTTGCCGTTCAGGAACAACCGGTTGACTCCCGCCTGGTCCCTGCCCAGGGCGATCTTCCGCATGCCGAAGTAGCTCGCCACCTCGTCATTGCCCGCCTTGACCTTCAGCCCATAGAGGAACGGCGTGTCCGGGGACCAGAGCTTCGGATTGGGGAGTTTGATTGCGATCGCGGATGAGGCCGGGCCCGAGCCCGTCCCGGCGGGCTGCTCGCCGTCCAGCACGGAGACCGAGACGTCCCCTGCGGCCTTCGCTCCCGCCAGCCTTGCCGTGACCCGCACCTCGCCGCGGTCCACGTCGGGGACGATCCGGAGCGAGTCGATGCGGGTCTCCGGCACGGGCTCGAGCCAGACGGTCTGCCAAATGCCAGTGTTCGCCGTGTACATGATCCCGCCCGGCTTGAGCACTTGCTTGCCCCGGGGCTGGCCGCCGGCATCGGTGGGATCCCAGACCGAGACCACGATCTCCTGGGCCTGGTTGGGGACGATCGCGTCGGTGATGTCGAGGGTGAAGGGGTCGAAGCCGCCCCGGTGCTGGCCCACGGCCTTGCCGTTGACGTGGACCGTCGCCTCCCAGTCCACCGCCCCGAAATGCAGCAGCCAACGGGCCAGGCCCGGGACGGACGGGATGTTCACTGTGCGGCGATACCAGAGGCGTTGCTCCGGCCTCACGGCCTTCATTACGCCGCTGAGCGCGGACTCGGCCGGGAACGGCACCAGGATCCGGCCGTCGTAGGAAGCAGGCTTCTCCTCGGCCCCGGGCCGGATGGCATAGTCCCACAGTCCGTTGAGGTTGATCCACGAGGGTCGGACCATCTGCGGGCGGGGATACTTGGGATGGACCTTTTCCGGGCGGACGTCCGCCGCCCACCGCGTTTTCAATGGTCCGCTCGCGGGTTTCCAGGCGGCGGCCTCGGCGGTCTGTCCCAGGGAAAGCAACGTGGTGAGGAGGAGCGAGGGAAGCGTGGCGGCCATGGCGGGATCCTCGGTGTTGGTCACGGTGGGAGAGGTGGCGGGACGGCGAGGTCCGTTCGTCCGGTCCGTCAGGATTCGATGATCCCAGGCCGCACTCGGCGTTTCCAGCTCATGGCGTCCGGGCCGGTTCGTTTCCCTGGCGGGTCCAGATCGTGCAGCGGACCTCCTTGATCGTCAGCGTCCTGGACACGTCGGTCTGGGGATTGGCGCCGAACAGCCCGGCGAAGAGGTCGCTCTCGCCGTCGAGGAACGCGGGGTGGGTGATGGTCAGCGTGCTCGACGAGCCGCGGGTGAGGTTCTCGACCACGAGCGAGTACCGTTTCGCCAGCCGCCTGAGGGTGAGCCGCAGGTCGTCGCCGGTGCTCATGAGGCCGATCTCGTTGAGGTCGGAGTCCACGCCTCCCGAGTTGTTCACCAGGAACAGGCCATAGCGATCGGGCTCGGGCCAGGAGATCAGGCCGCCCCGGATGCACGCAACGCTGCTGGCCCCGACGTAGAGGCCGAACTGACCCACCTGCTTCAGTCCGGGAATCCTCGGGATGGTGGTGCTGATCTCGAAGTCCTCCGAGCCGGTGAAGCCGAGCTCGCGGAGCCGCAGCCCCAGGTACTCGCCGGTCGGCATTCGGTCCTGGGTGTTCAGGTCGCTGCGCGTCGTGGTCAACCGGAGCGAGCCCTCGGCAGGCAGGAGTGCAAGGTTCGGGTCGCGGTCCGGCAGGTCCCCCCCCGTGCCGGGGAGTCGATGCGTCAGGCCGATGCCGCGACCCTCCAGGTCGAGGATCGAACCCGGGACCGTCCGGCTGAAATCAAGGCGCAGCGATCGCGGGGTGATCACCGGCGGCGGCTGGATGGCCCGGACGAACCGAAGTGGTGTCGAGCCCGGACCCTCTCGGACGAGGTCGACCGACCTCCCGTCGATCCGTGCGGCCTCGTCCTCCGAGAGCCTTATCGCGGGATAGGGCCTCTCCCCGGCGCCGAGGGGGAAGGCCGCCACCACTCCGCGGAAGACCTTCACCGTGGTCGCCCCTTCCGCATCAACCGAGAGCCCGAACTCCGTGCCGAGGTCCACCACCTTGCCGCCCGGAGAGAGGATCGTGAAGCCGCGTGCCTGTTCCGGCACGCGCGCCGTCAGCGTGCCCCGGATCAGCCGCGCCGTCGTGCCCCCGATCAGGACGAGGTCGGCGGGGCCCTGGAGCAGGACGTGGGCGCCGCATTCGAACTCGATATCCGCCAGACCACGCCGCAGCCGAAGGACCTTTCCTGCCCGCATGTCGCGGCCCGGCATCTCGGAGGCCGCACCGGCCCAGCGGCAATCCTGGGCATTGACGAGCCAGGCGACGTTACCCTCCCGCCGCTCGGTGGCGTGCTCGGTCGCCGGCGCGAGCGCCTCTCGAGACAACCGTCCGGAGAGGATCGCGAAGCCCGCCAAGCCGGCCATCCCGAGCAAGGCGAGGGCAGCGACGACGCGACGCCACCGCCACCGCAACCGCGCGCGTCCCTCTGCGGCCGTCCGCGGTGACTCGACCTCGGGGGGCTCGCCGGCCAGCACACGATCGAGCACGGCGTCCGCGGCCCGCCGGGCGCGGACGGCGAAGTGGATCTCGGTGTGGAGCTGGAATCCGGCGACGAAGGCCCGCCGCGCCTCCTCGTTCTCGCGCAGGTATGCCTCGAGCCGGGCGAACTCCTCCGGGCCGATCAGGCCGTCGCAGTACGCCTCGGCGTCGTCGCCGTAGGGCTTCGGGAGCGAGAAGCAGCCGCTCATGCCAGGCCCTCTCGGGCGAGCGAGCGCCGGACGCATTCGGAGAGCGCCTGGCGGATCCGCTTGAGGGAATTGTGGATGCTCTGGGTGGACCGGCCCCACTCCCGGGCGATCTCCGGGATCCGCACCGCACTCCCGTAGCAGGCCTCGAGCAGCTCCTGATCGCGCTGGCGGAGCTTGCCGAGGCAGCCGGAGAGGGCCTCCAGGCGATCCTCCTGCGGCTTCCGGCCCAGGTCCTCGTGGGCCTCGATCAGCAGGAGGTTGAGCTCGTCGCTGAAGTAGAGACGGTCCCGGACGCGGGACCGGAGGAAGTTCGAGACCTCGTACCTCGCCACGCCGAACGCCCAGGGGATGAACGGCCGATCGGGATCGTACTGATCGAACTTCTTCCAGAGGGCCAGGCTGGTCTGCTGGAAGAGGTCGTCGGCGTCGTCGAGGTCGCGCACCAGGGAGTAGATGTAGCCGAAGAGCTGGGTCTGGTGCCGGAGCAACCGTTCCGAAAACCGGGCCTTCCGATCAGTCATGATGCGACCCGCTCACAGGGACGGCAGGACTCACTCGCTCGTGATCGCGATCCGTTCTACCACTTCGCGCCCGGATCTCGCCTACCTGCATTCAGCCGGACGGCGGACTTTGTCATCCCGAATTCGCTCGGATCTCCTGGCCCGGTTTACAATCATCCCGGCCTCAGCCTGAGTGTAATGCATGAGTTTATGCATGTAATAATAAACTTGGCGAAATTCGGATGAAAAATCATCCCGCCCGGCTGAAAGAGGGTGAATCCGGTCCGGACTTCGGCCGGCAGGCTTCTTCCCATTACTCATCCGGCCCCGATCGAGGGAACTTAGCGTCTCCATCGCGCGTTCCCTGATTTGGAGGGACATTCATGCAGGCAAGCCGTCGGCGTGGGTTCACGCTCATTGAGCTGCTCGTCGTCATCGCGATCATCGCGGTCCTGATCTCACTCCTGCTCCCCGCGGTTCAATCAGCGCGCGAGGCGGCCCGCCGGGCCCAGTGCACGAACAACCTGAAGCAGCTCGGGCTTGCCCTGCACAACTATCATCAGGCCGTCGGCTCGCTCCCCTGGGGCGACGGCCCGTGGTGGATCGAGTGGTCGGCGCATACCCTGCTCCTGCCGTACATCGAGCAGGGCCCGATCTACAACGCGATCAATTTCGCCGACATGAATCCGTTCGGGCAAGCCTCCTTCGTGGTGGACCATCCCGTGAACACCACGGCCGCGTACGGCGTGATCTCGGCCTTCCTCTGCCCGAGCGATCAGGATCGCCTGACGACGCCGGACGGCCACAACAACTACATGGCCAACTCGGGTTCGGCGCCGAACGCCAGCTACGGGGGCAACGCGTGGTCGCCGGCCTACAACGGCCCAATGGCGGGACCCTTCATCTATTCGGACCAGGGGCATGTGGTCCCCTTCGGCGGCACCTCGGTGAACTTCGCCGGGGTGACCGACGGGCTGAGCAACACGGCTGCGTTCAGCGAGCGGGTGAAGGCCATCGGCTCGAACTTCGGCTCGACCACGGCCCCGTTCGACACCGGCAAGCCGACGGCCTCTCTGTCGACGCCGCCGGCCGTGGACAACGCCCTCGAAGGCGGGCCGGAGGCCTACTACGAGGTGTGTAATCAGAACCCGCCGAGGCCGGACGCGAGCGGCATGGACCTGGCGCTGACGAATGACGACAACATCTCCGGCGCGATGTGGATGTCCGGGCAGCCCGCTCTGACTCGCTACGTCCACGTCATGCCGCCGAACACCTGGAGCTGCCGCTCGGGACTCCAGATCGCCCACAACGCCAGCAGCCGCCATCCGGGGATCGTCAACGTCGCGTTCTGCGACGGATCGGTGAAGGCCGTGAAGTCGACGATCGATCGGCGGACCTGGTGGGCACTCGGCTCGCGGGCAGGCGGCGAGGTGCTTTCGTCCGATTCGTACTGAGATCGGGCCCGAAGGTGAGGCCCGGGCCGCCCGGGTATCCCGGTCGCGGCCCTACCCAGTCAGAGAACGGGACGGAACAAGCTCATGTCTGAATTCATGGTCAGGATGGCGCGCCGGGCCTTGCTGGGCCCGCTCTTGCTGGGCCTCGCGGGATGCGGCGACGGCAAGCCCGCGATCGACACCTCCAAGACCGAGGCGGTCGTCAAGGGTGTCGTCTCGATCAAGGGGACGCCCGCGACGGGCGGCGAGATCCGCTTCAATCCGAGCAACTCGGGCCGGATCGTCCCCACCCGGACCGCGCCGATTGGTCCCGACGGCTCGTACTCGATCACGACCTACACGGGCGATAACGTGGTGACGTTCGACGGCGAGGTCGCGGCCAGGAACAAGGGCGTCGGGCTGATGCGGGAATACGCGAAGGTCGAGCGCGGGGAGCAGGAGATCAACTTCGACCTGATGGGCGAGGGAGCCAGGCGGGTGCCCTACGACCTCTCCAAGCTGAGCAAGAAGAAGAGCCGCTAGGCCCGCGACGCCCTGCTTCTCCGCCACCCGACCAGCCCCCGCCGATGACAACAATCCGCGTGCCGAGACGCTGGCAACGACTGTTTCCGCGGGCCATCGGGGGCATCCTCCTGATCCTCATCGCGGGCGCCGCCTGGTGGCGTCTTCATGACCGGACCGATCCCGATCGGCTCTGGGAGGATGCCGAGCGGGCCTTCCTCTCCGGGCGCTGGGACGTCACAAAGGCCTCGCTGGTGCGGCTGGAGCGGATCCGGCCGAAGAACGGGCTCGACTGGCTGCTAACCGCCCAGCTCGCGATCGCCGAGAAGCGCTTCGACGACGCCTTCTATGCCATCTCGCAGATCCCCGACGATCACCCGATGGCCGCCCAGGCACACCTCCTGGAGGGGCGGCTCTGGCGGCAGCTCCGTCGCCTGAGGAAGTCGGAAGAGGCGTTCCGCCACGCCCTCGCCCTCAAGCCCGGCCTGGTTGACGCGCGCAAGGAGCTGATCTACATCCTTGGCATCCAGTCGCGTCGGCGCGAGGTGGACGCCGAGTTCCACGCCCTGGCGAAACTCACAACCCTCTCGCATCACGACCTGTTCACCTGGGCGCTGACGCACTTCACCCAGTGGAATCCGGACATCGTGCAGGACCTTGACGGCTTCATCGCAGCCGACCCGGGCGACCGTCTGAGCCGGCTGGCCGTCACGGAATTGCTTCTGGAACGGCCGGGCGACGAGGTTGACGCCTACATCGAGCGGATCCTCGGGCCGCTGCCCGAGAGCGACACCGACGCCCTCGCACTGCGGATCAACTTCGCCTTTAACCGTGGCCGCTACACGGAGGCGGAGGCGATGCTCGCAAAGGCGCCCGAGGACCACCCCCGGATCTCCCGCATGCGGGGCGAACTCGCCCTGCGGAAGCGCGACGTCGACGCGGCGATCAAGCACTTCCGAGACGCGCTCAGCAGCGAACCATACGACCGGGTCTCACCGATGCACCTGGCGCAGGCGCTGAAGCTGAAGGGAGACAACACGGCGGCCGAGGCCCATCTCGCCCGCGTCCAGAAGCTCAATGCCGTCTACAATCAGATCATCCGCGTCCGCTCCCCCAGCCGGCAGAATCAGATCTCCGACCTGGCCGAGCTGGGCAAGGCCTGCGAGGAGGCCGGTCTGCTGGAGGAAGCCCGCGGCTGGTACAAACTCGCGATCACGATGAGCCCACTGGACGAGGAAGCCCAGCGGGCCCTGTCGAGGCTCGGGACCGGGGGCTCGGCGGCGAATTGAACTGCCTCACGACAGCGTGAGACTCAGTTCCTGGCCGGCCTGGATGGTCAACTCTCCGGGGAATTCGATCCACACCGCTCCCGATTGGCGGTCCCTGCGAGCGGTCGCCCCGGGGATCGCTCTGTCGCCGAGGAACGCCGTCACCGTCTTCGGCTCACGATTCTCGCCCGGGTCCAGGCTCAACCTCCGCAGCTTCAACCGGCCCCAGCGGACGGCGATCATGGCCGACTGCCGCTGCGCATCACGTTTCTGAGTGAAAGTCCCCCAGCCCTCTGCCGCGGTGAACGCCGCGCGGAAGTCCTCGGGATTCAGCCGCGGGCGGAAGGCAAGGAAACCCTTCGGCCCGTGGTACTCATAGCCGCAGGCGGCGAGGAACACGCCGTAACTGGCCATCGAGCGGGCGTAGTGATCGCCGCACTCAACCTCGTTCCACGGGTTGCGCCTCGAGGCGGAGTACCGGTCGTGGATCGCCCGGGTGATCGCCAGCCCTTCCTGGAGCATCCCCTCCCAGATCATGTGGCCGGCGGCCTGGTGTTCGAAACCGTTCATGCACTCGTTGAAGTACATGGCCGACCAGCCGCCGTCGGGTCGTCGACATCTTCGGGCCGTTGCCCTTCAGGTCACCATCAGGGAGGCCCGCCTCGCCGGGCATCGCGTACCACCGCCCGGCCTTGTGGATCTGCCGATAGGGCCCCACGTCGAGGGTGAAGTTGTAGGTCAGAGCGACTTCTAAGCGCGCGGACGACATGCTCCTTGTCCAGGATCCGTCCAAGGCCCACCTGGAACGCCCAGTGCTGGCCGAAGACCTGGTCGATCTCACCGCAGCCGTCGTGACCCGGCCTTCGCATGTGCGGTCGACTCGCTGGATGGTAACCGTACGACTCGTTCAGAGCCGGGCGACCAGGTTCTTCGCCCCACGCTCGGCCTTGCTTGCGGCACTGACCCGCGAAGTCACCGTCGCCCGCTCGACGGCCATCGCCTCGCCCGCGCATCGAGGGCCGCGATGTACAGCGAGCTGAGCCGAGGACGACGCCGAACCACTGCGCGTCGAGGGTGTTGTGCTGGATTTTCCAGCAGGCCGTCTGCGTTCAGACCGTGGCGGATGGTGCTGCTCGAGCGACGCCTTCACTTTCGGCCAGAGCCGCTCCAGGAACCCGCCGTCCGGGCGACATCTGGTGCTCGCGGTAGGCCACGCCGTGTTCCCGACCTGCCCGTCCACTGCAGGGCCGGCAGGCTCCTCGGCTGCTGATGGCTGATCACGCCGGTCCTCGGATCGAAGCCGATCCGTCGGCATAGTCGACCCGCTCGCGGAGGATCACGCTCCAGCTCGGGAAGAGCGCGCGACCGCCTGGGCGTAATGCCAGACGTGGGTGCACGTCCCCGCGGCAACCGACGCCCTCCCAGCCGTAGAAGCGGCCGTCGCGGAAACGGTGGAGGCGGTCGAGGTCGCCCAGGATCGACGTGTTGAGAACGTCCGATCGAGGAACCAGCGAGGGAGCGTCAGGTCGACCTGGTGTCGTGCCAGAGTCGTGTCTCACGGGCGAGCCGATCATGGTCCGCGGCGACGTAACCGGCCACGGCCGCCGCCGCGGAACTGCGTGGCGTAGTGCCGGCCAGGTCGGCGGGCAGCTTCGTGCCGGGCGATGAAATTCGGGAAATGCCCAGGCGACGACGAAGACGGCCTTCATGGCCTGTCGGCTGGAGTTTCATCGTCCGGACGAGGCCGCCGACCAACCTGTCGCCGAAGGGCCTCTGCGAAGGGCCTCGCCACCGAACGGCCTCGGCCGTCGTACCAGGGTAACGAGGCGACGCCACGGTCGGCCTCGCCGGCGTTCAGCAGGGCCAGGCTCATCGTGCCGAAGTCGTATCGCTTCCCCAGCGGGACCGCCGGCCTGCGGGCCGTGTCCGAGAAGCTCAATCAAATCGACGTCGATGTGGCCCCAGCGCCGAGGTGGCGGTCCACGATCTCCAGCGATGCGGTCTCGCCAGCCAGGTCGCGGACGTCCCATGAGGCCCAGTCCATGGCGTCGGTGTCGCGGCCGGTCGCGGTACGGACGGCCTGGCCACCGACGCGGTTGACGCAGGTCTCTCCCGGATGGTTGCCGCCGCCGATGAGGAAGTTCAGATAGTCTCGACTGATCGTGAAGGCGAAACGAGCCGGCCCTGGGTGGCGTCCGTCCCCGTCAGGTATTGACCAGGCCCTTGCCCTGGAACCCCTTCAGGTGCTGCTCCGGGGTCCGGGGCCCCCGGTGCTCGGCCTCGTGCCGAACGCCTCGCCCTCGACTTCCACGGGCCGTAGGTCTCGTCGTCGAAGGTGAAGAGGACCTCGGTGGGACGCGGGTTACGCCCCGGGGCACCTGCGGGCCGGGCAGGGCCGGGCAATCCAACCGGATCGCCCCGTGTTCTCGACGCAACTCGTTCCGGCGATTCCCGTCGGCGTGCTGGCCGGTGTCCAGGCAGATGGAGTTCTCCGAGCCAGGCCGCCAGCTCGACCTCGATCGGTCCCGTCGTGACGTTCGGACCTCGTAGGCGAGGAGCGTTGCCGGGAGGCTGGAGTCGTCGGTGTTCAGGGGATAAAAGGGTGAGAAGGCCTCCAGTGTGACGGACGCCGGCGCGGCCGGATCCCGATAGGTCACGTAGCCGATTGGGTATTCGCCGCGGAACTCGATGTCCGAGAACCCTGCCCAGTCCCGAGCGTCCGCACACCTCCGGTCGTGCCGGACCTGATCCGCACGGCGAACCCCTGGTCAAGGGGGAACGCGGCGTCATCGGGTGGGCATAGTGCGCGTCGTTCGTCCGCTCGACGCGATTGAAGAAGACGTCCCAGTGCCGGCGCCGTCGCCGCCCGGGTAGAGCTGCCCGGCGCAGGCGCCGACCGGCATCCCGATCGCGGCAGCAGCTCCTCGCGCGGTAGACCGTCGGCTCGCCCCGCGGTGAGCAGGCCAGCCACGCCGGGTCCAGCTTCTTGTCCGGCGGGACGAAACTGCGCGAAGTCAGCGTCCTCGAACGGCCCGGCCATGACGCCGCTGCCTGGACGCCCCGCGAGCACCACCGCCAGGGTGCCCAGACCCACCTGGAGAAATCACGGCTCGGGCCCCCGCAGCATCCGGGGGCCGAGCAGCCCTCGCCCGTCAGCTTATCGTTCTTGTTCATGTGGTCGTTGCTGTCCTGGAATGGCGACGGCCGGAGAGGTGGGGCCGAGCCTGCTCGTAGGGTCGAGCCGCGTCGTCGATACCAGAGGCGTCGTCCCAGGTGATGGCCTTCCCGCTGTAGACCGCCTCGCGGCGGGTAGTACCGGTGAGCGTCGATTCGGCCACCGCCTTCGCCTCGTTGATCGGGTTGCCGCGAGGATGCTGGCGATCAGGTCCTGGTGCTCCTGGTGGTAGGGGCTCGGGGGCCCGCGGTAGCGCTCCAGCGTCCCCGTCCGCGCCCGCCTTCGATTCGATCGATGCGACATGGTTGGCTCGTGCCCTTCGTGCCCTTGACCAGGCTCGCCGACGATGTTGTCGCAGCCGCTCATCTGGCGGCACTGGCTGAAGACGGTGATCCCGTTCGGATGCTCATATTCGGCGAAGAGCAGGTCGTAGTTGGCCCTGCCGCTGGCCTTGCCGCGCTGGCGGCCGCCCAGGCCGGAGACGGCTGCGCGGATCGGATGCGTGCCCAGCACCCAGTTCATCACGTCGAGGTTGTGGACGTGCTGCTCGACGATGTGGTCGCCGGAGAGCCGGTGAAGTAGTTCCAGTTGCGGAGCTGCCACTCCATCTCGCTCAGGACGATTCCTTGTCGACGACCCAGATCGGCCGCCGTTCCATTGACCTTGGCGTAGACCGTCGCCACGTCGCGCGTCCTGATCCCGCTTGATCGTCTCGATGTAGCTCTTCTGGTGGCGACGCTGGGTGCCTGCGGCGATGCCCAGGCCCTTCCTCGCGGCCAGCTCTCCGGCCGCCCGCCGACTTCGCGCCGGGGACGTCCACCGCCGCGGGCTTCTCGATGAAGGCGTTCTTGCCCGCCTCGATCGCCTGCTTCAGGGTGCGCCCGGGCGGAGTGTGGGGGCGTGAGGATGACGTAGTTGATGTCGGGGATCGCCAGCGCGCTTCCTTGTAGGCGTCGAACCCGGTGAAGCCCAGCGGGTCCAGGGGACGTCGATGCCGAGCTTGGCGGAAGCTCGCCGTGGGCCCGGTCCAGCCGGTCCTGGAACAGGTCGGCGAGGGCGACGACCTTGGTGTTGGAGTGCTCGACCCTCGCCCCCTCGGCCATCCTCGGTTGGTAGCCCTCGGCCGGGTAGATGACCTTGGTCGCGGCCCCGAGGGCGTCGAGCACCGCGCTTGGTGCCGCGGCCGCGGCGGATGAGCGATCTTGGTGTCCGTGGTCTTCCCCGGAGTCACGCCCGTGCCCGCGTGCACCAGCGGTACGGCCCCGGCCGCGGCCGCCAGGCTGAGTGAGGGAGTCTCTAGGGAAGCTGCGTCGCGTCGATCGCGTGAAGGAGGTCAAGGAGGTGCGCGCATGCCGGTTCTCGCTTCGGAGGGTTGGATCGCAGGGGATCCATCGTGGCGGAGACCATCTCTCCCTTCGACTAACTCTCCCGAAGGTGCTGGGACAGGTAGCCGGCACCACGAGCCTGGCGAGGAGAAAACACGCGCGTAGCGAGGCCACGACGGCGCGCGTCGTCGCTCTCGACGTCCTTGCCCGCGGTCGCTGCTGGCGATGCCGATGGCCATGCCGTCTTTCGGGGCGGACGTGATCGCCTCGCGGACGGGGATCAAGCGCCTCGGCGATCTGCTCCCCGGGTGAGCGAGGGGAGCCACCCATTCTCCGGATTAGCAGTTCCGGCCTCCGAGAACGAGGTGGGGCCCGAGCGGGCGTCCTTGAGGGATCCCCCGCATCTTCTTGATCGCGTCCGCGTCCTCGACCTCTGCGCTTCCGAGGTCAGGTTCGCGATCCAGTAGCGGAGGAACCCGGTGCGGACGGTGTCGCGCGCCTGGCCTCTCCGAGCTGCGGCTCTCATACGCTGCGCGATGTTCATCGATGGCTCCGTCGCTCCCGGCCGGTGTCGGCCGCCTGCGTGATCCCCCGGGCCTCGGAAGGAAGGCCCGAGCAGCTGACCCTTTCCTCCGATCATCCGCCGCGATTCGGGTTATAAAGGGATCCGCCCCCGAGCCGATGGGAGAAGAAGTATCTCAGTTCGAGAAGTTCAAGGAGGATGAAACGGTGAATTCCGCTGAAAGCACCCCATCGATCGAGCTGATCCGCTGGACGTTCACGGTCAGCGCGGAGAACCGGGTGGAGATCGAGACGCATCTTCTCGATCTGGGGCTGGAGATCCCAGGCACGCGGCGAGACCTGGTGACCAGGTGGCGAGGGGGCGTCGAGGAGCTCATCGAAGAGCTCGACGTCAGCAGCGAGCGCGAGATCTCCCGAGTTCCGCACGGCATGGTCTATCACCCCGAAGAGGCCGGAGGCGAGGAGAGCGCGCGCGGCCTGAAGCACGTGCGGTCTGCCATGCCCGCCCCGAGGAGATCGGACGCACCCGCGAACCGTCACACGGTTCGCGAGCGATCGAACAGCGGAGCGATCGGCTCGCCGTTGCAGAGCCGGATCGGCCGGTCCAGGCGGTCGCGAACTCGGTCGCGGGGTCGACGCCGAGGCAGTGATAGATCGTGGCGGCGAGGTCGGCCGGCGTGTACGCCCGGCCGGCCGGATACGCCCCGATCCGGTCCCGACTGGCCGATTACCTGAGCCCCCCTGCACGCCGCCTCCCGCGAGGGCCGCGGAGAAGACGGCCGACCAGTGGTCTTGCCCCGTCCTGCGTGTTGTTCCCGGTGCTGGCAGCGAATCCGTGGTGTACGTGAACTCGCCGGCCACGACCACGGGGTCGTCGAGGAGCCCCGCTCGCCAGGTCGTCGAGCAGTGCGGCGACCCGCGGTCGGTCGGCGGCAGCAACCGGTCCTTCAGCTTGGCGAAGTTGCCCGAGTGCGTGTCCCAGGTCTGGACCCGCCCCATGTTGACCTGAACGATCGGCACCCCGGCCTCCACAAGCCGTCGTGCCAGAACAGGACTGGCCGTACATGTGTCCGGCCGTAGCGTTCGCGGATCCGGGCTCCTCTACGCCAGATCGAACACGGAGACGCGTCCAGGAAACGGCAACGGCGACATCGCGTCGCCGCTGCTCTCATGGGGTCGGCCGGCTCACGCGGCCGCTCGGCCGAGTGCGGAACTGCTCCTCCAGCTCCCCGAGCAGCCCGGCTCTGCCGGCGATCCGCTCCACACTGAACCCGACCAGGCAGGCGCCGACTCGGAACCCCGACTGGCTCGGGTCCTGGCGGATCTGCCAGGGTCATGCCTCGAGGGCCGAGGAATCCGGCATGCTGTCCCGGCCAGACCAGCGGCCCTTGCATCAGGAAGGTCGGCAGCATGACGCCGCTGAGATCTCCGTCGTCCCTCGGTCGAGCGTAATCCAGCCCGGCGGCGTAACACGGGTAGTCGTCCCGCGAGGCGATCTTGTCGAAGAACGCGGCAGGCTGAGGATGCCCGGTGAGCAGCTCGTGCGTGGCATTCGGAGTGATTGGTGAACGGGTGGCCAGCGATGAACGAGCGGCAGCTTGTCGGCCAGGCCGCGAGACCCGGCAGGTGCTCGCGGACCGGGGATGCCGGGACCAGTAGGGATCGAGCGGAACGACCCGCGGATGCCCTCCGGGGCGTCCGGGCTTCATGTCGAACAGGTCCGGTGGCTTAACCGCCGGTCAGGAAGACCAGGATCATCGACCGGGCAGGAGGCCGTCCTTTTACGACCGCTCGGCCCTGGCACGGCCCGCAAGGATTCCACCCGCCTGGACACCGGGAAGCCGGAGAACCCGACCTGGAGGAATTCGCCGGATGACCCCGGCCGGATGGCGATGCGTCCGCGTCATGGAGCGTCCCGATCTTCCGACGGCGTCGCCGCGGCCTGCCGGGCCCAGGTTGGAGCGAAGATGGATCTTATCTTGAACATGCCGCACTTAGAGCAAGGCGGGGAGGGCCGCCCCTTGTGGCGAGGTCTGCTGGGTGCTCAGATGGATCCAGAGGCCACGGAGACAAGTCGGCACCAGCCGACCTGGAGGAGCAGGTCGCCTTCCGGGCGTCAGTCTCGGCCCGGCTCAGGTGGCGATCCCCCGGTCGGAGTGCCCGCGATGAGGAGGACGCCTAGGGTCGACCAGGGCGTGGCCTCGCTCCGGGATCCTGAAAGGACCAGGACCACAGCAGCGGCCCCGAACGGCCCTGATGGGCCGGAAGAACTCGTGGAGCGGGCGGCTCGCCGTGATCAGCGCCCGATCGGTTGCCCTATCTCGCGACCGTCGAGGAGACCAGCCGCGGCTCGACGTCGCGGTCAAGACCGAGGGGTTTACCGTCTACATCGCCAACCTGGAAACCCCACAGCAAGACCACTGAGATCGACGCCAATCCCCGCGTCGAGCTCTGCTATCTCGATCACAACGACCAGGTCCGGATCACCGGCACCGCGAAGGTGGTCAACGATCCGACCCTGAAGCGGGAGGTGTGGGAAACGGCCCCCATCTCCACCGCCACCTGGGGGACGTCGACGGCCCCGAATTCATCCTCTACCGGGTCGTCCCCATTCGCGTCCAGTTCATGAAGGAATGGGCGTTGACCTACCGCGAGGTGCCGTTCAATCGGCACGGCAAGGAGAAAGGAGGCGGAAGCGTCCTGAGGGCCGCGACAGGGCCCGGGACGGCTAGTTGCCGGCGGGCGAGAGCAGGTGAGCAGATCAGGTCGCACGCTTGCCAGGTTCGCCCAGCGCATGCCGGCCAGGCCACGCTGGGCATGATCGACGTTGCACTCGGCCGGAGCTGATCGATCTGGTCGCGGCGGAGGATGGTGGCCTTCGCGGCGGTATCGGTCACCCGGATGGCCTCCAGGCCTCGGCGCGGACGAGGCCGCGAGGACGCGGCCGTCGCGGGCGGCGACCGTGAAGGGGAGGTATTCGAGGACGATCTCGGCACTGGGGGCGGCGATGCTCCGGTAGAGGTAGTCGCGGCCCTTGCGGACGGCATCCGTGAGCTCGGGCCCAATGGCCGCTCCCGGCCGCGGAAGGGTGGCACTGGGCCGCTGGGCCTGCTCGCCGAAGGAGATCGCCTCACCCGCTGGGCATCGCCACCGCCCAGATCGGGGACCGCCGCGGCGGCTGCGGCCGCATCGAGCTGATGCGATCGGGACCCACGGCAGGAGCAACCGATCGGCGACAACGGGCTGGAAGGTCGCCCGGCCGGACGGTGCGCCTGGACCACACGGAGCACCGGTGTTTCGCCGGGGCCGGTCGCCACGGTCAATGTCAGGAACTGCGGCTCGCGCCGCGAGACCGGACGGAAAGTTCCACCGGCGACGCCGCGTGCTCGGCCGCAACCTTCTCCCCGGCGACCGCATCGCCGAGCGAGGCCTCGGCCTACGTTCCTGTTGGGAGTCGATCCGGACGGTCCACTCGCCGGGCGGCAGCGTGACCAGTGCGCTCAGCGCGTGGACGGCCAGCCCGCGGGCATCGGCAGCAGCTTCTCGTGCGGCGAGGTGGCGGCCAGGCGGCGGGCCGATGCGAGGGTCCAGGTCCGGCAGCCACGGCAGGACGGCTCGACGTCTGCATCCTGGCCTTCCGACCAGGCCACTTCGACCCCCCGTGAGGTCGTACCGGATCGCCTGGCTCTCCTTCCCATCGGGGACGAGCACATAACGAGCGGTGACGGGATGAGGGTCGGTGGCCGGGAGTACAGTCCGGCCGCCGTCCGGCCAGCCGCGCTGGCGATTCAGAGCCTCCCCTCGATCCTCCCGGCGCCGGCCGTATCTCCGGCGTTCGAGGAGGGCCGTGTGTAGGCGATCGAACGGCCGACGAGCCGCGCGGCAAATTCACTGGGACCCGCCTGCCGGAGATGCCACGACCACGTCGAGGGCCCGGCGGCCCAGGCCGCCGACGCCTGCCCATCGAGCTCCGCGCCGGCGGCCGTACTGCCGCCCGTCTCCTACGAAGGAACGTCAGGGCGATCACCCCCGGGGACAGTGATTCGGATGCGGATCTTCATTAACAGATAACTCTCTATGAGGATTGAAGCGGGGCCGGTGCGGCGGATGCCGACATCCTGGATTGCCGGCTCGCGGACGATGAGACCGCCGCCTTGTCATGAACGGCGTTTCCACCAACCCCGCCGCACGGCTGCGGGTTACGGCGGGGAGGTGTTGATCTATGTTGACCCCTCCCGCGATGGATAGCTCACCCCGGCGACCCGCTTGCCGCTGGAGCGAGGAGGGGGTCCCGTGACCTGGCGATGGACCGCCCGCCGGCTGGCGATCTCCGCGTTCGTGCTCTTCACCTGACCGCGACCCTCGTCTGGGTCGTCCCCACCTCGCCGCTGAGCGGCGCTCGAGCCGGTGTTCGGCCGTACATGATCCACTGGGGCTCTGGCAATCTGGTGGATGTTCGCCCCGACCGTCGCGTGGCAGCCACCCTCAAATCCGAGGTGATCGACGCGCAGGGCATGCGCCACCTCTTCGAGTTCCCCATCGCCGAAGGCTTCCCGGGTGGGGCTCCCGCGGTTCCCGTCATCAAGTTCCACGTGCAACCTGATGATCGAGGAGTACAAGCCCCAACGCGGTTCACGGCCCGCCACGTGGTGCGCCCGGCTCAAGCTCGGGCCCGAAGCTTTTCCCGGTCCACGTCAGCCTGCTGCCGGATGGACCCTCCCCGCCCGGCCAGCGTACTCCGACCCACTGGCCGCCCCGAGCTCCACACCATCAACGCGTTCGATTTCGCCAGCAACGACGAGTGCTGCCATGAACCCCGTGAAGGCCTGGAGACATTCCTGGTTCGCGGCGATCTCCGCGGCCGCTGGGCGTGCTCGGATCCTGTTCGCGACCTTCGTCCTGCCCTGGCGTTCATCTCGGTGGAGCTGGACTACTGGTACACCGGACGCGGGGCTGCTGATGGGCGATGGGCGGCCATCGCCGCCGGCGTTGCGGTTTTCGCCGTTGCAGTACGTCAGGATCGACACGACCGTCCGCAGCGTCGTGGCGGCGACAGCCGCCGTCGCGGTCGCCTTCCTGCTCGGCTGGCGTACCCGGATCATGGGCGTGCTCCTCTACCTCCGGGCTGCTGTCGCTCTATCACCGCAACATCTCGACAAACTGCGGCCCGGACCAGCTCATGATGATCACCATGTTCTATCTGATGCTCAGTCCGTGCGGCGCGGCGCTGTCGCTGGACGCGCGACGCGAGGCCCGGCGGCGGGGCACGCTCGCCGAGCCGATCATCGCTCCGTGGGCACAGCGCCTCATGCAGATCCAGCTCTGCGTGATCTACCTCGCCACGGCCGCCTTCAAATGCAACGGCTCCACCTGGCTCAGCGGGACGGCCATCCACTACGTCCTGTTCAATCACGAGGTCGGCCAGTTCAACCTGGAGTGGCTTGCCGGCTATCCCCTGCTCCTCTGCGTGCTAACCCTCGCCGCCCTGGTGCTCGAATTCGCGCTGGCCTTCCTGCTCTGGTCCCGGTCGACCCGCAAGTGGGTCGCGCTGGCCGGATTGGTGCTGCACGCGGGGATCGTGCCGCTGGTCAACGTCCCGCTCTTCGGCGAGCAGATGACCGCGCTCTACCTGCTCTTCCTGGCCCCCGACGAGCTGGACTCCCTGCTACGGTTCGTCAACCCGCTCGCCTGGCTCGGCATCAGGCCGTCGTGGCGGAAGGTCGCTTCGGGGCTGGGCCCGCGTCCGGCCGTCGCCGGCTGGCGGCAGCTCGAGCTGGCCTTTGAGGCCACGGACTCGGCTGGAACCTGATGTCATCGGGGTCGATCCCGAGGGGAAGCCGTACCAGGTCCAGAACCCGGAGCCCCCGGTATCCCTGGGCGTCGCTTGCATTCCCCCGCTCACTCCCGGCATTCCGCTCCTCGGATAAGGCCGTCCGGGCATCGGTCATCCCCGGGTGGATCGAGGAGATCGCATGGCATGATCGCCTCGAATCGCTGAAAGGCCGCGAGAGCCGGCTCCGGACACAGCAAACCATGCTCGTCGACGGTCCTCGGGTGTCATGCCAGCTTTCCGGATCAGAATCGACCGGAAAAGGACGGACAGCAACTTGGTCATGCAGCTCTGCACGCAAATCCTTGAGAAATGCTTGCCACGTCGTTAGACTGCGTGCGGTTGGCCATGGGAACTCCCGGGCCGTCCGCCCTACGACCTGATTGATGTTCAATATGGAGTTATGGCGATGGTTGCCGCACTGGACTCTGGGAACGAGTCGCTCAGGAAGCCGATCATCCGAACCTGCCGCGTCGTGTTCCTTGCGCTTGCGCTGACGGCCCTGCCGACGGCCCGGTCATGGGCTGGGACGCTCACGGTGAATGCGGCCAGCGATGCCGTCGCCGTCGATGACACGGGGACCGGGGTCTTCACGTCCATCACCTCAGCGTCCGGCGGCCTGGATATCAGGAACTTCGCCTCCCAGTCTCCCAATTTCGAGCGTCGCTCGATCGTCTATTTCTCCACCTTTACGCTCCCGACGAACGTGACGATCACGAGCGTGATCCTCAATTACGGCGTGGCTGGCCTGAACCAGGATATCAGCGACGTCGTCAACGTCTTCGGATTCCAGGGGGGATCGTCGATCACGACGTCTGACGCGACGTCCGCGGCGACGTCGCTCCCTTCCTTCCACCCCTGGCCTCAGGGACTCGGAAACCAGACCCTCGATCTCGGCAGCGCCGGGATCTCGCTCGTCCAAACACTCTCCGGCTCGTCTTCACCGCTCGCGCTTCGTTTCCAGGGTGCCTCCTGGGGCGTGAACACCCTGCTCTACAGCATCGAGAATAATGGATTCGGGTCGTTCAACTCGCCGTCGCTGACGATCACGTTTGAAAGCCTCAGCACGGTTCCCGAGCCGTCCTCGATCGTGCTCTCTGCCGTTGGCCTCTCGATGATCGGCCTCGTCTGCGTGTTCAGTCGGGCCCGATCCGGTCTCGGCGGTCGGAGCTAGGCAGGTTCAGCGGCGGGTCAGCCGACGGATCTGCTCCGCGTGTGCTGGGTACTGCACGACGAGTTCGTCACGGCCGCCCTGCTCGTAGTCGGCGTAATCGAACCCCGGGGCCATCGTCGCGCCCAGGAGGATGAACTCGACGCCGGGCTCGAGCATCGTCCCCTGCCAGACGCCCGGCGGCACGATGACCTGCGGCTCTTGCCCGGCGAGGACGTCCGTCCCCAGGACGATCTCGCGGCCCGAGCCGTCCGGGAAGAGCTGGAGCATCCGCGCCGGCCCGCCCTGGTAAACGTGGAAGACCTCCTCCGTCGGCAGCCGGTGCAGCTCCGAGAACGTCCTGGGCGTGAGCAGGTAGTAGATCGCCGTGCCCAGCGACCGCCGCCGGTCGCGGGGGTAGCCCTCGGGCAGGAATTCCCCCGGGACCGTGCCCGCCGAACGGTAGGTCTCGCGGAAGTAGCCCCCTTCGATGGGGTGCGGCTGGAGCCCCAGCGTGGCGATGATCTCCTCGGCGGTGGCCATGGCCGTCCCCCTCAGCCGACCCGGTACTTGCGGATCCCTTCCTCGTTCATCTCCAGCCCAAGGCCCGGGGCGTCGGGGATCGCCACGCGGCCATCCACGGCGCGGATGGGCTGGCTGATGAAGTGCCGCAAGGTCGTGCCTTCCTCGACGACGAATTCAAGCAGCCCCATCGTGTTCGGCACGCTCGCGAGGTAGTGCAGCGCCGCCGCCACGTTCAGGTACGTGGTGAACCCGTGATTGACGACCGGCAGGCCCCGGTCGGCCGCCAGCGCAGCGATCTTCATCCCCTCGGTGAACCCGCCGCAGCGCGTCAGGTCCACCTGCACGACGTCGATCTTGCCGACGTCCATGAGCTGGAGGAACGACTTCCGCTCGCTCTCCTCCTCGCCGGCGGCGATCCTCAGGCTGCTGGCGGCAGAGAGCTTTGCGTAGCCTTCGTAGTCGTCGGGCGAAAGCGGCTCCTCGAACCAGAAGAGGTCGTACTGCTCGAACGCCTTCGACCGCTGGATGGCCGTCTTGGCGTCGAACACGAGCCCCGCGTCGATCATCAGGTCGATGTCGGGCCCGAGTCCGGCTCGGGCCTCGCGGACCAGCGCGACGTCGGTCTTCGCGTCCTTGCCCATCGGGTCCCAGCCGAACTTGACGGCCGTGAACCCCTGCCCCGCCAGCCGACGGGCCCGCTCACCGGTCTCGGCCGGAGTGGCCCCAAACAGGTTGCTCGCGTACGGGCGCAGCGTCTTCGCGAAGCCGCCGCCGAGCAGCTTCCAGATCGGCATCCCGAGGGCCTTGCCCTTGATGTCCCACAGGGCCAGGTCGATCCCGCTCATCGCGTGGATGGCGATCCCCCGCCGGCCGCTGTAGATGTTCGCCCGGTACATCTTTTGCCAGAGGTACTCGGTCCGGAACGGATCCTCGCCGATCAGGACGTGCGCCAGGCCGGTGGTGGCGGTGTGCGAGAACGGGCCCTCGATGCACCCCTTGACCGCCATCGGGCTGGAGTCGACCTCACCGTAACCGGTGATCCCGGCGTCGGTGCTGAGCTTGACGATCAGGGCGTCCTGCCCGCTGTCGCACTGGCTCTTGACCTCTGGGAGCCGCAGGTAGAGCGCCTCCACGGCGGTGATCTTCAGGTCGCTGGTCACGTTCGGCTCTCCTCACGCGGCCCGGAGGCGGCGTTGATCCCGGTCGCCGCCGTCTCCCGATCCGCTCGACGCTGTCCGACTCTATCCCCTCCGATCCTCCCGCGGCAAGCAAGCAGCGGGCCTCGTCCAGGCCCCGCCGGGCGGAAATACGCGCGGAATCCGGGCCCGGCTGCCGATCTAAGGAGAAGGGTCCGGGTCTCGGAGCCGGAGATCGGCGGAAAGCGCGAGGGGGCGATGACCACGAGCAGTCTGGCCCGGGGAGTCCTTGGCTTCCTGTTCGGTGCGTGCCTGACGACGAGCGTCGTCCGGGCGAGCGGGCAGGACGGACCCCCGGACCTGACGCCACCGGCCCTGGAACCCCCCTCCACCGCATCGCCGTCGCAGGCGGCGCCGCCCTCGCGTCCGGCACCGGCTACGCCCGCGCGGCAGCCGAACCAGTCGCTGCTGCTCATCCCCGGCGTGACGGCGCCGGCGTCATCTCGATCTCCCACCAGGCCCGTCCGGTCCCAGGCCGCGGGCGGCACCCCGTCGGGACCGGCCGCACCCGCGCCAGCCCCCAGGTCGGAGCGAGCCTCTCCGACCGTGCCCCCCGGCCGGTCGCCGTCCCGTCCTCCGCAGAACAGCCTGACCCTCGAGCCGATCACCGAGGATCTCGACGAGACGCCGGAGCTGCCGGTCCCGCCTCCCACCCCACGATCGGGCACGCGGTCCACCCGCGCTCCCTCGCCAGGCTCCCTGGACGAGCGCGAGGCCGACCCGGGATCGCCCGCGCGCCCGGCCGATCGCGCTTCACCCGCAAGGGGGCCCTCCGGCATCTTCGGCCGGTTCCTCGGACCGCTCGCGCCGGCGACCGAGCCGACCGAGCCTTCCAGCTCGATCAGCGTCGAGCCGCGATCCGACCCGGCGGCCGAGGCCGCCATGAAGCGGCGGATCGAGAGGCAGATCGAGCAGACGCTGGGCGACCAGGTCCGCTCGGTTGAGGTCCGCGTCACCGGCCGCTCGGTCGTGCTGCGGGCCCAGGCCAGCCGCTTCTGGCAACGGCGCCGGGTCCGCCGGACGCTGGAGACGCTGCCGCTCCCCGCGGGGTATCGCGGCCGGGTCGAGATGCTGGATTGAGCTTCCCTGAGTGGACCTCGGTCAGGTCCTGTCCGGAGCCTCCCGATCAGCCTGCCAACCGCTCGCAATCCCGACAACCCTGTCGTAAGGTGTCCAGGGAACGAGGTAAGAAAACCGTGATCGAGCATCAAGGAGATCCTTCCATGGGCCGGGGCAGCGACGAGCGACGAGGCGAGGGGACCAGCCGCCGGGGCCTGCTGCGGGGCACCGCCGGCGCGGCGGCCCTCGGGCTGGCGCGTGCGGGGACGAGGGCTGAGGCCGTGGAGTCCCCGATGGGCCCCGCGGTGAAGAATGGGAGGATCCAGCAGTCGATCGTCCACTGGTGCTTCGAGAAGTACTGGCCGATCGACGCGTTCATTCACCAGGCAAAGACGCTGGGCGTGAAGAGCATCGAGCTGATCCCGGTGGAGCACTTCCCGAAGCTCAAGGCGGCCGGGCTGACCTGCGCGATCGGCCAGATCGACATGAGCCCCGACCCGCCGTTCGTGAAGGGCTTCAACAACCCGGCCCACTGGGAGCGGGTCATCAAGGCGACCCGCGACGCGATCGACGCCTGCGCCGAGTTCGGCTTCAAGAACGTCATCTGCTTCACCGGCTATGCCGACGGCATGTCCCCCGACGAGGGGGCGAGGAACTGCGTCGAGGGCTACAAGAAGGTGGTGGGCCACGCCGAGAAGAAGGGCGTCACCCTCTGCCTGGAGATGCTCAATTCGCGGGTCTCCAACCACCCCATGAAGGGCCATCCCGGCTACCAGGGGGACCACACCGAGTACTGCATCGACATCATCAAGCGGGTCGGCTCGCCCAGCCTGAAACTCCTCTTCGACATCTACCACGTCCAGATCATGGACGGCGACGTGATCACCCGGATCCGGGAGCACAAGGACTACATCGGCCACGTGCACACCGCCGGCAACCCCGGCCGCGGGGAGCTCGACGAGACGCAGGAGATCTACTACCCGCCGATCATGAAGGCCCTTCTGGAAGTCGGCTACCAGGGCCACGTCGGCCAGGAATTCATCCCGACCCGCGACCCGATGGAGGGCCTCCGCCAGGCCGTCTCGCTCTGCGACGTATAACTCCGGAACCGTCCGCGACCGCCCCCCGCGACCGCGACCCAAGTGCTTGCGGGGCAAGCCGTTGATTGCGGCTGGTTGGGTTTGTTTCGGCACCGGCTCGCCGGCCGCGTGCGGCTCGTTAATGAGCCGGCGCACGGCCTGCGGCGCACCGTCGTTGCGGATTGCTGGAGACTCCATACCCCGCTCGCTGTTCGTCATGGCGCGGACCCTCCTCGCCTTCGCAAGGTGCTCCAACCTTGTACGATCAGGATTCGGGACGGGAAAGTTGCAGGAAAATCGAGAATCCACGGAACAAAGGGGAAACGCCAGGACATCTTCTTGACGCGGGACCAACGAGCCCCGGGGAGAGAAGGCGTGGGGAACGACAGGGCGACCTGGACGGGGACCTCTCTCGCGGCGCTGGTCCTGGCGGGCCGGTTCGGCGACCTCAATGATGCGGACCTGCTCGCGTCGACCGCCGCGCTGGACGAGGACGCGAACCTGGCCGAGGCGGCATTCTCGACCCTGATCGGGCGGCATGGGCCGATGGTCCTGCGGACGTGCCGGACGATCCTCCAGGACCATCACGATGCGGAGGACGCCTTCCAGGCCACGTTCCTCCTGCTCGTCCAGCGTGCTCGGCGACTGCGAGTGACCGGTTCGCTCGGGCCGTGGCTGCACGCCGTCGCGCTGAGGGTCTCTCTGGCGGCCCGGCGGCTCCGGGCCCGACGGCCCCGCGTCGTCGACGTTGGTGAGGTCCAGCAGAGCGTCCTTGCACAGGCCTCAGCGGGCCCGCTCGAAACGGCGATGCGGCGCGAGGCGGACGAGTCGCTGCATTGCCTGATCGATCGCCTCCCCCCGCGTCTGCGGTCTTGCCTCGTGCTCTGCGACCTGGAGGGGATGACCTACGCCGCGGCGGCCCGGACGCTCGGCATCCCGGTCGGGACCGTGCAGAGCCGCCTCGCCCGGGCTCGCTCGCGGCTCCGCACGCAGCTTTCGGAGCGTCAGCCTAACATCTTGTCGGACGATGCAAGCGGAGGGCCGCTCCCGGGGCTGGCGGCCGTCCAGTCGGCTGTGCCCGCCACGTTGTGCCGTCAGACGGCTCGATTCTGCACGTTCCTTGCCGAAGGTGGATCCTCGGCCGTTCCGGTGATCCGCCCCGCGATCGCGGCGATGATGAAGGGAGCGACGGCGATGAATGTCCCGGGACGACTGGCCCGGTCGAGCCTGGCCCTTGCGGTCCTGTTCCTGGCGGGGACCCTGGCGGCTCATTCCCAGCCGCCGAGCGGACGCGGGCCGGATCCGCCGAAGAGCCCTCCGAGTCAATCACCGGCCGTCGCGCCGGCGAGGGGCCCCGGGCTGGCCCCGGTCGAGGTCGAGGTGTCCGCGGGCCGGGGCAAGGTCTTGGCCTTCGAACTCGACCACGAGGGAAACCGCCAGCTCATCAAGACGCGCGATCGCCGGGGAAACCTGCGGGAGCAACACAAGGAGACCGACCTGGAGCTGAACTGGGCCGTGGTCATCGGAGTCGTCCCGAACCGCTCCATCCTCAAGCAGCAGCAAGTGGATATGGCCAGCCGGGATCTGCTGCTCCAGCTCTATCGCCGCGTTGAGCTGTCGCGCCAGGAGCAGACCGACGACGGATCCTGGTCCGAATGGCAGCTCGTGGACCCAGCCCCCACGATTCAGGTCCTGGATAACCTCCCCGAGGTAGATGAGGAACTTCTGCCCCCGCGGTTCCGGCTCGACAGCCTGGTCGATCCGCTGCCCTATCAGAGGAACGGGAAGTGGGAACGCGTGAATCCCGGCCGGTTGCTGGCGAAGGTCCGATCACCGGAGGTCGTGAATCCGAACCTCGACCCGAGGATCCAGGCGTCGGACGCGTTGGAGGCCGATGAGCTGATGTTCCGATCGTTCGACTTCAGCGTGGTCCGCGGCCGGACGTATCGTTACCGCGCCCGGATCGTTCTTCAGGTGCGCCAGTCCAATCGCCTCAACGAGAAGGCCGGGAACTGGTCCCGGCCGACGGAGCCCGTGACGGTGCCCTGACGCATCCTCGCGCCGGCTGGTCAGTGTGCCGGTGGCACGATACGCTGGAGTGTCATGCCCCGTGATCGGGGCGTCGGAAACTCCCTCCAGAGGACGTGCGGAATGGCGGAGAAGGGCGTGAAGGCGGCGGTCCCCGGGTTCGCGGCGCTGGGGCTCGATGAGCGGATCGCGAAGGCACTGGCGGAGCTCGGCTACGAAGAGCCGACGCCCATCCAGCGGGAGGCGATCCCGCCGCTCCTGGGAGGCAAGGACCTGGTCGGGCAGGCCGCGACCGGGACGGGCAAGACGGCGGCCTTCGCGCTGCCGCTGCTCCATCGCCTGGCCACGCGCGAGCCGAAAGGCGGGCGACCCTTCGGGCTGGTGCTGGTGCCGACCCGCGAGCTGGCGATGCAGGTCTCCGAGGCAGTCCACCGCTACGGCCGCGCGCTGGGGGCCAGCGTCCTGCCGATCTACGGCGGGCAGGCTTACGGGCCGCAACTGCGGGCACTTGAGCGCGGGGCCGACGTCGTGATCGCCACGCCGGGGCGGGCCCTCGACCTGGTGAAGAGCAAGAAGCTCAAGCTGGAACACGTCGCCGTCGTGGTGCTCGACGAGGCCGATGAGATGCTCGACATGGGGTTCGCCGAGGACATCGAGGCGATCCTCTCCGAGACGCCGAAGGAGCGGCAGACCGTGCTGTTTTCGGCCACCCTGCCCCCCCGGATCGCGGCGATCGCCAAGCGGCACCTGACCGACCCGGTGAAGATCAAGATCACCGCCGAGCCGGCCGTCGCCGGTACCGCGGCGAAGGTGACGCAGACCGCCTACATCGTCCCGCGCGGGCACAAGCTGGCCACGCTCGGCCGGGTGCTGGACGTCGAGAATCCCACCTCGGCGATCGTCTTCTGCCGGAGGCGCAACGAGGTCGACGAGCTGACCGAGAACCTGACCGCCCGCGGCTATCGCGCCGAGGGCCTGCACGGCGGGATGACCCAGGAGCAGCGCAACCGGGTGATGAAGAAGTTCCGGGGCGAGGCGTCCGACCTGCTGATCGCGACCGACGTCGCCGCCCGCGGCCTGGACATCCAGCACCTCTCGCACGTGATCAACTTCGACGTCCCGTGCGAGGCCGAGTCGTACGTGCACCGGATCGGCCGCGTCGGCCGGGCGGGCCGCGAGGGCGTGGCCATCACCCTGGCCGAGCCTCGCGAGCACCGGCAGCTCCGCGACATCGAGAAGAGCACCGGGCAGAAGATCGGGATTGCCAAGATCCCCACGGTGGCCGACCTCCGCGCCCGCCGGCTCGAGCTGACGCGCGCCTCGATCCGCGAGGCGATCGTCGAGGGTGGCCTCGACCGCTACCGCGTCGTCGTCGAGTCGCTGGCCGACGAGTTCGACCTGATGGAGATCGCCATGGGGGCCGCCAAGCTGCTCCACCAGGCCAACGGCGCAGAGGACCAGGACCAGGACGAGATCCCCGACGTGGAGGTCCGCCCCGAGCGGGGCAATCGATTCGAACGCTTCGGCGACGGCAAGCCCGGCGGGAAGAGGAAGCCGCGTGAGCGCGGCGGCGACGCCGAGCGTGGCGGGCCGATGACCCGGCTGTTCATCGGTGCGGGGAGGGCCGCCGGGGTGCGCCCGCAGGATCTCGTCGGCGCGATCACCGGCGAGGCGGGTCTCACCGGCCGCCAGGTCGGCGGCATCGACATCGCCGATCGGTTCTCGATCGTCGAGGTCCCCGAGGACCGCGCCGAGGACGTGATCGAGGCGCTCCGCGCCACCAAGATCAAGGGCCGCAAGGTCGTCGCGCGACGGGACCGGAGGTGAGGCGATCCCGGCGACTCAGCGAGCCGGCCCGGGCACCACGGGGAAGAATGTGGCACTGATCCAGAGCAGCAGCCCCAGGAGCAGCACTCCGAGCAGCAGGCTGCCGGCGATCAGCTTCTTCTCCGCGGGCAGGAGGGGCTCCTCCGGGATGGCCTGAAGCTCGGACTGGAGCGAGGGAGCCTCGGGACGTTCGGTCATCTCAATGCACTCCCGGCGAGCCCGGCGGCATGGCCCCGTGGAAGAAGAGCCACGAGATCGCCAGGCCGATCCAGATGATGAAGCCGAAGAGGCTCACGGCGTAGACCAGGGCCAGCCGGCCGATCCCCTCGGCCCAGAGCCGCTTGAGGTCCGAGGCCATGCCGATGGTGAAGAAGGTCAGCGCGAAGAAGAGCCCGCGGATCGGCTCGACCTGGGCCGTCGCCGCAGCGAGGCTGGCCGTCGCATCCGGCCGCGCGAGCGCGAGGCCGAGGAGGGCCAGGAACAGGGCGAAATAGCCGATCACGAACGCGGGGAAGCGGCGGAGGATCTCGCGCAGGGGCACCTTCGCACCGGGCGTCCGCTCGATGCCGTAGACCCAGACGATCGCCAGCACGAGCGCCCAGATCCCGATGAAGACGTCGATGAAGACCTTCACCGTGGTCGTCGTCGTGAGGATCCAGCCGGGCTCGAACGCCAGGCCCGCCTCGGCGGCGCGGGCACGGATGAGCGAATCGGTGATCGCCCCGCTGGCGACGGCTGCGCCGTCGGTCTTCACGGCCAGGCCCATCCAGGCGGCCGCCACCAGCGGCTCGCGCCAGAGGAACTCCCGCGCCGCCAGCGGCAGGACGAGCAACTCCACCACCGAGAAGATGACCACCAGCGATGAGACCATGATCGGCACCACGGGCCGGGCGCGGATGGCCGCCCCGGTCGTGATCGCCGCCGAGACGCCGCAGATCGAGATGCCGGAGGCCAGCGGGGCCGACCACTCGCGGCTGAACCGGAAGACTGTCCGGGCCAGCAGGTACACGAGCGCCCAGTAGATCAGGTAGGCCTCGATAATGGCCGCCAGGCCGCGGAACATGATCGCCGTGACCAGGTGGCTGGCCCCCGCCGCCTTCACGCCGAGCGAGGCGCCAAGGATGACGATGGCCGTCTTGATGAACCACTCGGAGCGTGCGGCCGGCCGCAACCAGCCGGCGAGCCTCGGCGTCAGGTTTCCGACCACGAGCCCCGCCGCCAGCGCCACCAGGTAGCCGGCCTCGCCCGTGAGCCCAAGCGACCAGGAGATCCCCATCGCGCCCCGCTTGTCGGGCGTCTGGGCGATGTAGGCGTAATGGCCGAGGATCCAGCTCCCGACCGCGATCACGAAGATCACCGCGAAGGCCGGCAGGAAGCGGCGCAGTTCGATCCCCAGCCCGTAGGCACCCGCCCCGGTCAGGCCGAGGATGAAGAGAAACGTGAAGACCAGACTGAGCGACCCGGGGATACTCGCCCAGGCCTTCGACACGGGACGCACCGCCTGGCCGGCGTCGAGCCAGACCTGCGGCGCGACGATCCAGCCGAGGAGGTCGTACCCCGCGGCCGCCGGCAGGGCGAGCAGGACGACGAAGGCCCCGAGCCAGACCGCGAACCAGTCATCCGAGACGAACCAGGAACGCACGGGAATCGACTCCCCGGCCCCGCCGCGAGGAGAGCCGTTCAAATGATCTGCCGGATCGGCTCGGCCCCCTCGACACCGACGAGCTTCTGGTCCAGCCCGCCGTAGAAGTACGACAGGCCGTTGGGGTCGAAGCCGAGCTGGGTCAGCATCGTGGCGTGGAGGTTCTTGACGTGGAAGCGGTCCTCGACCGCGGCGCTGCCGAGTTCATCGGTGGCCCCCACGCTGGTGCCCCCCTTGATGCCGCCCCCGGCGAGCCACATGGTGAAGCCGAAGGCGTTGTGATCCCGCCCGGTCCCCTGGGCGTACTCGGCCGTCGGCTGGCGGCCGAACTCGCCGCCCCAGACCATCAGGGTCTCGTCGAACAACCCCCTGCGCTTGAGGTCCTTGATCAGCCCGGCGATCGGCAGGTCCGTTCGGCCCGCGTGCTTGGAGTGATTGGCCACCAGGTCGCTGTGGGCGTCCCAGTTGTCGTCGTTGTGGGCTCCGCCGGAGTAAATCTGGACGAACCGCACTCCGCGCTCGACGAGTCGGCGGGCGAGCAGGCACTTGCGGCCGAAGTCTGTGGTCTCCGGCCGGTCAATCCCGTACAGGGAGAGTGTTTCGGGCGTCTCCTGGCCGAAATCGACCGCCTCGGGGGCCGAGCTCTGCATCTTGTACGCCAGCTCGTAGGCGGCGATCCGCGCGGCGAGCTCGGTGTTGTCGGCCCGGCCGGCGAGGTGGGCCTCGTTCTTCTCGCGGAGCCGGTCGAGCAGCCGGCGGCGGGCCGGGCCCGAGGTTCCCTGCGGCACGGCGAGGTCGTGGATCGGTACGGCGTCAGCCCGCAGCACGGTGCCCTGGTAGGCGGCCGGCATGTAGCCGCTCGACCAGTTCTTGGGCCCGCTGATCGGCCCGCCGGCCTTGTCCAGCATGACGACGAAGCCGGGCAGGTTCTCGTTCTCACTGCCCAGGCCGTAGGTCACCCACGAGCCGAGGCAAGGGTTCCCGCTGAGGATCCGGCCCGAGTTCATCATCAGCATCGCCGAGCCGTGGATCGGCGACTCGGCATACATGGAGTGGACGAAGGCGATGTCGTCCGCGCAGGTCGCCAGGTTCGGGAACAGGGTGGAGATCTTCTTGCCGCATTGCCCGTGCGGGTGGAACGCCCACTTGGGACCGACTACGCGGCCCCCGTCCTTCTTGCCGCTCCGGCCGAAGGTTTTCACCTGGATCGTCTTGCCGTCCAGGCCGTAGAGCTTCGGCTTGTGGTCGAACGTGTCGACGTGGCTCGGCCCGCCGTACATGAACAGGAAGATGACCGATTTCGCCTTCGCCGGCCGCGGGGGCCGCTTCGGGGCCATCGGGTTGACGAACGGTGTCTTGCCGTCGGCGGCGAGGGCCTGCCGCGCCAGGAAGCCGTCGCCTCCGAGCATCGCGGTCAGGGCCACCGAGGCGAAGCCGCTGCCGGCCTCCCAGAGCCATTCGCGGCGTCCGGCCGCAGAACTGGCGACCGGCGGGGACCGCAGTGGCGGGCGTGTTGTCCGTCATGATTCTCGACTCCGAGACGGCTCCTGTGGGGCTTTCCCCGCACGTCCGTCCCAAGGTTGTAGGGTGGGCATCGCCCACCACGACCATACGGAAGCATGCCGGTGGGCGGCGCTTCCCGCTGCGGGAACTAATCCAGGTACAGGAAGGCGTTGGTGTTCAGCAGCATCAGGCAATACTGGGCGAGCGCGGCGTGCCCGGTCAAGGATGCGTCATGACGGAGCCGGCAAATCCAGTCGATGTCGCGGGCGACCTCGGTCTCGGAGAGCACGGCGCCGGTGGTTAGCCGCAGGGCCAGGCGGACCTGGCCGGCAGGTCGTTGGGACGCTCCGCTTCCAGACGACGAGCGAACCGCTCGGCCGACTCGTTGGCGAACTCGCCATTGAGGAGTCCGAGTGCCTGGGTGGGCACGGTGGTCGTGTAGCGGACCGGGCAGCTCGAGTCCGTGTCGGCCGCGTCGTGGGTCGCCAGGATGGGCACCGCCAGCGACCGCTTCACGTGGATGTAGACGCTCCGTCGAGCCGATTCGGCGGGCGTCGAGAGCTTCCACCCCTGCCCCGGGACCGATTGCCCGGCCAGAACTTCCTGGGGATCGGCGGGCAGATGCTCGGCCCGCCCGCCCTGTCGTTGAGCACTCCGGAGACGGCGAGGATCGAGTCGCGAACCTCCTCGGCGGCGAGCCGCCGCATCGGGAAGCGCCCGAACCAGCGGTTGCCCGGGTCGCGGGCGAGGTGGTCGCGACTCGCGCGGCTGGACATCCGGTAGGTGCTCGAAAGCAGGATCAGCCGGTGCAGCCGCTTCCAGGCTCCAGCCGCCGTCCCTCAGCTCGACCGCCAGCCAATCGAGCAGCTCGGGGTGCGGGGCCTCGCCGAGCTCCCGAAGTCGCTGGGAGTCGGCACGACGCCCCGGCCGAAATGGTACTGCCAGAGACGATTGGCGATCACCCGCGAGGTCATCGGGTTCCGCCGATCCGTCAGCCAGTCGGCCAGCGCCCGACGCTTGGTCGCGTGAGAGGTCGTCGCCGGGCCGTCGCCGAAGATCGCCGGCACCCCGGCTCGACCTTCGGGCCGAGCATGTTCGGATTGCCGCGGAGCAGCACGTGGGTCTCGGCCCGGCCCTCCTCACGCACGCTCATGACGTCGACGCCCGGTTTGCCGACCTTTCTGGTGTTCTTGCCGTCCTGGTTGGTGACGTCGTGGAAGAAGGCCAGGAGGCGGTAGTAGTCGCGGCTGGGGGATGGATCCTTCTTGTGATCGTGGCAGCGCGCGCAGTTGATCGAGATCCCCAGGAAGACCTGGCCGGTGGTGGAGACGATGCTGTCGAGCCCGTCGTATCGCGCCAGCGGTGGGTCCGCGGGCTCGTCGTCCCAGAGTCCCAGGCGATGAAGCCGGTGGCGGTCAGGGCGTCCACGGAGTCCAGCGCGATCAGGTCGCCGGCGAGCTGCTCGTGAACGAACCGGTCGTAGGGACGGTCCTCATTGAAGGCCTTGATGACGTAGTCGCGATAGCGCAGGCGAACGGCTTGGCCGAGTCGCGCTCGTAGCCGTTCGTCCTCTGCGTAGCGCACGAGGTCCAGCCAGTGCCGCCCCCAGGCCTCGCCGTAGCGGGGAGGCCAGCAGGCGATCGACCAGCCGCTCGTAGGCGTCTGGCGAGCGATCTGCCGTGAAGGCGTCCACCTCGGCGGGCGTCGGCGGCAGGCCGGTCAGGTCGTACGTCACGCGGCGGATGAGCGCGACGCGATCCGCCGGCGCGACCGGCTCGAGTCGCTCGCTCTCCAGCCGGGCCACGATGAAGGCGTCGATCGGATTGCGTGTCCAGTCCGAGCGATCGACTCGGGGCACCTCGGGCCGCGAGAGAGGGCCATACTTCCAGGTTGCGCGCGACTGCGGGGCTGGCGGAGCGGGATTTGCTGCGATGGGGGCGGCGGGGCGAGTGCCGGTATCCGGCCACGCCAGTCCCTCGTGGACCCACCGGCTGAGGGCATCGATCTCCGCCTGGGAGAGCTTGCCAGAGGGGGGCATCTCCAGCTCCTGGTAACGGATCGCCTGGAGTAGCAGGCTCTCCTCCGGCTTCTCAAGGGAGACTGCGGGGCCGAGGTCCCCACCCTTGAGGACCGCCTCGCGGGCGTCAAGCCGGAGGTTGCCCCGGACCTTGGCCTCGCCGCCGTGGCAGCGCAGGCAGCGGGACTTCAGGATCGGCTGAACCTTGTCCCGGAAGAAGGCCGTCCGCGCGGGATCATCCTTCGCGGCCGGCGATGGACCCTCGCCCCCGGCGCGGGCGGCCGACATCCCCAGATGGCAGGCGCAGGCGAGAAGCGCGAGCGCCTCGAGGCCGCGGAGGATCTTTCCGGGACGCACCAGGATCATCGCCTCGTTCCGAATTCTGCGGCGGGTGCATTCGATCGTTCCGACGGATCGATTGGATATTAGTTCAACAATCCCCCTGCAGGGCGTCAAGGCCCGGCCCGGGATGCGCCCGCTCGCAGAGGTTCGGTCTCGTCCCCGGCTCGATTGCGCGGTGCACACGCGGGGTGGTCCCGGGGAGTCGTGGGCGGAGCAGGCTGTGAGCGCCAAGTCGGCCCCGGAATCGTCTTCCCATTCCCCTGAAGGTTTCAGTCACGCTACTCGGTGATCTCACGGATGACGCGGCAAGGGTTGCCGGCCGCGAAGACCCCGTCGGGGATGTCGCGCGTGACGACGCTCCCGGCCCCGATCACCGACCTCGACCCGATGGAGACGCCGGGGCAGAGGATCGCGCCACCGCCGACCCACACGTCGGAGCCGATCGCGATCGGCCTGGCGGACTCCTGCCGCCGCCGGAGTTCGGCGTTCATCGGATGCGTCGCGGTGTAGATCTGCACGGCCGGGCCGAACAGGGAGTAGTCGCCGATGCGCACCTCGCAGACGTCGAGCACGACGCAGTTGAAGTTGAAGAAGACCCGCTCGCCCAGGTGGATGTTCGAGCCGTAATCGCAGAAGAAGGGCGGCTGCATCCAGACGCTCTCCCCGCCGGACCCGAACAGCGCCTTCAGGATGCGCCGCCGCTCATCGTGCGGGGACTCGCGGGTCGCGTTGAGCTCCTGGCAGAGGTCCCGCGCCCGCTCCCGGGCGTTGACCAGCTCCGGGTCCAGCGGATCGTACAGCTCTCCGGCCAGCATCTTCTCGCGTTCGCTTCGCATCAGACCTCCTCGCGCGATCGTCACCCCGGTGAGAGCCCTGCAACTCCGGTTCCGGCCCGGCCGATCGACGCACGGCCGGGCGGAACGGGCCCCGGCTGGGCGGTCGGCGACGGGTTGCCCGGCCCGATCCCGCTCCCGTATAGTACGATCGATCCGTGCAGCCACGGTCGTGCACTCCCCCCTCGTTCTCGAGGCTCGTCATGCGAAAGGTCGGATTCCTCGTCCTCGCGGCGTCGCTCGTCGCCCCGTTCCTGAGCCGGCCCGCCCTCGCGCAGACGCAGGCGCGGCCTCAGCCGGAGGAGATGAGGCTGATCTTCGACACCGACATCTGCGGCGACTGCGACGACGTCCTGGCCCTGGGGATGATTCACTCCCTCCAGTCGCGAGGGGCCTGCCGGCTCCTGGCCGTCACCGTGAGTGTGGACCATGATCTGGCCGCGCCGTTCGTCGATGCGGTCAACACCTTCTACGGCCGCGGCGACATCCCCATCGGCGTGGTCCGCAAGGGGGGCGTGGTCGAGGAGAGCAAGTATCTCGCGCTCGTCCAGGAGAAGGACCGGCGCGGGGAGTATCGTTTCCCTCACGACCTGACCTCGGGCAAGAATGCGCCCCCCGCGGTGCCGCTCCTGAGGAAAGTCCTCGCGGCCCAGCCGGACAACTCGGTCGTGATCGCGCAGGTCGGCTTCTCGACGAACCTGGCCGACCTGCTCGGCTCGTCGGCGGATGAAGCCTCTCCTCTGGACGGCAAGGAACTGGTGGCGCGGAAGGTGAAGTTCCTGTCCATCATGGCCGGGGCCTTCGCGCCGATCGAGGGCAAGAAGGACTTCGCCGAATACAACGTGATCCGCGACCTGCCCAGCTTCCACAAGCTGGTGACCGAGTGGCCCACGCGGGTCGCGTTCAGCGGCTTCGAGATCGGCATCGCCCTGCCCTACCCCGCGGTGAGCATCGAGCGCGACTACGCCTACGTCTCGCATCATCCGCTGGCCGAGGCTTACGTCCTCCACAACCCTCCGCCTCACGAGCGGCCGACCTGGGACCTGACCAGCGTGCTCTTCGCCGTGCTGGGCGATCGGGGCTACTTCGACATCTCGCCCCGCGGCGTCGTAACCGTGGCGACGCGAGCAGACCGGACGCAGGCGACGACGAAGGCCAGGGATCGGGATCAGGCCCGCCGGATCGAGGGGGCGACCAGCTTCCGAGAGGATCCCCAGGGCAAGCACGTCTTCCTGGTGCTCCGGCCGGAGCAGCGGGAACGGGTCCGCGAGGCGCTGGTGCAGCTTTCCAGCCAGCCCCCGACCCGGGCCGCGGAGGCCAGGCCATGAGCCGCACGCCCCGGCCATCACGTCGCGGCGCAGGCGCACCGCCTGCTGTTCCTCGCCGCCGGGCTCGCGATCGCCGGATGCGGGGATGCCCCGGATCCGGGAGCCTCGCCATCTCCGTCGGCACCGGGGGCGGGCCGTCCTCCCTCGGGCACGCCCCGCATCGCCCTGATCATGAAGTCGCTCGCCAACGAGTTCTTCAAGACGATGGCCGAGGGCGAAGAACCATCAGGCGGGCCACACGTCGGAATATGAGCTGATCCTCAACGGAATCAAGGACGAGCGCGACCTGAGTCGCCAGGTCGCCCTCGTGGACGAGATGATCGCCCAGCATGTCGACGCCATCGTCATCGCACCGGCCGACTCCAAGGCGGCTGGTCTCCGCATGCAAGCGGGCCAGGAAGCGGGCATCAAGGTCGTCAACATCGACAACAAGCTCGATTCCCAGGTGCTCAATGACCAGAACGTGAAGATCCCGTTCGTCGGACCCGACAATCGCGAGGGAGCGAAGCTAGTCGGCCAATTCCTGGCCAGGAAGCTCCAGGGCGGTGACAAGGTCGCGATGCTCGAGGAGTATCAAGACCGCGTTCAACGGCCAGCAGCGCAGCTCGGCTTCGAGGACGCGGCGAAGGAGGCGGGGCTGGAGATCGTCGACTCGCAGAGCGGCCCTCTGGGAGATCGAGCCGGCCAACAGGATCGCCTCGGCGATGATCAGCGAGCGGCCCGAGATCAAGGCCCTGCTCTGCTGCAACGACAGCATGGCCCTCGGCGCCCTCGCCGCCGTGAAGGCCGCGGGGCGGGCGAAGCAGATCCTGATCGTCGGCTACGACGGAATCTCCGCCGTCGCCGAGGCCATCCGCGCGGGCGACATCCTGGCGACCGTCGACCAGCACGCCGACCAGCTCGCCGTCTACGGCATCGAGTTCGCCCTCAAGCTCATCAGGGGCGAGGCCGCCCGCCGACCGGACGACCCCCGTCGAACTGGTGACGGCGGAGAGCCTCAAGAAGCCCTGAGCCGATGGACGAAGCCAGCACCAATACCGAGAGCCCTGGCCACACGCCTCCAGGTCCAGACGCTCGCGCGCCCGTGCTCTCGATCCGAGGGCTCTGCAAGAGCTACGCGGCGGCGGTGCTGACGGACGTCACGCTGGATCTGCTGCCCGGCGAGGTCCACGCCCTGATGGGGGCCAACGGCGCCGGCAAGAGCACGCTGGCCCGGATCCTCAGCGGCCTGGTGCGGGCCGACGCCGGGAGCATGTCGCTCGCCGGTGAGGTCTATCGTCCGGCCGGGAAGGCCGACGCCGAGGCCCGCGGCGTCCAGATCGTCCAGCAGGAACTGACCCTGATCCCGACCCTGAGCGTGGCCGAGAATCTGTTCCTCAATCGCCTCCCGGCTCGCTGGGGCCTGATCCGCCGAGGGGTGCTCCGGGCGCAGGCTAGCGAGGCCCTCCGGGAGGTTGGCCTGGGCGGCCTCGACCCCGAGGAGCGGACGGGCGCGCTCGGTGTCGGTCAGCAGCAACTCGTCGAGATCGCCCGGGCGCTGGCGCGCTCGTGCCGGGTGCTGATCCTGGACGAGCCGACCGCGGCACTCTCGAGCACGCTGGTGGAGCGGCTCTTCGAACACGTGTCCCGCCTGCGGGCGTCGGGCGTGGCGATCGTCTACATCAGCCACCGCCTGGAGGAGGTCCGGCGGATCGCCGACCGGATCAGCGTGCTCCGGGACGGCCGGATGGTCGCCACCCGCCCGGCGGCGCAGCTCGACCTGGGAGAGGCCGTGCGGCTGATGGTGGGGACCGACCCGCAGCAGGAGTTGCGGCCTCACCTCCGGCCCGTCGGCGCGACGGCCCTGCGGGTCGAGCGGCTCTGCCGGGGAGACAGGGTCCGCGAGGTGAGCCTCGAGCTGCGCCGGGGGGAAGTGCTGGGCGTCGCGGGGCTGGTCGGCTCCGGACGGACGGAGTTGCTCCGAGCGATCTTCGGGGCCGATCGGGCGGACTCCGGAGCCGTCTTCGTCGCCGATTCGGCCGGGCCGCGTTGCTTCCGCAGCCCTCGCGAGGCCGTGGCCGCAGGCCTCGGGATGGTGCCGGAGGACCGCAAGAGCGACGGCCTGATGCTGAGCCTTTCGGTCGCCGCCAACCTCACGCTGTCGCGACTCGGCCGGCTGGCTCGCGGGCCTGGCTGGATCGACCCGTCGCGCGAGCAGGACCTGGCCCGCTCGGTCGGCCGGCGCGTGCAACTCCGCTGCTATTCGCTGGACCAGCCGACGCGAGAGCTGAGTGGCGGCAACCAGCAGAAAGTGCTGATGGGCCGCTGGCTGGCCAAAGAGCCGGAGGTCCTGCTGCTCGACGAGCCGACGAGGGGCGTGGACGTAGGGGCGAAGTTCGCGATCTATCACCTGATCGACGACCTGGCCGCCCAGGGCAAGGGGCTCGTGGTCGTGTCCAGCGAGCTGGACGAGCTGATGCTCCTCTGCGACCACATCGCCGTGGTCTCCGCGGGCCGGCTGGTGCGAGTCTTCTCGCGGGGGGAATGGACTCGCGAGGCCCTGCTCGCCGCGTCGCTCGAGGGCTACGCGGGCAAGCGGCCGGACGGGGAGGACCGCCCATGAACGTCGTCGGAGCGGGGGCGCAGGCCGATGGCTGGGATTCGCCGGGGATCCGGAGACGGCTCTCGGGGATGGGCGACGTGCTGGGCATGCTCGCGGTGCTCGGGGCGCTGATCCTCCTGTTCGGGATGCTGAGCAAGTACTTCTGGACCGCCCAGACGCTGCGGACGATCGTCAATCAGAACGCCGATCTGACGGTCGTGGCCGTGGGGATGACACTCGTGCTGGTCATCGGCGGGATCGACCTGTCGGTCGGCTCGGTGCTGGCGTTCTCGGGCACGGTCCTGGGGATGACGCTCGTCGATCGCGGCTGGCCCCTCTGGCTTGCGGTCGTCGCCTGCCTCGGCGTCGGGGCCTCCTGCGGTCTGATCAACGGGCTCGTCACGGTACTCTGGTCGATCCCCTCGTTCATCGTCACGCTAGGGATGCTGGAGGCGGCCCGGGGCGCAGCGTACCTGGTGGCGAACTCCGAGACGAAGTACATCGGCGAGCGGGTCGAGCGGATCGCCCAGCCTGTCTCGGGCCTGGGCGTTTCGACCGCGTTCCTGATCGCCGTGGCGCTCGTCGTGGTCGGGCACGTGCTGCTGACCCGGACCGTGCTGGGGCGGTACATGATCGCCGTGGGGACGAACGAGGAGGCCGTGCGGCTCTCCGGCATCGATCCTCGCCCGGTGAAGCTCGTCGCGTTCGTGCTCTCCGGGCTGATGGCGGCGCTGGGCTCCCTCTTCCAGGTGGCGCGGCTCTCGTCGGCCGACCCGAACGGATCGGTGGGCATGGAGCTCGGCGCGATCGCCGCGGTGGTCATCGGCGGAACCAGCCTGATGGGCGGGCGGGGCTCGGTCCTGCGGACCTTCCTCGGCGTCCTGATCATCGCGACCCTCCAGACCGGCCTCGCCCAGGTCGGCGCCTCCGAGCCGGCGAAGCGTCTGATCACCGGCGCGGTGATCGTGCTGGCGGTCATCGCCGATGTCCACCGAGGCAACTGGGCCGCCTCCCTCTCGCGGCTGGCCGCACGGTCATCGGCCGGGCGTCCGTCGCATTGACTCCGTTCCCCAACTCCCTGCCGCAGCTCGGATTCGCGAAGAGAGTCGCCGGATATAGCTGCAATCGGGCATCATCTCATCAACAGTCCCGCGATGCGACCTAGGCTTCTGGTGTTGGGTCTTTGCCTTCGCCAATGTGAAGGAGTCGACTCCCGATGCAAACCATGCTGGACGGGCCGAGGCTCAGGGAACGAGCCGCCTGCACGGCCTTCGACCCCGCACAATTCGCTTCGCGTATCCGCCAGCTCGCGCTGGACGCCCATCACCTCCTGAAGGATCCCTTCGCCCCGGTGGAAGAGCTGACGCGACTCACCCACCGGATCGACGACCTCAGGCGGGAATCCCCCGGCGGCTGGTCATCCGCCGTGAGCCGCTGGCTCCGGAACGTCGAGGACCTGCTGGTGACCCGGGAGCATCCTCACGCCTGAACGGTCCCGGCGCATCGCCCCGCCGGAGGCTTGCGCGAGACGGGAACTCAGGTCGGTTAGCGATCGGGCGGGGTGCTCCCAGCGGTGGCCCGGAACGCACCCAGCGCGATGACCAGGAAGCTCGCGCCGACCGCGCAGACGCCCGTCCAGCCCCACCGGCTCCACGCCTGCGAGCCGGCGAGTGACCCGAGGGCGCCGCCGCAGAAGAAGGTGACCATGTAGACCGTGTTCAATCGATTGCGCGCCTCGGGGCGGAGGCCGTAGATCCGCGTCTGGTTGGAGACGTGGCTACACTGGACGCCCAGGTCGAGCACGACCACGCCGAGGACCATGCCGGCGACCGTCTCGCCCAGGAGGGCGAAGATCCCGAACGCGGCGAGCATCAGCCACAGCCCGAGCCCGATCGTCGAGCGTGCGCTGCGGCGATCCGCGACGCCCCCGATGAACGGTGCGGCCAGCGCGCCACCCACGCCGATCAGCCCGAACAGGCCCACCCGGTCGCTGCCGTACTCGAAGGGCCGACGCGAGAGGTGGAACGCCAGCGTCGTCCAGAAGACGCTGAACGCCGCGAAGGTCATCGCGCCGAGGAGGGCCGAGTGCCGGAGCACCGGCTCCTCCCGGACGAGCGTGGCGAGCGACCGAAGGAGCCTGGCGTAGCTCCACCCGGACACCGACGGCTCGGACCTGGGTAGCAGGAGGCGGAACGCCATCAGGAGTGCGACCATCAGCAGCGCGGCGATCGCGTACATCGCGCGCCAGCCGAGCAGGCCGCCGACGGCGCCGCTGACCGTACGGGCCGAGAGGATGCCGACGAGCAGCCCGCTCATCACCGTGCCGACGACCCTGCCCCGGTCGCCCGGCTCGGCGACCGCCGCAGCGAAGGGGATGATGAGCTGGGGCACGATGGTCGTCGCCCCGAGGATCAGGCTGGCCGCCAGCAGCCACGGGAACGAGGGCGACGCCGCGACGGCCGCGAGCGCCAGGGTCACGGCCCCGAGCATCACGAGGATGAACCCGCGCCGTTCCAACATGTCGCCCAGCGGCACGAAGCCGAGCAGCCCGGCGGCATAGCCCACCTGCGACAGCATCGTCGCCAGGCCCATCTCCCGATCGCCCACCCCGAAGGCCTGCCCGATGTCCACGAGCAGCGGCTGGCTGTAATACAGGTTGGCCACAGAGAGTCCGCATCCGACGGCCATGATCCGGATCGTCCGGCGAGGCGTCATCGCGGGTCCGTCCCGGCCCCCTGCCGCCCGAGGGCACGCCCCAGGAGATTCTCGGTGATCTTCTGGACCCGGGGGTCGGGCCCATGCGGCCGAGACCAGTGAGACCACGGCAGTGTGTGTCCCGGCGGCGAGGAGAGGCCCTGCGCCCAGAAGATCGTCGAGGCGTTGAACACAAAATTGCCCTTGGGCGCCGTGTAGATCGTCGCCGTCCAGCGCTGGGGCGTCTCCCCGCTCACCCAGGCCGTGCCCCCGGCGACGACCGAGAGGCCGTCGATCTTCGGCGGGTCGCCATGGTACTCCCAGCCGATCAGGCCGGGGATCCGGTCGCCCTTCTTGACGCCGGTGCCCGCGAAGATCCAGTGCTCCGGCTCGAGGATGATCCAGTCCCCGCCGCCGTTGACCGGCTCGATGTTGCGGGCGCCCATGAGCAGCCCTTCGTCCGGCCCGTGCTCGGGGAACGGCCCGTGCTCCCGCTCGCGGCGGAGGGCGTAATCGTTGCTCGCCCCGTAGGGGCCCCCGCGCATGATGATGCGATTCGGGCGCCCGTCGTGCGAGGGCCTGTACGGCGTGACCCAGCAGATCGCGTTCCCCGAGAGGAACAGTAGGTTCACGCCCTCGTCGCGCATTCGCTCGACGCTGCGGAACTGGCGGATGTCCCAGTATTCGTCGTGCCCGACGCTGATGAACGCCTTGCACCGCAGGCCGCGGTCGGGCGTCAGCATGTCGCTGTTCGAGCAGTAAGTCACGTCGTAACCGCGCTGCTCCAGCCAGTAGGCCAGGGGGAACTCCAGCGGGAGGAATTCGCCGGAGCCGAAGGTGAGCGGATCATTGACCACGGCGTCGTACTGGGCCTCGCGGCCGTACGGCCGGTCGAAGGTGACGTCCGCCCAGGGCCCCTGCGTCCCCTTCGGATGCGTGTAGATCGAAAAGTTGTTCGGCCAACGGTTGTAGGCCTGCCAGGTGTTGTCCGAGCATTGCACGAGGATCTCGGCGGGTCGCTCATCCCTGACGATGAAGACGACATAGCTCTGCCAGTAGGGCCCATCGGCCGGATCGACGAGCGTGGTGAGCCGTCCGAGGTAGACGCCGCTGGGCCAGTCGCCGGGGATGGTCAGACGAGTGGTGGGTTCCCAGCGGCAGACGTGGATGTTGCGGTGTTCGGGGCCGGGGATGGCCTGTGCCTTGCCCTGGAACGGCCCCAGCGTCGTCATCAGCCGAGCCCCGCGGCCTCCGTAGTATCCCATCCGAAAGACCTCAATCCGGAACGGGCGCGGGGGATCGGTCGAGACGAGGATATCGAGCGACTCGCCCGCCTTCACGCTCTGCTTCGAGCAGTAACCTTCGATCCAGGGGGTGCGGAAGCCTGCACGGTCCGGGCGGACGCGCGTGAGCTGCCAGTCGTCCGCGCCGGGCTTCTGGTTCTCCTTGCGAACGAGTCCGGGCTCCGGGGACTCCTCGGCCGCCACACTCGCCCGACCCGATCCGTCGACGAACAGGAGCCCTGTGAGGATAGCGGCCTTCAGGACGATTCTCCGGCCCAGGCCGTCGGGGGAGGATGGGTAAGGTGTGCATGGCATGATGAGGTTCTCCAGGAACGGGCCGGGTGGGGAATGCGGGCAGCATCGCATCGGTTGTCAGCGAAAGCACTCCGACGTGTATCTTGCCCGAGATCCGCGGTCGAATCCACGAGACAGGCGGACATCGACCAGCTCACGCGTTTCGGCATCGCCCGATTCTACGGGGAAACTGGATTGATCCGAGTGTTCCGTCCGATCAGGAGCGTATTGGGAGCGCCGAAGCCCCGAGCCATCGCGGAATGATTGACGGTGGACGCCGATGAACAAGCGAGGCGAGCGACACCGGGGCCCACGGATCGTCCGTCTCGCGTGCGTGGTCGTGATCACGCTTACCTCGGCGCCGGGAACGTCGCGCGCGCAGGAGGCGGGGCGCAAGTGGGGGGGCGTGCTGCTCGAATTCCCGAACTTCGGACCCATCCCGGGCTCGACGGAGCCCACCCTCGGACCCGGCCCCGGGACGCTGGAACCGGGCGCATGGGGCCCGGAGAGCGGACTCATCGGCGGCCGGCGGCGCTCGGCGCGGATCCCGCGGGCCGGTAAGCCGCAGACGGTCGGCCCGTTGGGAGGCGCGTCACGTCGGTCGCTGAGCCTGCCCGAGCCGTTGCCGAGCTCCGCGGGCTTCCGGTCGCCGGCGCTGCCCTCCTCGTCCGTCGAGGAGGACGAAGGGCCGAGCGACGGGCTGACCCTCGACCAGGCCATCGAGCAGTTGCTGAGGAACAACCTCGACATCCTGGCTCTCAAGTATGAGATCCCCCAGGCCGACGCTGATATCTTGACGGCCGGCCTCCGGTCCAACCCGCTGATCTACGGCGACGTCCAGTTCATCCCCTACGGATCGTTCACCGACCAGCGGCCCGGCGGGCCCACGCAATATGACCTGAACCTGACATTTCCTGTGGATCTGACCCACAAGCGTCAGTCCAGGGTCCGCGTGGCCCGCGCCGCCAGGAACGTGCTGGAGGCACAGTTCCAGGACGTCATCCGCCGCCAGATCGGTCAGCTCGCACGGGCCTTCGTCGAGTTGCAGTCGGCCCGGCTCATCTGCCGTGCGGCGGAGGCATCGGTCCGCGCGCAGCAGCGCGTGCTGGGCGAGGCGCCGAGTAAGGCAGAGACGAGCGAGGAACTCGCCAGGGAGCATGACCACTTCACCGTCCTGCTCGAACGCGCGCGCTCGGACCTGGACGAAGCCCGAGACGACTTGCGGGATGCGCAGGAATCCCTCGCGGCGCTCCTCAACTTGCCGGCCGAGCAAGTGTCATCAGTCCAGGCACGCGGTTCGCTGCGTGACACGGCGCCACCGGCCCCGCCGCTGGATCAGCTCGTGAAGATCGCCCTCGACCATCGGCCCGACCTGGTCGCCGGCCGGCGCGGGATCACCCGAGCCCAGGCCGAGCTCGGCCTCCAGCGGGCCAACCGCCTCGACGACGTCTACTTCTTCTACGACCCGATCACGTACCAGGACAATCGTCCGTCCCGATTGCCCAGCTCGCGCTCCTGGATCGTGGCGGTGGCCATGCCGCTGCCGGTCTTCAACCGCAACCAGGGGAACATCGCACGGGCACACGGCAACCTCCATCAGACCCAGATGGAACTGGCCTCGCTTGAACGGCGGGTGATCTCCGAGGTGCGCCTGGCTGAACGCGAATACCGCAGTTCACGGGCGACCCTGGATCGCTTTGAGAAAGTGATCCTGCCGCACTCGCATTGGCTCTTGCAGCGAACGGCACGAGAGTTCGCCGAGGGCAAGCTCACGGTCGACGACTACCTCGGCCACCTGGAAGACGAGGCCGAGGCCGCGCGCGGGCAACGGGACGCGCTCGTGCGGCATCGCCGCAGCATGGTCGACCTGAACACGGCCCTGGGCGTGCGGCTACTTCCCTGAGCCGGGTCCTCGAGAGCTGCTCGTCGTCTGGCCATCCGCTTCCGTGGCAAGAGTGCACCCGTCCGAGATGCGGCCCCTCACCAAGGGCAAGGACGCCTGAACGCTGTCGGTCAGCGGGGCACGGCGAGCTGCGGATCGCGGACAGTCTCCTCGCCGGGATCGACACGCCCCGGGGGCGCTCCGGGAGCCGGACTGGCCTCCCGCATCTCGCCCGGGCCGCGATTGCGCAGCAAACGCGACATGGACCCTCCGAGTGCGGCGAGGAGGAGGGCGACGAAGCAATGGCCGATGTTCATGAAGTGCTCATTCGCGCCCGCAAACAAGCCGAACGGCGTACCGGTCCCGGCATCCCACAACAGCACCCGGCCGTTCCGCTGACCCGCCATGTGTTTCCCGTCGGGGGAGAAGCTGACCTGGTCCAGCCAGGTCACGCCGGCGGCCCGCGTCCATGACGGGAAGGTCCCTTTCTCGATCGTCACGTCCAGCCAGCCCAGCAACCGTGAGGTGACCAGGCGGTCGGCCGTGGCAGGGAAGATCGAGAGGGCGAGGTAGCATACGCCGACGCAGGCGAAGCCCAGCCAGTAGGCGCGTCTCGATCCCGTGCGGTGGACCGTCAGCAACACCGACGCCAGCAGGGCGAGGACCGTGAGGGAGAAGATCGCCGCGTCCCAGAGCGGGGTCGGCTCCCTCAGCGCGGCCAGTCCGAATGCCAGGAAGACGACCGCCATCGCGACGTGCCCCAGCGTCGTCTGAACTACTCGCATGGGCCCTCCTATCCGTGCCTCGCGGGTTGAAACGGCGTCGATGACATTCTATGGTGAACCCCGATCCGTCCGCTTGTCGAGAGCGAATTCGATTCCCCGGGGCGTCAAATCGGCTCCGCCGGTCGCGCCCTCAGGAGCCTCGATGGCCACGCTCATCCCGATGAGAACCGGCAGGCCCCTGGAGGTCGAGGAGTATGGCGACCCGCGGGGGCATCCCGCGTTCTTCTTCCACGGGCTGATCGGTTCGCACCACCAGGCATCGTACATCGCCGCCCAGGCGCGGGAGCAGGGTCTGCGGATCATCGCGCCCAATCGCCCGGGGGTGGGGCGTTCCCCGTTCGTCCGCCGGAGAACGCCGCTGGAGGTCGTGCCCGACGTTGAGGACCTGGCCGCTGCGCTGGGCCTGGGCGAGTTCAGTGTGATCGGCATCTCGGGGGGGGCTCCCTACGCCCTGGCCTGCCTGTACGCGCTGGGCCCTCGGATCCGGACGGCGACAGTGATCAGCGGCATGGGCCCGACACGGCTCCGCGGTGCCCTCGCGGGGATGGACCGGCGGAGGCGGCTGGCCCTCGAGCTCGGATCGCGATTCCCGGCCCTGGCGCGGCGAGAGTGCGCCCGCTGGGCCGGGAAGTTCCGGGCCGACCCCGAGCGGTTCCTGCGGCGGCTGGTCGCGACCTGGCCCGAGGCGGACCGCGCCCTCTTCCGACGTGAAGACGTCTTCGCGCTATTCCTCAAGGACCTGCACCAGGTCTTCACCGAGGGGGACGGCCCGCGGACCTTCGCCCAGGAACTGGAACTCTACCGCCGCTACGGCTTCTCGCCGGCCGCTCTGCCGCGGCGGACGTGCGTGATGGTCTGGCACGGGAGCGACGACACGATCGTGCCGCCCGCGATGGCCTGGGCGATGTCCGGGGCCTTGCCTCGTTGTGAGCTGCACCTCGTTCCCGGCGGGCATTTCATGGCGATCGAAGTGTCGGACCGGATCATCCGCCGCCTGACGCAGCTCCTCGGCAATTCGGGATCGGCGGCGACGCCGGGGGGCTGAGCCGTGAGTCCCGTGATCGTCCGCCAGCTCGTCGCCTCCCTCCTGCTCTGGGCCCTGGCGTCCCTCGGGCTGGCAGTCCTGGGTCTGGCGCGACCGTGCACCGATCGGCGGCGAGCGTTCTGGCTGATGACCGGGCTCTGGGGTCTCGTGGACGGCGCGATCGCGTGGTACGCCCTGGTCCGGCCGCCGCCCGAGGTCGGGGCCCTGGCGACCGTCCTGGGGCTCAACATCGGGCTGGACATCCTCTACTTGCTGGCCGGGGCGTTGCTGGCCCGCCGCAGCGAGCCCCGCCTGCAAGGCTTCGGATGGGCCGTCATCGTCCAGGGGTTGTTCTTACTTGGATTTGATGTCGTGTTCTTCTGGATATGCACCAATTCGTGAGGGGATGGGGTGGAGTTCGTCCGGGTCGCCGCCGCACCGGCGGCTCGCGTGGCGCATCCGGTGCGGAGTTGCGCTCGTGCACCTGCGATGTTCCATCATGTGGGAATATTGTTTTGCTTTTCCTCGATTTCTCGTTTAGACTGACGAATGGTAGGTCCATTAAGTTCTTCGGAGGAGGCTCCCATGCCCGAAACGGTGGTTCATTTTCAGATCCGCATGCCCCCTCACCTCCACGAGCAACTGGCGAGTTGGGCCAAAGAGGAAAAGGCGTCCCTCAACCTGCTGGTCGTGGGCATCCTCGAGAAGGCGGTCCTCGCCCGCAACGCCCAGCGCGGGGGTCGGTGACGGCCTCTCTCATCAGACTCGCTGAATCCCCGTCCTCGAGCCAGGAGATCCCGGACGGCTCCGGCTGGCTTGCAGCCGGGGCCGTGCCGCGGTGGACAGGCCTCCTGTGCTCGTCCCCCCGCACATCATCTCACCCCGAAGACCGCCGCGACCGACGCTGTCAGACCTTCCGGTCGCTCCGTAGCTGCCGATCGTTCACCCCGGCAGAGGTAGGCCCTCTCGCTGCCCTCGCCCCGCAGCCGCGATGTGGTTCGGTCTCCAGTACCTCACATTCCGCTCCGCCTGCCCGGCTGCGCCTCGCCGGTTGACGGCCCGCCCGCGTCGTGACGGACCAGCTCGCCTGAACGGTTCGACGCGCTCAGGGCCCCAGCCGGCTCAAACCTCGAGTGTTGCGTCGGCGGCCTGCTCGCCGGCTACCAGCGACTCGCCGGGCTCGAGTGGCCGCGACCAGAACGGCCGGACGAGCCGATCCTCCCGGCGGGCCCGCGAGATCAGGTAGATTGACAGCGAGCCGCAGACCAGGACGGCGAAGAGCGAGGCCTCGGCGCCGAACGCCCCGCCGGAGAGAAGCTCCGGGCCGGCGAGCGTCGACCGCAGCAGCCCCTCGGACTGGCCGCCGGAGACGGCCAGTCCGAAGATCCCGCCCTGGGTGAAGTTCCAGCCGAAATGCAGGCCGATCGGCAGCCAGAGGCGGCGGGTCATCACGAAGGCCAGGGCCAGCAGGACGCCCGCCTCCAGCGCGATGCAGAGGGTCGCGACCAGCGTCGCCCCGGGGTTAAGGATGTGGAGCAGGCCGAACAGCAGCGCGGAGGCCGTCACCGCGATCCAGGTGCCGAGCGACTCCTCCGTGATCCGGAAGAGGACGCCCCGGATGATGATCTCCTCCACGAACGCGGGGACCAGGCCGATCTGAACCACGACCATCGCCGAGGGCCACGAGCCGAAGCCCTCCAGGCGATACCAGCCGCCGAGCCAGAGGCAGGCGACGGTCGCGGTGAACAGGCCCGAACCGAGGGCCGTGCCGGCCGCGAACTCTCGCCCTGCGGCCCTTGTGGAAAGCTCCGCGGTGGCCCGCCTTTCGAAGACGCGGACATAGCCGGCATACACCAGGCAGGCAGTAAGGATACCGGCGGCCCCGGAGAGCATCACGAACCAATCTCGGTCCAGCCAGCCCATGGCGTCCCCGAGGCGGCGGAGCGAGATGGTCTCCAGAATCAGCGCGGAGACGATCGCAGTGATCGCGACGATCATCCGGGTCAGCGGGAAGAACAGGATCGTTCGGAGCCATCGCTTCAGCCAGGCCATGCACACCGCCCCCTCTTGCTTCGGGTCGGCCGGCGGCGCATACCGTCGCGCGGCCGGCGGACCAGACCCAGGTTAGCGATTTCTCAGATGGGATTGGTAGCGCCTCGACCTGTCGGGACGGTCCGAATCCTCCGCCCGTCGGCCGAGGTCCTCTCCCCTGAGGGCGTGAGCGCCAGGCGGTCGTCGGGGAACACGCGGACGCGTCGCCGTGACTGTCGAGGATGGCGTCCGGAAGGGAGTCCTCAGCGAACGGGAGGGACAGGAGCGGGTCCGGCTCGCCCGGCCAGGCTCACGATTCGGATGCGTCAGGGCGAGCCTTGCGTCAGGGCCTGGGAAGCGGCGAGGTCGCGTCAGCCGACGGTACCTTCGCCTTCCAGGCGGCCGCCTGCTCGGGCCTGCCCCAGGCCGTATAGAGGTCAACGATCCGCCGGGCGGCGGCGGCGATCGAGTCGCGGCTCGGGACCGGGATCGAGGGCTCCCGTGCCCTGAGCCCCTCGTACCCGGAAAGGAGCCGCTGCTCGGCCTCGGCGTACTTCCGCTGGCCGGCGAGGGCCGCGCCGAGGAGGACCATCGCGTCGAACCGCTCCCAGCCGTCGGGCCTCGTCTTCTCGTGGATGGCGAGTGCGTCGCGCAGGCGAAGCTCGGCCTCGGTCGGCCTGCCGAGCTCGAGCTGAGTCTGACCGAGGTCGCGGAGCGTCCGGGCAACTTCCGGGTGCCCGGGGCCCTGGGCCCGGCGGCGGGCGTCGAGAAGCTCCTTGAAGATCGCCTCGGACTCCTCGCGCTTGCCGAGCGACCGGCGGATCGAGGCCAGGGTGTTCAGCGACGCCAGGGTGCCGGGATGCACCGCGCCCAGAAGGCGGCGGTGGGTCTCGAGTGTCTCGTCGGCCAGCGCCTCTGCCTCTCGGAGCTTGTTCCGGTTCTGATACAGCCGCGCCAGGTTGTGCATCGACATGAGTGTCTGGGGATGCTCCGGCCCCTGCACCCGCTTGCGTGTCGCGACGGCCTCAATGGCCAGCGGCTCGGCCTCGTCGAGCCGGCCCCTGAGCATGTAGAGCACGGCGAGGTTGTTGATCGACTGGAGGGTCAGGGGATTCTCCGGCCCCAGTGTCCGACGCCAGCCCTGAAGCGCCTTGACCAGGATCGGCTCGGCCTCGTCATACTTCCCCTCGAGGCGGTAAAGCAGCGCCAGGTTGTTCATCGCCGCGAGCGTTTGCTTGTGCAACTCGCCCTGGACGCGACGAGTGACCTCCAGGGATTTCACGAAGAGCGGCTCGGCCTCCGAGAACTTGGCCTGGTTTTGATAGGCCGTCGCCAGGCGGTCCATCGCCAAGAGCGTGTCGGGGTGCTCCTCGCCGTGAACTCGACGCTCGATCTCCAGTTCGTCGCGGTAGAACAACTCGGCGAGGCCCAGATCGCCCTCCATTTCGTGGAGCACGCCGAGGTTATGCATCGAGGTCAATGTGTCGGGATGCTCGGTGCCGAGTTCGCCCCGGCGCAGGTCGAGGGCGCGTTGCAGGTGCGGCCGTGCTGCCTTGAAGTTCCCCAGGGATTTGTACGTGTCGCCGATCGTCTGCCGGACCGCGGCCTCGACGAGCGGTTGCTTGTCGAACCGACCCTCGATCTTCTTCCCCGCGCGGTCCAGCAACTCCTCGACGGTCACCTTCTTGTCGCGCGCGTTCTTCTCCGGCGCGGCCTCGGCAAGCAAGTCCTCCTGCAAGAAACCGCTGACGGCCCTGGCGATCGCCGCCTCGGACTCCGCCCGGGCCTTTTCCGCATCGGACTTCTTCTCCGCGGCGACGGCGCGGCGGAGCCCAGTGGTCGCCTCGGCCTCGGCGATCCGGGCCTTGGCCTCGGCCCGGGTGGCACGGATCGCCTGCCAGGTGCTCACGCCGGCGGCCAAGGTCAGGAGCGTGACGAAGGCCGTCCCGACGGCCAGCAGGGTCCGATGCTTGCGCGCGAACTTGCGAAGCCGATAGGTCGCCGTCGGCGGCCCCGCCTCGACCGGCTCGTCGGCGAGGTAGCGCTCGACGTCGCGGGCGAGAGCGTTCGAGGTCTCGTACCGCCGCGAACGGTCCTTCTCCAGCGCCTTCATCACGATCCAGTCCAGCTCGCCGCGGAGAAGTCGCCGTAGACGCGAGGGCTCGATGTCTCGCTCGGCCGAGAGCGAGGGCAGCGTGTCGACCTCGCTCAGGCGAGTGCTCGGTCTCGGAGGCTCTTCCTCGCGAATCCTCCGGAGGATCTCGCCGTAGCCGACCTGCCGCAGCCGCTCGCGCACGAGGGGCGTTGTCCCCGTCAGGAGCTCGTAGAGGAGCACGCCGAGGGAGTAGACGTCGCTCCGGGTGTCGATGTCCTGGCCGCCGAGCTCGGCCTGCTCGGGACTCATGTATTCAGGAGTGCCGACGAGCTGGCCGAGCTGCGTGAAGAGCGTGCGCTCGGTTAGCCGCTGGTCGATCGCCTTGGCGATGCCGAAGTCGATCACCTTGGGAACGGGCCGGCCATCGTGGATCGTCACCAGGATGTTCGAAGGCTTGATGTCCCGGTGGATGATCCCCTTCTGATGGGCGTGCTGGACCGCGCGGCAGATCGCCACGAAGAGCTCGAGCCGGGGCCGGATGCCCAGCCGGTTCTCGTCGCAGTACCGTGTGATGGGGCTACCCTCGACGAGCTCCATGACGAAGTAGGGACGTCCGGCGTCCGTCGTGCCGGCGTCCAGGGCCCTGGCGATGTTGGGGTGGTCCATCATCGCCAGCGCCTGCCGCTCGGCCTCGAACCGGGCGATCACCTGCGCGGTGTCCATGCCCGGCTTGATCACCTTCAGCGCCACTCGCCGGCGGACGGGGTGGAGCTGCTCGGCAAGGAAGACGGTCCCCATGCCCCCCTGGCCCATCGCCTCGAGGATCTTGTAGCGCCCGATCACCGCGCCGGGACGCTCGAGTGAGCCCGTTTCGGAGGTCACCGAGGCGCCGTGCGGGCCATCCTCACGACGGGTCGGGCCCTCGCCCGCCGCGAGGCCGGCGGCCGAGGCGTCCTCGAAGGCAACCGCCACCGCCTCGGCGTCGTCGGGGAACCGCACCAGATACTCCCCGAGGGCCGGCCCTTCCCCGGCTCGGGCGCGGAGCTCATGTTCCAGCTTGATGAGTTCCCGGAGCATGGCCGGCCGTGCCACCGGAGTGTCAGGGTCCTTCAGGAAGTCCTCAATGAGCGGCTGCTGGCCGGCCCGCCACGCTCCTCGAAACGATCGCACGCGGCGTCGATGCGCCCGGCTCGCGTCGGTGTCAGCGGCTCGGGGACCGTACCAGTCTCGGTCGTCATGGGAGACCTCCTTCACGAGCCCAGATCAGGCGGATCCGTTCAAGCTTCCGCTCCACGCTCCGCAGGGCGCAGTCCAGGCTAGTCGCAATCTCCTGGTCGGAATGGCCCTCCAGCCTCAGAAGGACGATCAGCTCAGCGACTCGTCGGGCAGGCGTCGAAGAGGCCACGCATCTCGTCGGCGATGATTGCCTGCTCCCCGGGTCTGGGGTTGTCGCGGCCTGTCGAGGCGCCCGCCTGGAGCATCGTCCGGCCCGGCGAGGTCGGCCTCGCCGCGCACCCGGCCTCCGCCCCGCTTGCGGCGACCCTCGCGCTCGATGCGGCGAGCAACCTTACGGGAGGTGATCGCGGCCAGCAGACGCCAGAGATCGTCTCGGTCTCTCATGCGATCGAAGCGGCCGTCGGCAACCCCGCGGCAAAGGGCGTCGAAGGGCGCTCAGGGCCGCGTCTTCCTCGTCGTCGGGGCCGTGGATCATCGACCGCAGTCGGACCCGCGCCAGTCCGACGAGCCTGCGAAAGTAGCGGTCCCAGAGGCGGTGCGCGGCCTCGTCGGAACGGCCGTTGCGTAATGCACCGATCCAGACGGTGACGGAGCCCGGGGACTCCCCGCGGCCGGAGACAGATGACCGCGCCACGCGATCCTCCCGAGATGATGGTACGAACCTTATGTCTCATACCGTGCACTTCAGCCCTTCGTACACCGCGGCCACATTATTTTCCGTGAATCTGGCGGGCGCGACGCGCGATCACGGATCACCCCGTGACGACGCAGGGCCGGCCGGCATCGGCCGGAGATTCCACGGCCGCAACGGTGAGCAACCGCGTTTCGCGCGAGGACGGGAGACATGAGAACCGCAATCCGCCCGATGCTCCTGGCATTGACCCTCGTTCCGCATTCCGCGGCTCTGGCCGGTTCGCCGGGCGGGATCGGCATCCTGGGAGACAGCTACTCCGACGAGTACCAGTTCTATCCCCCCGATCGGAGCACCGCTCGCAACTGGGTGGAGATCCTGGCTGTCACCCGCGGGTTCGACTTTGGGCCGTTCACGAAGACCGGCCGGGGCGAGCCCCGCAACGAAGGGTATGCGTTCAACTGGGCCCGGTCGGACGCGACCACGGACGACCTGATCGCCACAGGACAGCACACGGGGCTGGCCGCCCAGGTGGCCCGGGGCGAGGTCGGGCTGGTCGTCGTGTTTATCGGCGGCAATGACTTCATCAACGCCTTGAAGGCGTCCGACCCCGTCGGGAGGCTGGGCGAGATGCTCCCCCGCGCGTTGAGGAACCACCGGATCGCCGTCGAGACGATCCTCGCGGCCGACACGCGGGTCCGGGTCGTCCTGGTCACGCTTCCGGATATCCGGCACCTGCCGGAGTTCGCCGGGCTGATCCGGACGGGGAAGATCGCGGCGAGCGTGGCGGACGCGTTCACCTGCGCCATGCGGCGGTACAACGGCCAGATCCGTTCCCTGGCGATCGGCAATCCGCGGCTCGCGATTGTCGACCTGGATCTCGCTACCCGGGCCGCGAACCTCGTCAGCACGGAGTACACCCTGGTCGGGGGGCTCAGGCTCGACCGACTGAACCCGGGAAACGGGCTCGACCGCTTCTTCCTGGCCGACGTCCGGCATCCCGGGACCCTCGGCCACGGCCTCATGGCGAGAATGTTTATCGAGGTGATGAACGCACGATTCGGCGCCGGAATTGCCCCGCTCCAGGCTCGCGAGGTCCTGGACCTGGCCCGATCGGTCAGCCCTCGCGGAGATCCGCCGGCGGTGGTACGCCTGGCGGGAAACAGGCCGCGGGCTGCCCAGGCCACGCGTGCGGTCCGGATCCCCCGGACCCGTTGATTGGCCGACGTTCAACGGGCCGTGATTGAGCCGACCCCTCTCCGATGGGCAGGTCTCCTGGTGCCGACGCCTTCACCATCGAGGTGGCCCGGGGGATCGGCCTCGGGTCAGCTCTCCCTGATCGTTCCCCCGCCAGGGTCGCGACGATCCAGTCTCGGAGGGTCTCGTGGACGTCATCGGCCGCTTCATCGAGACTGGGGTCCGTCTCTTCGAGGGGCAAAAGCGTTTCGGCTCGCTCGCGACGGAGTGTACGTATTGTGAGCCGCGATGCGGGAGGATCTCCCGCAAGAAGAAAAGGCTCGCGTCGTTGCGACGCGAGCCTTATTGATGTCCCGGAGAGCCGGTCGGGGAACCGCGCGAGCTGGGGATCTAGGATTCGAAAAATAATAATCTCATCGACGTAAGTCTTTTGATGTTGCTATAATCTTCACGCTACCAATGACTTGTATTCTGTCTCGTATTCCCGGTGAGTCCCCCTAAACCCTCGTCATCCGCCGTGTTTTCGTCTCATTCGAGGGGAGATTTGAGGGAGGTCTTGGCATCAACGCACTGGTGTTTTCTGTCGGAAATCTAGGCAAATTTCCCAACGCGGCAAAGCCGCAACCAAAGAGGATGAGCAAAGACGGCGTCCTGCCTCCA
>JAXMBE010000017.1:0-127044 GCA_046349995.1 Isosphaeraceae bacterium | reverse complement strand
TTTCAACCCGGAGAAGCCGGGGGACACTCCACTTCGGGAGAGGTGAAGCGACTCGCGGGACTTAGACGTCCCGCTCCGGACGCCGCCCCTTCTCTCCACGCACACAAGCAGGATGGCGTGAACATGGCCGAGGGAGCGAGCGGGGTCCCGCATGCGGGATGTCAGGTCGATTTGAAGGGCCAGGTCGCCATCGTGACCGGCGCGTCGCGGGGGATCGGCCGGGGCATCGCCGTGAAGCTGGCGTCGTGCGGGGCGACGGTGGTCGGCATCGCGCGGACGCTGGAGGGCCTGGCGGGCACGCTCCAGGCCATCCGCGAGGCCGGGGGCACCGCCGAGGGATTCGCGGCTAGCGTCGCCGATTCGGCCGACGTGAAGCGGGTCGTGGAAGAAGTCGAGGCGAAATATCCGAAGATTCACGTCCTGGTCAATAATGCCGGGATCACCCGGGACGGCCTGATGCTCCGGATGGAGGACGACGCCTGGCAGGACGTGATCGACACGAACCTCAAGGGCACCTTCCTGTTCTGCCGGTCGGTGGGCGCCGTGATGATGCGCGGGCGCTACGGACGGATCGTGAACATCAGCAGCGTGTCGGGGCTGGTCGGCAACCCGGGTCAGGCGAATTACTCGGCGAGCAAGGCGGGGGTCATCGGCTTCAGCAAGACGATCGCCCGCGAGCTGGCCTCGCGGAACATCACGGTCAACGTGGTCGCCCCGGGCTTCATCACGACCGACATGACCGACGTCCTGCCGGAGAAGATCAAGGCCGAGGTGAAGGAGCGTGTGCCGCTGAAGCGATTCGGGACGCCCGAGGACATCGCGGACCTGGTCGCGTACCTCGCGAGCCCCGGCGCCAGCTACCTGACGGGCCAGGTGATCGCGGTCGATGGAGGCATGACGGTCTGAGTTCGGAGGGGCCCGAACTGCACCACCGGCGGTCCCGGCGTCGCCGCGGGATGCGAGCCGCCGACCCGCAGAAACGGGTGCCCTCCGCCGATGGGGCGAGCCGGCCGGAGTTCCTTGTCAGGGCTTCACATCGGATGGACATTTTATCTGTACCGTGCTAAGTTGACTCATTCAATCGAACCAGGAGAGTCGGGCGGCCGAGGGGGTCCAACCCTCCGGCCGGGCAGGGACGCGGGCCGGCCACCGGCCCCCGGCCGGTCAGAACCTAACCCGCCACCCGGATTCAACCTGGGGTCGTTCAGGATCAACGTTTTCGAGGGATGTGACGACGCCCCTGCGCCGCCCGGGTCGGGTGGTCCAGGGGCGTGAAGGAATCAACGATCGATCATGTCGATGAGGAGGTTCGCCCGTGTCCGTGGAAGAGCGAGTGATTGAAATCGTCAGCGAGCAGATGGGCGTTTCCAAGGACCAGGTCAGCAGGGAGACGTCGTTCGTGAACGATCTCGGCGCCGACTCCCTCGACACCGTGGAACTCGTGATGGAATTCGAAGAGGAGTTCGACATCACGATCCCCGACGAGGAGGCCGAGAAGATCCAGACCGTCGGCCAGGCCATCGAGTACATCGAGCAGCACGCGCACGCGAAGTAGGCGGCGGGCACCGACAGCTCGAACGGATTCCGGAGAGTCCTTGTCCTCGATACGGGAAGTTGGGAGGGCCATGGGTCATTCGCGCCGCGTCGTCATCACCGGCATGGGGGTGGTCACGTCGCTGGGGGAAAGCCTGTCCACGTTCTGGGATGCACTCTGCGCGGCCCGGAGCGGCGTCGGTCCGCTGACTCTCTTCGACACGACCGAGTTCAAGGTGCATTTCGGGGGCCAGGTCCGCGACTGGGACCCCGTCGCGCGATTCGGGGTCAAGGAGGCGCGCCATCTCGACCGCTTCGCCCAGTTCGCGCTGGTCGCCGCGGAGGGGGCCGTCCAGGATTCGGGGATCGACTTCTCCCGGCTCCCGGCGGAGCACTGCGGCGTCCTGATCGGCTCCGGGATCGGCGGCCTCAACGAGTTCGAGGCCCAGCATTCGACGATGATCCACAAGGGGCCGTCGCGGATCAGCCCGTTCACGATCCCCAAGCTGATGGTGAACGCCGGCAGCGGCCAGGTCTCGATCCGCTGGGGGCTCCAGGGCCCGTGCTCGGCGGTGGCCACGGCCTGCGCCTCGGCCTCCAACGCCATCGGCGACGCGTACAAGCTGATCCAGGCCGGCCACGCCGACGTGATGATCACCGGCGGCAGCGAGGCCGCGATCACCCACATGGGCCTGGGCGGCTTCGCGGCGATGCGCGCCCTGTCCACGCGGAACGACGACCCACCGCGGGCCAGCCGGCCCTTCGACGCCGACCGCGACGGCTTCGTGATGGGCGAGGGGGCCGGGATCCTGATCCTCGAGGCCGAGGAGGTCGCCAGGGCCCGGGGCGCCCGCATCTACGCCGAGTTGCTCGGCTACGGGATGTCGGCCGACGGCTGGCGCATCACCGCCCCGGACGAGGAGGGGCGGGGGGCGGCCCCGCGCCCATGAAGCGCTTGTGGCCGACGCCCGCGCGAACCCCGAGCAGGTCGACCATCAACGCCCACGGCACCAGCACCCCGCTGGGCGACCTGGCCGAGACTGATCGCCATGAAGTGCGTCTTCGGCGACCACGCCCGGCGGCTCCAGATCTCCAGCACCAGAGCGGCTCGGCCACCTGCTGGGCAGCGCCTCCGGCAACGTGGAGCTGATCGCGTCGGCGCTTGGCGATCGAGACGAACGCCCTGCCGCCGACGATCAACCTGGAACGCCCCGGCGAGGGCTTCGACCTCGATTACATCCCCAACGTCGCCCGCGAAGCCCGGGTCAGCACCGTCATGTCCAACGGCTTCGGCTTCGGCGGCCACAACGCCAGCCTGCTGATCGGCCGCTGTTCCCGAACTGAGCCCGGAGTCCTCCGATCCGTCTTCTCGTGGTTTGGGATTGCAGCCGGACAGGAACCAACGCTCGGCGGCGAGCATAGGCCTGGGTGTGCGCGATCTGCATAGTCAAGTGTGCCTGATTAGCTCGGTTTGCGCGATCGTTGCCGCCCCGGTCCTGCCCTTACTGGTGAGTCCCTTCAAGGGGGTGATTTCATGCGTCGCTTCGCCGAGAACCGGCGGCGGAGAGCCGTATCCCCCGATCCCGGCCATCCCGCAAGCCCAGGAGAACCTGGGCCGGCGGCTCGGGGAACGGGCGAGGCAACGAAGCCCCAGAGGAATGATCCATCCGGGTTGTTGACCAGACCGACGAACTGTCCGCGGTCGTTGAAGTCGCTGATCCTCGACAGGGTGTACCCGTTCAGCCCGGAGATCAACAGCGGATTCCAGGTCGACCCGTCGTAGAAGAGGGCCTGGCCATCGTCCAGTCCGATCGCCTGCCCAGGTTATTGATCAGGATGCCGCCTATCCCATCCGGAACGTCGAAGAATCCACGGAACGATCCGTCCAGGTTCCAGAAGCCGAACCGCCTTGGCGAAGATCCTCCGTCAGGACGGAACCGAAGATCAAGCCCGAGTTGGTGATCTGGAGCAAGGACGCCGTGGCGAAACCGTCTGGTACAACAAGGGCCGAGAGGGTGGCGGTATTGAGATCATACAGGAACGGGCTGGACGAGCCGATCGAAACTCCCACGACTCCCAGCAGACCGCCATCGCTGAGCATGCGCGTGGTTGGGAACCAAGATACAACTCCGGGAGCCGATAGCGGAAGGACGGTCACATTGCCGTTGACGGCGGTAAAGACCTGGAAAAGGTTAGTCATCGGATCGAGGGCTCTGCCATAGGCGAGGCCGGTGTTGATAATTCCGAGGGAGGGAAGGCGTGACCAGATTGCTCGGCAGACTCAGGTATCGATCGTACCGCCGAGGTAGATATAGGGAACCAGATTGGAGTTTGGATCACGAAGATTGCCGACCACGTCACCGCGATCCATTCATCCCCGTCACAATCGATGAAGAGGATCGGGACTCGACTCCGAGTGTCTACGGAACTGCCCTCCTCCGCGATAGATCGTCAGCAAGTACGAGACCACTCGAACTCTGCGTGGCGATGTAGCCGGCCGCGAGCCCCTGATCGTTGATCCCGGAGCATCCAGGAATCGCGGAGCCCGTGATAGTTGTCGGAACTCAGGATGTCGATGGTGTAGGGCAGGAATACCGGCCATTGCCGCAGTCCAAGACAGGGAGAGCGTCGCAACGGCGAGCAGCAGGGACGAGCGGAGATGATTTCGAGTCATGCTGGGGCTCCATATTATCGTGGCTGTCGAATTAGTCGGGACTGGAGGACGGGACGTGAGCGAGCGAGAGGAACGATTCGGTTGAGCTCGGTCGATGATGGTTGGCCGCTCTCCGATCTCAGCTCGATCATCGCCTTGGACCTTGCGTCGCGGCCGCCATCAGGCGGAAGCTTCTTCCGCCAGCGTTGGGCCTCTTCAAGCTTGCCCCACGACTCGTAAAGGCGGACGATGCGTCGTCCGGCCTCGAGAGCCGCGGCCAGGCGTCCACGGTGACTTGATCCCGCCGGGCCATCAGCCCGTCGTAGCTCCCGAGCACCAGGGGTTCGGCCTCGGCGAACTTCTTCCGAAGGCCAGGGATTCGCCGAGCTGGCCCTGGATCTCGAACCGCCGCCAGTTGTCCGGCATCAGCTTGTCGTAGACGCCGAGCGCTCCGCGGAAGAGATGCTCTGCCTGAGCCGGCTCCCCTTTCCTCAGGTAGTTCAGCCCCAGGTCGGCCCGCAGCGTGGCCAGGTCGCTGCTCTCCAGGCCCCTGCCCTTGGCATAGCCGTCGATGCACCGGCGGGCTTCGATTCCGCCTCGTCGAATCGGCCCCGATCGCGGTCCAGCTCCGCGATCTTCCAGAGATTCAAACGTCAACGTGTGGTCGGGGCCATACACCCGCCGCTCGGCCTCCTGGGCGATTCCAGGATCGATTCGGCTTGCTCGTGGCGCCCCCAATCGCGGTAGAGCTCGCCCAGGTTGCTCAACGTCGTGAGGCGTTAATGCTGTCCGGCCCCTCGATCCGCCGGATGCCATCGAGGCCCTCGCATTACGGTTTCTCCGCCTGCTCGAATCGGCCCCGGACGTGGAGGAGGGCGGCAAAGTTCACCTGGTTAGCGAGGACATCGGGATGCTCCAGGCCCCACGAGCCGCTGGCGCGGGAAATCACCCTGGGGTAGAGGGCCTCGGCCTCGTCGAGCTGTCCGGCCACGCAGGTGGCTCGCCAGCGCGGCGAGGGACTCGGAAAGTCCGTCGGTGTTCTCTCCGTAGTACTTCTCCCACTGAGGGATAGGGCCTCGCGGATTCTATCGACGGCTCGTGAGGATTGCCCAGCCTGATGAAGACATGTGATAAGTTAATTTTCACATCGGTCACGTCGATCCGAGAGAGACCGATCCTTCCCATACTCGTCCTCTGCCTTTTGAAGTTCTTGCTCCGCCTCATGGTATCGTCCATGTCATCGTGCAGGGTTCGAGGTTTGGCGTAGACGACGGCTTCTATCGACGATCCGATGCGTCGGGCATTCTCCTGCGATCGGCGGAGCAGCGATTCGGCCTCGCCCCGGCGATTCTGCCTGCGGAGGATGTCCGCGACATCGATCACGCGCTCGATGGTCGTCTCGCTCGCTTCACCGGAAGCATCGCGGCGGCCTCGAAGACTGCGGCGCAGGAACTGCTCGGCCTGATCGAGCTTGCCCCAGTCGCGCAGGTTCCTTCCGACCACTGTCGTGACTACCGCTGTCCCTGGGGTGCCGGTCTCCGAAGAGCCGCTGGCTCAATTCCAGGGCCTTTCGGGCGGTCCTGTCGGCGTCGGCGAACTGTCCTGTGAGCACCGGATTCTGCAGGTTGACCAGCAGCAGCGGGGTCGTCGGATGGTCGTCGCCGAACGTGTCGCGGGCGGCTCCCGCAGCGCCGTCCTGGAGCAGCGTCTCGGCCTCGGGTCGCGGCCACGAAGGGACAGCGTTATGGCGAGATTGTTCTGGCCATTGATCCGTTGGAGCTTTTTGAGCCGGTACTTCCATCGTTCAACTCCAGGGCACTGGAACGTTCCACTGATTCGAAAGCTTCAGCATGCCGCCCGTTGGCGGCAAGCAATGCCCCAGGTTAAACCTCACGTAATTCGCCAAAGAACTCTCCTCGCCACGCGTCGTGCGGGCCAGTTCCAGCGCGTGCGCGAAGCCAGGCCTCCGCCTGGTCGTACAGCGCGAAGGTCGGTCTCGACGATGCCCAGTTCACCCGTCGTCCAGATCGTCCCGCGATGTGCTTCACCCAGGAACCGCCGTCGCAATTCGTAGGCCCGTTCGGTGCCGGTCGCGGCCAGGGCAGCAGACCCGGCGATCGATAGACTCTGCCGATCATGTGCTGGACGGCCGCGCCTCGACCAGGGGCGAGGCGGCCAATCGCCGCTCGATCTGGCTCGCCGCCCGGTCACCAGGGTGCCACCTTGATGTCGGGTCGGGGTGCATCTCGGCGAGGACCTGCGCGTCAGGTCGATCTGACATGCCGAGAGGTCGTTGATGAAGAAGTCGTTCGATTCCTGGAGGATCTCGGCAGACTCGACGGCGTCTCGCTGCCGGGTGGCGCCGCTCCTTGCCAGACGCTCACTCCGGTCGCGATCAGCAGGACCGCGGCGATGGTGGAGGCAGTCGCCAGCACCGCGCACGGTGCTTGCGTGCGAACTTCCGCAGGCGGTAGCCGGCCGAGCAGGCCTCGACCGCCTCGTCGGAAAGGTAACGCGAGATGTCGCGGGCGAAGCTCGTGGCCGTCTCGTAGCGGTTGCGGTCCTTCTCCAGGACCTTCATGACGATCCAGTCGAGCTCGCCGCGAACCAGCCGGGCCAGCCGGGCCGGTTCGGTGCCGCGCTTGGGCGGCGATCGAGGCCAGGCCGTCGCCCGAGCTGCTCGAGCAGGTGGACGGCCTGGGCGGCTCCCTCCTCCTTGATCCGGCGGAGGATCTCGGCGTAGCCGGCCTCGCGAGGCTCTGCCGCTCCAGGGGCGTCGAGCCGGTGAGCAGCTCGTAGGCATCACCCCCAGCGAGTAGATGTCCGACCGCGTGTCGATGTCGAGGCCGGAGAGGCTGGCCTGCTCGGGGCTCATGTATTCCAGCGTCCCGACGATCAGGCCGAACTGGGTGAAGAGCGTGCGGCTCGGTGAGCGGCTGGTCGATCGCCTTGGCGATCCCGAAGTCGATGATCTTGGGCACCGGCTTGCCGTCGATCAGGGTGACGAGCACGTTCGAGGGCTTGATGTCGCGGTGGATGACCCCTTCTGGTGGGCGTGCTGGATGGCCTGGCAGATGGGCACGAAGAGCTCCAGCCGCTCGCGCGGGGAGAGCCGGGCCTCGTCGCAGTACGTCGTGATCGGGATGCCCTTGACCAGCTCCATCACGAAGTAGGGCCGGCCCGAGTCGGTCGTCCCCGCGTCGAACACCCAGGCGATGTTGGGATGCTCCGTCAGGGCCAGTGCCTGCCGCTCGGCCTCGAACCAGGGCCAGCACCTGTGCCGAGTCCATGCCCGGCTTGATCACCTTCAAGGCGACCCGACGACGGACAGGCCGATCCTGCTCGGCCATGAACACGGCGCTTCATCCCGCCCTCGCCGATCTGCTGGAGCGGCAGCTTGCAGCGGACATCGATCCCGGCCCCTCGGCGATGAGGGCGAGCGAGGGCGCCCCCGTGGCGCGGCGGGTCTCGACCGTTGCGCCCGCCGAAGGCTCAGGGCCAGGATCGGTCGTCGTCCGCCATCGGCCGCCTGCTCGAGTGGCCCGCTCGCCGCGTCCGGGCCTTCGGCCTTCGTCACGCCGAGCAGAGCCCTTGCGAACACCAGCTTGTCGCCGTCGGGAAGGCTCGCACCTTCCGCGCGTGAGCCCGGAGCAGAAGGGAAATCTCGTGGCCGCGCTTGTGGATCATCACCGCAGCAGGCCTGATCCAGGTAAGGCTCCCATTGGTCGGGCGGGACGGCTTCCACCGCGGCCAGGAAAGTTGCCTTGAGGCGGTCGAAGTCGACGCTCATGGTTGGTGCTCCGGGTCTCGGCTCCAGTCTTCAGTGCGAAAAATACCCACCGTGTGTCTCAGGAATCATGAGGATCCTCGATCGACCGATAGAAATCCGACCGACCGACCGTCGAGCGGACGCTGCGTTTCCGGTCGCCGGGCCGTCGGCGGTTCAAACGCTCACGATGAGGGCTCGGACGAGGTGTCGTCGCCGGAAGAAAGCCGAGAGCGGAGCCAGGCCCGTGCGAACGTCCATTGCCGATAGGCTTCGGCGCACGAGCCCGAGCGCGCCCACCGGCCTCCTCGAAAAGAAGCCCGGCGTAGTAACGAAGCTTGACGAGTCGGCCAGCGATCGGATCCTTGCGGCCCAGGTGGTCGAGAGCCTCGTCGAGATCGAGCAGGTCCGGGAGTGGAGTGAGGCAGTTCGAGTCCCCTATCGAGGTCAACCCGCTTGCAGCTGCCGCCATGGATTTCGGCTCGTTTACGGCAGGCCGTTCGATCAGGATCCGCCGCATGGCCTCGGCAGCCGCGGCGAAGAAGTGTCCCCGGCCGTTCCAGCTCGGGGCGTCATCGAGTCTGCGTTTACGAGGCGCAGGTAAGCCTCGTGGACCAGGTCCGTCGCCTGGGTGATTGGTCGAGGAGGTTCCTGGGCCAGCCGATGTGCGGCAAGCCGCCGCAGCTCATCGTACACCAGGGGGAGGGGTTGCTCGGCGGCGGCAAGGTCGCCCTGCTCGATGGCCGAGAGGATGCGCCCTCACGTGGTTCATGGCCGCGGCCGCCTGAAATCGCACGGACGGGATGGGACACTCGTCCTCAAATTAAAGCCGCCATGCATGCAAGGCAATAGCCGTCCCCGACTGCCCGATCCAGCAGGCGATGTGGCGCAGCAGTTCCAGAAGCCCCGCGGACCCCATGCGGCCCTGAGAGTCGGAATCGGAGTCCGCTGTCGGCGCGCGGAGTCGCACTCGCCGATGTCGCCGTTCCACTACCTGATGATCCCTCACGTGGGACTTCGCGGTGACGCGTCGCTTCACCAAAGGGTCAGTCGTATCGGCGGGGTTGGAATCCGCGCGCAATACGTCCTCGATGCCATCTCGGGCACGTGCCAGGCGGGCATCCCTAGAGAGCGACACGACGGAGCATCGTCGGCCGGCTTCGATCTGTACCTCTTCCGGGGCTCCGCTCGCCGAGCCGATGCTCCTGGAGTGGGCTCGCGGGATAATCACCAATTCGATCGCCCCGAGTCACCCGCACGGATAGGACCGTCGCCGGTCGATCGAAGTCGCCTCGCTCAGCGCTTCAGCTCGAAGTTGAAGCGATGGCTGCCCCCGCGCTTCACCTCGACCTGGAGGACGCTCTCCCGGTTGTATCGCACCGGGACGGGATCCGTCGAGGCGGCAGCTTCGGCACCGTTTCGTCCGCTGATCCGGACCTCGTAGGCCGCGGGGACCAGGGTCTCCGAATCGGGGATGATGTATTCCCCTCCCCGGATCACTCCGACGTCGCTGGCGGGTTGCTCCGTGCCCTTGGAGAGGAACCGGATCGTCCCCTGCGGCAGCGGCTTCCCATCCAGCAGGACCATGCCCGAGACGGTGATCGGCGACGTCTCCGCCGAGATCCGCATCTCCACGGCGATCAGGCCAATCGTGAACGCCGCGATGGCGACGCCAATCTGAAGGGGGAGCGAGGAGCGCATGACTTCCTCCTGAGGTGGAAGGCAAATTCCTGAAACGGCGTCGTTTCGTGGAGAAAGACGCGTCATTGAAGCCCCTCGTCACATCCGTGCGTCGAGGCGGCTACCAGGCAGGGTGGGAGGGAGGGTTAAGCATTCTTAATCACGTTCCTAATCCTAGGACTTTCGGTCCTTGATTTCAATACCCCGGCTCGCTCCGCCGGTTTCACGCGATGCCGGGATCCAGAGGATCGGTCTTCGTCTCGAGCGGGGCCGGCCGCGGACGACCTGTCCGGTGCGGCCTCAATCGGAGACCCGCGAGAGTCGCATCCGGGCCGGGCCGAACTCGTGGCGAGCCCGGGGCGTGAGGACCTCTCGCGAGCGCCTCAGGAGCCAGTGCCCGCAGGGCACCAGGAGCGGCCGGACGAGCAGGGCGTCGATCGCGATCCCGATCACCAGGGCGAAGCCGAGCTGCCGGAGCGAGCTGAGCGGGCTGAAGAGGAACGACGCGAAGCTGCACGCCGTGATCGCGGCGGCCGAGCTGATCAGCCCCCCGGTCTGGGCGATCGCCCGGATGATCCCGCCCCGCAGACCATGCCGCGCCGCCTCCTCCTGGAGCCTCGTCATCAGGAAGACGTTGTAGTCGACCCCCACGGCGACCAGGAGCACGAACAGGAAGTAGGGGACCTTCCAGTCCAGCCCCGGCGCCCCGAGCAGGGTCACGAACACGAGGTGGGTCGCCCCCAGCGCGAAGGCGTAGGTCAGGACCATCGTGGCCACCAGGTTGAAGCACGACCAGGGATCGCGGAGCGCCAGGAGCAGGACGACGAAGACCCCGATCGGCACCACGAACCAGCTCTGGACCTGGTCGGAACGCGTGAGCGACCGGATGTCGGCCGACTCGGCGTTGGCGCCGGCGATCAGGGCCTTCACCTGCACACCCTGGTACTCGCCCAGGTACTCCTTCAGGCGGCGGCGCACCGTCTGGACCTCGTCCATGGCCTCGTTCGAGAAGACCCGGTCCGCCTGGGTGACGTCGATCCGCGCCCGCCGGCCGTCCGGCGTGATGTAGACGGCGAAGCTCTCCAGCAGCTCGGGATTCTCGCGGACCGTCTGGGGCGTGATCAGCAGGCGGTCCAGGGCGCGGCGGCCCACCGGATCTTCCAGGATCGAGCCGACCTCGCGATGGGCCCGCTGGGCCCCCCTGGCGATCTTGTCCGCGCCCTCGCCGGCGCGGGTCAGCTCGGCGAGCAGGGTCTCCGCCGGGTTCGCGGGGCCGGCCTGGCCGGCGCCCGCCTCGGTGCCCGGGGCCCGCGCCGCGGAGCGCTCCACCGAGGGATCCACGCTCGCGGGAGGGACCCGGTCCCGGGGAATCCCCCGGGACGCGGCGAGCAGTTCGAAGACGCTGCTGAAGCCCGCGAGGTCCCACGACGGCGCGGCCTCCTGGGAACCGGACCCGGCAGTGGCGGGCGGCGCGGCCTTCGGATCGGCGGCGGGGAGGCCCATGCCGCCGGTCAGCTTCAGGCCCGTCTTCTGCTGGAGCCAGAGCGCCGCACGGAGCTTGGCGGCCCCCTCGGTGAGCCCCTTGCCGAGGAGCTTCGCCCCGTCGGAGAGCTGCCCGAAGCCCTCGTTCACCTCCTTCAGCCGGGAGGCCAGCCGGGCCCGCTTGAGCGGCTCGGGGCTCCCCAGCGGCTGGGTGGCGGACCGGACCTCGGCCAGCCGCCGCTGATGCGAGAGCAACCGGCTCACGTCGTCGATCAGGGCCAGGCCCTCGGAGCTGCGGAAGTCGCCGTCGGTCTCCAGGACCACCGTCAGGGGCGCCATCATGCCCGGGTCGAACTTGGAGGCGACCAGCCGGAGGTTCTCCCCGGAGTCCGTCCGCCGGGGCATCTCCGAGAGCAGGTCCATCACGAACCGGCTCTGCAGGCCCAGGCAGGCGAGGGGGATCATGGCCAGCAGGGTGAGCCCCCAGCTCCGCAAGGGGCGGGCCATGGCCCCGCGGCCGAGGCGGTCCCAGAACCCGCTGGAAGGGGCCGTGAAGCCGTGGAAGGAGCCGGGGCGGTGCGCGGCCAGAAGGACCAGCAGGGCGGGGGTCAGGCTGAGCGTCGCCAGGAGCGACAGGCCCAGCCCGAGGGCCACGCTCGGCCCGGTCGTCGAGAACAGCTTGAAGCTCGTCGTCCCCATGAGCATGAGGCCGATGATGATCGTCCCCGCGCTGGTGACCAGCGGCACGAACGAGCGGCGGAGCGTCAGCTTCATCACCCCCGCCGGGTTCCGCGGGTTGAAGTGCTCGGCGAACCGCCAGGAGAGGAACAGGCAGAAGTCGGTCCCGGTCCCGAACAGGATGGCGACCAGGAAGAGCTCCACCAGGGGAGAGACCTCCCAGCCGGCCAGGGTCAGCCAGGCCAGCAGGCCGCGGGCCAGGACGAGGCTGACGCCGATGGTCGCCAGCGGGACGAGGGCCAGGAGGATCGACCGATAGACCAGCAGGAGGACGCAGAGCAGGAGGACGACCGTCGCCAGGGCCGCCCGGTCGAGCGAGGTCTGGACCTGCGCCATGTAGTCCCGGCCGATCACCGCGTCCCCGGTCCAGCGGAACTCCAGGCCCTTCAGGTCCGGTCGGGCCCGGCGCTCGGCCTCGGCCGCGCGCCGGAGCCAGGCGACCGCCTCGTGCGCCGAGGGCGAGACGTGCGAGGAGTCGAGCGGGACGACCAGCAGGCTGAGCGTCCCGTCCGCGCTGGCCAGCCGCTCGGCCAGCTCGGGCCGGGACTCGGGGCCGAGCACCCGGAGCACCTCCTTCGGGCGGTCGGGGGCCTCGAACCGCCGGGCCAGGGCCCTGGCCAGCTCGAGATCCGCGGGGCCGAGCTTCTCCGGTCGGTGCAGCGCCAGGACGGCCGTCGATTCGTACGCCTGGTCGGGCCAGGCGCGGCGGACCAGCTCCGCCGCCGCCCGGCTCTCGGACTCGCTCCCCAGGAGCTTGGACTGGCCCTCGGCCGCCAGCCGCGTCAAATCCGGCGCGGTCAGACCGACCGCCGCCGCGAGCCCCACCCAGAACACCACGACCCAGATCGGACGACGACTGACGAGGCTGCCGAGCGTATTCAGGGGCATGAATCCCGACTCCGGCCAGGCCGCCCTCGCGAACGAGATGAGTCCGTCCCACCCAGGCGGTAGGCCGCCTGGACGTCGCGAGGTTCGGATTGAGAAAACCGCCGGCCGCGTGCCGGGCCCGGCGGATCAGATCAAGGGGGGCTCGTTGGGTGGGCGTACACTTGGTGTAACCTACCTGAACTCTACCCGAATCCGCAATTCCGGGCAATGCTGAGTCGGCCGCGCAGCGACCAATCAATCATACATTATTCAGTCCGCATCGGGTTCCTGATCGCGGGCCACATCCCGCGCCAAACCTCACCCGTTCCTCAGGACCACCCGCTCCCGCTCTCGCGGGCGAGGGATCGATTCCGCAGCCCACGATCGCGAGCCCCACGAGCTACCTCGTCGACCCATCGGCATCCGCCCTCGTGTTGTGAGTCCGAAGTTCGTCGCCGATCCAAGCAGTGGAGTGGCTGGGGTCGCGGTCTGCCGCGACCCCGGTCCGTGGCCGGGGGACCGAGGTGCGGATGAGCGTCGGATCAATCCGGCCGCGAACGGCACTTCTTGCGTCACACGGGTCAGCTTCGAGGTCGCCAACCTGACAATCCGTTTCGGTGAATCCTCTCCTGCCTCTCCCCGCGCACCTCGCAACAACATCGCTCGAAACCGATGAGACAATCATGATGAGTTGAGTGTTTATCAAAATAGACAGTTAGGGAAAAATAAGTTGACTAGGTTATATGTGAGGGCTAAGGTTGCCTCCAATCCACGGCCCCAACCTTCCGCGACCACCTCACTCACCCGTTCGCTCCTTCTGCGCGCGAGATCAGGCAACGGAAGGCCGGATGGAGTCACGCTTCGTCCGACGTGGGGGCCGAGGCCCGGCCATCTGATTTCGGCGCGGTCGGTACAGGTCAAACCCCGAACTTCGGTCCCGAGGTCGAAGTCCCTCCGATGCAACACCATTCGCGGCCCGCTCGACGATCCTGGGGATCCGGATCGGTCTCGTCTCCGGGACGCCCCGGGGCCTCCCGTCGCAGGATCTGCCGCCCGACGGCGGAACTTGAACGGTTGGAGGGGCGGACGCTGCCGGCCTCCATCTCCATCAGCCCGACGAATCAACTGTTCTTCGGCGGGCTGGGCGAGAACAACAGCCTGACGATCTCGCTGGCCGGCGACACGTACACCTTCAACGACTCCTCCGGGTTCTTCGTCGTCGACAACCTGGGAACCGCCGTCGTCGACGGCGCGGGGTCGAACACGGTTACCGTGTCGGGGATCGTCTCGATCAACGTGGACACCGGCGGCGGCACCGACACGATCAACCTCCGCTCGACGGGCGTGCCCACGAAACTCAACACGAGCCTGGGCGATGGCGACGTGGTGAACGTGGGGTCGCTCGCGCCGGCGACCGGCGGCGACCTGCTGGGGATCACCGCGGACGTGGACATCGACGACTCCGACACGGGGATCGTCAACATCGATGACGCGGGCGACGCGATCGGCCGCACCGTCGTGTTCGGCGAGGTCTCGACGAGGCTGGGCGTCCTGGTCACCGGCCTGTCGAGCTTCACGATGGGCAACCTGATCCAGACCCTGAATTTCTACGCCGGGACCGGCGACGATGTCTTCACCGGCGCGAGCCTCCTCGGCTCCACCCGCGTGAATGTCCTCGGCGGCGGGGGCGACGACGCGCTGATCTACACGCCGGATCCCCTGACCCCGATCGCCAGCTTCGACGGCGGCGCGGGGACCAATCAAATCGACTATTCGCTCATCCCCGTCCCGCTCCCCGCCGGCATCACCGTGGACCTTCAGGCCGGGACCGCCACGTTCCCCCCCAGCATCGCCAACATCCAGCAGGTGGTCGGCACGGCCGGCGACGACACACTCCTCGGCTCGGACGGCCCGGACACGCTCTCGGGGGTCGGGGGCGCCGACTTCATCGAGGGCCGCGGCGGCGACGACGTCCTCAACGCCGGCTTCGGCAACTCCACCCTCATCGGCGGCCCCGGGGACGACACGGTCAACGGCGGCGGGGGCGACGACCTCATCATCTGGAACAACGGAGACGGCTCCGACCTCATCAACGGGGGGGCCGGCGACAACGTGGTGCAGGTCAACGGCTCGACCGGCGCCACCGGCGACCTGTTCACCCTCCAGGCCGCCCCGCAAGGCCCGTCCGCCTTGCAGTTCGCGCGCACGAACCTGAACCCCTTCACCCTAAGTCTCTCGAGCATCTTCCAGGTCCAGGTCAACGGGCTGGCCGGCGACGACACGCTGATCCTCGATTTCACGAACGGCAACCCGATCCCTGCGGGCGACCAGACGACCCCGGGCGTGGTGTTCGACGGCGGTGCCGGCACGGCCAACTCGCTCGTGCTTCAGGGGACGCCCGCCGAGGCCCTCGAGTCCGAGGGCTACAGCGCGTTCGGCCCCGACTCGGGCGAGATCGACTTCAACGACGGGCAGGTGGGCTTCCGGCACGTCGCGTCGACCGTCGACACCGTGCCGGTCCAGTACTTCGAGTTCAGCGCACCGGCCTCGGCGGCGATGAGCATCACCGACGGACCGGCCGTCGGCGGCCTGACGACGATGAGGGTCTCCAGCGGCGACCTGCCCGCCCCCTTCGGGCCGTTCGACTTCGCCAGCAAGCAGAACGCCACGGTGGATGCGAGAGCCGGTTCCGTCGTCCTGGATAGTCAACTCGGGGCGACCGGCCTGACCGGGCTGTCGATCGCCGGCGGCACCGACACGGACCGGGTGACGGTGACGGCGACGCCTCCCGGCGCCGGGACGTTCATCACCCTCTCCGCCCTCTACCCGACGGTCGACGTCCTCGGTCCCGGGGTCGCGGCCGGGACGACGCTGACGCTCGTCGCCGGCCTGGAGGGTTTCGGCTCGCTCACGTACGACGCCGCCGGCGGCCTGGCCACCGTAACGCCCGGGTCTGGCGACGGCCTGATCACGATCGCCCAGGGCGGTGCCGGCTCGGTCGCCCCCGAGAGCTTCGAGAAGATCACGATCCTCAATAGCAGCTCGCCGCCGACGTCCGTCGTCTCCCCGCCTCCCACGATCGACGCGGTGGAGGGGAAGGGCCTCGTCGACTCGGTCGTCGCGCGATTCAACGCCAGCCCGCTGGGCGACTCCGGTCAGTACGAGGTCTCGATCGACTGGGGCGACGGCTCGCCGGTGACCGCCGGGTCCGTGGCCCACGGCGCGGCGAACGACTCGCCGTACACCGCGGCCGGGTCGCACACCTTCGCCTCGCCGGGCACGTACACCGCAATCGTGACGATCCGGGACGGCGGCGGGAGGTCGACCACGTACGTCTCCGGAGTGCCCGTGACGACCGAGCGGATCCCGGCCGCGCCAGTCACCGCGACGGCCGCCACGATCGTCGTCGCCGAGGCGGCCATCGTGGCGCAGGGCGCCACCGTCGGGGCCATCGCCGGCCAGGCTACCGGGCCGGTCATCGTCGCCTCGTTCCGGGACAGCGGCGGGATCGAGGCGCTCGCCAGCTACACCGCCACGATTGACTGGGGCGACGGCTCGCCGCCGACCGCCGGGACGCTCACGGCCGAGGGGACCTCGCCGGCCGCCACGACGGTCGTCGTGCGAGGTGCCCATACCTACACGCGGCCGGGCGTGAGCCCGATCACGGTGACGATCACCTCGACCGACGGCGCCGCCGCGGTCGCCCACGGCGCCGCGACCGTGGCGAGGCCGCTGGAGGCGGTCGGCACGCTGACGGGACGCCTGGACCCGAGGAGCGACACGGGCGTCTCTCGCGAAGACGGCATCACGCGCGACGACCTGCCGACGTTCGTCGGCACGGCCGGCCCCGGCGCGATCATCACACTGGTGGCGACCCCGATCGGCGGCGGAGCGGCCCTGCCGCTCGGCCGCGCCGCGACCGACGCCGCCGGGAACTGGGCGATCGCCGCGCCCCTGATCCCCGACGGGTCCTACCTCGTCGCGGCGAGCGGCGTCGGCGAGGACGGTTCGACGGCCTCGGCGACGCTCCAGACCATCGTCGTCGACACCGTCGGCCCGCGGGTGACCTCCGCCGCGCTGGACCGCGCCGGCGGCCGGGTGGTGCTCGGGTTCAGCGACGACCGATCGGGGCTCGACGGCACGAGCCTGATCAACGGCGCGAACTACGCCTTCACGAAGGTTAGGGCACTGCCGGGCCGATTCCTCGTCACCGGCCTCACGGCGACACCTCCCTCGGGTCTGGCTTCGACCGTCGACGTTGCGATCAACGGCGGCCGGAGGATGCGAGGCGGCAGGTACACCCTGGTGGTCCGCTCCGGCGGCGTGCAGGACATCGCGGGCAATCCGCTGGACGGCACGTTCCTGGGGAGCTACCCGTCGGGCGACGGCATCGCCGGGGGCAACTTCGTGGCGAGGCTCGACTCGATCCACAACCTCGTCTACCCGCCGGCGCCCGAGAATTCCACCGCCTCGCCGCCCGGCGGACCGACGCGGGCGATCCCCATCCCGACGGGGACGGTCTCCGTCAACAATCGGCCGCGCCTGACGCGCGCCTGGGAAGCCTGGCGGCAAGGTCGGGCCGTATCGACGCCTCGGCTGCGCGCACCGCGGGGTGCGGCGATCAGTGTCACGGACCTCGGTGCGATCCGCGCGGGACGACCCGGGCCGCGGTAGGAGTCCGACTGGAACACCCCCGAGCCTTGCCGCGCTATTTGTGCTCTGCGATACGGTACGTGTTGCAGAACTCGATCCGCTCGGCGATGGAGGGGTGGGTCGCGCGGAAGAGCCGGTAGACCGGCCCGGGGCGCGGGTTGCTCAGGTTCTCCTGCTGGAGCTTGACGAAGGCCATGGCGGCTGAGTGATTTGTCCGGGTCAGGTCGAGGGCGAAGCGGTCGGCCTCGTGCTCCTGATAGCGGCTGTAGGCATAGGCGACCGGCTCCAGGACGAGGCTCGTGACCTGCATCAGCAGGATCAGGAGCGGGACCGAGGCGACGTCCGCCAGGCTGCGAAAACCGAGGCGTGCCGAGAATCGGGCGATCAGCCGGTGCCCCAGCCGGTGCACGAGGTAGAGGCTGGCCAGGGTCACGATCGAGGAGAGCAGGATCGACCGGACGACGTGGCCCAGCACGTAGTGGCCCATCTCGTGCGCCATGACCACGAGCAGTTCCCGCTCGTCCAGCCGCGCGATCAGGGTGTCCCAGAGGACGATCCGCTTGGTCCCGCCGACCCCGGTGACGTAGGCGTTGACCGCCTTGGTGTCGATGCTCTTGTTGACCTCGAACACCCGGCTCCCCTCGATGCCGGCCCGGCCGGCGAGGTCCAGGATCGACCGCTCCAGCTCCCTGTTCTGCATCGGACCGAAGTCGTTGAACAGGGGATCGATCCAGATCGGCTTGATGAGCAGGGTCGCGAACAGGAAGGGCACCGAGAGGACCGTCGTGTAGAGCCACCAGCGCCGGGGCGCCTTTCGCAGCAGGAGGAACGGCACCCAGGTCAGCAGGAAGCCCACGATCATCTCCACCGCGATTCCGATCAGCGAGTCGGACAGCCACTTGGCATGCGTCTGGTTGGAGAGCCCGTAGGCGTGCTGCCGGACGAACCCCTGGTAGTAGGCGATCGGGAGCTGGATCAGGAAGACGATCCCCAGGTACAGGACGACGAAGAGGCCGACGGTGAGGAACCAGAGCGGGGGGGAGCCCTCGCAGCCGTCGCCCACCGGGTCGGGCTCGCTCCCGGCGGCCCGGCCGGAGAGCCCCACCGCGGAGAGGACGCCGCCGGCCATCCGCCGCGCCAAGTTCCGGAGCCTCGCGGAGAACCCGCCGAAGGCGATGAGGCCCGGCAGGAACAGCGCCCAGGCCTGGTTGAATCCCCAGATCAGCATCCCCGAGCGGTAGTAGCGCAGGGCCTTCTCGCTCGGCTGGGGGACCTCGACCGGCGCGAGTTCCCCGGCCGCCGGATCGCCCGAGGCTGGAGGAGCGGTGCCGCGGCCCGCCTGCGAGAGGTCCGGGACGCTCGTCGCCGGCGCGACCCCGGCGTCCTGCGACTGGGCCGCCGGGGCAGCCGTGCCGGCCATCGCCAGGAAAACCAGGAGGGCGGCGACGGCCCCCCGGAGAGCGTCGGGCGCGATCCCACTGCTCATGAGATGCGGTGGGGCTGGACGACCACCGGACGATCCGAATCCGGCTCGTCGAGCGGGCGGAGGAACAGGTAGCCCACCGCGGCCGCCAGGGCGGCGCACAGGGCCCCCAGGAAGTAGGTCGCGTAGCGGAACAGGTTCAGCGTGTGCAGCACGGCGGCGGCGTTCTTGCCGTCGGCCGAGTTCGCGATCAGGGTCTTCTCGGCGAGCTCGCGCTCGGCCGCGGCGAGCTTCTCCTGGAGGCCGGGGACCAGCTTCGCCTTCGCCTCGTTCTCCTCGGCGCTGCGGCGGATGAAGTCCAGGTCGGCGCCGAGCCTGGCGGCCTCGCCCTCCAGGAACTTGGCGCGCGTGGCGAGTGTCTCGTTGATCGTCTGCTGGGCCAGGAGCTGCTGCCGGGCGTCGTCCCGGGCGCGGGCCGTGCGCTCGTAGCGCTCCTGGAAGCTCTTGGGGTTCTCCGTCCCCGCCTTCTCGAGCAGGGTGTCCAGCGCCAGCCGCTGGCCCGAGGACGTCTGATCCAGGTTCCGCCGGAGGGCCTGGATGGCCTCGCCCTGGTCCAGGACGCGGCTGTGCACCTGGTACAGCAGCATCAGGGCGCCGAGCCCGAGGACGCCCAGGAACATGCCGAGCATCCCGAAGACCGCGGCGGCCTGGACCCGGTCGGCCGGCGAGTTGACGTACTGCGGCGTCGATGGTCGAGCGAGCATCTTGATCAGCTCCGCCTCGAGGCGGGGAGACAATCCCATGCCTCCGGGGCCCGGGGTGCTGGGTAAATTCTCCAGGTCGTTCGCCAGCTTGGCCAGGGCCGGCCGGTCGCCCCGGTCCGCGGTGAGGTAGAAGCCCTCGACCTGGACCAGGTTCCGGTCCCGCCACTGGAAGAAGCCCCGCGTCTGCTGGATCGGGTCCACGACGTAGGCCACCTGCAACGCCTGGGCGAAGAAATGCTGATGAATGAAAACGTCGTGATGCGAGAGGAAGATGCCGAAGCTGGGGTGCGTGTGGTACCAGCCGACGATGTCCAGGTCGGGGAACCGCCGGTCGCGCTCGCGGCTGATCTCCTCCCAGGAGTCGTGGGTGTAGGTGAAGCTGGCCTGGGTGTTCTCGTAATGCTTGGCCTCGAGCGACTGGGTGATCCAGACGAACGGGACGCCCGTCGCCTCGTCGACGCACTCCTTGCCCAGGAGGATCCCGCCGAGCTCGACGGAGGTGTCCGCCAGCGCGTGCCGCTCGATGGCGTCGGCCGCCCGGTGGTCGAGGAAGATCGGCAGGTCGCCGAGCGCCGGCACCTGGTAGGTCAGGCAGGCGTGACGCCGGTCGCGATCCGGGCGGAGCATCCGGACCGGCTCGCGGTACCTCACGTCCTCGAAGCTGATCTCGTCGCCGCTCACCCGCCCAGCCCCCAGCCCGTCGAACGGCCCTCACGGTCTCCGGCGAGGAGGTAGAACCCGGAGCCGGAGGGGCCCTCGACCCGGACGATATCGTATGCCGGGACCCCCACGTCCGCCAGCGTCCGGCCCGCCAGCGCCGAGCCCTGCTCGACCGCGCTGAGGGTCTCCGGGCGGGCCGGCTCGCGGCAGGCCGGGCAGGTGGCCTCCGCCTGGCGCACCTTCGTCCGCGGCCTCATGACCTCCTGTCGCCAGCCGCACCGCGGGCAGTCCACCGAGAGGACGAGCTCGCGGTCCAGGGCCAGGGTCAGCGGCCCGTCCAGGTCCTCGCCCGCGGCCGCGAAAAGCGCGGCGACGGTGTCGGCGTGGCCGAGGCCCAGCTCGCGCGGCGCGGGGTAGGTCTCGTGGCTCAGGCAGTCCTCTCGGAAGGGGAGCCGCGTGGTGTAGAACTGGTTGCCCACCCCGTTGAAGACCATCGCCGTGCCGCCGCTGACGGGCATCCCGTGCAGCAGCTTGAGCGCCTCCTGCACCTGGAGGGCGGCCATCATCGAGGCGATCGTCGGGGCGGTGGGGACCTTCCCGGCCAGGATCTCGTCCCGTTTGAGCATCGGGCAACTGTAACGCAGGTTGAGCAACTGGTAGTCGCGCTCGGTCATCGCGCATTCGTAGCAGGCGGAGTCCGGCGGGATGAAGGTCTTCACCACGCCCTGGATCTCCTGGATCCCGGCGTCGATCCAGGGCGTCCCGACCTTCCAGCACTGGCGATTGACCCAGAGCCGGGCCTCGCGGTTGTCGAGGCAGCCGATCACCAGGTCCACGTCCGCGAACAGCCCCAGGCCGACGTCGGTGATGATGTCGCCGTGGAGCGGGATCAGGGCGATCTCGGGGTTCAGCTCGAGGGCCCGCCGCGCCGCGACGGTCGCCTTCGGCTGCCCGGAATCCTCGGCGCGGAAGAGCACCGAGCGGGAGAGGTTCGAGGCCTCGATCCGGTCGAAGTCGATCACGAACGCCGTCCCGACGCCGACGAGCGCCAGGTTCTTGACGACCTCGTTGCCCAGCGCCCCGGCCCCGACCACCAGCAGCCTGGCCGCCGCCAGCCGCTCCTGCCGCCACCAGGAGATCAGCCGCAGGCGGCCGTAGCGATCCTCGTCGTCGATGCGGAAGGGGGCCGGTTCGGCCCCGGCCTCCGCGGCCTGGTCGCTCGTCCGCTCGGGTGTCACGTTGGCTGGCTGCTCCATGGAGGGTGAGTTCCGGCGAGGTCGCGCCCGTCCCGTCATTCGATGAACAGGATCTCCTCGTCGGCCGACGAGGCCGGGGGCGACGGGGGAGGAGCCGGCTGGTCGCTCTCCTGGAGGAACACGAAGCCATCCGCCTCGACAGTGCTCGACGGCACCGCCGGCACCCCCTGCGAGGGGTCAGCCTGCATCGACTCGCGAGGCGGCTCCGCATCGACGACGGCCGGCGCCCCGCCCGTCATCCCCGCCACCATCGCCTCGAACCCGGACGAGCGCGGGGTCGGGCCCGAGGTGACCGCCGCGCCTTCAGCCTCGAAGGACCGCCCGTAGCGTTCGATGAAATTGCGGACGCGGGCCAGCGGCGAGCGGTCGGAACGGCCGGTCGGCTTCCGCCCCGCGGCCTCGTGCGGATCCGCCGAGTCGCCGTTGCGGCCCGCCGCGCGTCCCTGGGCGATCCTCACGTCCCGGATCGGCCGTCCGTCGGTGGGGAACAGGATCGACGTCTGGTTGGCGACCCAGAGCGCCGCGTCGCGGTTGTAGGGGCTGCGGATGTCGTAGTTGTGATAGCGGGCCATGTCCCAGAGCATCTGGCAGAGCTCATCGAGCTGGACGCTCGGCACCCAGTGGGTGCCATACCCGCCCAGGCACACCATGCCGATCTCGGAGATGTTGGGATGGTAGATCGGCGTCAGCCACCGGATCTCGGGCATGGTCCGGGGATAAGAGGCCCCGAGCTTGACCTCCACGTGATGCACATGGGCGATCCTGACCTTCCCACGGTCTCGACACAACCCCTTACCATTGAAGGTGATCGAGTACTGGGCCGGGGGGTTCCCGCTGGCCTTGAACTCGAAGACCGAGCTCTCCGAGGCCAGCCGCTCCAGGGCCGCCAGGTCGTTGCGCAATCGGCGAGTTCGGGGTGACTCATGCATGGTGCGGTTGCCTGGCTCCCCGGCGAGGGGGGGCACATCCTCTGCGGAACGAGCGGAGATCATCGCCGCCGGCAGATCATGCCGGATGCGTGGCGCCCCAGTGCGTTCCATTCGATCATGGGGACCGGGGCCGCGACAAGATGCAAACTCATCCCCCCGGGCGGCGGACCGACCTGAGACGGGCGAAGGCGGTCGCAGCTCGATGGCTCAGGCCCGGCCGGCGACGACCTCCGGATAGACGATCAGGTGGTCGCCGTTCTGGATGCCCGCCTCGACGAGCGTCCAGTTTTCGAGGAGGCGCCGGCCGCCCTCCTTGTGATCGAGGGCGTAGCTCATCGGCTGCCCGTCGGGGCTCGTCGCGGGCAGGTTCATCTTGGTGATGATGTTCGGGATGATCCGGCTCACGGGCACGGTGTAGGCGATGACGGCCTTGACCGACTTGGAGCCCGTCTGATCCAGAAAGGTCACCTGGATCCCGTTCGGATCGGCATTTCCGCCGTATGACATGGTCAGGATACCTCCTCCACATGCCTTTTCGGTCGCCGCCCGCCAATATTGAGTCGGGCCCCGTGGCTTTTCGATCCCCGGTCCCTTCGGCGGCCCCGAACCGGCTCCCGCTCGCCCGTACCGTCAAGATAACGGACGGCCGGCTGCGCTGGAAACAGGAAGGCATCGGAATCGTGCACCTGCCGGCCGCGGCGACGGGGTCGCCGCGCGGGGCGGCTCAACGGGCCGGGATGACCAGTTCGATGGATTGCCCGGAGACCCGGGTCACCTCCACGCCGGGGATCTGGTGGGCGAATGCCCGGGCGTCGATCGGGCTGGTCGTGCCGATCTGATAATACGTCCGGCCATTCGAGTCCGACGCGGAGACCTGGTAGCCCTTCGCGACCTTGCCGAGGGCCTCCCCCAGGCTGCGTTCGAACTCCTTCCTCCGCTCCTCGGCCCCGAGGCCGGAGACGATGACGGTCAGCGAGTTCGGTGTCGCCGGGAACTGGAACCCGGGGGGAGGCCCCGGGACGCCCATCGGCCGACCCGGGATGCCCCGCCGGGGACCGGCCATGCCCGGCGGACGGCCCGGGATGCCCTCGGGCAGCCCGGGGAAGCCCGGCGGCGGGCCCGGTCGGCCGGGCCGGACGAAGCCGGGGATCGGCTGCCCGGGGGGCAACCCGAGGGCTTCATCGACGGACCCCTCGGCCACGACGGGGCCGGCCGCCTGCCCACGCGCGAGGTCCCTCCGCATCGCCGCTCCGCGCGCGGCCGAGATGGCGGGCAGCAGGAGTGCCAGCGCGATCGGGATGCCGAGTGAGGCCAGGAAGCTGAGGAATGGCCCTTTCATGACGTCCCATCGCCTGATGGCATACCCCACGATGTAGCAGGGCACGAACCAGCAGAGCAGGCCGGCCAGCAGGCTCTCGCGGAACGGCAGGATGACGAGCCCCGCCATCCCGTAAAGGAAGAGGACGAGGAACGCCAGCCCGCCGCCGCCGAGCAGGACGTACATCCCGGCCCGCTCCGTGACCAGGGCCAGGACGGTCCCCGCGACCAGCACGCAAGGGACCGCGAGGTAAACGGCGGACGGCAGCCCGTCGAAGAACTCCCGCCGATCCGCCCGTCGCTTCCGCAGAGCGGGCCCCCTTGAAAGGGTGGGGCTCGCCCATTCGTCTCCGGCCAGGCCATCGTCCGCGTAAGCCGCAGCCTTCTTCGAAATTGCCGGCACGTCCTCCAGACCGTAGGGATCGGCCACGTCCTCGGGTAAGGCCGTGACCGGGGCGAATCGTTGCGCGGACCCCGCCGCCGACGGCTTCGCGGGGGCCGTCCGCACCGGCGAAGGCCCGGCGGCCGGGCCGGCGGTTTCGGGGACCCGGAACACGCTCCCGCAGTCCTTGCACCGGGCTTTCTTCCCCCGAACGTCCTCGTCTTTCTCGTAAGTCTTCCGGCAGAAGGGGCAGGAGAAGCTGATCCGCATGGCTCGGCTCGCAGGCTCCCCGAACGACCGCATCGTCCCCGTGTTCCGGATCCGGGGACGTCACGCTCGGGACTCGACGGTGAGGGCCCACCAAATCGTCATGGGCTGAAGCAGGCGCAATTCTATCCCGGCCCCCCTGGCGCGAACAAGAATGGCCGGCACCAGTCGCGTCTCCCGCGGCATGCCATTTGTGGCGATCCGATCTCGCCGCGCGCGGGTGCACGCCGGATCGCCGGCTGCGCGGGTATCCCGGGGAGGCGCGAGGAACGGAGCTGGGGATTGCGCTATCATCGGTGCGTCGCGGCAGGGGCTGCCGCGGGCGAAGACGGGACTCACAACCAGGGCGACAGCCGATGGAGACTGATCTTTGACGGGCACCTGGACCTCTCCTGGGAGCGCGCTTGTCGTGGGGACGTGACATCACGCTGGACCTGGACCGGCTGAATCAGTCGGAGCGGGGCATGGAGGACCACCCGGCGGCGGCGGGCCACGACGACGCTGCCCGAGATGCGGCAGGGGCATCGCCGCCTGCACCCAGGCGCCACGGTGCTCTGCCGGGCCAGCCGGAGGTCCGCCGGCCCGAGGGCACTCGGCGCAGGCCTGGACTTCGCGAACCAGGAGATCGCCTCCGCGACAGCCGCGGCCAGCTCGCCCTGCGAGTTGCTCGAGCCGGGGCGTGCTCGGATGATCCGCACGTCAGGGGGGCTCGAGCGGCACTGGGAGGCCTGGCGCACGACCCGGAATCGGCATGCGTCGGCTACATCCTGGCCATGGAAGGGGCCGACCCGATCGTCGATCCGGGTCCAGGCCGTCGCCTGGTGGAACCTGGGGCTCCGCTCGGTGAACCTGGCCCACTACGGCAGGAGCCACTACGCCGTCGGCACCGGCGACGACGGACCGCTCACGCCGGCAGGGGTTGGCTCCTGCGCGAGTTCGAGCAACTCGGCAACAGTCCTGGACGCCACCCACCTCTCGGACATCAGCTTCTTCCAGGCACCCGGACGCGTTCCACGGCCCGGTTCTTCGCCTGGCAAAGCAACTGCCGTGCGGCTGGTCCCGGACGGACGGCAGTTCTCCGACGAGCAGATCCGACTGCTGATCAGGCGTGACGCCGTGATCGGCGCGCCCTGGACGCCTGGATGCTCGCCCCGGCTGTGCGGGAAGACCTCGCGCGTGGTGGTGCGCTTCCAGGCGGCACAGCCGATCACATCGATCCGCGTGTACCAGCGCTCACCGCCGGCAGCAGCAAGCATGCGGCGATCGGCAGCGACCTGGACGGCGGCTTCGGCACGGAGCAGACCCCCGTGGGCATGGACCGGATCTCCGACCTCCAGGACCTGGACGAGATCCTCACCCGGAGGGGCTACTCCGGCGAGGCGATCGACGACATCTTCCACGGCAACTGGCTGCGGCTTTCCTCAGAATTTGCCCGCGTGAGGGGAATGACTTCGCGGGAGGCCGGCCGCAGGTGCGGAGCAGGGGCCGGTCGCGGGCAGCTCGGAGCCATCAGGTGGAAGAGGAGACGCGGGAACGGGAAGCCTGGTGCGAGCGGGCGGGAGGAACTGATCGATGCGACGTCGGACGGCCCCCGCGCGCCGCTCGGCCCGCTGCTCGACCAGATCGATCGGGGCGTCCGGATTCGCCGGCCGCTCGACCGCGAGCACCGGGCTCGCCGTCGGACGGCCCCCGACGCGCCCGTCCTCCGCCGGCTCACGGAACTGCGCCCCTGGCGGCCGACCTGCGTCTGGCCGGCCTGCCGGCGGACTCGCCCGAGCGGCAAAGGCTGGCGCGGCAGGCGGGCTCTGGCTGGCCGACGAGGCTGGCCCTCTCCCGGCTGGTCCGGCGACCCCAGGCTCGACGTCCTCGTCCGCGCTCCTGGCGGTCGAGGGGCCTGAGGGGGACATCGAGTGGTTGAGCGGGCTGATCGCCCGGCTCGACCGGGAGCCCGCGGAGAATCCGGCCTCGATCCTGGAGGTCGAGCTGGAGCGGGTGCAGCAGGCGCCGCGCCGGAGAACGGGCTCGCCCCGGCGTCGAGCCGGAGCTGCAAGCCCTACTCGCGGTGCGAGCATGAGGCTCGCCTTGCTGCGCAGGCGGGTGCGGTACGAGCTCGCCGCGCCCGGCGGCCGATGAGGACGCCGAGCAATTGCTGGCGCAGCGGCTCCGGCTCTCGCGGCTCCAGTCGCGCATCGGTTCCCTGGGCCGTCGCGAGGACCGGGAGGAGCACTCCGGCGCGGCCCCGATCGGCGATCCGGAGGAATGGTCCGAGGCGCTGGCCGTCCGCCGACTGGAGCTGGCGGACCGGGCCGAGTCCCGACTCCTGGAGCTGGACCTCGCCGGGCCGCCGGGGAGCCCCAGCGAGCGCGCCCGCCCACGCCTTCCCAGGACGAGATCAGCGAGGCCCTGGCCTTCCTGGAGGACATGCCCTTGCCGAGGGCCGTCAAGCGGCTGGAGCTGGCGCAGGAGGACCTCGGGCGGCTCACGCAGATCCTCCGCCGGATCGTCCGGGCCCCCGGGACCGGGCCGGACCCAGTCGTCGGGGGAGGAGGTCGCGCGACGCGGACGGCGAGGAGGATCCCCACGACGCCGAGCAGGAGGTGCGGGCCCGCGAGCGGATCTCATGGCGGGCTCGAGACCTGGAACGGCTCGCGCGCACGGTCCGCGGCGAGTGGCAGGAGAAGCTCCTGGCCCTCCGCACTGGAGCAACTGCTGGGGCCGCGGACGGCCCGAGGCGGCGGAGGCCGTCGTCTTCTGGCTGATCTTCCTGCTCGCCCCGGGCTGATCCTGGCCGAGGCCCTGCTCGACCGCGCCCCCTGGCTGTCCGACTTCCATCGCGCCGCCTTCGCCTGGGCCGACCTGGCGATCTGCTCGGTGCTGCTGGCCGAGTTCGCCCTGCGGCTCTGCCTCGCCCCGTCGAAGGGGCTGTACTTCCGCCGCCATTTCGTGATCGACTTCCTGGCCTCGCTCCCGTTCGGCTTCCTCGCCTATCAGCTCCAGGTCGCGCACGCGGAGGCGGCGATGGGCCGGGCCGGCGAGACCTTGCGGCTGCTCAGCTACCTGCGGTTCGGCCGGCTGGTCCAGGTCGTGCGGTACGTGCGGGTCGTGCTGCCGGTGTTGCGGCTGGTGCGGCTGCTGCTCTTCCTGCTGCGGCTCAGCGACCGCCTGGTGCGGAAGCACGCCGGCCTGCTCAACCGCAACATCGTCCTGTTCGAGCCGCTGCACGCCCAGCCCGAGCCAAGAGGACCGCCACCGCGTCACCGCCCTGCGCGTGAGCACGAGCCACGCGGCCCTCCACATCAGACCGGCTCGACCAGACCGAGCGGCAGCTCGCGGCCCGCGTCCTGACCGACCTGGACGTCCGGATCGCCGCGTTGCCGCCGGCCGCGTTCCGGAGTTCGGCCGAGGAGGGCGAGGGCCGGGACAGCCGGGAGATCCCCGTCGAGGCGGTCGTCGATCGCCTCATCCAGCTCTCTCCGGAGCGGCTGATCGACCAGATGGGGCCCGCGTTCGTGATCTCGGCCGATCGCTATCTCCGGCTCCTGGACGCCCCCCTGGTGCGCCGCCTGCCGATCATCCGCAACCTGGTCGCCTACCGCCAGAAGAGCCCCGCGGAGGCCGTGACGCTCGCGGCCAACTACCTGGGCCACCTGGTCCAGCGGCTCCTCGAGATGATCTACTTCCTGGCCGACCTCCAGGGCACGCTCTCGCCGGCCGTCTTCCTCGACCGGGTGGGGCAGACCATCGTGAACGCGACCCGGACGCCGGCGAAGCGGCTGCTCTGGACCGGCTCCGCGTTCCTGTTCCTGTTCCTGGTCGTCAACGCGGTGGGCGTGCTGGAGCCGTTCCGCGGCTTCGTCGACCGGCTCCAGCGGCTGCTGGGCTGGCCGGTGATCGTCCTGGGCGTGATCTGCCTGGGCTTCTGGTGGCTCGGCTCGTGGCTCCGCAAGATCGCCAACCAGTCGGCCGACTTCTGCGAGCGGGTCGCCGAGGCCCAGTTCGCCGCCCAGACGAAGAACCTGAAGTCCCGCCGCCGCGAGCAGGACGCCCAGTTCCTCGCCGAGCGGGTGATCGACCCGGAATTGCTGCTCCGATCCTCGGACGACCGGCTCCCCGAGGTCTACCGGAGGCCGGGCGGCCCGGAGAAATCCGCCTCCGGGGAGGACCTGCTGGAGAACCGCGAGCTGGTCTTCCTCCGGAACATCCGTCTGCTCTACCAGGACTATCTCGACGGCTCCCCGTTCCACCGCAGCGACACGAAGGCCTCGGTCCAGTTGCTCGGGAATCTCGCCCTGACCAACCTGAGGAGGAGCCACCTGGGGCACCTCCTCCGCGAGGGCCGGGCGCTCGACCGCCTCGACCTGAACCGCGCCGGGCGGATCCTGGGCGGGCCCTATCTCTGGTTCAACTACATCACCCGGATGATCGTCCAGGAGACGGCGATCCTGCTCCTGGACTACAACCGCAACGCCGTGCCCAGGGACCGCCTGGCGTGCTCCTCGGCGGCGGACCGCGAGGCCTTCCGCGACTGGCTGTCCCGGCGGCTGCGGATCGAGCCGGAGGAGGTCGAGCTGCCCGAGCCGGTGGCGTCCCCGGGGCCCGGCCGCGCCGCGCCCCCGCCCTTCAGCCGGCCCGAGGCGAGGGAGTTCCTGGAGACCGTCGAGTTCACGGCGATGGACTTCCTGGCCGACGACCCGCAGCGCGACGAGGTCATCCGCGCGCGCTTCGGCCCGCAGGTCGCGGCGCTGGTGGCACGACCGCCAGCAGAACGTCCGCCGGGCGTTCCGCAGCTTGCTCCACGAACTGCCGCTCTCCCAGCGGACGATCAACCGTTCGCCAGGACCACTCTCGGAGGCCGGATCGTCTCCTGCCGTTCCTCCCCTGGTCGGGGCCTGATCCGCGCCCGTCGGGATCTCGCTGCGGCGATCTACCGGCTGATCCACGAGATCCTCCATCCGCGTCGCGCAGGAGGAGATCCCGCCGGACGCCTACTGGGCGGCCCTCCGCAAGATCCACCGGATGCGCAAGCCGGTTTTCATGGGATCCCTCTGGCTGCGGGCGCGGTTCGACGTGGAGTACCTGGGGCTGTCGCTGCCCACGGGCGCCCCGGCATCGAGATGGAGTCGCTGATGGAGCACGACCTCGACTTCATCGGGGCCACCCGCCAGGACCGATCATCGCCGAGCAGATCCGCCGCGGCCATCGGCTGCTCGAGTGGATCGGCCGCTGGCTGCACCACTTCCGCTGGACCTTCGACGACCTGCCGGAGTTCCTGGCGAGGGAGATGCCCCACCTGAGCAACCGCGGCGGCGAGGCCCTGCGCGCTGGTGACCGCCTGCGTACTCGACCACGACGACATCACCACGCTCGGCTTCGCCGTCGAGGGGGCTGAAGCGGGTGATGGCCCACGGGGCGAACGCCGCGCTCGACGGCAGGCGGCTGCCGCCGGGCCTGCCCGATCCCGTGATCAACCTGCGCAGGCTCTGGCACCCGGTGCCGAGGCGGAGGCGCCCGCTGACCGACCTGTTCGCGCTGCCCTGCTTCCCACCCTACGACCGGCAGCAGCGGGCGAGGATCCTCGCGTACCTGCGGCGGCATCGCCGGGCGGTGCGGGGCTGGATCCACGTCGTGCTGGGCCAGGGGGGCGACGACCCCTGGGCCGAGATGCGGCGGCGGATGCGCGAGGTCCTGCTGCGCACCGACCTCTGGAGCGACCAGGTGCTGGTGCTCCGGGCCGTGCAGACCCTCACGATGCTCGACGTCCAGCACAACTGCGGACCTGGTGTGGAGCCTGGGCGGCTACACCAGCCCCGAGACGACGCCCGAGCCCGCGGCCGCGGCATCGCCCGCCGAGGGGCCTGCCCGGGACGAAGTGCTCGTCCCGTCGGCCTCGCCGGACGGCGGCGGGCCTCGCCGCCGGGCGGCTACGGAGAGGGGGGCGGCCGCCTGGGGCCGCGGAGGCCTGACCCCGCGGCAACTGCCGGTGGTGCGCCGCGTACCAGTGGGTGCCGGGCCGGCCGGCAGGCGGATGACCAGCCATCCGGCCCGCGCGCCGGCGTCGTCCGCTCGAGGACCTTCCCGTCGGCCCCCAGCGCGAGCAACTCCAGCCCCGCCGTCGCGTTGCGGAGGCGGATCGTGCCGACGACGGGCTCGGAGCGGAAGGGTAGGTTCTCGGGCTTCTTCCCGGGGGCCAGGGGCTGATTCGGCGGCGGGCTCGGTCGGGACTGGGCCACCGCGGTGATCAGGAGGAACCGCGAGGAGGCCAGCGGCTGGTCGTCCACGCTCGTCAGTGCCACCACCGCCTTCCGCGTCCGGAACTCGAAGCTGGCGTCCTTCAACTGGAAGCTCTTGCCGCCGATCCAGCCGTTGACGGCCTGGGTCCTCGGCGTGTTGATCGTCTGGACGCCGTCCTTCCAGTTCCGGACAAGTTCGCCGGTGTCCGACTCCACCTGCACGGCGTCGTCGGGCACGAAGTCGCGGTTCGGGTCGGAGAAGACGATCACGTCGCCGGTAGGCTCGCTGGGCTTCAGCCACGGGAGGATCGTGGTCGCCGGCATGCCGAGCGTGAACCGGCTCTGCTCGGCCAGCGTGCGCACCGCCGGCGTGCCCTCCGGGGGCATGATGGCCCCGAAGAGCTGATCCGCCGTCATCATCAGGCAGTAGGTCTTGCGTGCGGGGCTGACGTGCCCCCGGCGGAACAGGAGGGCGGCGGCGGGCATCACGCCCGTGATCGCCGGGTCGTTGTAGGTGGACCATTTCTCCACCCCGCGGTTCGGGTCCTCGGCGATCGGCCGATCGAGGGCGAAGGTCGCGTAATTGTAGAGCATCGGCGCGTCCCACCCCTGGAGCGAGGCGACGCTGGCCACGTACAGGGGCGTGGTGAACCGATCCAGCGCGGGGTAGGGGACGTTCCACTCGGTGATCGTCACCGGCTTGCCGTAGACCTGCGCCGCGGTGGCCCAGCTCAGGAAGGTCGCCCGGTCGTGGGGATTGGCGCCGAGCTCCTCAGACGCCCCGTACATGTGCGCGTCGATGACGTCCCCGCCGGTCAGCGACGGCAGGGCGAGCAGCGACGTCCCCCCCCAGAAGTTCGTGCCGGCGATCGGGGCCTTCACCCCCAGCGACCGCAGGTCCTCGATCACGCCGGAGAAGAAGCGGTGCTCCAGCTCGCTCTGGAAGTACTTCGCCGGGCCCGGCTCCCAGCTCCGCCAGATCCGATCGGCGGGCAGCCCGTGGGCCTTCGCGAAGGCCGTCATCTCCCGGTCGTAGAGCGCCTTGTGGGCCAGGTTCTTGTAGACCTCGAGGAAGGCGACGCCGAAGTGGCTGGTCAGGTCGTTCTCGTTGGTGATCAGGATCCCGACCACCGCCGGGTCGTCCTTGTAGGCCAGCCCCGTGTACTGGTTAACATGGCTCAGATATTGACGGTTATACTCCTTCATCAGATCGACGAGCTGCGGGTTCACGAAGTTGAAGCCCCACATGTTCCCCTTGGACCGGGCGAGCTCGTCCCAGCCGAGGGTGACGCCGTCGGCCGGCTTGAGCTCGCGGAGGTAGTGCAGGTCGAGCCAGACGTAGATGCCCTCGTCCTTCAGGCACTTGATCCAGAGGTCGATCGCCTCGAGCGAGCGGGGGTCGAGGTGGCGGGTGTCCCGGGCGTCGCGGCCGAAGATGTTGGGGTTCACCCAGTGGGCGTCCTCCTGGTGGATCCGCACCAGGTTGTACCCGAGCCGGGCGATCCTGCGGGCCTGGAGCGGGACGCTCTCGCGCGGCGTGTCGAAGAGCACGGGTCCGGCGAGGTTGGTGCCCCAGAACCGTGCCGGGGTGCCGTCGGCGAAGACGAGGCGGTCCCCCTCGGCCCTCACGACGCCGTGGCGGCCCGCCGGGCGGTCCTCGCTGTTCAGGAAGGAGAGGTCCACCGGCGTGCTGTCCCAGCGCAGCGCCTGGCGGAACCAGGTCCGGTCGGGCTCCGCGTAGCGTTCCTCGTCGGTCGCGACCACCCGCCCGCCTTCCGGCAGGGCCACCGTCAGCGCGATGCGGCCCCGGCCCGCCCGGATCCGGTCGCCCACGAAGCTGGTCCGGATCTCGGCCTTGCGGTCCTTGTCGAAGAACAGCCTGGCGATCGGCCGGTCGAACCGGACCGTCAGGGGTTTCCCGGGTGCCGCCTCCCATCGCCAGCCGGTCCTGTCCGGCAACAACTCCGGCGTCTCGGCCTTGCCGCGCAGGACCCGGGCGTCGGGCTTCAGGGTCCAGGCCATGCCCCCGCCGTCGATCCCGGAGAGGGCCTTCGCCGCGACGACGTCCAGCTCGATGCGCACCTCGCGGGGCGACGGAGCGACGGCCCGGCCGCTCCACTGCAACCCCAGGGGTTCCACCACGCCCTTGAGCTGCACCTGCTGCCCGGACCGCTCCGGCACGGTGAACTGGCCGGGGGCCTGCGCCCCGCCCTGGGCCGCGAACGCGAACGCGCCCCGGGCGACCTCGACCCCCTCGTACTGGATGACGACCTCGCTGCCGTTGCCGACCCGGAGCGTCCAGGCCGCCCCCTCCGGTTCGAGCGCGAAGCCGGCGCCCCGGCGGGCGGGGGCCGCTTTCCCGGCCGCCCGGTCCTGGCCGGGGCGGCGGGTGATCCGCGCCTTCATGGTCGGGCCGGAATCACCTTCCCCGCGCGTCGGCCGCTGGGGGTCTGCCGGGTGGGCCCCCGCGGCGGCCAGGGCCATCAGGCACCATCCCGCGGCGGTGACGCACGCGTGCCGAAGAACGTTCATGGAGGAGCCTCCACCCTGGACGCGCGGTCCGAGCCCTGATCTCCCTGCCCCGTGCGGCTTCATCCTCGCATATCGACCGGCGTGCCAACAAGCGGACGGGGCGGTCAGGCCGGGAGGGCGGGGGAGGCCTGCGACGGCCCCTCCAGGAGGGCGCGCACCAGCAGGTCGTTGGCGTCTTGCCAGCGGTAGCGCGAGGCGATGCGGAGCCCCTCGGACACCTTGCGGGCGCACTCCTCGGGGTCATCGAGCATCCGGCGCAGGGTCGCGGCGATCGCGTCGCGGTCCTCGGGGTCGAAGTACCAGCCCGCGTCGCCCCCGATCTCGGGCAGGGCGGTGGAGTCCGAGAGCGCCGCGGGGATCCCCTGGGCCATGGCCTCCACGACCGGGATGCCGAAGCTCTCGCAGAGGGATGGGAACACCAGGGCGGTGGCCTCGGCGTACGCGGCGCGGAGCACCTTGCCCTGGCGGTAGCCGGGCATCCGGATCAGGCACCGGCGGCCGGCCTCGGCGATCGCCTCGCGCAGGGGGCGGGCCTCGTCGTCGGCCCCGGTTCCCAGCAGGACCAGCGCGAGGTCTCCGGAGGCGACCTCGGGCAGGGCCGTGGTCGCCTGGATCAGCCTTACGAGGTTCTTGCGGGGCTGGAAGTTGGCCACCGACAGCAGGTATGGGACCCGGGGCGGGAGGCCGAGGTCCGCCCGCACCTGCTCGCGCTCCCGCGCCGTCGGGCGTTCGAAGAAGAGGTCCTCGGCCGCGTTCGGGACCAGGGCGATCCGGTCGCGGCAGTCCGGGAAGGCGTCGACGAGCTGCCGGGTGTTGAACTGCGAGACCGAGAGGATCAGGTCCGCCTTCGCGAACGCGGCGGCGAGCAGCTCCCGGCTCTTGGTCGGCTGGAATTTCAGGTACTGGAGCACGTCATGGCTGGTCACCGCCAGCCTCGCCTGGCGGGTCGCCACGGCGTACTCTGCCGGGCAGTAGATCCAGTCCGTCGCGCCCGTGAGCCATTCGAGCGGCGGCCAGGGCTTGATCCGCCACCAGCGCAACAGGTCGCGCGTCCGCAGGGGCAGCTCGCGCCGGGGGAGACCTTCCAGCGAATCCCAGTAAGCCAGCCCATCGGGATGGGTCAGCCGTCCGGAGACCAGGCGGAGGGCGATCTCGGGACGCTGGGCGAGCCGTTCGAGCTGCGCCAGCGCGTGCCGCGTGACGCCCGTCGGCCCGTGACAGGCGTCCATGTCGTAGAGCATGACCACCCGGAGCGGATGAGTGGAGGTCATACCTCCCTCGGGTTGGCCTGCCGCCCGATCCGGGGAGGGCCCGGGCCGCCCCCCCTGAGGTGCTTGCCGATGCGGTTCCGAGCGATCGGTGATCCCCACGCTGTTCTCGCCGTGTCCGTTGCCTGTCGCCAGGGATCTCTCGCCGACGCCGCCCGGCACGCGTCCGAGAAATGCATCCATGAGGCCATCCTGACCCTGTGGCGTCCCAGCTCCAGGGGGATCGAAAGTGGCCGCGGCGGGGACTCCGAGCACTCATCCCGCCACGCTGGGTTGCCGCATCTTCTTTAAGTCGGTGCCCCGGCGTCACTTCATCGACCGTCGCCGCCCGATCGTAGGGTCGCGGCGAGCCGGTGTCAATCGCAGCAGGACGGTGCAGGGGATCGCCGGCGCGGTGCATGCACTTTGTCTTCGGGAGCGCCGACCAGTATACTCCGAGTTCAACGCATTTCCTCGGACCTGCCCCTTCACCCTGGTGCAAGTTCCCCATGTCTACCCCCGAGAGCGAGCCTCGACCGACGACGGAGGGCCTTCAGTTTGACCACGCGGAGTATGCCGCCGAGGCCCTCCCGCCGTCGGTCCCGACCTGCGAGGCCTGCAAGACGCCCATCGAGGACGTCTATTACGAGGCCGGAGGCAGCATCGTCTGCGGACCATGCCGCGAGCGGCTCGAGTCGAGGCTGCCGGCCGGGTCGCGCGTCGGCCGCATGCTGAAGGCGATGGTCCTGGGCTCGGTCGCCGCGGCCGTGGGCGCCGCCCTCTACTACGGGATCATGGAGCTCACCGGGATCAATTTCGGGCTGATCTCCGTGCTGGTCGGGTTCATGGTCGGCGCCGCGGTGAAGTCGGGTTCCGGGGGCCGAGGCGGGCTGTTCTATCAGTTCCTGGCGGTCTTCCTGACCTATTCCTCGATCGCCGCGATGTTCGCGGTCCCCGGCCTGGTCCAGGCCCTCCGGGATCCTGCCCAGGTGGCCGAGCTCCAGCCCGCGCCGGAGGAAGTGGCCGCCGAGCCGGCGCCGCGGAAGGAGCAGGCCGGGCCGAAAGCACCCGAGGGGAAGGGGCAGCGGCCGCAACCGGCCGTCGACCCGGACGACGAAGGGGAAGAGGTCCCGATGACTCCCGGGCGGAAGGTGGTCGTGATCGTGGTCCTCACGGCCTTCCTGATTGCCTTCTCGTACACGATCCCGGTGCAGATTGCCGCGGCTGCGCCGATCTCCGGGCTGATCTTCGCCTTCGCCCTGTGGGAGGCCTGGAAGATCAACCGGAAGACGCAGATCTTCTTCAACGGGCCGTTCCGCCTGTCCGCATCCGGGGCCGGCGGCGGAGGCATCGAGGCCGGCGCGGGGGGGCCAGAGCATGTCGCTTGATCAGGCCGCGGGATCGGCCGCCGTCATGCATTGCCCCTCCTGCGGGGCGGAGGTCGCCCTCAACCTGCTGTCGTGCCCGTCGTGCCGCAGGCTCGTCCACGCCGACCGCCTCAGGGAGCTGGCCGAGGCGGCCGAATCCGCCGAGCGGCGGGGCGACCCGACCGCGGCCCTGACGGCCTGGAACCAGGCGCTGCCCCTCTTACCCCCAGGGACCCGGCAGGCCTCGGTGATCGCCGACCGCATCGCAGCGCTCGGGCGGATGGTCGAGACGTCGCCGAGGATGCCCTCGGCGACAGGCATCCCGGCGGATCCGGAGCAGCACGGCCAATCGGCCGAGGGCCCGTCCGCTTCCGGCTGGTCGAAGGGGGCCGCCTCCGGGGTCCTGGGGACGCTGCTCCTGGCCGTCTGGAAGTTCAAGTTCCTGGCTTTCGCCCTGCTGGGCAAGGCGAAGCTGCTGCTGCTGGGCCTCACCAAGGCGAGCACGTTTTTGTCGATGTTCGCCATGGTCGGCGTCTACTGGACGCAGTTCGGCCTCTGGTTCGCGCTCGGGCTGGTGGTGTCGATCTACGTGCACGAGATGGGCCACGTGGCGGCCCTCACCCGCTACGGCGTGCCCGCCAGCGCCCCGCTGTTCATCCCCGGGCTGGGGGCGGTGATCCGCCTGAAGCAAGACTTCACCGACCCTCGCCAGGACGCCCGCGTGGGCCTGGCCGGACCGATCTGGGGGCTCGGCGCGGCCATCTTCTGCGCCGTCCTCTTCCTCCTGACCGAACACAAACTCTGGGCGGCGCTGGCCCAGTTCGGGGCCCTCATCAACCTGTTCAATCTGATGCCGATCTGGCAGCTCGACGGCGGCCGGGCCTTCCGCAGCCTGAACCGCCCCCAGCGGTGGCTGGCCGCCGCCAGCCTGGCGACCGTCTGGGCCGTGACCGAGGATGGCCTGGCGCTGCTGATCATGATCGTCGCCGCGGCCCGCGCCCTCCTCGACCGCCCGAACGACCGCCCGGACCGCCCCTCGCTCGTCTGGTACGTGGGCCTGGTCGCCGCCCTCTCATTCCTCGCGTATTCGCCCTACCTGCGGATCCGCTAGCAGGCGGCCGGAGGTTGATCGCCTGCCGGCCCGATTCTTGTTGAGTGGGCCCCTCGCCCGGCCCCGATGGCAACGGGCAATGGATGAAAGTCAGAGCCGGAAGCGTCAGCGACGGCGATCCCTCCGCGGCCATTCTGATTGGCCGTCGCTGACGCTTCCGCCTCCGAGGCGACGGCCCGCGGAACGAAGCGAAGTTGAGATCAAGGCCTCAGAGGACCCGAGAGTGCCACGGTCGGCCACATGCATGGCAAGGTGCAACACTGAGGCTGGTTTCGTGTCCTTGACAATTTCCGGCGTTGCGGTACAGTGGTAGCTTCGGCCCGGAAGCGACATGCTTCAGGGTTGCCGGGCCATCTGCGCGGGGTCTGCACCCCGATAGGATTCCCGGACGAAGGATGGCGGGAACCGCAGCTCGGATGGCTCTCACGGTCTCGGCCCGTGGGGTCGTTCGATTCGCCCGCGAAATGACTGGTTTTACGAATGTTGCCCCGGCCGGGGACGGATCAGGTTTTGGCGTCTCGATGACGCCGGACCGGGGACAGGGAAACGACGGACTCATGCCCACGATCAATCAGCTCGTCCGCAAGCCGCGCCGGCCGGTCAAGTACAAGACCAAGTCGCCGGTGCTCGAGGCCTGCCCGTTCAAGCGAGGGGTCTGCCTCCAGGTCAAGACGATGACCCCCAAGAAGCCGAACTCGGCGCTCCGCAAGGTGGCCAGGGTGCGGCTCTCCAATAGCAAGGAAATCACCGCGTACATCGGCGGCGAGGGCCACAACCTCCAGGAGCACTCCATCGTCCTGGTGCGCGGCGGCCGCGTCCGCGACCTGCCCGGCGTCCGCTACCACATCGTCCGGGGCGTGCTCGACTGCCAGGGCGTCGGCGAGCGGAAGCAGGCCCGCTCCAAGTACGGCGCCCAGCGGAAGAAGGCCGCAGCCCCCACCGCCAAGAAGAAATGAGCCGGCCGGGCCGGCGTCTCCCTGATCCCACACGAGGTATTCCGCAGGACTGATCTTCATGGCCCGTAAGTTCACAGCCAGCAAGACCCACCTTCGCCCGGACCCCCGGTACGGCTCCAAGCTGGCCGGCAAGTTCATCAACTGCGTCATGCACGACGGCAAGAAGAGCATCGCTCAGCGGATCTTCTACGACGCCATGGAGCTGATCCAGAAGCGTCTGCCCAACGAGCAGCCGATCGACGTGTTCACCCGGGCGGTCGAGAACGTCAAGCCGATGATCGAGGTCCGCTCCAAGCGCGTCGGCGGTGCGACCTACCAGGTGCCGATGCAGGTCAACAAGACGCGGCAGCAGACCCTCTCGATCCGCTGGATCCTCATGGCGGCCCGCGAGAAGAAGGGACGCCCGATGGCCGTCAAGCTCGCGGATGAGCTGGTCGCCGCGTACAACCGTGAAGGTGCGGCGATCACCCGGCGCGAGAACGTGCACCGCATGGCCGACGCCAACAAGGCCTTCGCTCACTTCGCCTGGTGAGGTGGCGAGTCTTCACGCATTCCGGCCCGCGGCTCGCCCCCGGAGCTTGCTTCGTCGAAGACCCCCGGAGACCCCCCTGTGTCCCCCCTTTCCAAGGGGGGAAGTGGGATTCTCTCCCCTTGCCAAGGGGGAGTCGGAGGGGGTCCGAGAGCTTCGGCGATCTTCTCGCCCGAAGTTCTTGACAGAGCCCCGGAGCTCTGAATCGCAGCAATGATCCAGGATCCGCTCCACGTCCTCTGGGTCGAGCCCCACTTCCCGGGCCGCCTCGGGGCCGTCGCGGACTGGCTGGTGAGGCGCCGGGGCCATCGCTGCTGGTTCTATTGCCATACCGCTGATCCGCCTGAACTCTGGCCGCGATCCGTGGGTAACGGGCTGGAGCTTCAGCAGTTCGGCGTCGGGGGCGTGGCCCGGGAGCCGGCCGCCCCCTGGAGCCGGACCCTCGAACGCAGCCTCTGCTACGCCTACGGCTGCTGGGAAGTGCTCGAGGGCCGACGGCCGCGTCCCCTCGACCTCGTCGTGGGCCGCTCCCAGGACCTGGGCTCGACCCTCTTCGCGCCGGTGTATGCCCCGGCGCCGCCTCGCGTCAGCCTGTTCGACTACTACGTCCACCCGCGGCAGAACGACCTGGCCGAGGACGACGCGGCCCAGGCACCACCCGCCTATGCCTACTGGCGGCGGTCGGCCAGCGTGGCCGACCTGCTCGACCTGGAACAGTGCGACCTGGCCTGGACGCTCAGCGACTGGCAGCGCCGGCTCTACCCGGCCGAGTATCGCGACGATCTCTGGGTCCAGCACGACGGCATCGATGTCGGCGCCGGCCCCGCCGGCGAGCGTGCCCGCCGGGGGCGTCGTGAGATCCGTGGACGAGTGCTGCCTGAAGGCACTCGCCTGGTCAGCTTCGTGGCCCGGTCGCTGGATCGGCTCCGCGGCTTCGATCGGTTCTGGCACCTCGCCAACGCCCTGCTACGCGGCCGGCCTGATGTGGTCTGTGCGATCGTGGGCGACCCGATCGTCCAGCGTGGACTGGACGTCCATTTTCACCAACGAGATTATGTGGCCCACCTGATGGCGGCGCATCCGCCGGTCGATCCCGAGCGGCTCTGGTTCCTGGGCCGGGTTGCACCGGGCGTCGTCTCTCAGGTGCTGGCCGCCAGCGACCTGCACGTCGCCCCCGGACGCCCGTACCCGGTCGCACGATCGCTCCTGGAAGCCATGGGCTCGGGTTGCGTCGTGCTGGCCTCCGACACCGCGCCCCACCGCGAGGTCGTCTACCACGGAGAGACCGGGCTCCTGTGCGACGCCGGGAATCCGGAGGAGCTGTTCCACGCCGCGCAGTCGGTCCTCGACGACCCGGGAGGGACCCATCCACTGGGCCGCGCCGCGGCGGAGCTGGTGAAAGCACGCTACGACCGCGAGGTCTGTCTGCCTCGCATCGCCGAGAGGTTCTCCGCCATGGCCGCCTCGTTGCGGAGGTGACCTTCAATGCACGTCCTGTTCCTCCACGACGCGTTCCCGGCCCAGTTCGGCCGGCTCGGCCTGGAACTGAAGCGACGCCACGGCTGGAGGTGCAGCTTCCTGGTCCAGAACCTCTCGAGCTGCCCGACCCCGACGGCGGAGATGCTCCGCGAGCTTGAGCTTCACCAGCTTCCCCCCGCCGCCGAGCACCGTCCCGCCGACGGCATCCCCTGGCCGCAGATCTTCGGGACGTACCTGGAGCAATGCCGCGCCGTCCACGAGGCCCTGAGGGCGAGCCCCGACCTGCGGCCGGACCTGGTCGTCGCGCACGGCGGCCGCGGCGCGCCGACGCTGTTCCTGAGGGACGTGGTCGAGTGCCCGATCATCAGTTATTGCGAATACTACTTCGCCACCAGCCACCGCGACCTCTCGTACCGGATCGATCTCCCGCCGGCGGAGCCCGCCCCGTTCTTCCCGCGGTGCATCAACGCCCCGACGCTGGCCGCCCTGGTCGATTGCGACGCGGGGTACTCGGCCACGAGCTGGCAGCGGGAATCATTCCCCGCGCGCTTCCGGGGTAAGATCGAGGTCCTGTTCGACGGCATCGATACCGAGCTGTATCGTCCCGGGCCGGCACCGCGGCGGATCGGCGAGGCGTCGATCCCCGAGGGCGTGAAGGTCGTGACCTTCGTCTCCCGGGGGCTCGAATCGATCCGGGGCTTCGACCTGTTCATGAAGCTCGCCGGCCGGATCGCCCGGGAACGGGCGGACGTGCTCTTCGTCGTCGTCGGGGGCGAGGAGGTCCATTACGGCTGGGACAGGCTGCACACCGGATCGCCGAGCTTCAAGCAGTGGGTGTTAGGCCAGGCCAAGTATGACCTGTCCCGCTTCCGGTTCCTCGGGAGGATCCTCCCCGAGCACCTGGCCGATGCCCTCCGACTGAGCGACCTGCACATCTACCTGTCGGCCCCCTTCGTCGTCTCCTGGTCGCTATTCAACGCCCTGGCCACGGGGATCCCGGTCCTGGCCGCGGACGTCCCGCCGGTCCGCGAGGTGGTGAGTGACGGCGTCAACGGCCTGCTCGAGCCGCTCTTTGACCTCGACCGGCTGACCTCCACCGCCCTGCGCGTCCTGGACGACCCGGCGGCGGTCGCCCCGCTGGGCCGGGCGGGCCGGACGACGATCGAGGAACGTTACAGCCTCGAGACGAGCCTCCCGCCGATCCGGGCGTTCTTCGAAAGGGTCGCGAACGCGGGGCGCGGGCCGGACTCGTCACTCGTCGCGCCGGGATGACGCTCCGGCGGCCGGTATGAGGTGCGTCTTCGCTCCGCTCGAGACATCCTACCGCCCTGGCCGACCTCGACGGCGGCGATGTCCTGTACGATCGGTGAGGGGCGGGGGGCCTTGCGGAGGTCTCGCGAACCTTTCCTCGGCTCGCTGCGTCCAGCGAGTTGGGCGGGATTCTGTCCTTGAAATCGTCAGCGACCACCCGGGGCGAAGCATCGGGGTCGGGCACCGGGGCGAACTCGGAACGGAGGCTTCATGAACGATGAGCCGACGCCGCTGGGCGGCGCCTGCGCCTCCCGCTTCGAGCCCCTGCGCGAGCTGTTCGCATCCAAGCTCAAGTCTGGGGAGGACCTGGGCGCCTCGCTCGCCGTCAACATCGACGGCGAGATGGTGGTGGATCTGTGGGGCGGCTGGGCCGACGAGTCCCGCACCGCGCCGTGGACCGAGCACACCATCACCAACGTCTTCTCCACAACCAAGACGATGACCGCACTCGCGGCCCTCGTGCTGGTCGACCGCGGCATGCTTGACCTCGATGCCCCCGTCGCTCGGTACTGGCCCGAGTTTGCGGCCCGGGGCAAGGAGGCGATCAAGGTTCGCCACCTCCTGTCGCACACATCCGGCGTCTCGGGCTGGGAGCAGCCGATCACCCTCGATGACCTGTACGATTGGGGCAAGTCGACCGCCCTGCTGGCCGGCCAGGCGCCCTGGTGGGAACCCGGCACGGCCTCGGGATATCACATTGCAAACTATGGCCATCTGATCGGCGAAGTGATCCGGCGCGTCACCGGTCTTCGCCTCGGCGAGTTCCTGGCCGCTCATATCGCGGGGCCGCTGGGCGCCGATTTCCACATCGGCCTGTCCCCTTCGGATTTCCCTCGCGTTTCGAATGTGGTTCCGCCACCAGCCGCGTTCGACCCTCCGCGGCTCGACCCCGATGGCGTGGCATCTAGGACCTTGACCAACCCGTCAATCGGGCCGGAGGCGAGCTGGACCGAGGGATGGCGGCGTGCCGACATCGGAGCGGCCAACGGCCATGGCAATGCCCGGTCGGTGGCGCGCCTCCAGTCGGCGTTGGCCTGCGGTGGCGAGGTCGACGGCGTCCGGCTCCTCTCGCCGCGGACGATCGACCGGGTCTTCGAAGTGCAGAGCGACGGGATCGACCTCGTAATCGGCCTACTACTCAGGATGGGCATCGGCTATAGCCTGCTCCCGCAAGGCCGGGTGTGCTGCTGGGGCGGCGCCGGCGGCTCGTTGGTGATGATCGACCTGGACCGCCGCTTGACCTTCGCCTACGTGATGAACAGGATGGCACCGGGCGCGGTCGGGTCCATCGCATGGGCCCTGTTCGAGAAGGCGTGGTGGCTCGTGAAGCGCTGAGCCACGATACTGCATCTGCCGGCATCCTCCCGCTCCTCCAGCAATCGTGGCGCAGTCCGGTGGGTGGGAGGTGCGGCCAAGCCGGCATCCTCTCAGTTCACTCAACTGGACCTCGCGGAACGGAGCCGGCGGAGTTAGCCCCTGCCCCTGCTCGCCAGCAACCGGTCGAGCTTCTGGAAGAAGACGTCCCAGACGACGGGCTTGCTGACGTATTCGTCGCAGCCCATCCGGAGGCACTCCTCCCGATCCTGCCGCATGGCGAAGGCGGTGACCGCGAGGATCGGGGCGTCGAAGCCGTCGGCGCGGAGCCGCCGTACCGCCTCGTAGCCGTCCAGCACCGGCATCTCCATGTCCATGATCACGGCCTGGAAGGGGCGGCCGAGGTCGGCCGATTCGCGGATCTGGTCGAGTGCCTCCTGGCCGTTGCGGGCCTGGCACACCTCGCACCCGGCGCGGGCGAGCCGGGTGCTGAGCACCTTGCGATTCTCGTCGTGGTCCTCGGCGAGCAGGACGCGCGCCCCCCGCGTCGCGGGCCTGGCCGTGGCGTGGCCGACCTCCGCCCGGGCGGGGGAGCCCCCCGACCGCTCCTGATCCGCGATGACCTCCGTCCCGACCGGCACGGTGAGCGTGAAGGTGGAGCCCACTCCCGGCCGGCTGGTCACGGCCAGCTCGCCTCCCATCCGCGTTGCCAGCCGCTGACAGATCGCCAATCCTAACCCGGTCCCGCTGCGGGCGCCGGGCTCCACGCGACGCACGGGGCAGAAGGGCTGGAACAACCTCGCCTGCTCCTCCTCGCTCATCCCGATGCCGGTGTCGGAGACGGCCAGGCGGAGGAGCGGCCCGGCGCCGGGGCGGTCCTCGAGCTCCGCCGCCACCTTGATGGTACCCCGCCGGGTGAACTTGATCGCGTTGTCCACCAGGTTCATCACGATCTGACGGATCCGGAGTTGATCCCCGACGATCGTCTCCGGGACGTTCGGGGCCAGGCGGACGCTGATCGAGACCGGGCCGGCCAGGAACCGCGTGCGCAGGGAATCCACGACGCCCGAGATGATCCGGGCGAGCGAGCAGGGCGTGCGTTCGAGGCGGAGCTGGCCCAGCTCGATCCGCGAGATGTCCAGGAGGTCGTCGATCAGCGAGACGAGCAGCTGGCCGTTGCTGCGGATGGTCGCGAGCCAGTCGCGGAGCTCGGGCGGGGCGCCGTCGAGGGAGGGATGCTCGGCCATCAGGTCCGCGAACCCGAGGACGGCGGACAGAGGGGTCCGCAGGTCGTGGCTGACCCTGGAGAGGAACTCGCTCTTGGCGCGGTTGGCCCGCTCCGCCTCCTCCTTGGCCTTCTCCAGGGAGGCGGCCTGCTCGAGGGCCCGCTGGGCGCACTTCTGCTCGGTGATGTCGCGCGCGATCCCCAGGGTCCGGTCGTCCCGGGTCCCCTGGACCTTCGTCACCAGGAGGAACTCGCCGTCGATGACGCGCCCATCCCGCCCGAGCACCCGGAGTTCGAACCGGGGCAGGGCCTCCCCCCCGACGGCCCTCGCGTGCAGCCGCCTCGCCTCGGCCCGGTCGTCGGGATGCACCAGCTCGTCGAACGGCCGGCCGATCCACTCGGCCGGGGCCCAGCCGGTGATCTCCTCGAACGAGGGGCTGATCGAGCGGAGACGGCCCTGGAGGTCGTTCTCCCACACGACCACGCCAGTCAGCTCGATGAAGCTGTTGTAGCGGGCCTCGGCCTGCCGGAGGGCCTCCTCGGCGCGCCGGTGGTCGCGGATGTCCCGCGCCACCACCAGCCCGACGGTCTCGGCCTCCAGGTGAATCCGGCTGACGCTCAGGTTCACCGGGATGACCTCACCCGAGGGCGCCGTCAGGTCGTAGCCTTCCCGCGAGTGGAAGAAGCCGGTCCGCTCGAGCGCCAGGACCAGCCGCTCGAGCCCGTCGCGGCTCCGGCCAGAGAACAGGTCGGTAAGCCTAAGGCGGAGGGCCGCCTTCTTCTCCAGCCCGAGCAGGCGGAGTGCGGCCGGGTTCAGGTCGGCGACCGCCAGGCTCTCCGGGTCGAAGAGGAAGAACGCGTCGTTCGCTTCGAGGAACAGGCTGCGGGCGATCAGATAGTGACGGTCCTCGGGGTTCATGGCCGCGCTTCCAAACGCAGGGGAGGATGGCGGAGCTCTTCCACGGCTTCCCTGAGGAGTTCGTCCTCGGCCCGGAGCCGGTTGCGTTCGCCGGCGGCCTCGCCCTCGGTGCCCGTCGGGCTGCCCTGTTCCTCCCAGTACTGGTAGGCACGGACATCGACCTCGCCCTTGACCTGCTGCTCCGCGGTCCGCCAGATGCTCCCCCAGATCTCGGCGCCGCGGGCCCCTCCGGGGCGTCCCCGGTCGACCCAGAGGCCACTGGCACGCAGGCGGACGAGCGCGAGAAACGCGGGAGAGCGTCCCTGATCCACGAGCGGGAGATCGGGCATCGCCGGACCCGCCTCGGGCGGCCCTGCGCGCGCCCCGCCCCGGGGCTCGTCGCCGGCGAGCGGCCGGCCCCGGAAGGAGGGGCCCAGCCATGCGGCCCCGACCGCCGCCGCCAGGATCGTCAGGCCGGCGGCCGTCTTCAGCGCGCGGGCTCGCCGGCCCGGGCCCGGCCCATCCAGCGCCCGTTCCAGGCCGTCCAGGAACTCCCGGACCGAGGGGTAGCGGTCCTCCGGCTCGTCGGCCAGCGCCCGGAGGACCACCCGGTCGATCCCCGCGGGCAGGGCCCGATTGAGCCGCGACGGCGGCGCGATCCGCCCGAGCGGACGCTTGCCGGTCAGCAGCTCGTAGGCCACCGCGGCCAGGGAATACTGGTCCGAACGCTCGCCGACCTTCAGCCCGTAGAGCTGCTCCGGAGAGGCGTATCCGGCCGTCCCCAGGCCCCAGAACGACCGCGTCAACTGGCCGGCACCGTCCGACCTCACGGCGAGGCCGAAGTCGCCCAGCTTGCACGCGGACTCCGAGATCATGAAAATATTCTCCGGCTTCACGTCTCGATGGATGATCCCTGCTGCATGCAGATGCTCGAGCGCCTGGCCGACCTGGGAGATCAGGGCTCGCGCCTGCGGGGCGGGGAGCGCCCGGCCCTCCGGGAGCCGCCGCCGGAGGTCCCTCCCCTCGACGTACTCGGTCACCAGGAAGGGACGGCCGCCGTCCGCCGTCACGCCGGAATCGAGGATGCAGAGGACATGGGGGTGCACGACGCTCCCCAGCAGTTCGGCCTCTCGCTGGAAGCGCGCCCGGCAGACCTCGGGACGCTCCTCCCCGAAGTCGGAGAGGACCTTCACGCAGACCCGACGATTCAGGGCCTCCTGCCGAGCCAGGTAGACGACACCCATGCCGCCGCGGTCGAGGACTTCCAGGATCTGATAGCCCGGGATCGCGGGGAACGTGACCGAGGGGGTGTTCGCCAGGGATAGCATCATATCCCTCCGTCTCCCGCGAGCATGTATACTAGCATCGATTACCGCCTATTTAGGATATCATCACGGGCACAATCTGGCAAAAAGACCGGGCTGCATTTATTTTTTTTAATTGTTAATGTTTGATAAGGCCTAACACGTAAATGTAAATCGATATTCCTGATCGGCCCGGGCCTCTGCATCGTCGTGAGCCGGGCGAATCCCGGCGGCGGGATGGGCAGCCGCGTCGGGCGGATCGCCCTGTCGTCCGATCGACCCGGGCTCCATCTCGCACCACCCAGTTTCAGGGTACGCGAGCGGTCCTCGCCCCGCCACGGGAAGCAGGTCGCCGCCGGACTCCGGCCGATTTTCGGCCTCCGCGGCGGATCTTGACGGTTTCTTGATACGCGCCGGGCCGAGTTTGACACACGTCTGACGCGGATCCTGGTCTGATGGAGTCGGTGACCTCGCCTCGATGGAGTTTGCTCATGGACATTGCGTGGCTGCTGGCCCTGGCTGGGTTCTTCGGTGCGTGCGGCCTGGCGATCCGGCTGATCGACGGGCTCCGGGGGGAGACATGACCATGGACTGGACACAGGTCGTGGCGTCGTTGCTGGCGGTCGTTCTGGCGGGCTATCTGGTCCTGGCCCTGCTCAAGCCGGAGTGGTTCTCATGACGTCGAATGGATTTCTCCAGCTCGGCCTCTACCTCGGCGTACTCCTGCTCTGCGCCCGGCCGCTCGGGATCTTCATGGCGCGGGTGTACGAAGGTCGTACCCCCCGGATCGTCGGCTTCCTCCGCCCCCTGGAGCGGCTCACCTATCGGCTCTGCGGCGTGGACCCGGGGGCCGAGATGGACTGGCGGCGGTACACCGTGGCGGCCCTTGCGTTCAGCTTCCTGAGCTGCCTGGCGGTCTATGGCCTCCAGCGGCTCCAGGGTGTCCTGCCGCTGAACCCGGAGGGCCTGCCCGCCGTCTCTCCCGACTCCTCGTTCAACACCGCGGTCAGCTTCGCCACCAACACGAACTGGCAGGGCTACGGCGGCGAGAGCACGATGAGCTACCTGACGCAGATGCTCGCCCTGACGGTTCAGAATTTCGTCACCGCCGCGGCGGGCATGGCCGTGCTGGTCGCGCTCATCCGGGGCTTCACACGCCGGACGTCGGCGACCGTCGGCAACTTCTGGTCCGACCTGACGCGGGGCACGCTCTACATCCTGCTCCCGCTCTCGCTGCTGCTGGCGCTGGTGCTGGTCTCCCAGGGAGTGGTGCAGACGTTCTCTCCGTACCACGAGGTGCCGCTCCTGGAGCCGACGGCCGACGCCGACGGCAAGCCGGTGACGACCCAGAAGATCGCCGTCGGCCCGGCCGCCTCTCAGGTGGCGATCAAGCAGCTCGGGACCAACGGCGGCGGCTTTTTCAAGGGAACTCGGCACATCCGCTCGAGAACCCGACGCCGCTGTCCACTTCCTGGAGGTGCTGGCGATCCTGATCATCCCGGCGGCCCTCTGCATCACGTTCGGGGAGATGGTCGGCGACCGGAGGCAGGGCTGGCCGTGCTGGCCGCCATGACGGCCGTCTTCATCGCGATGCCGCTCGCGTACTGGGCCGAGGGCCGACCCGGTTCTCGCGGCGATGGGCGGGGATCAGGCCGCGGCGGCAACATGGAGGGCAAGGCAACTGCTTCGGCGTCGGCCGGCCTGCCGCTCTGGGGCAGGCGACGACCTGCGCATCCAACGGCTCCGTCAACGCCATGCACGACTCCGTTCACGCCGCTGAAGGGCTCGCCAGATGCGGCCCTCATGCAACTGGGAGAGGTGATCTACGGCGGCGTCGGCTCCGGGTCTCTACGGGATGCTGGCGTTCGCCATCGTCGCTACCTCATCCCGGCCTGATGGTCGGGCGGACCTCGGCGTTGCAGAGATCGAAGGCGCCGGGTATGAAGAGCAGGCCTGCTGGGCGACCTTCCGGCCTGCAGCGACGGTCTGGCCGGACGGCAACGCTCAACGGCGCGCCGGCGGCGGCATCACCGCCGCGCCCAGTTCCCGGCTGCGCCTGGCGAGGATCTCTGCTGCGTTTCCGCGTCGACCAACAATCGGCAGCGCCTTGTGCAGTTCAGCGTTTTTCTTCGCCGGTTTTTCCTTGCGCTGGCGGCGCCGGCTCATAGTTCGAATGCAGGCGACCCAAGGGCTTGCCGACGCCTGGCGGCCAAGAAGCACGTGCCCGCCGGAGCGGGCACCGCCGACCCACGGCCCGCTCTTCGTGGTGTTGCCCGTCCGTGGTGGTCATCGTGGGGCGCCCTGAGCTTCTTCCCGGCCCTGGCCCTGGGGCCGATCGTCGAACAATCTGATGCCCGGCCCGAGAGGATTCGTACCCAGATGAGTGCTCATGCTGATCGGACGGCGGGCCTCGGGCGCGCGGGACTGGTCGCCGCGCCCCTGCGCGACTCGCTGCTGAAGCTCGACCCGCGGATCCAGGTCCGCAATCCCGTGATGTTCGTGGTGTATCTCGGGAGATCTCCACCACTGGCGCCCGCGCCGCCGGCGGGGCCGGGGCGAGTCGCCGGGGTTCATCCTCGCGATCGGCCTCTGGCCGTGGCTGACGGTCCCCTCTGCCAACTTCGCCGAGGCGATCGCCGAGCCATGGCAAGGTCCAGGCCGCCAGCCTCCGGCGGGCATGCGTCAGCAGGTGACGCGCATCGGCTGACCGACCGACCACGCGCCACCGAGCAGGTGCCCGCGCCCGACCTCCGGCCCGGAGACCTGGTCCTCGTGAACAGCGGCGAGATGATCCCCTCGGCGACGGCGAGGTGGTCGAGGGCGTCGCGTCGGTGGACGAGGCGCCGCGCCATCACCGCGAGACGCCCGGTGGTCCGCGAGGAGCGGCGGCGACCGTGCTGCTGTCACCGGCGGACCCGTGACCTGACCGGGCTGGTGATCAGGATCACGCGCTGCCGGGGCAGAGCTTCCTCGACCGGATGATCGCGATGGTCGAGGGCCAGGCGGCGGAAGACGCCCAACGAGATCGCGCTGGCGATCCTCCTCGCCGCCTACGCCAGATCTTCCTCCTGGTGGTCGCCACCCCGCTGCCCTACTCGGTCTACAGCGTCTGCTCGTGCAGGGCCGGCCGATCACCGTCACCGTGCTGGTGGCCTGCTGGTGCGCCTGATCCCGACGACGATCGGCGGCCTCCTCTCGGCGATCGGCATCGCGGGGATGAACCGCCTGGCTGAGCCGGGGCCAACGTGGACGCCATGTCGGGCCGGGCCGTCGAGGCGGCGGGGGACGTGGACGTGCTGCTCCTGGACAAGACGGGCACGATCACGCTCGGCAACCGCCAGGCCACGGCCTTCCATCCGCCGACGGCGTCGAGCGGAGCCGGCCGAGTGCTCAGTTCGCCTGACGAAGTCGACGAGACGCCCGAGGGCCGGAGCATCGCCGTGCTCGCCAAGACCTGGTTCGGCCCGAGGGGCATGACCTCCAGGCCGGAGTTCGTGCTCGCCCTTCACGGCCCAGACCCGGATGAGCGGCGTGACCTGAACGGCTCTGTGATCCGCAAGGGTGCGACCGACGCCGTCGAGCCGCCATGTCCGCGAACTGGGCGGCCTGGTGCCCGATTCCCCGGCGAGCGGGTACGCCAGATCTCCCAGCCGGAGGCACGCCGCTGGTGGTGAGCACTTAACAACCGCTTCGGCGTCATCGAGCTGGAAAGGACGTCGAAGGAGATCAAGGAGCGGTTCTCCGAGCTGCGGAAGATGGGCATCAAGACGGTCATGATCACCGGGGACAACCCGCTCACCGCCGCCGCCATCGCCGCCGAGGCGGGCGTGGATGACTACCTGGCGGAAGCGACCCTCGAGGCGAAGCTGTCGCTGATCCGGGAGTACCAGAGGGGTGGCCGGCTGGTGGCGATGACCGGCGACGGCACCAACGAGTTCCTGCTCGCCCAGGCCGACGTGGCGGTCGCCATGAACACCGGCACGCAGGCGGCCAAGGAGGCGGGGAACATGGTGGACCTCGACTCCAACCCCACGAAGCTCATCGAGGTCGTCAACATCGGCAAACAACTGCTGATGACCGTGCGCTGACCACCTTCATCGCCAACGACGTGGCGAAGTACTTCGCCATTGCCCGCCTTCGCCGACGACCAGTCCTCAAGTCGCTCGACGTGATGCGGCTGGACGTCCCCGCCTGCGCCATCCTGTCGGCGGTGATCTTCAACGCCCTGATCATCATCGCCTGGTACCGCTGGCCCTGAAGGGCGTCCGCTACCGTCCTGTCGGGCGCCGTGCAGCTCCTGCGAGATAACCCCGCATTCACGGCCTGGGAGGGATCGTCGTCCCGTTCATCGGCATCAAGGCGATCGGACGCTGCTCGCAGCGGTCGGGCTTGGCCTGAGTCGGCCCCAGATTCATCGGGAGAATTCCATGAAAGAAGCCCTTCGCACTTCGGCCGTCATGCTGGCGGTGATGACCCTGCTGACGGGCGGCTCTACCCGGCGGTCGTCACGGCCATCGCCCGGGTGGCCTTTCCGTCCCGGTCGAACGGAGCCTGATCTTCCGCGACGGGGAAGCCGGTCGGCTCCTCGCTGATCGGCCAGCCCTTCGCGAAGCCGGGGGTACTTCGGCACGACCCTCGGCGACGACGCCCGCCTGCGTTAAACGCCGCCTCGTCCGGCGGCTCGAACCTGGGGCCGCTCAATCCACCAAGGAGAGGGTGCAGTCCCGGATCGATGCACCCGGCAAGCCGATCCATCAAGAGCCTCCTCGTGGACCTCGTGACGGCCTCGGGCAGCGGGCTCGACTCCACATCAGCCCAGCGGCTGCCGAGGCACAGGTGTCCCGGGTGGCGAAGGCCCGCGGCAAGTCGGAAGATGAGGATAGTACGGGCACTGGTGCTCCGCCACACCGAGGGACGGCAGCTCGGCCTGCTCGGGGAACCACGCGTGGAACGTCCCGGGGGCTGAAACCTGAACTCGACTTCCCGGGCTCCCGCGCGCGAACCTCGATCGCGAGCGCGACGGTCTGGAAGATCCCGCTGCCGACCTGGCTGCGCCATCGGGCAGGACCCGATCGGCTCCGCACGGGGCTCAATCTCTGGGAGATCCTCAGCCCGAGCACCGCCGCGTGGGCCATGATCCGTCCGGGCGGACGGGCGGTCAGCCCGGCCTCATCGACGCGCCCGGCCACCTCGGCGAGTTGGCGGGACGAACCCTGGTTTTCCGGTCATGAACGGACAGCGCTCCGATCCCGACCGGCTCCTGCGGCGAGGTGCAGGCCGAGAGTGCCAGGAAGGGCGCGAAGGAAGATCTTCACATGGCGGCGGCAAGACCGCGCATACGTTGGAGGCGGCACGACGGCTGGCCGCCGAGGGCCGGGAGGTCGTCGTCGGCTGCTGTCGAGCCGCACGGCAGGGCCGAGACCGAGGGCGTTGCTGGAAGGCCTGGTGCTGGTCGCCGCGGCAGGTGGAGTACCGCGGACGCTCCGCGAATTCGACGTGGACGCCGCGCTCGCCCAGGACTTGATCTGGTGCTCGTCGATGAGCTGGCCCACACCAACGCGAGGGCTGCCGCCACACGAGCTGGCAGGACGTCGAGGAGCTGCTGGAGGCGGATCGAACGTCTGGACCACGCTCAACGTCCAGCACATCGACAGCCTGGTACGACCTCATCGGCGGCGTCACGGGCGTGACGGTGCGCGAGACGATCCCCGATCAGGTCTTCGAGCACGCGGAGGACCTCGAGCTGGTGGACATCACCCCGAGGAGCTCATCGCGCGATTGCGGGCGGGCAAGGTCTATCTTCGGATCAGGCGGAACGCTCCTCGGCAGCTTCTTCCAGAAGGGAACTCGAGCCCGCCAGGAGTTCTCCGCTGCAGGCGGCACGCGGGTGCAGACCGACGTCGAATCCGCGCGACGGCAGCGGGTCGGTCTCCGTCCCCTGGGGACGGCCGATCGGCTGCTGTTCCACCGGTCCCAGCCCGTCCACGGCGAAGGTGGTCTTGACCGCGAGACGCCCTCGCCTCGCTCGACGCCCCCTGGATCGCGGTGTCCGTCGAGCGGCCTGGATGTCCGCCGACCAGGCGCTCGCTCGCCTGGCCGACCACCGCCATCGCCTCGCCGAGCGGCTCGCCGAGGTGGTCACGCTCGGCCGGGATGTCGCCGCGACCGTGCTCGACTATGCCCGTTCCCGCAACGTCACCAGGATCCTCATCGGCAAGACCGAGAAGCCTCGGCGCAGCTGCTCGTCGGTTCGGTCGTGGACGACCTGGATCGAGCAGAGCGGCGACATCGACGTCTACGTCGTCCGCGGCGAGGGAGAGCCGGCCTCGACGATCGCCCGCCTCCGGCTTCGCCCCGACTCCTCGCGAGCGGTCCCCCATCTCGCGGGGCTGGTGATCGTCAGGCTGCTTGGCCGATCGCCCTCTCTTCGATCAGTCGTGTCGGCCGCTGAAGCCAACGTCGTGATGGTGTTTCTCGCCGCGGTCGCCCTCGTGGCCGCGATTCGGCCGCGCCCGTCCATCCTGGCGAGCGTGTTCGCCGTGGTCACCTGGATTTCTTCGCCCCGGCTCACCCTCCCTTCGCCGTGGCCGATACGCAGTACTTCCTTCACGTGCTCTTCGTCATGCTCGCCATCGTTCTGCTGATCAGCACCACCGCCTCGGCCAGGTCCAGGTCAGGAGAGGCCTTGAGAGCTGCCGCACGACGTCCTCTACGAGCTGGGCAAGCAGCTCAGCTCCATGTCGGGGCGACCTTCCTGGCGCGGCCGCTGCCCGCAAGGTCTCCGGAATTGACGGCGGAGAAGTCGCGGATCTATCTCGGCACTCCCGGCGGGATACCTGCGTCACCTTCGCCGTCGAGCATCGCCCTGCACCCGTGGAAGACCCCACGCGCATAGCTCATCGAGCACGACCAGACGCTGCTCCTGGGCACCGACACGCCAGCCCAACGCCGTCGCCCCTTCCTGCCATTGACCGGGTCGCAGCAGATCGTCGGGGGCGATCGCGGTGAGGGTGGGATTCGTCGAGAGCGCTGCTCGAGCCTGGCCAGAGCGCTCGATGCCAGCCAGCTCGCCCTGGCCGCCGATGCCGCGACAAGCTCTCGCTGGCGGCGTCCGAGTGCTGGTCCAGGTCCAGACCGAGCAGGTCCGCAGCCGCGCTGTCGAAGCGGGCGCCCCACATCCTCCGCACGCCGCTGGCCGCCATCGCCGCTGCGCAGCCTGCCCAGACCGACTTTGCCTGACGGCCGACCCGCCGCCAGTTGCTCGACCATCGCCGACGAGGCGACCCGCCTGACCCGGCTCCCTGGAGAACATCCTCCAGGGATGTCCACAGATCGAGCCGGGCGGCCTGACCGCCCAGATGCAATGGAACATCCTGGTGATCCCGGCCTGGGCGTTGGTCCGCACCCGCCAGACCTGAAAGGCCGGGGAGGTCGAGGTCCTCGATCCCGCCCAGCCTGCCGCTGATCCTGGTCGACGGGCTGCTCCTGGAGCAATTGTTCGTCAATCTGCTGGAGAACGTCGTGCGCTGGGCATCGCCCTCGGGGACGACGGTGGTCACATCAGGGCGAGTTCGACGGGGCGCTGGCTGAAGATCGTCGTCGCCGACAACGGCCGGGATTGCCTCCCGGGTTGGAGGAGCGGATCTTCGAGAAGTTCCCATCGCGGCAACGCCACCGCCGGACGGAGCGCGGCAGTGGGCTCGGCCTGGCCATCTGCCGGGCGGTGGCGAAGGTCCACGGGGGGACGATCGCCGCCAGGAACCACCGTCCCGGGGGGGCGTCGAATTCACCCTCAAGCTCCCGCTGCCGACGAACCCCTTGCAGGTCGAGACGGAGGTGGTCTGAGCCCGCCCACCCCAGCCGGAGAAGAGAACTCGTGCCCGAAGGCAGCCACCTCGTGCTGATCATCGACGAGCAGCCCACCGCTCTCCGGGCCTCGCTCACCGCGGAGGGCTACGGCGTGGCCGAGGCGGAATCCGGCGAGGGCGGGCTGAGGCTCGCGGCCCAGCGGCCCCCCGACCTCGCCGACCATCCCTGACCTCGGGCTGCCCGGAGCATCGACGGCCAGGAGGTGCTCCGACGCCTCCGCGAATGGTTGACCGCCCCGGTCCTCGTCCTCTCGGCCCGGGATCAAGAGTCGCAGAAGATCGAGGGCAAGGACAACGCGCCGACGACCACCTCGCCGTTCGGCGTCGGGGGAGCTGCTTCGCCCGGATCCGCACGGCGATGTGGCACGCCCGCCCCGCCGCCGCCGAGTCGCCGGTCCTGGTGATCGGCGACCTGAAGGTCGATCTCTCGGCGAGGCAGGTGGCCATGGCCGGGCGGCGGCTCACCCCGACTCCCCTGGTACAAGCTGGTCACCCGATGGCTGCACGCGGGCAGGTGCTGACCCACCGCATGCTGCTCCGGGAGGTCTGGGCCGCACGCCTCCCAGGAGACGTACCACCTGCGGGTCTTCGTGGTATTCCGGGAAGCCGGGCGACGACCCTGCCCACCGCACATCGCCACCGAGCAGGGCGTCGGCTACCGGTTCGCCGCGGAGTGATCAGCGGCCCTGGGGAGCCTGGCTGCCGCTCGATCGGCCTGGCAATGGAAGGGCTCGATCACGCGGGGTCGGAACCGCCGATCGATGACCCAGACCGCGCTTGTCGCCGCGACGCCTTGCAGCGCGCTCGCCCAGCTTGCCGTCGCGCCAGTAGACCTCGTCGCAGAGCCGGGAAGGAGATCAGGCCGCCCGTCAGGCGAGACCGAGGACGTGGCCACCGCCCGCCAGCGGGTGGAGCTACCACCGCTTCCTCGCGATCGCATCGGAAGAGCTCGAGGGACTCCCCGACCCTGTCCGCGAAGATGACCAGCGGCCGCTCGGCGACCACGCCGTACGGGATCTCGGCGAACGAGTTCGACGCCTGGCCGTCTCCGCTCGTGCCGCCCGCCGCCGTCGGCGGCGAACAGGCAATGCCCGCCTCGACCTCGCGGGCGTAGACAACGGTCCGGCCGTCGGGCGAGATCGCCGGTTGATCCCGCCCCGATGGATGACCTTCGAGGTCGCTGCCGTCGGGATGGATCCGGCACATCCGCGGCGGCCCGCTGCCCGGTGCGCGCTGGCCGAAGTAGATCCACGGCCGTCGGCCGTCCAGCTCTGCATCCTGGCCACCACGTAGCTCTTCGTGCGTGAGCTGCCGTAGCTTGCTCCCGTCCGCGTTCATGACGTACAGGTTGAACGTGCCGTCGCGGTTGTCCGAGTTGAACGCGATCCGGCCCTGCCGGCGACCACGACGAGCGCTGCTCGCGCTGGACTTCGGGCTCCGCGTCAGGTTGAGGGCGTCCCCTGTGTTCGGCCGATCCGGAAGATCTCGGTGTCGCCGGTCCGGAACGTGGCGACCAGGGAGGCAGTAGTCACTGCGAGGGTCTGCTGCATGTCGTTCTTGTTGCTCAGCGAATCCTCGGAGATCGTCCGGCGATTTTCGTCACCGGGGCCGCCCCCGCCGCGGGGCGTCACGCGAAGCGTCGTCGAGGATCAGCACCCAGTCCGACCTTCCCCTGGGTCGGGGATGAATCCCCTCGCCCGCGCCTCACGAAGACCTCGCCCTCGCGGACGTCGCCACTCCGAGGGTCCAGCCACCACGTCCGGATCTTCTCCCCGCTGAGTGGTTCCAGGTTGAGGGAGAACGACATGCCCGAGGACGCATAGACGAAGGCGTACGAGCCGTCCTCCGCGCGGGTCGCGGCGATCCGGTCGGTCCCCTTGCCGGGATCTCCGAGGATCATGTCCTGGGCGGGGATCCGGGCCAGCATGGGGCGCGACTCGATCAGCGCCCGCAGGTGCTGCATCTGGCCGGCCCCGGGCAGCAGCATGGCCTCGCGCCAGGGCGTGCGCGCGGCGGTGATCGGCTTGCGGCCGGGCGCGAAGAACTGCCAGATGTCGTGGCAGCCGTAGGTGTGGCCGCAGGCCCCCGCGAAGACGGCCCAGTAGGCGAACTTGCGGGCCTCGTAGGCGTCGAGATAGCCGTTCTTGGCATTGAACTCGGCGGGGTGGTCCTCGTAGCCGGGCTCGGCGTCCAGGCAGGGCTTGACCGGCGTCCGGGCGTAGTCGGCGGCGATCCGGCGGAAATTCTCGTGATTGAACCCGTGTCCGGTCTGGCACATGTTGAAGTCGAGCCAGGGCTCGTCGTGCAGCCAGTCGGCCGAGCCGGCCCCGCCCATGGGGTGATACGTGATCAGGTGCCGGCCGCCGTCACCGGCCCGCAGCCCCTCGGCCATGGCCCGGATGATCGCCTTGTGCCGCTCGCTCTCGATCGGCCGATCCCCCCCGAGGATCCAGACGATCGGCCGGTCCCGGTACCGCTTGCCCAGGAACTCGCCGTAGGTCCGCGCGTTCTCGGGGGTGAAGATCTCCGGGCCCTGGCCCCACTTCTTGTTCCACTTGTCCCCCCAGGTGGGGAGCATGCCGACGCACATCCCCAGCTCCTCCGCGCGGCGGACGACCCAGTCCACGTCCTGGAAGTAGGGTTCCAGGGGCCTGGTGGGATCCTGGTTCTGCAACGGGATGTGCCCCCCAGGGGTGGGAACATCGAAGCCGTGCTCCGCCAGGACGACGGCCTGGATGACGTTGAACCGATTGGCGGCCCGGTTCTTGAGGTAGACGTCCGCCTCCTCGCGGCTCAGCCGATGGAAGAGTTCCCAGGCCGTGTCGGCCAGGTAGAAGAAGGGCTTGCCCGCCTGGTCGAGCAGGAAGCGATGGTTCTCGCTCACGCGTGCGGGGTAGGGGACGCTGGTCGAGGCGAGCGGACGTGATCCGCCGGCTCGGGGTCGCGCCTCCCCGGGTCCGGTCCGGGGTTCGATCGGGCTGGCTCCCGGAGATGGCCGGGCGACGAGAGGGAGGCAACCTAGCGCGGCCAGGAGGCACGCCGAGATCGAAACGCGTCTCATGGGATTTCTCCGCTTCCTCAAGAACTGGCGACGACATCGCGGACGGAGCAGATGACTTGGGGACCCACGCCCGGTCGACGGACCCATCCTGACAACCGGCCCCTCCCAGGTCCATGACGGATCGCGCAAAAGTCATCCGACTCTGCGACGAGGTGCGATCGTCTTCGTCGGCCGCCTCCGCGCCCGGGGCGTCGCGACGCCTGGCTGGAGTGCCGGCCCGTCCCCCGCCCGGAACTCGATCGGGTGGAGCAGGTGCGCCCGGATTCGGACGAGACGATCGACGGCCGGCTAAATGATTGAGGCGGGGACGGGATTCGGTTCTGATGGAGGCTCGGGCTCGTCACGCGACAAGCCCGGCGGGCCTGAGTTGAGCTGAGGCTGAGCCGCATGCAGATCGGAGACCCGAAAGCACAGGACCTCGAGGCCCGCGTCCGGTGCGGAGACCGCTCCGCTCTGGCCGACCTGCTCGAGGAACACACCGCGGCGCTGGGTCGTTGGATCGCCGTGCGGATCGATCCGCGCCTGCGCGGCAGGGTCTCGGAGGCGGATCTGATCCAGGAGGTCTACCTCTCGGCCGAGCAGCGTCTGGAGCACTTCGCGCGGCTCCCGGACCTGCCGTTCGGGGTCTGGATCAGGCTCCTGGCCGGCCAGTGCCTGATCGAGTCGGCCCGGCGGCATCTGTTGGCCGACGGACGCGCGGTCGATCGCGAGGTCCGTATCGACGCGGGGAGCGGCTCGGCGGTACTGGCCGAGCGACTGGCGGGGAGCTTCACCAGCCCGAGCCAGGGGGCGATGCACCGCGAGTTGGCGGAGCTGCTGACGAAGGCCCTCGACGCGCTCGCGCCGGCCGACCGCGAGGTCCTGCTGTTGAGGCACTTCGAGGGGCTGGACAACGGGGCGGTCGCCGCCCGACTCGGGCTATCCAAGAGCGCGGCGACCAAGCGCTACATCAGGGCCCTGGCGAGGTTGAGGGAGATACTGGAGCAGGTGCCCGGCCTGCTCAGCCGATCTCCGGGATGATCTGGGGAGCCACCGGATGAGCAGCCGTGACCCGGACGAGCCCGACTATGCGTTGCTCGAGAGGCTGGTCGAGGAATTCACCGCGACCGCGACGAGCGGGGAGCCTTCATCCATCGAGGAGTATGCCCACCGCCATCCGGGACTTGCCGAGCTGATCCGATCCGCCTTTCCCGCGCTGTCGGCGCTCGTGGCAAGAGCCCCTGACGCCCCCGCGACGGCAGCGGGCGTCCCCGGCCGCCTCGGCGAGTACCGGCTGGGCCGCGAGCTGGGGCGTGGCGGGATGGGGGTCGTGTACGAGGCGTGGCAGGAATCACTCGGACGCTGGGTCGCGGTCAAGATCTTGCCGACGTCCGCCCTCCAGAGCGAACGGGCCCGGGCTCGCTTCCTCCGCGAGGCCCGCGTACTCGCACGTCTCCGCCACCCTCATATCGTCCCGATCCACACCGTGGGAGAGCACGAGGGCATCCTGTACTACGCGATGGACCTGATCGAGGGTTGCGGACTCGACCAGCTCGTGGCCCGCAGCCCCGAGGATCACGCGTCGGGTGCCCGCTCCCGCTGGGTCGCACGCATCGGCCTGCAGGCGGCAGACGCTCTCGCGCACGCCCACGAGCAGGCCTTCCTGCACCGGGACATCAAGCCGGCCAACTTCTTGCTGGATGCCGAGGGCCACCTCTGGCTCGCCGACTTCGGGCTCGCCTGGCTTGCCAACGACGGCGATCTCACATCGGAGGGCGGGTTCGTCGGCACGCTCCGTTACACGGCACCGGAGTGCTTTCACGGGATGGCGGACGAACGGAGTGACATCTACAGCCTGGGGCTGACCCTGTACGAGCTGCTGGCCGGTCGTCCCGCGTATCCCCGGTTCGGGCGGGATCGAGTTCCGGGACCGATTTCTCGCACCGCGCCTCTACCGCCGAGACAGATCGACCCGTCGATCCCGCCCGACCTCGAAGCCGTCGTGCTCAAGGCCTCGGAGCTCGAGCCAGCGGATCGCTACGCCAGGGCGACGGAACTGGCCCAGGACCTACGCCGCTTCCTCGATGGGGCGCCCGTCCGGGTCCATCCCACCGGCATCCGGGTGCATGACATCCGCCGATTCCGTCCTCGTCTTCGAAGCTTTCTGATCCTCGGGGCCGTCGCCCTGGCGCTCGCCTCGGGCTATGCCCTCCACGCCCTCCTGAGTGGCGGACCCGCCACGGCCACGGCACCCTCCCGTCCCGAGCCCGCGTCGCCGCGAATCTCGCCAGACGAACCCTCGGGGTCTCCCGCCGGGAGGGGACTCGGGCCCCCGCCCTGGGCGCCGGGACACGGGCGAGGCAGGCGCGGCGGAGGGCCACCCGGGTTCGGCCGTGGCGCCCAGGGGCCTTGACGATCGTCGCACGCTCTCCGCGCCTCGGACGAGAGATCTGATCCTTGTCCCCAATCGGATCGGGGCTGCGTTTCCCTTTTCATGGGGGCTGCACTCGATGGGTCAAGGTCAAGGACACCGTCAGTCCGCATCGAGGTGACCGGTCCCCGCGTCGTCCAACCAAGGGAGCGCGGTCATGAGATGCGACATTGTCCTTCTTGTTGGGGTGGCTCTTTGCTTGGGGAGCCTCCCGCCCGCGGCTCACGCGCAGAAAGGCGGGGGGGAGGACGCTGGCGTCGCCCGACAGGCGGTCAAGCCCGAGGTCGTGACCCTCACGGGCAAGCTCGTCGAGATCCGGACGGGCCCGTGCGAGGCGACGACCGGGAGATCCGCGTACGGGACCCACATCGTCGTCGACGTGCCCGAAAGGGGGCGGGTCGACGTCCACCTCGGGCCGGCGAGCAAGGTCGCCGAGAGCGTGGCGAAGATGCCGGTCGGTCAGGAGATCACCGTGGACGGATTCCGGACCAGGGCGTTGAAGCCCGACCAGTACATCGCGCGCACGCTGAGGTTCGGATCAGAGACGATCGAGCTGCGGGATGCGAGCCTCCGGCCGGTCTGGGCGGGCAGTGATGATGGCCCCGTCGACGTCCGGCGCGGACCTGGCTTCGGCCGCGGGCACGGCTGGGGACCGGGTGGTCGTCGCGGCCAGGGTGCCGGCCAGGGTGGAGGTCTGCTGGTTTCGGCGGCCCGGGCCGCGGGCCCGCCACGGGGGTGTGCCGGATGCTGCGGTTCCGCTCCCGGAAGCTGAGCCGCAGCGACCTCCGATTGTCACGCCGGGCAAGGGTGCTCGCGAGATGAGGCCCCTGCCCGCGAGGCGGACGGAGCGTCGATTGGCCGCTCGTCCTGCCTCGCCCGCCCCCGTGCCCGGGGCGGTATACAGCGGGCATCGAGGGATTGCCGGGAGGCCCCGGCGTCATGGCCCTGACGAGGCCGTCAGGGCGACTGGGAGTGTCGAGTCATCGGGACGATGCAACGGGGCGTCGTCCCGCGGCGTCCGCCAGAACGCTCCCATGATGTCTCGTTAAACCTTCGGGAGGTCAACATGATGAGGCTCGTGACAGCAAGCCTGCTTCTCGCCGTCGTCCTCACCTCGCTGACGGGAGCGGCGCCGCGACGCGGCAAGCCGGCTCGCCGCCAGGCCACGGCGACCGCGGCCGCGCCACTCACGCAGACGGAGATCGGCTGGATCCTACACATGCGGCAGGAAGAGAAGCTCGCCCGCGACGTCTACTTGACGTTGGGCTCTTTCTGGGCGGTCCCGGAGTTCCCGAACATCGCACGGTCGGAGGCCAACCACATGGCGGCCGTGAAGCGGCTCATCGTCGCGTACGGACTGTCCGACCCGGCCGCGGATGACACGGTAGGCACCTTCACCGACCCGCGATTCGCCGAACTGTACCAGACCCTCGTCTCCCAGGGTTCGGCATCCCTGGCCGATGCCTACGCCGTCGGAGTCGCCATCGAGCAGATGGATATCGTCGACCTGAGCGAGGCACTCGACCAGGTTCAGAAGGTCGATGTCCGAAGGGTCTTTCAGAACCTCCTGAACGCCTCGTATAACCATCTGGCCGCGTTTCAGTCGCAACTCGCGCTGTGACCGGAATCGTCGAGGGGGCATCTGTCTCTTGCCGGATGCCCCCTCGCCGCCTGGCTGGTAACACTCTCACGGAGGGGGCTCCACCCCGGGCATCCGAGGCCGCCCCTCTGGGGCCCTGGCTCGGCTACGGCCCCGCACCGTCCCAGCAGATTCGTCTCGATGAGCTGAGGCTCAGACGGCCGGTTCCCGCAGGGGGATGCTCAGGAAGACGCCGAACTCCTCGGCGAAGTTGCAGGAGTTCCGGGCGTGGACCCTGCCCTGGCGGTCGAAGAACCGGGCCCGCCCCGAGAGCGGGAAGACGGCCTCGTGCCAGACGCCCGGGTGGATGTAGAGCCCTTTCCCCGGTTCGATGTAGAAGGCGGCGAAATCCCCGGGCGTGACGTCGTCTCCGGGCAGGGCCAGCGGCGCGACGAACGGTCCGCCGTCGTCGGGGTAGAAGAGCTGGCCGCCGTCCGGGTGATAGTTGGCGTGCCAGAGCAGCACCCGCGAGCGGTCGGGGGCGGTGGAGGGGCCCGAACCGGGAGCATCGACCTCGCCGGGGTTCCTCGACCAGCCGATCAGGTACTGATCGTTGACCGCCTCGTTCCGAGCGAAGAGGACCTCGCCGTCCCACCAGACGTCGAAGTGGCCCGACACGGTGCCCCCCTCGTTGCCCGTGCCGGGATCCACCGGCCGCCAGCCGAGTGACGGCCAGGTCACGATCTCGACCGGGTGGTTTTCCGGATCGTCCACCAGCAGGCCGTAGCCGGCCAGCGACACGGCCGTGGCCCGCACGAGGGGCACCTCATGCCAGGGGAGTGACGGCGGGACGGATGGGTTCAGGTAATCGATCTTCATGAGACGGACACCGTCGGTGTTGCTCAGCGGTTGGCCGGGATTCGACCTCACTCCCGGGGCAGCGCCCCCCCACCCTGGCCCTCCCCCACGAGGGGGGAGGGGAGAAACGTTGGAAGCCCTCCCCCCTGGTGGGAGGCAGGCAAGGTGAAGCCCCAGGCACGTACTTGGCCGGTCCGGGGATTGTACTTCGGACGGTGACCCCGCGCAAGCGGGCCGGGCCGACTCGCGCAGATTCGCGTCCCGGGCTTCGGTAAGCTGGGTCGGGATGAGACGCCGGAGCCGGGACCGGGTCTCCGAGGCGGCCCCCAGGGGCCGGCACTCTCGCCAGTCACCGGCGCCGAGCGATCGAACCCCGCCGCCACAGGATCAGACGCACATGGCCAGCGAACCCAATCTCGAGGAACTCCGCCGGATCCGCAACATCGGGATCATCGCCCACATCGATGCCGGCAAGACCACGACGACCGAGCGGGTCCTGTACTACACCGGCGAGATCCACCGCATGGGGGACGTGGACAAGGGCAACACGACCACGGACTACCTCGAGGAGGAGCGCGAGCGGGGCATCACCATCGTCGCCGCCGCGATCACCTGCCGCTGGCACGACGCGGCGGGCCAACCGATCACGATCAACATCATCGACACCCCCGGCCACGTGGACTTCACCGCCGAGGTCGAGCGCTCGCTCCGCGTGCTCGACGGCGCCGTGGTGATCTTCTCGGCAGTGGAGGGCGTGGAGGCCCAGAGCGAGACGGTCTGGCGGCAGGCGGCCAAGTACCACGTCCCGCGGCTCTGCTACATCAACAAGATGGACCGCATCGGCGCCGAGTTCGAGCGGGTCTACAAGGAGATCGAGGATCGGCTGCTGGAGAGCCACCCGATCCCGATCCAGATCCCCATCGGGGCCGGGCCCGAGGGGACGATGGGCGAGTTCCAGGGCCTGATCGACCTGATCGCCATGAAGGCCCTGCACTTCAAGACCGAGGACCTGGGATCGACCTTCACCGTGGACGAGATCCCCGAGGAGCTGAAGCTCGACGCCGAGGCCTGGCGCGAGACGATGCTCAACTCCCTGTCCGCCTTCGACGAGCCGTTCGCCGAGGAGTACATGGCGCACCTCGACGGCGCCCCGCTGGAGGAGGCGATGATCCACGCGGCGCTGCGGCGGGCGACCCTGACGGGCCGGGCCCAGCCGGTGCTCTGCGGCTCGAGCTTCAAGTACGTGGGCGTGCAGCGGCTGCTGGACGCCGTGGCGGCCTACCTCCCGAGCCCGACGGACAGGCCGCCGATCTCCGGCCACCACCCCAAGAAGGGGACCGAGCTCGCCCGCAAGCCGAGCCCCGCCGACCCGTTCGCCGGGCTGGTCTTCAAGATCACCAACGACGCCCACGGCGACCTCTCCTTCGTGCGCGTCTACTCCGGCACGCTCAAGGCCGGCACCCGGGCCTACAACCCCGGCAAGGACCGGAAGGAGAACTGCTCGCGGCTCTACCACATCCGGGCCGACGACCGCGAGCAGATCGCCGAGGCCGGCACCGGCGACATCGTCGGCATCGTGGGCCTGAAGGACTCGGTCACCGGCGACACCCTCTGCGACGCCGCCCACCCGATCCTGCTGGAGCGGATTGAGTTCCCCGAGACGGTCATCAGCATGTCGATCGAGCCGGTCAGCTCGGCCGACAAGGGGAAGCTCTCCGACACGCTCAACGCCCTGGCCCGCGAGGACCCGACCTTCAGCTTCAAGGTCAACGAGGAGACCGGGCAGACGCTCATCTCCGGCATGGGCGAGCTGCACCTGGAGATCCTCAAGAACCGGATGACCCGGGACTTCAACCTGAAGGTCCACGTCGGCCGGCCCCGCGTGAGCTACCGCGAGACCATCAAGAAGGCCGTCAAGAAGGTCGAGGGGACGTGCATCCGCCAGACCGGCGGATCGGGGCTCTACGCCAAGGTCACCATCGACCTGGAGCCCGAGACGCAGCCCAAGGGTGCGCCGGTGCTCCATTTCGTCAACAAGCTCAAGGGCGGCGTGATCCCCTCGGAGTACATCCCGGCCATCGAGGCGGGCCTCCGCGAGGAGGCCAAATCCGGGGGGCGGACCGGCTACCCGCTCGTTGATCTCAAGGTCACCCTGACCGACGGCGCCTTCCACGACGTGGATTCGAACGACCTGGCCTACCGGTTCGCCGCCTCGGACGCCCTCCGCAAGGCCGTTGAGGAGGCCGGGCCGGTGCTGCTGGAGCCGATCATGCGGCTGGAGGTCGTCACCCCGGAGGACTACCTCGGCAACATCACCGCCGACCTGTCCAGCCGCCGGGCCCTGATCGACCGCACCTCAACCCGCGGCAAGCTCATGGTCATCGACGCCCGGGCGCCGCTCGAGAAGATGTTCGGCTACTCCACGGCCGTCCGCAGCCTCAGCCAGGGGCGCGCGAGCTACACCATGGAGCCCCTGGAGTATGCCGCCGCCCCCGAGAGCTTGCTCGAAGCGATCACCGGGATGTGAGCGCGGGCCCGGCCGAATGACAGCCCGCCGGGAGTCCTCCCCAGGCAGGCCGTTCGAAACGGCAGGAGGCCGGCGGGAAATGCCGGCCTCCTGGTTCGTCGCCGTCTGATCGCGGGCGAACTGATCCGCCGGGCGGGCCGGGATCAGGGTGCGTTCACGACCTGCTCCACGGTGTTCGAGGTGCTCGTGGTGTAGTCCGTGTCGCCGTCGTAGAAGGCCGTGATCGAGTGCGTGCCGACGCTCAGGTCGTTGAGGCCGAGCGTGGCGACCCCCGCGTCGAGTGGGATGGTCCCGAGGACCGTGGCGCCCTCGAGGAATCTGACGTTGCCCGTCGGTGTGCCGCCGCCCGGAGCCACCGCCGCGACGGTCGCCGTGAAGGTCACCGTCGCCCCGAGGGTGCTCGGGTTGGGAGTCGAGGCGAGCACGGTCGTCGTGTCCGCCTGGGTCACCGTCTGGGTCGTGGGGCCGGAGGTGCTCGTACTGAAGTTCGCGTCGCCGGTGAACCGGGCCGTGATGATGTGCGGCCCGGGGCTCAGGGGGACCGCCGTCGTCGTGAACGAGGCCTGACCCGAACCATCGAGCACGCCGCTGCCGATCTCGTTCTCGCCGTCGATGAACTCGACCGTGCCCGTCGGCGTGCCGGCGCCCGGGGCCACCGCGGAGACCGTCGCCGTGAAGGTGATCGGCTGGCCGAAGACGCTCGGGTTGATGTTGGATACGAAGCTCGTCGTCGTGGCCGCCTGGTTCACGACCTGACTGACGGGGGGAGAGAAACTCTGGCCGAATTCGGAATCGCCGCTGTACTCGGCGGTGATGGACCGGGTGCCCGCGGGGATGGCCGTGGTGTCGAGGGTGGCCACGCCCGCCCCGTCGAGCGGGCTGGTGCCGAGGACGGTATCCCCGTCGCGGAAGGTCACGGTGCCCGTCGGCGTCCCCCCGCCGGAGGTCGCGGTCACCGTCGCCCGCAGGGGCACCGACTGGCCGAATGTGCTCGGGTTGAGCTGGGAGACCAGCGCGGTGGTGGAGCTGAGCGAATTGACGTTCTGGGTCAGGGTCGCGGACGTGCTGGTGGCGAAATTCGTGTCGCCCAGGTAGACGGCCGTGATTGAATGCCCGCCGGAGGCCAGCGCGCTGGTGGTGAACGTGGCGATCCGGGAGGCGTTCAGGGTCCCGCTCCCGATGACCGCCGACCCGTCGAGGAAGTTCACCGTGCCCGTCGGCGTGCCGGCGCCGGGCGAGGTCACCGTCACGGTCGCGGTGAAGGTGACCGGCTGGTCCACGACGCTCGGGTTCGCGCTGGAGGTGAGGGACGTCGTCGTGGCCGCCTGATTCACCGTCTGGCTCACGGCCGAGGAGGTGCTGGTGGCGAAACTCGTGTTGCCCACGTAGACCGCCGTGATCGAGTACGTGCCGGGGGCGAGCGTGGTGGTCGTCAGGGTGGCCTGCCGAGCGGCGTTGAGGGTCCCGGTGCCGATGATGCTGGAGCCGCTCAGGAAGTTGACGGTGCCCGTCGGCGTGCCGCCACCGGGTGCGGTCACCGTCACGGTCGCCGTCATCGACACGGACTGGCCGAACACGCTGGTGCTCGGGTTGTTGGCGAGCGCCGTCGTGGTGCTCGCCTGACTGACGACCTGCGAGACGGCGTTCGAGTCGCTGGAGCCGAACCTCGCGTCGCCGCCGTAAGACGCCGTGATCGAGCGGGTGCCGACCGCGAGGGTGCTGGTGCTGAAGGTCGCGACCCCCGAATCGTTGAGGGCGACGCTGCCGAGGGTCGTGGTCCCGTCCCGGAAGGTGACCGAGCCGGAGGGCGTGCCCGTCCCCGTGGCCGGGGACACGGTCGCCGTGAAGGTCACCGTCTGCCCGAAGACGCTCGGGTTGGTGTTGGACTGGAGGACGGTGTTGGTCGCCGGGTTGACGATCTGATTGAGGGTGCCCGAGGTGCTGGCGGTGAAGTTCGCGTCGCCGGAATAGACCGCCGTGATCGGGTGCGTCGCCACGGAGAGCGTGCTATTGGCGAGGGTCGCCACCCCGGAGGCGTTGAGGGCCGACGTCCCGAGCGAGGTGGACCCGTCGAAGAAGGTCACGGTGCCCGTCGGCGTCCCCCCGCCGGAGGTCCCTGCGGTCACCCTCGCCGTGAAGGTCACGGTCTGGCCGAAGCCGATGGGATTGCGGCTGGTGGAGAGGCCGGTCGTGCTGCTGGACTGGCTGACGGCGAGGTCGCCGGTCGCGGTGACGGTCCGATACCTCGCGCTGCCCGCGAACGAGACGACGATGGCCCCGGTCGAGGTGCCGGCCGGGTCGAAGGTCGGCACTCCGGTGAGGGTCGCGACGCCGCTGCTGTCGGTCACGGCCGTCCCGGCGTAGCCCCCGTTCAGGGTGAAACTGAGGGCCTGCCCGGCCGCCGGGGCGCCGGACCGCGAGACGAGCCTGGCCGTCAGCGTCGCCGAGCCGCCGAACGTCGCCGTGCCGCTCACGCCCGAGAAGGTCGACGCGACCCGGCCCCGGCCCGGCGCGCGGGGGAAGCCGAACCGGGAGTTCGCCAGCCCGGCGTAGCCGCTGGGGCCGAACAGCCCCGAGGTGTCCAGCACGGCCGTGTCGAAGGTGACGATGGCCCGGGCGAGCCGGGCCTGGGCCAGCGCGGCGTCCTCGCTCGCGAACGCCCGGGCCGTGCTCTCCAGGGCGTCCACGGCGGTGTTGACCTGGGTGGCGTAGTCTGTGTTATTCAGCAGCAGCCCGGTATTGATCGTGCTTCGATAGGCCTCGGCCTCGGACTGGAGGGTGGTGCTGACCTCCGCCGGGGTCAGTCCTTCAGTCGTACCTGTCGCGAAGCTGCCGGCCAGCACCCGGAGCGAATTCTCGAAGAGCCGGGTCGCCGTCGCGTACGCGCTCAGGGTCGTCCCCGTGGAGAAGATCGGGCCCCTGGTCAGCGACTGGATCGCGGCCTCGGCCCCGGTCTCAAGCTCCGTGGAGGTGCTCAGGCCCACGAAATTGACCTGGTTGAGCGCGGCCATCGTGCTCGACATCCGCAGGCCCTGGAGCTTCAGCATCTCGCCGACGTTCGCGGAGCGGGGCAGGAACTGGCTGTCCACGGCCTGGTTGAAGCTCGCCACGACGTTCTGCACCTCGACGACGAAGCCGTCGGGCGTGACCGTCCCCGCCTTGAGGTCCGCCAGCGGGCCGTTGGTGAGCTGCGTCTGCAGCGCCCGGATCATGGTCCGGGCCTTGGCACTGCTGGCCTGCCCGGAAGTGACCTTGCCTTGCTGGGACTGTCGCATCAGGCCCGATAGCGACGGCCAGGCCAATGTGTCCGCCGCCGAGGCCAGCAGCCGGCGATCTTCAAGCACCTCGACCCGGAGCACCCGTCCCCGCCGGACCCGACGCGCCGACTCTCTTCTCTGGCTGCTCATCGTTCACCCGAGGGTTTTGTAATGCGGAACCATCGTCCCCGGATTCGCCGGCGAGGCGAAACACCCGATCGCGGGGACGGACCACGATACACCGATGCCTTCCGGCGTGGTTGTTTCGTTCACTTTCGACGACGTCAGGCTTGATCCGTCAGTATAGGAAAACGACGGCACCTATGCTACCAAGCACGATCATTTCGGGATCGGGATGCGGAGCGAACGCGGATCCGGAGAATCCGGGGCGAACGACGGTCGCGTTCCCGGGCCTCGGTTTCATTCCACACGCCCGCTCCACCGGACGAGGCATCCTTGCATACATGCAATTTACCGTCGCAACCGACGCCTGGCAAGCGAGATCGGAAATCCGTATCGCGTGGCGTCCGCAGGATCCCTGCGCGGGTCACGCCCCTCTGGCCTGTCGTCGTAGATCGGATCCGCGGACGCGATGGGCCTAGTGGGAGCCCCGGCTTTCCGATCGATGGGGACGAGTTGCACCGTTCCGGTAGAGGCGACCGCCGGGTCCGATCCTCGTTGCCTCGGGGGTGTTGACGGTCGTGCCGCTCGGGTAGGGTGGACCGTGAGAACGCGATCGGCCGGCCCGTCGGCACCCAGTCGAGTCGCAGCCGCGGGCCTTCCTCGGTTCTCCGGAGGGAGCCCTGCTACCATGCCAAGAACGCTGATGATCGCGGCCTGCCTGTGCGGCTCGGGCCTTCTCCTCCACGCCCGGCCGGCCGCGGCTGCGGAGACGTCCGGGGTCAAGGTCTACGAGCAATCCACGGTGATCCCCACGTACCTCGCCGGGGATCCCGAGAAGAGCCCGATGTTCTTCTTCGGCCGCCAGTCGCAGGGCGCGGAGGGGAGGATCTACCCCTACCCGCTCTTCGACACGCTGACCGGCAACAAGGTCGACAGGACGTACCGGCTGATCTACCTGGAGAACGAGTACGTCAAGCTCGGCATCCTGCCGGAGATCGGCGGCCGGCTCTTCGAGGCCGTCGACAAGACCAACGGCTACCACTTCTTCTACCGGCAGCACGTCATCAAGCCGGCCCTCATCGGCCTCATCGGCGCCTGGATCTCGGGCGGGATCGAGTGGAACATCCCGCACCACCACCGGGCCTCCACCTTCCTCCCCGTCCAGTACCGCGTCGAGGAGGATGCCGACGGCAGCAAGACGGTCTGGGTCGGGGAGCTGGAGGTCCGCCACCGCATGCGCTGGGCCGTGGGATACACGCTCCACCCGGGGAGATCCTACCTCGAGGCCAGGATCCGGATCGCCAACCGCACGCCGGTGGTCAACACGATGCTCTGCTTCGCCAACGCGGCGGTGAACGCCACCGACGCCTACCAGGTGATCTTCCCGCCCAGCACGGAATACGTGACCCACCACCACAAGCGCGAGTTCACCACCTGGCCCGTCGCCACCACGCGTTACGGCGGCTACGACTTCCGGCCGGCGACGGACGTGAGCCTCTTCCGCAACCACCAGGCGGCGAACTCGATGTTCGCCTGGAACTACCGGGAGGACTTCTTCGCCGGCTACGACCACGGCAAGAGGGCCGGGGTGATGAGCGTCGCCGACCACCGGATCGTCCCCGGCAAGAAGCTCTGGACCTGGGGCAACGGCACCCGCGGACGCATGTGGGACAGGATCCTCACCGACGAGGACGGCCCCTACATCGAGCTGATGGTCGGCGCCTACTCGGACAACCAGCCGGACTATAGCTGGCTCCAGCCCTTCGAGTCGAAATCGTTCTCGATGTACTGGTATCCCTTCCGGGAGATCGGGGGCGTGAAGAAGGCCAACCTCGACGCGGCGGTCAACCTGGAGGTCGGCGAGGACCGCAAGCTCAAGATCGGATTCTGCACGACGGCCAGCCACCCGAAGGCCCGGGTGCGGGTCGGCTCGGCCGGTCACGACCTTTTGAGCGAGGAGATCTCGATCGCCCCGGGGAAGCCCTTCGTCAAGGAACTGGCCCTCCCCCCGGATGCCGGCCGCGAGGGCCTGACGGCCGCGCTGGTGGTCGACGGCAGGCCGCTGGTCAGCTACACCGAGACGCGGCGGCCGGGCAGCCCGATGCCCGCGCCCGACCGTCGTCCGCCGCCGCCGTCCGAGATCAAGTCCGTCGAGGAGCTCTACCTCACCGGGCTGCGGATCGAGCAGTTCCACGACCCGGACCAGGATCCCGAACCCTACTGGGAAGAGGCCCTGAAACGCGACCCGGGCGAGACCCGCGTGCACACGGCCCTGGGCATCCGCGACCTCAAGCGGGCCCGCCACGAGTCGGCCGAGGCGCACTTCCGCCGGGCGGTCGAGCGGCTGACGACGGGCTACGCCACGCCCGAGGACGGCAAGGCGCACTACTACCTGGGGCTGACCCTGAAGGCCCGGGGCCGCGGCCTCGAGGGCGAACCCTTCCTCGCGAAGGCGACGTGGAGCGCCGCCTGGCGAGCCCCGGCCTCCTACGAGCTCGCCGAGCTGGCCGTCCAGCAGGGGGCTTTCGCCGCGGCCCTCGACGACCTGGAGCGGTCGCTGGGATCCAACGCCCTGAATCTCCGCGCCTGGAACCTGAAGGCCGCGGCACTCCGCCACCTGGGCCGGAAGGACGAGGCCCTGGAGGCGCTCACGGGGGCCCGCCGGGTCGATCCCCTCGACGTGCGGACCCTCGCCGATCGCTGGCTGGCGACCCGCGACGAGGCCGACGCCCGGCCCCTCCGCGACACGATGCGAGCGCATCCGGCCACGGCCCTGGAGACGGCCGCCGAGTATCAGACGGCCGGGCTCTGGGACGACGGGCTGGCGGTCCTCTCCCTGATCACCGAGGACTCGTCCGAGAAGGGCAGGCCCTCGCCGCTCGTCTTTTATGACATCGCCTCCTTTCAGGAGAAGCTGGGCCACGGGAAGGAGGCGGCCGAGGCCCGTCACCAGGCCCGGCAGTGCTCTCCCGACCGGGTCTTCCCGTTCCAGGACGAGAACATCCCCGTCCTCCGGGACGCGATCGAGAAGGACCCGGACGACCCCCGTGCGCCCTACTACCTGGGCAACCTCCTCTTCGACTGGCAGCCCGACGAGGCGGTTCGCCTCTGGGAGAAATCGGCCGGGCTCGACCCCTCGTACCCGATGGTGCACCGGAACCTGGCGATCGCCCGCTCCAGCCGGCCGAGCGGGAACGACCTGACGAGGGCCATCGCGGCGATGGAGAAGGCCGTGGCGCTACCCGGCGCCTCGCCCCTCCACTTCGCGGAGCTGGACGAGCTTGCCCAGGCGGCCGGCAAGCCGCCGGAGCACCGCTTGAAGGTCCTGGAGGAGAACCAGGAGGCCGTAGCTTCTCGCGCCGAGGCCCTCTCGCGCGAGATCTCGCTCCTGATCCTCGCCGGACGGCTCGACGAGGCGATCCGCTGGATGACCGGCCGGCGGTTCGAGGTCTGGGAGGGGGGCAGCCTGAGCGTGGCCGAGGACTGGGTGAACGCGCATCTCCTCCGCGCCCGGCGACACCGCGCCGCCGGCCGGTTCAAGGAGGCCCTCGCGGATCTGGACGCTGCCGCCCGGATCCCCGAAAACCTGCCTTCCGACCAGGACGGCGGGGGCTCGCGGTCGGCCGAGATCGCCTGCGAGAAGGGGCTAATCCTCGATGCGATGGGGGATCACCCCGGGGCCGTCGACGCCTGGGAGGGGGCCGCGCGGGGCGCGGCTGACCGCGAGACGCGGCGGGGCAGGGGCGGCCAGGCGAGCCTCGACCCGCAGCGCTTCTTCGAGGCCCAGGCACTCCTCAAACTCGGCCGACGGGCCGACGCCGAGTCGATCTTCCGCGCCCTGGCCGACGCCGGACGCCGCGAGCTCGAACAGGCCCCGGCGATCGACCCCCAGGCCGACGCGACGACCCAGCTCCGGCAGCGCGGCCGGCGGGCGCACGCCCACTACCTGGCCGGGCTCGGGGCCGCGGGGCTGGGCCGCGTGGACGAGTCCCGGCGCGAACGGGCCGCCTGCCTCGCGGCCAGCCCGGACCACCTCGGGGCGAAGAAGATGATCGAGGAAACGGACCTTCCTTGACCCGACCGCCCAGCGCCCCCCCGCGGGCCCCTCGCCGGGGGGCGATCGGGTTCCATCGCGTGTTGTACGGGCCGCTACTCACAACGCAAGGCCACGGAGATCAGCAATTTAGCCAACCAATTCCAGTGGCGTCGTTCGCCGTTTCCTCGATCCACGCCCTTTCGGGGCCCGCTCATCCCACCCATGCCGCAATCGTCATGTCAAGGAACCGACGGACCGCGATCGCCCGGACTGGGTCCGTCTGCCAGGAACGTACGACATCGGTCGAACCGGGCGTCCAGGAGAGCCTGTTACTTGATCCGCGTCACCGCCGGGGGGTTCCAGCGACCGTCCAGGGCCTCGGCTCTCGGCCCGTAGAGACGCAGGGTCAGGCCCAGAGGCCCCCTCGGGGCCGGCAGCCAGTTCGCGGTCTTGTGGGCCCCGGGATCCTCGTGCTGGATGTACAGGTCGAGCGAGCCGTCGGCGTTGTAAGACAGCCTGTCGCGGTCGCCGATGGCGAAGCGATTGAGGGGGTTGGCGGCCTGATAACCCTCGGCGTCGTACATCGTCAGCGACCAGAAGGCGTCGACCGGCGGCAAGGCCTCCCTGGAGAAGTGGAGGACGTACCGGTTTCCGCCATCGATCGGCTGCCCGTCGGCGTCCGCGACGCACATCGGGTAGATGGCGTCCTCCGGGAGGTTGGCCCCGAGTCCGACCATCGCGATGATGGCGCGCTTCAGGTAGTAGGTGCCGTACACCCCCATGGTGTCCGTGTTCATCTGCCAGCCGTTGACGATTCGGGCCAGGGTCGGGGTCTTGGACTTCATATGGTCGAGGGCGGCGGCCGGGGCGGCCTCGATCGCGGTGCGGACGGCGGGGTCGAGACGCTCCGGATCGAGGCTCTCGCCGACCCTCAGGCCGATCCGACGCATCCGCGCGACGATGGGCTGGTCGGTGATGTGGGGCGGGTGCAGCTTCATCAGCTCGGCCGCATAGCGGAAGTACGCCGTCCCCGACATCCCGTTGACTTGACGCAAGGGGGGCGTCTTCAGGTCGACGGCCGGCGTCGCCTCGGTTGCGATCGACCGCGGCGTCGAAACCGGCGAGGCGGGGGGGGTGATGGTGAACCCGTCCTGGACCTTGTGGACGGCGGCGTAGTCCTGCGGGCCGTTGGTCTGGGTCCGGCCGATGACCCAGACGTACGGGGTCGGGGCGTCGATCCGCTCGGCCCCTTCCGGGAGCTCACCTCGCCAGCCGGGCGGCACCACGGCGAACCGCGCGGCCCTCGTACCGGTGGTCCGCTTGCCCGGGACGGCGAAGACGTCGGACCACATGTCGAGCATCGGCAGAAGGTAATAGCGCCCGCCGGTGTCCGGCGCCGAGACGACAACCGGCCCCCCCGTGAGGTCGAGCCACGCCGTCGAGTAGAGCGTGTCGAAGTTCGGCCGCACGACCTCCCGGAAGCTGGCGTCCGGGAATGTCCGTACGTGGGCGAAGGCGTTCATCGGGCCCCGGCCCGGCATCTTCCCCGCCTCGACGCCGGTCAGCTGACGCCTCGTGACGTCCATGGTCACGAGCGGGTAGCAGTAGAGATACGCCTCGACGGCGAGGATCCTGGCCTCCGACTCGCTGATCGGCTCCGCGGCGGCCGCCACGGGCCTCGCCAGGGCAAGGGCCATCGTCATGGCCAGCGCCATGATGGTTGAACTCGCGAACCGGATGGTCCTCATTGCCTCGCGTCTCCGCACAGACACCTCCCCGCGTCGGGCTTTCATCGCACTCATGTGATCATTTCGGACGCCCGATTCTACCGGCACCCCCGGGCATCTGCCATCTCGCGGTTCCGCTCACCACCCCACCCTCGCTTCTCTCGGCCTGCGTGCGGGCAAGCTGGAGGGGACCTTCTGATTGCTCGTCGATGGATCAGGAATCCGGGGAAGACGATCCAGGGAGCAATCCCCAACCCGTTCCGGAGGCCCGGGTCTGGAGAAGAGAGGGAGATACGTTCCAGGATTCTCCAGTCGGCCGGGACCAGGAGTGACGTCTGCCTTGCGTACCCGTCCCGCCTTTCTCCCCGAACCTCCTGATGGAAGCGATTTTGGTGACGCGGATCGAATGGGCGACGAGTTGCGGCAGTTCGTGGAACGGGAGCCCATCGACGACCTGAGGCGACGGAATCCGGAGGCATCGCCGGTCCTGCGGATCGACTGGTCGGAGACCTGCCCGGAGGGCAAGACCGTGGAGGTCCTGGGCGGGACGTCGGGGACGCACTCGGGCCGAAGGCGCTGGACTCCGGCGGGCGATGAAGTTTGCGGGCTGGGTTGGATTTCGCGCGGGACACGTTGGCAAAAAATCCTCATGGGGGCGTTGACTGACCCCAGGGGCCCTGATATCCTTGTTCTTTCCTACGCGATGTGCGAGAGCTGAGACTGGACTCAGTCGGCCGTGAACGGGTAAGGAACCTGGAAGGACAGTCGAGCGGTGGCGGGTATTAGCAACGAGCGCATTCGAATCCGGATGGAAGCCTACGATCACACCATCCTGGATCAGTCGGCGAAGGACATTGTCGATACCGCCAAGCGCACCGAGGCGATCGTTCACGGTCCGATCCCGCTCCCCACGCGTATCGAACGCTACACGGTGCTCCGGAGCCCGCACATCGATAAGAAGTCGCGGGAGCAGTTTGAAATCCGGACGCACAAGCGGTTGATCGACATCGTTCAGCCGACCAACAAGACGATTGACGCCCTCAACAAGCTGAGCCTGCCGGCCGGCGTGGATATCAAGATCAAGGCATCCCCCGCGGGATCCTGATCGCGCGAGTCCACTCCCTCCCGTCGAGCCTCAGCGGGTTCATGGGTTTCCTGGACCGTGGGCGTGACGAACGCCCGCGTCTGTCCGGTCGCGTCGGACGCCTCAATCGGCGGGGGTGGAATCCCCCCCGAGAGACAGCCCCGGCGCCCAGGATCGCCGAAACTGCCTGGCCGCGATCCTCGGTGGAACCTGACCCGATATCCAGGTGATCCATGGCCATCCGCATCCCGCGGCGTGTCGACGCCCGGGATTTCCGGCGAGCTGTCGCCGACCCAGACGATCAGACGGAGTCGAACGATGCGAGTGGGACTGCTGGGGCGCAAGGTCGGCATGACCCAGATCTTCGAGGCCGACGGGACGTCCGTGCCGGTCACGGTGCTGGAATGCGGCCCCTGTACGGTGCTCCTGGTCCGGACCATGGAGCGTGACGGTTACCATGCCGTTCAGCTCGGCTTCGCCGACAAGAAGCGGAAGAACGCGACCCAGGCCGAGCGCGGCCACGCCAAGAAGGTCAACGCCGAGCCCAAGCGGTACGTCCGCGAGGTGCGGCAGGAAGGCCCGGTGGACGTGGCCGAGGGCCAGACCCTGACGGTCGAGGCCCTCGGTGAAGTCAAGCGGGTGGACGTCACGGGCACGAGCAAGGGCCGGGGCTTCGCGGGCGTCATGAAGCGGCACGGCTTCCGCGGGCTGCGGGCGACGCACGGCGTGAAGCGGATGCACCGCCACCCCGGCTCATCGGGCCCCAGCGCCGACCCCTCGCGGACCCTCAAGGGCGTCCGCAAGCCGGGCCAGTACGGCAACGCCCGCTCGACGGTCCGCAACCTGGAGGTCGTGAAGGTCGATCCCGCCAACAACCTGCTCTTGCTGAAGGGCGCCGTCCCCGGGCCCAACGGCGGCTACCTGACGGTCCGCCAGACCAACAAAGTCTGAGCTTATCCCGACTCGACGAGGGTTCGCCCGGGAGCGGGCGGGCCTCGCGGCCTCGTCTTCCTGTGTGGACTTACGATCATGCTGACCATACCCGTGTACAATACCGCCGGCGAGCAGATCGGCCAGGAGTCGGTCGACCCGGCCGACTTCGGCGGTGAGGTGAACAAGCAGCTGCTGCACGACGTGGTGCTCATGCATCTGGCCGCGCGGCGGGTCGGCACCGTGAACACGCGAGGCCGGGCCGACGTCGCCGGCTCCGGCAAGAAGCTGTTCCGCCAGAAGGGGACCGGCAACGCCCGGGCCGGCTCGAAGCGGACCAACAAGCGGAAGGGCGGCGGCGCGGCGTTCGCCCGCCGGAACCGCGACTATCGCTACACGATGCCCAAGCAGGCCGTCCGCGCGGCTATCCGCATGGCCATCCTCTCGAAGTTCCAGGACAACCAGGCGATCGTGCTCGACGGCCTGGACCTGAACGAGCCGAAGACCAAGGTCGTCGCCGCGGCCCTCCGCAAGATCCGCCGCCCCGACCTGAACGAGGCCGAGGCGGCCGAGACCGTCGGCGAGACGAAGGCCGCGGCCCTGCGGCGGACCCTCGACGGCCGGACCATCCTGCTGGGGACACCGGCCCACGACCCGGTCCTCTACCGCAGCGCCCGCAACATCGAAGGCGTGGCGGTCGCCCCGGTCCAGGACTTCAACACCTACGACGTCCTCAAGCAGCGTTACCTGGTGCTGACCCGGCCGGCGCTCGCCGCGCTGAAGGAACGGGTCAAGGGCAACGGCGCCGGCCAGACGGCCGCCGGATCGGAGAGCTGATCATGGTCACCCTACGCCGTCCCCCGAAGTACCAGCGGAGCGGGCCCGCGCTGGAGCCCTACCAGGTGGTCGTGCGGCCCCTGATCACGGAGAAGGCGACGCACCTCTCGGAGCGGCACAACGCCTACACCTTCGAGGTCAACCCGCTGGCCAACAAGACCGAGATCAAGGAGGCCGTCGAGGCCCTGTTCAACGTCAAGGTCCTGGACGTCCGGACCCAGAACCGGCGGGGCAAGCCGCGCCGCTACCGGCTCAAGATGGGGCGGATGAGGAACTGGAAGAAGGCCATCGTCTCGCTCCACGAAGATTACCGGATCGACTTCTATTGAGCCGACCGCGGCTCCAGCCGAAGGGACTCCGATGGGTATCCGTACTTACAAACCGACCAGCCCCGGGCGCCGGAACGCGTCGGTCAGCGACTTCTCCGAGCTGACCGACCGTGAGAAGAAGCCCGAGAAGAAGCTGACCGAGCCCCTCAAGAAGACCGGCGGCCGGAACAACCAGGGCGTGATCACCGCGAGGCATCGCGGCGGCGGCCACAAGCGCAAGTACCGGATCATCGACTTCCGCCGGCACGACCGCGACGGGATCCCCGCCCAGGTGACCCACATCGAGTACGACCCGAACCGGTCGGCCCGGATCGCCCTGATCGTCTACCCGGACGGCGAGAAGCGGTACATCCTGGCCCCGGAAGGGCTGAAGGCGGGCATGACCGTGACCAACGGGCCGGACGCCGAGCCGAAGCTGGGCAACTGCCTGCCGCTGTCGCGGATCCCCACGGGGATGTCGATCCACAACCTCGAGATGGAGCCCGGGGCCGGCGGCAAGCTCTGCCGGTCGGCCGGCGTCGGGGCCGTCCTGACGGCCCGCGAGGGGACCTGGGCCCAGATCACGCTCCCCTCGGGCGAGGTCCGGCGGATCCCCGCGGCCTGCCGGGCGACGATCGGCATGGTCGGCAACCCGGACCACATGAACATCCGGCTGGGCAAGGCCGGCCGCAACCGCTGGCTGGGCCGCCGGCCGCATGTCCGGGGCATCGCGATGAACCCGGTCGACCACCCGATGGGCGGCGGCGAGGGTCGCTCCAAGGGGCACACGCCGCGCTCGCCGTCGGGCGTGCTGGCCAAGGGGGGCAAGACCCGCCGCCGCCGCAAGCCGTCCAACAAGGCCATCATCCGCCGCCGCACCAGCGTCCGGTACGGGCAGTTGAAGATCTAGTCGAAGACGCAGAGGAGCATTCATGGGACGTTCGCTCAAGAAGGGACCGTACGTCGTCGAGCGGCTGCTCGAGAAGGTCTACAAGGCCGACTCGTCGGGCAGCCGCGAGCCGATCAAGACCTGGGCGCGGGCCTGCACCATCGTGCCGGAGTTCGTGGGCAAGAACTTCGCGATTCATAACGGCCGGACCTTCATGAAGCTCTACGTGACCGAGGACATGGTCGGGCACAAGCTCGGCGAGTTCGCCCCGACCCGCACCTTCAAGGGTCACGGCGGCAAGGCGTCCAAGTCCGGCAAGAAGTGACCACCCGGGTGCCCGCGTGAGCACCCCGGCCCGCCCGCGACGGGCGGCGACCGGAACCGATCGACCAGCACTCGCGGCCCTCGACGGCCGCGGCCCTCGACTCCGAGCATGAGACCCCGGCCATGAGCACGATCGCCGAATACAAGGCCACCCACCGATTCGCCCGGATCTCGGTGCGAAAGGTCCGGCCGCTCCTGGACCTGATCCGCGGCAAGTACGCCGACGACGCCCTGGACATCCTCAAGTACATGCCGCACCGCGGCGCCCGGATGATCGAGCAGGTGCTCAAGAGCGCCATGGCCAACGCCGAGGACAAGGGGATCCGCAACGCCGGGGACCTGGTCGTCATCGACGCCCGGGGGGACGGCGGGCCGATGTTCAAGCGGCTGATGCCCCGGGCGCGGGGCATGGCCTACCTGATCCGCCGCCGCAGCGCCCACATCGAGATCGGGCTGACCGACCTGAACAGCCCGCCGGGCGGCGACGAGGGGTCGGAAGATTGACGACCGCGGGGCCGGATGACCGGCACGGGCGAGATTCGCACATAAGGGACGTGTTCACATGGGCCAGAAAGTTCGACCGACCGGGTTCCGCGTGGGGATCATGGAGGACTGGCGGAGCCGCTGGTACGCCTCCAAGCACGAGTTCAGCGACCTGCTCGTCGAAGACTTCAAGATCCGGAAATTCATCAAGAACAAGTACGGCTTCGCCGGGATCCCCAAGATCGAGATCGAGCGGACCCGCGACGCCGTGACCGTGCTGCTGTCGACCGCGCGGCCGGGGGTGATCATCGGCCGCAAGGGGTCCGAGGTCGAGAAGCTCCAGGAGGAGCTCCAGAACCTGACGGGCCGGCGGATCGAGATCAAGATCGTCGAGGTCGGCCGCCCGGAGATCGACGCCCAGCTGATCAGCGAGGACATCGCCGAGCAGCTCCAGAAGCGTTCGAGCTTCCGGCGGACGATGAAGCGGGCCATCGAGCAGACGATGGACGGCGGGGCCAAGGGGGTGAAGATCCAGCTCTCCGGGCGGCTCGGCGGCGCCGAGATGTCCCGGACCGAGGCGTCCGCCCAGGGCTCGGTCCCGCTCTCCACCCTGCGGGCGAAGGTCGACTACGGCTTCGCGGAGGCGAAGACGGCGCAGGGCCATATCGGGATCAAGGTGTGGGTCAACCAGGGCGACTATTTGAAGATGGAGGCCGGCGATGGCTCTGATGCCCAAGCGGGTCAAGTTCCGAAAAAGCCAAAAAGGCCGCGTAAAAGGTAATGCGACCCGCGGCAACTACGTGGCCTTCGGCGAGTACGGGCTGCAGGCCCTCGAGCCGGGGCGGATCAGCGCCCAGACGATCGAGGCCGGCCGCGTGGTGGCCAGCCAGATGGTCAAGGGGGGCGGCAAGGTCTACATCCGGATCTTCCCGCAGAAGAGCGTGACGGCCATCCCGGCCGAGACCCGGATGGGCAAGGGCAAGGGTGAGATCGAGTTCTGGGCGGCCGTGGTCAAGCCGGGGACGATCCTCTACGAGATCAGCGGCCTGAGCGAGGAAGTCGCCCGCGAGACGTTCGCCCGGGTGGCCCACAAGATGCCGATCGCATGCCGGTTCGTTGGCCGGCGGCCCACGATCTGACCCGAGGACGCGAGCACGGAGCGGTCCGGCCGGCCCGGAACTCCTTCGAGGCGAGAGGTTGTCATGAGCAAGCCTGCAGAACTCCGCGAACAGACCGATGAGCAGCTCGAGCTGCAGCTCAAGGAGGTGCAGAACAACCTGTTCCGCCTCCGGCTCCAGAGCGAGACCGAGCGGCTCGAGGCCCCCAGCGAGATCGTCAAGGCCAAGCGCGAGATCGCCCGGATCAAGACCATCCTCCGGCTCCGCGAGATCGAGCGTGAGAAGGCGGTGACGGCCGCGGAGGGCCGCTGAGCCGTCGCCCGCGTCGTTGACCCGATCGGATCACCCCAGCGCCGTAAGTAAGAAAGCACTATGAGTCCTGAAGGTACAGCCAGTCCGAAGCCGACGCTGCCCCGCCCGTGCCGCAAGACCGAGATCGGGGTCGTGGCCTCCGACAAGATGAACAAGACGCGGCGGGTCGTGGTCGAGCGACTCGTGCCGCACTCGAAGTACGGCAAGATGATGCGGCGGCGGACCGTCTGCCACGTGCACGACGAGGCCAACGAGTCGCACCGCGGCGACACCGTCGAGATCATGGAGACCCGCCCGCTGTCGAAGCTCAAGCGCTGGCGGCTGGTGCGGATCGTCCGCAAGGGGGCCCAGCAGGCCCTCGCGGGCGAGGGCGAGGCCAAGCCGTCGGCCGGGTGAACCGGCCCCCCCCGGCGGGCACGTCGGGTCCACGAGTTGAACGCCACTTTCCTGGGAATCGTCAGATCGAAGACGCGGCCGCCCGAGGGGCTCGGGCCGCGATGATCGAGGGATGTCAGTGCCATGATCCAGATGCAGACCCGGCTCGACGTGGCCGACAACACGGGGGCCAAGGAAGTGATGTGCATCAAGGTCCTCGGGGGCAGCGCCTCGCGGTACAAGAGGCGCACCGCGGGCCTGGGCGACACGATCATCGCGAGCGTCAAGAAGGCGGCCTCCGGCGGCGACGTCAAGGCGGGCGACGTGGTCCGCTGCGTGATCGTCCGGACCCGCAACCAGACCCGGCGGACCGACGGCTCTTACGTGAAGTTCGATCGCAACGCGGTCGTCCTGATCGACGCCGAGAAGAACCCCCGCGGGACGCGCATCTTCGGGGCCATCGCCCGCGAGCTCCGCGACCGCCAGTTCATGAAGATCATCAGCCTCGCGGCCGAGGTCGTCTGACCGGCCCCGCGAGCGTTCCTTGCCTCATCGACCCGCGATCGTGAAGTGAGCGTACCATGCATATTCGGAAAGACGATCAGGTGGAAGTGATCGCCGGCGACGACAAGGGATCCGCCGGCAGCCGGAAGATCGCCAGGGTGCTCCGGGTGCTCCCCGAGCGGAACAAGGTCGTCGTGGAGGGGGTCAACCGGGTCTACAAGCATCTCCGGCCGACCCAGAAGAACCCCCAGGGGGGGCGGCTCTCCAAGGAGATGCCGGTGGACGTGTCCAACGTCATGCTGTTCTGCCCGAAGTGCAACCGGGGCGTGCGGGTCGGCCATCGCTTCACCGCCGAGGGCCAGAAGCAGCGGTACTGCAGGAGCTGCGACGGCTCGCTGGGCGACGTCGGGCCGCGGAAGCCGGCGCGGGCCACCGTCAAGAAGTCGTGACCGCACCGGCGTGAACCGGACGGCGAAGATCTGAGAGGTAAGGGCCGCGTCCCGCGGCGGAAGGCAAGGACCCCCGGTCATGGCTCGATTGCTGGATCTCTACAAGAACGACATCGCCAAGGCGATGGCCGAGCGATTCAACCTCACCAACCCCATGGCGATCCCCCGGATCGAGAAGATCGTGATCAACATGGGGGTGGGCCGGGCCACCCAGGACAAGAACCTCCTGGACGTCGCGGCCGACAGCCTGGGGAAGATCAGCGGTCAGAAGCCCGTGATCACCAAGGCGAAGACCTCGGTGTCGGGGTTCCGGCTCCGCGAGGGCAACGACATCGGCTGCAAGGTCACCCTCCGCGGGAAGCGGATGTACGAGTTCCTCGATCGCCTGGTCTCGATCGCCCTGCCCCGTATCCGCGACTTCCGCGGCGTCAACCCCAACAGCTTCGACGGGCACGGCAACTACAGCCTCGGCCTGGCCGAGCAGGTCGTCTTCCCGGAGATCGACGCGGACAAGATCCAGCACACCCAGGGCATGGACATCACGATCGTGACCACCGCCAAGAATGACGACCAGGCCCGCGAGCTGCTCCGGCACTTCGGCGTCCCGTTCCGCCAGCCGGGGGCCGGCAAGGGCGGCCCGGGCGGGCGGTGAGGACTCGCAGTGGGAAGGATTGCAACCGACTGACCCGGCGTCGCGAGACGCCCCGTTTCCCCCGGTGTGAGAAAGCCGAGCATGTCGACCAAGGCGCAGAAGATCAAGTCCGAGACGCCCCGCAAGTTCGAGGTCCAGCACCGCAACCGGTGCCGCCTCTGCGGGCGGCCTCGCGGCTTCTATCGCAAGTTTGGCATCTGCCGCATCTGCTTCCGGGGCCTGGCCAGCCGCGGCCTGATCCCGGGGGTGAAGAAGGCGAGCTGGTGATGCCGGCCCGAGTCGCTGGCCGCGAGCGCTGGCCGCGCCCGCGCGGTCGCCGAAGTCGTCCAAACCCGTGAATTCCCGGCGGGCCCCCGGCCCGCCCGAACCCGATCTCAAGTTCGCCCGAGTCGCCCCGCCGCCCCGACGTGCCCCGCGAGCCCCGGAGCTCGGACATCGCCACCAGGCCCGGCACGTTACCCGCGACGGTTCAGGAAGGCTTCTCCCCCATGATGACCGACCCGATCGCCGACATGCTGACCCGCATCCGTAATGCCGTGCGGATCGAGCGCACGTTCCTGGATATGCCGACCTCCAAGCTGCGGCGAGGCATCGCCCAGGTGCTCAAGGACGAAGGCTACGTCTGGGACTTCGAGGAGATCGAAAGCGTCCCCGCGCGGACCCTCCGGCTGCACATGAAGTACGGCCCCAACGGCGAGCGGCTGATCACCAAGATCGACCGGATCAGCAAGCCCGGCCGGCGGATCTACCGGGGCTACAAGGACCTCAAGCCGATCCTCGGCGGCATGGGCATCCAGATCCTGAGCACGCCTCGCGGGGTCCTCAGCGATCGCCGCGCCCGCGCCGAGAAGGTCGGCGGCGAGGTGCTGGCGATGATCTACTGACGGCCCGGCCCGGCGCCTGCCCCGAACCCGAACGATCCAGCGGAGGTGAAACGGAGATGTCTCGTATCGGTCGCAAGCCGGTCAGCGTGCCGGCCAACGTGAAGGTCTCGATCGTCGATCGGACGATTGAGGTCGAGGGCCCCAAGGGGAAGCTCAGCTTCTCGCACCGCCCGGAGATCGAGCTGCAATATGATGAGTCGGGGCGGCAGCTCCAGGTGAACCGGCGGGACGACGAGCGGCTCAGCCGGGCCCTCCACGGCCTGACCCGCAGCCTGGTCGCCAACATGGTCGAGGGCGTGACCAACGGGTATACGAAGAAGCTCGAGATCGTCGGCGTCGGCTACCAGGCCCAGCTCAAGAAGGCCAACACCATCGCCCTGCAAGTCGGGTACGCCAACCAGGTGGTGCTCGAGGCGCCCCCGGGCGTCACGGTGACCCTCACGGACCCGACCCACGTGACCATCACCGGGGCCGACAAGCAGGCCGTGGGCCAGTTCGCCGCCAATGTCCGCGAGGTCCGGCCGCCCGAGCCATACAAGGGCAAGGGGATCCGCTACGAGGGCGAGGCCGTCCGCCGCAAGGCCGGCAAGGCCTTCGGCTCGAAGTGACCGGCCCGCTCCGGGCCCGCCCCGGCGGGCCATGAGTCATGCCCCGATCCGGGGGCCCAGCCCAGTTCTTCCCGTATTCTGAGGATCGTCCCGTGGATATCGCGAATCAACACCTGCTCGTGCAGACCCGTCGGCTCCGCCGCCAGCGTCGGGTCCGGAACCGGATGTTCGGGACCCCGGAGCGTCCTCGCCTGGCCGTCTTCCGGAGCTCGAAGCACATCTACGCCCAGGTCATCGACGACCAGGCGGGGGCGACGCTCGCCTCGGCCAGCACGATGGACCCCGAGGTCAAGTCGCAGGTCAAGTACGGCGGCAACAAGGCCGCGGCCGCCCTCGTCGGCCGGGTGGTCGCCGAGCGTGCCCGGAAGGCCGGTATTGACAAGATTTGCTTCGACCGTCGAAGCTACAAGTACCACGGCCGCATCGAGGCCCTCGCCCAGGCCGCCCGCGAGGCGGGCCTCCAGTTCTGAGCGAATACTTCACGGATCGCCGCGACCCCGGGGATCGTCCGGCCTCGGGTCCGACGGCGGATCAACAGCGGACTGTCGGCGCATTGAAGGAGATCGTCTGTGTCGAGCGACACTCGAGAACGAGATCGCGGTGAGTGGTCCGAGAGCGTGGTCTCGATCCGCCGCTGCGCGGCCGTGGTCAAGGGGGGCCGGCGGTTCAGCTTCAACGCCCTCGTCGTGGTGGGCAACGGGCGGGGCCAGGTCGCCTGGGGCTACGGCAAGGCGAACGAGGTGCCCCCGGCCGTGGAGAAGGGCGTCAAGGACGCCCACAAGCAGATGAACCGCGTCCAGCTCAAGGGCGGGACGATCCCCCACGCGGTGATCGGCAAGTTCGGGGCGGCCCGGGTCCTGCTCATGCCCGCGGTCCCCGGGACCGGCTTCATCGCCGGCGGCGCGGTCCGCGCCGTGGTGGAGGCCGCCGGCATCAAGGACGTCCTCACGAAGAGCTTCGGCTCGAACAACAAGCTCAACCTCGTCAAGGCGGCCATCGACGCCTTGAACCAGCTCAGGACGAAGGAAGAGATCGCTCGCCTTCGGGGAGTCGCCCTCTGATGCAACTGCACGACGTCCACAAGGGGATCCATCGCCGCAAGCTCCGCAAGCGGGTGGGCCGCGGCGTCGGCTCGGGCCACGGCAAGACCTCGTCGAAGGGCCACAAGGGGCACGCCTCGCGCCAGGGGTTCAAGCTCAACCCCATCTTCGAGGGCGGCCAGATGCCCCTGGCCCGGCGGGTGCCCAAGCGGGGCTTCTTCAACGGCGCCTTCAAGAAGTTTTACGCCATCGTCAACCTCGACGACATCGCCGCGACGTTCGCGTCGGGGGTCGTCGACGAGGCCGCGCTGCGGGAGAGGGGCCTGGTCAAGGGCTACGACATCGACGGCATCAAGGTGCTCGGCGACGGCGAACTGAAGCACGCCCTGGAAGTGCACGCCACCAAGTTCAGCGGCTCGGCCGCCGCCAAGATCGCCGCCGCCGGCGGCAAGGCCGTCGCCGTGCCCTACAAGGGCCGCAAGGCCGCCGCGGAAGCCTGAGCCCGGGGGCTCGCCGGGCCGGCGGGTGGCGGGCGATCGGCGGGGCCCCGGCGTCCTATGATGGGGAGGACACCGCCTCGGGCCGGGGCGGGACGCATTTTCGGCAAGGATCGTCCCAAGAATCATCCGTTCGGCGCAGGACGCCCGGGAGTCGATCGCTCGTGGAAAAGCTGCTCACCATCTTCAAGGTGCCGGAACTGCGGCGGAAGATCCTGTTCACCGCCATCCTCCTGGCGATCTACCGGATCGGCTTCTACGTGCCGCTGCCGATCGTCAACCAGGCCCAGCTCCGCAACTGGGAGGAGCAGCAGAGCACCAACACCGCGGGCAAGCTCTTCGGCACCGTGGCCATGTTCGGCGGCACCTCGATCGGCATGAGCACGATCTTCGGCCTGGGGATCATGCCCTACATCTCGGCCTCGATCATCTTCCAGCTCCTCGGCAGCGTCGTCCCCTCGCTCGAGGCCATGATGAAGGAGGGGGAGAGCGGCCGGAAACGCATCAACGAATACACGCGGTACGCCACGGTCGTCCTCTGCGCCGTGCAGAGCGCCTTCTGGGTCCAATATATGATGAGCCCACAAATGAATGTGGTGCTCCCCCAGTATCGCGACTTCTGGCACGGGCTGGTGTGCGTCTCGATCATGACCGCCGGCACGATCTTCCTGATGTGGGTGGGCGAGCAGATCGACGAGTTCGGGATCGGCAACGGGATCAGCCTGCTGATCATGGCCGGCATCCTGTCGCGGGTGCCGGTGGCCGTGAAGGGGCTCTGGGAGAATTCGACCTCGAAGCTGACGCCCGAGCCGGGCAAGTACGGGATCATCACGATCCTGCTGCTCCTGGGCCTGTTCATCGCCGTCGTCGTGGGGGTGATCGCCATCACCGAGAGCCAGCGGCGGATCCCCACCCAGTCGGCCAAGCACGTCCGCGGGCGGCGGGTCTACGGCGGGGGGATGAACCGGCTGCCGCTGAAGGTCAACCAGGCCGGCGTCATGCCGATCATCTTCGCCTCCAGCCTCCTGATCTTCCCCTCGTTCGTCTTCAGCAGCCTGTCCCGGGCGACGGCCGGCCTCCGGTCGGAGACCTGGAGCGTCGGCTCCTTCTTCGCGTCGCTCTTCCAGGAACTGGCCGACGCCTTCCAGCGGCAGAGCTACATCTACACCGTCTGCTACATCATCCTGATCTACTTCTTCTGCTACTTCTGGACGGCCATCACCTTCAACCCGAAGGACATGGCCGAGAACCTGAAGGACTACGGCAGCTTCATCCCCGGATACCGGCCGGGCCGCAGGACGGCCGACTACCTCGAGAAGGTCATGCTCCGGATCACCTACGTGGGCGCCGCGTTCCTCGCCCTCGTGGCGGTCATCCCCTCGCTCGTCCAGGCGGCGCTGTCGGTCGACTTCACGGTCGCGTCCTTCCTGGGGGGTACCGGGCTCCTGATCGTGATCAGCGTCTGCCTTGACCTGATCCAGAAAATTGACAGTCACCTGGTGATGCGCAACTACCCCGGACTGGTGAACCGCACCAAGTCGTGAGGCCACGCAACGCCTGCCCAGCGGAGATCGAGCAGCCGTGTCATCCCATCGAGGCGTGCCCAGACCTTCCTTCCCCCCCATCCTCTCCGGCATCGGGCGGAAGGGTGGTCTGAAGGGCCCGACGTCCCGACCGGTGATCAAGCTCAAGAGCCCGCGCGAGATCGCGTTGATGCGCGAGGCCGGCCGGGTCGTGGCGAAGGCCCTCGATCGGGTCAAGCGGATGGCGGAGCCGGGGGTGACCACCGCCGACATGGAGGAGGCCGTCGCCGCCGTCTTCAAGGAGCACGACGCCACGCCGCTGTTCCTGAACTATCCGAGCTCGACGAAGGGGAAGCCCCCGTTCCCGGCGGTGATCTGCGCCAGCGTCAACCAGCACGTCGTCCACGGGATCCCCAACCGCCGCCCGCTCAAGTCGGGGGATATCGTCTCCATCGACACCGGCTGCAAGGTCGGCGGCTGGTGCGGGGACGCCGCGGTGACCCTCCCCATCGGCGAGATCGCCCCGGAGGTGCGCAAGCTGCTGGACGTCACCTCCGAGACCCTGGACCTGGCGATCCGGGCCATGGGGCGCTGCCGCTACTGGTCGGAGGTGGCCAGCCTGATGGAACGGTACGTCAAGAGTCAGGGGTTCTTCGTGATCGAGAAGTTCGTCGGCCACGGGATCGGCCAGGCGATGCACGAGGAGCCGCAGGTCCCGAATTTCCTCAGCAAGCCCTTGCAGAAGAACGACATTCGGCTGGAGCCGGGGATCGTGCTGGCGATCGAGCCGATGGTGGCGATGGGCACCAAGGACGTCCGGACCCTCGAGGACGGCTGGACCATCGAGACGAAGGATCGCCGGCCCAGCGCCCACTACGAGCACACCGTCGCCATGACGCCCGAGGGGCCCCGCGTCTTGACGTACCTGGAAGATTAGATGGCCTCGGCGGGCCGGAGTGCCGCCCCGGAGTCGCGAAGGAGAATCCTGGCCGGAGAGCGAGACGAGAGAGCAGACGCGGCGAGACAGTTCCCGGGATCCCGAGGCGGCCGGGCACCTCGACGGGAGGTCGCGGACGTTTTTTTCCGGGCTTGCCAGCGGGTTGGCCGGTTGGTATATTGACGAAATTCGGCCCGGGATGTGAATTAACATCCACACCCCCATGAGTCTGGTTCGGCTGCCGTCGCGTCGCCGAAATTGACTTCCCGGGCACCATCGCCCTGTGCCGGAAGCGATCAGGGCTTCGTACTAGAAAAAAGACGCCGCGATCATGGTCCCGGGCCCGGAAGGCGGTCGGTGGGCCGCCGCCCCTGGACCTCGATTCGCCAGCGAACGGAAAGCGACGCTCCCGATGAAAGTGCGATCCAGCGTGAAACGGATTTGCGAGAATTGCAAGATCGTCCGGCGGGCCGGCAAGCTCCTGGTGATCTGCACCAACCCTCGCCACAAGCAACGACAGGGCTGAGCCACGATCCCGGAAGTCGGGGCCTAGCGCCCCTCCCCGGGATTCTCCTCTGAATGATCCAGCGAGCGCTCGACGGAGACGGAAACGCATGCCTCGTATCCTCGGTGTCGATATTCCCAACGACAAACGCGTGGTGATCTCACTGCGCTACATTTACGGGATCGGTCCCTTCTTCGCGGACCAGCTCTGCGAGCGAACCGGCATCGATCGCGACAAGCGGGCCCGCGACCTGACCGAGGACGAGCTCGCCAAGCTCGCGGCCCTCCTGGATAACGAGTACACGGTGGAAGGGCAGCTCCGCCGGCAGGTGCAGCAGAACATCGCCCGGCTCCGCGACATCGGCTGCTATCGCGGCCTCCGGCACCGCAAGGGCCTGCCCGTGCGCGGCCAGCGCACGCGGACCAACGCCCGCACCCGCAAGGGACCGCGGAAGACCGTCGCGGGCAAGAAGGGCGTGAAGGAGCTCCGCTGAGTTCCCCGAGCCCGGCCGATCGGGCCGGGCACGCGGGCGGGCGGAAGAATGTCCGGACGCCGGGGCCCCCGCAGGGCTCGGCGGTCGCCGTCGGGCGGCCCGAGGCCCCCCCGAGGACCCGCCGCCCGAATCCGCCGATCGGGATGACCGCCGGCGACCAACCGAGACCCCAGCATCATCAAGCCATCCGTCGAATCGTTTGATCAGGAGCGACGCAGCCGTGGCCAAGGCCAAGAAGAGGAAGACCCGACGCAACGTCAGCCGTGCGGTCGTGCACATCAAGGCGACGTTCAACAACACGACCGTGACGATCACCGACCCCTCGGGCGACGCGTTGTGCTGGGCTTCTTCCGGGACCGTGGGATTCAAGGGGAGCCGGAAGAGCACCCCGTTCGCCGCCCAGCGCGCCGCCGAGACCGCGGCGGCGACGGCGACCAAGTACGGCGTCAAGGAAGTCGAGGTGAAGGTCAAGGGGCCGGGCTCCGGACGGGAGAGCGCCATCACGGCCATCCAGGCCTCCGGACTCTCCATCAAGGCCATCGAGGACGTGACCCCGCTGCCCCACAACGGCTGCCGGCCCCCGAAGAAGCGGCGCGTCTGAGTCGCACGACCCGCACCCCGCGAGCGGACCGCCACGACCGCGAGGATGATGTCCGCCTCCCGAGGCCGCTCGCCCGCCGATGCGGAACGACTCGACGAAGCCTGGATCCTATTTCTCCTATTTGAACCCGACCGAGGATCGCTGATTTACCATGGGACGTCATACGGGACCGGTTTGCCGGCTCTGCCGCCGCGAGGGAACGAAACTGTTCCTCAAAGGGACGCGGTGCGACACCCCGAAGTGCGCGGTCGACCGCCGCGAGGGCGTGCCGGGCATGCACCAGTTTCGCCGGGGCAAGGCCAGCGAATACGCCATCCGCCTCCGCGAGAAGCAGAAGGTCAAGCGCTATTACGGGATCTTCGAGCGGCAGTTCCGCAAGTACTACGCGGAGGCCAACCGCCGCGCCGGCAACACCGGCGACGCGCTGATGTCGCTGCTCGAGCGCCGGCTGGATAACGTCGTGACCCGACTGGGCTTCGCCGCCAGCCGCCCCCAGGCCCGGCAGTTCATCCGCCACGGCCATATCCTGGTCAACGGCCGCAAGCTGGACATCCCCAGCTATCTGGTCCGCCCCGGCGACCAGATCCAGATCAAGAGCCGCGAGCACTCGCGCAAGCTGGCCGCCAACAACCTCGCCGAGGGGGCCCCTCCCGTCCCCGACTGGCTGGACCGCGTCGGCACGGACCCGGCCGAGGGGCGGGTGACCCGGCTGCCCTCCACCCAGGACATCTCGCTGCCGGTGACCCCGCAGTTGATCGTCGAGTTGTTGAGCCGCTGAGGATGGCCGGTCGGGCGCTTGCTTATTGAGGGACACTGTGATGAGAATACGTTGGCGCGGCCTCGAACTCCCCAGCCGGGTCATCTGCAACCGCGAGACCCTGACCGACACGTTCGGCGAGTTCCACGTCGAGCCGTTCGAGCGCGGCTTCGGCCACACCGTCGGCAACAGCCTGCGCCGGATCCTCCTCTCCAGCCTCGAGGGGAGCGCGATCACCAAGATCAAGATCCAGGGCGTGCAGCACGAGTTCTCGTCCATCCCCGGCATGGTCGACGACATCACCGACCTGGTCCTGAACGTGAAGCTCCTGGTGGTCAAGAATCACTCCGAGCACAACCGCACGATCCGGATCGACAAGGACCGCCGCGGGGTCGTGACGGCGGCCGACATCCTGCACGACGAGTCGGTCGAGATCATCAACCCCGACCACATCCTCTGCACGCTCACCGACGACGTGCCCTTCCACATCGAGATGACCGTCGAGAACGGCCGGGGCTACCGCACGGCCGCCGAAGGGCACACCGACGACCTCGAGCTCGGCGTGATCCCGGTCGACTCCAGCTTCAGCCCGGTCCAGCGGGTCGAGTACACGGTGGAGAACACCCGCGTCGGCCAGCGGACGAACTACGACAAGCTCATCCTGCGTATCTGGACGACCGGCGTGCTGGGCCCAGAGATGGCCCTCGTCGAGGCCGCCAAGATCCTCCGCAAGCACCTCAACCCGTTCGTCCAGTACAACGAGCCGGGCCCCGGCCTCTCCACCGAGGCCAGCGCCTATGACGGCCACCAGCACGCCCCGTTGGACGCCGAGCTTGAGCGCAAGCTGGACATGAGCCTGGCGGAGCTCGAACTCTCCGTGAGGGCCACCAACTGCCTGGAGAGCGAGGGGATCACCACCGTGCGGCACCTCGTCAGCCGCTCGGAAGACCAGTTGCTGAACGTGCGCAACTTCGGCGAGACCACGCTCAAGGAAGTCCGCGCCAAGCTCCACGAGATCGGGCTGGACCTCGGGATGAACGTCCCGACCAAGGGGTGATCGGGAGCCCCGTGGCGGCCCGGGGCCGCCATCCCACATCAAGGACCCGGCGTGGGCCCCGCCCACCCTTCGGAAGCCAAGAGAACCATGCGTCACAAGAAAGCCGGCCGCAAGTTCAAGCGGTCTCCTGAACATCGGCGGATGCTCCTGCGGAACCTTGCGACCTCGCTGCTGGAGCACGGCAAGATCAAGACCACGCTCCCGAAGGCGAAGGAGCTCCAGCCCTACGTCGAGAAGCTGATCACCCAGGCGAAGGACGGCTGGGACCTGAACCGGTTCCGCCGCTGCCTGGCGGTCCTGACCAGCAAGCAGGTCACCTTCAAGCTCTTCCACGAGGTCGGGCCCCGGTATAAGGGCCGGCAGGGCGGCTACACGCGGATCTACAAGCTCGCCAAGGTCCGCCAGGGGGACGCCGCCGCGATGGCCGTCATCAGCCTCCTCGGCGAGTCCGAGCAGATCAAGGCCCCGACTCGGCCCGCCGTCGTCTCCGCGTCCAGCCCGAGCTGACATCGATCGGACCAGGCCGGACGGACCGCCCGACATCGGAGCGGGCGGTCCGCCGCCGTCGTCCCCGACCCGGAGCCTCGAGTCGTGGCCGAACCCCAGTACGACCCCGACTGCATCTTCTGCAAGATCATCCGGGGGGCGATCCCGTCCGTTCGCGTCCTGGAGACCGACCAGGCCGTCGCCTTCCTGGACATCAATCCGCTCAACCCAGGCCACGTGCTTCTCGTGCCGAGGACCCACCACGCCCACCTCGGCGAGCTGCCCGACGACGCGGCCGCCCACGCCGGATCGCTCCTGCCCAGGCTCTGCCGGGCGGTCGCGGCGGCGACCGCGGCCGAGGGTTTCAACGTGCTCGTGAATAATGGCCGGGTGGCCGGCCAGACGGTCGGCCACGGGCACTGGCACATCATCCCCCGCTACCGCAACGACCCCATCCACTGGCCCTGGCCCCAGGGCAAGACCACCGGCGACGAGCTCCATCAGATGAAGGCCCGCATCGAGGCCGAGCTGACCGGGGCGTCCGGCGCGGCGTCGTGAATGCGTCGGAGTTTCTCGCCTTTCGCATCACCACGTTCAGGACGTTCGTCCGGTGATTGCCGGGCGGGCGGGGGAGGGCCACACTTGACGTGGACCGACCGCTTCGAGGTGCTGTTCGGAAGCGACTTGGACAACGACGGCGTCTATCTCGAGGCGCGCGACCGATCCACCGACGAGGTCGTCCTCGTGTCGTTCTACTCCGATGCCGACGGCTCCCTCTCCTTCGAGCAGCACCGCGAGGGACTGCCCGCCGAGTTCGTGGAGTGGTTCCGGGCTGAGTCTCAAAGGAGACTTCCCCCGGCCGATGCCTGACCGGCGGTGGCAGCAATCCCCGGCCGACGCGCCGCGTCGTCTGGAAGCCCGCGGCTCTCTCGGCGGCCGGGTCCGCTGAACCTTCGCGTCATGCTTTCGGCTTGGCCCTCACGTACGCCAGCGCCAGCAAGGCATACGCGGTGACCAGGTTCGAATCGCCTTCCATGAACCGGTCGGCCTTGTTGACCCAGCTCCCCTCGGGCTGCTGACGCTTCGCCAGCGCGGCGGTCAGTTCGGCCCGCCAGTCGTGGGCGACTCCCTTCGAATCCGTCAGTTTGGGCGTCTCCAGGACCGACATCGTCTTGGCGAAGGTGTGGAAGTAGTAGTACAGCCCCTGCTGGCCCAGGCCGGGATTCTCGTCGAGCGAATAGTGGTGGGAGATGTACTCGAGGGCCGCCTTCACGCGGGGGTCCTCCCGGGTCAGCCCCGCGTAGATCATGCTCTTGAGGCCCGCGTAGGTCATGCTCGCGTAGGACCGCAGGCCGCCGGCGTCGTCCTTGCCCGCCACGCTCGTGCCGCCCTGCGCGGCCGTGTAGATGAAGCCGCCGTCGTTCACCTTCCCAGCCCATGCCTGGTCGTTGAACTCGCTCTTCATGTTCTGGCAGCGTGAGACGAAGATCAGCGCCTTCTGGAGGCTGGGATCGTCGGCCGGCAGCCCCGTCTCGCGGAGGGCCTCCATGAAGAAGGCGGTGTTCGAGAGATCCGGCCGGCTGTTGCTCCCGCCATAGCCGGCCCCGCCGAAGAAGGCGTCCTCGCGGCCCTTGCCCTCGCCCTCATCCCACTGCATCGTCCTGAGGAAGTCCTGCCCCGCCCGGATCACCCGGTCGTAGCGACCATTGATGTTGGCCTGCCGGAACGCAACCAGGGCAATCGACGTCGAGTAATTGGCGTGGGGCGCCTCCGACAGCCCGCCCTTCGGTCCGATGAATCCTTCCAGGTAGGTCAGCGCCCGCGAGATGATCGGGTCGGCCGGCGGGATCCGGCCCGTACGCAGGAGCGACGTGACCACCAGCGCCGTGATCCCCGGCTCTTTCTGAGTCGACCATCCCCCCTTGGCGTCCTGCCTCGGTCGCAGGAACTGGACGGCCCGGTCGGTCATCGTCTCGGGCGAAGGGCCGTCCGTTGCCTGTCCGAGGGTGAAACCCGGCCTGAGGGCCAGGAGACCGGCGGAACCGAGGCCGGCCAGGAACCGACGGCGGGATGTCGAATCGAAAGCCATGTGTCCCCTCTCTCGCGGAATCCTCGAAGCGAGTGATGTCCTCCACAGCATTATAGCGGCGACCGAGGAGCGACGGCCGGTGGAAAGTTCCTGGCAGACGCCGTGTGATACGATGGAGACCTCTCACCGGCACGCCGATTCCAGCCAGGACAGGACGCATGCCATGAACTTCCCTCGTCTGCCTCGTCTCGCGGTCGCGGCCCTCGCCCTCGGACTGACGTGCCTTCCCCGCACGGCCTGGTCCCAGCCTTCGCCGGCCAAGCTCGCCGGAAACGCCCGGTTCGACCTCAAGGCGAACGAGGCGGCGAAGGGCCTGGACCGGGGGCGATTGCTGCGGGGAATCGGGACCATTCAGCGCCCGAACTGGCTGCCGGAAGACCAGCAAGGCAGGGCCTACACGGTGAACTTCCCGATTTCCCGCCTGGGCTGGCGGGAGGTCGCCGTGCAGTTCGTGCCCGCGGCCTCCGGCGAGGTGATCCTGACGCTCATGGGGCCCTGGGAGGAGGCCTCACGCGGGGTGCTCTACCGGCAGGAGGTCCTCTGGGACGACCTCCGGGTCGAGGGGGCCGTGCTGGCGAATGGTGGATTCGAATCGGGGACGACGGGCTGGATCAGCAACGGCGGCAGCATCCTCCGCCAGTCGCCCGAGGTCCGGGCCGTCTCGGGCAGCCATTACGCCCGGACCTGGCACAACCAGACCCTCGAGACGGTGCTCAAGGTGACGGCCGGGCAGCCGGTCACCATTCACGCGCACGCCCGCGCCGCACGGCCGGAGGGCTTCCAGGAGATGAGGCGGATCACCCGGACCGACACGCCGGCGCACCGGGCCGCCCGTCGGTTCCTCCGGGGCGTGAACCTGGGCAACGGCCTGGAAGTCCCGCCCGGCCAGAACTGGGCCGTCCGGCACTCGGCCCAGGATCTCACGCACATCAAGGCCGAGGGCTTCGACCACGTCCGGATCCCGATCGGCTGGCATCACTACGCGGGCCCCGGCCCCGAGTTCCGGCTCGACCCGGCGATCTTCCGCAAGGTCGACGCGCTCGTGACCCCCGCGCTCCGCGACGGGCTGAACGTGATGATCAACATCCACCACTTCGAGGAGTTCACGTCCGACCCGAACGGCCAGGCCGCCAAGTTCTACGCCATCTGGCGGCAGATCGCCGACCACTACGCGAAGGCGCCCGAGGGCCTCGCCTTCGAGCTGCTCAACGAGCCGAAGGACGCCGCCACGACTCAGGCGCTCAACCCGATCCTCGCCGAGGCGATCCGCCAGATCCGCAAGACGAACCCGGGACGCACGATCGTGGTCGGGCCCGGCCTCTGGAACGGGATCGGCGAGTTGCCCAACCTGCGGCTCCCGGACAACGACCTGAACCTGATCGTCTCGGTCCACTGCTACGATCCGTTCCAGTTCACCCACCAGGGGGCTGACTGGGCGGGCAACAGCCCGGACCGGCGGGTGCCCGGGATTGTCTTCCCGGGACCGCCGAGGACGCCGCTGGTGCCGGATCCCCAGCTCAACCTGAGCGCCGGGTTCCGCGACTGGATCCGGGCCTACAACACCGAGCCGAGCGAGTTGAATCCCTCCAGCGAGCGCGTGCTGAAAGCCGCCGTCGAGCGGATCGCGGAATGGTCCCGCTACTACGGACGCCCCGTCCACCTCGGCGAGTTCGGGGCGTACACGGCCGCCGACCCGGCCTCGCGGGCCAACTACTACCGGGCCTTCCGCGAGGCCCTCGAGTCCGCCGGCATCGGCTGGGCGATCTGGGACTGGAAGGCCGGGTTCCGGTACTGGGACGAGAGGACGAAACAGCCCGAGCCCGGCATGCGTGAGGCGCTCTTCGGCCAGCCCACACGAACCAAGGAGCGGCCGGCGATCCGCTAATTTATCTGAGTCCGTTCGTACGTAAGGTGGGGTTCCTCAGCACCTGTCACGTCCGTCCGGACTGATCGATTCGGCGAGCAATCCACAATGGTCGCGTCCGAGGGGAAGAGACCGCAGCGTCGTTGGCTCAAGCGCCTGGCGATGACGATGGTCGTGGTCGTTGCTGTCCCCCTGATGTGGGCGGTCGCCTCGTGGACCTACGACACCCTCGACGCGCGAAAGGCGCGAATGACCACGACCGGCCCGTTTCGGGCGGAACTCGCGTCGCTCAACCGGCATCGGGTCCCCGCGTGGTTCGAGGATGCAAAGTTCGGGATCTTCGTCCATTGGGGCCTGTTTTCTGTCCCCGGCTTCGCGCCGACGACCCCCTTCGCCGACGTGCTCAGGTCCGACTACGACAGGGCCATGGTGGTGAGCCCCTTTGCCGAGGACTACGCCAACGCGATGCGTGATCCCGCGTCCCCAACGGCGGCATACCACCGGGAGCATCACGGGGACATGCCGTACCAGGCGTTCCGAGCGACCTTCGAAGAACAGGCTCGCTCTTGGAACGCGGATCGCTGGGCCGAGCAATTCGAGAAGGCCGGCGCGAAGTACGTCGTGCTCGTGGTGAAGTACCATGACGGCTACTCGCTCTGGCCGACCCGGGTGACCAATCCGCACGCCCCCGACTGGCATAGCGAGCGCGACCTGGTAGGCGAGCTCGCGGAGGCCGTGCGCAGGCGTGGGGTACGATTCGGAATCTACTACTCCGGCGGTGTCGACTGGACCTTCCAGCGCGAACGAGTGGACACCCTCGGCGACTACTCGGCCGCCCCCTATGGCGACGGCTACGCGGACTACGCCGAAACCCAACTTCGCGAACTCATCGCTCGCTACAAGCCCGACATCCTCTGGAACGACATCTCCTGGCCCACGGGACAGCATCGCCTGAACGCCATCCTCGCGGACTACTACAATCAGGTTCCCGATGGCGTGGTCAACGACCGCTGGTCGTGCGATTCTCTCGGGCGGCGTGCCATGGGGCTGCGCCCCGTGCGCAGCGGCTTCGATCTCCTGATGAAGCTGGCGATCCACCAGCGCCCCGAACTCGTCGATTCGATCACGCCTCCGACCGTCCCACACGCCGACTTCACCACACCGGAATACACGCAGTACGACACCACGCAGGCGAAGAAATGGGAGACCACTCGGGGGATGGGGACGTCGTACGGCTACAACCGGATGGAGACGGACGCACACTACGCGTCGTTCGAGCAAGTCCTCTTTCCCAGCTTCATCGACGCCGTCGCGAAGAACGGCAACTACCTGCTCAATGTCGGTCCCGCGGGCGGCCAGGGAACGATCCCACCGGAGCAGGCCGACCGACTCGTCCGTTTCGGCGACTGGCTGGCAGCCAACGGCGCAGCCGTCTACGGCTCTCGACCGTACGTCCCTGCCGAGGCTCGGACGATCGAGGGATGGCCGGTCAAGCTGACCCGGTCAGCCGACGCCTGCAACGTGATCGTCGTGGGTCGACCGTCCGGTCGCACCCTCACCATCGAGGGCCTGGAGCTGCCCCGGACCAGCGGACGCCTGATTGCGAGCGGCGACCGGGTCGGCATCCATTCCGCGGGCGGGAGGACGGTGCTGAGCTTCGAGAGTGACCTCGAAGGGATCTTCTCCCCGGTGATCGTGGTGCCCACCAGGTAAGGACGTCGCCTTCCGGACGGGCGTTCGCAAGGGGCCATGGAGATCGAGCCGATGGCCTTCAGTCGACCAACTCAACCTCCAGCGTTTCGCCCTCACCGATGGCGACCTCCCTGGCGAGCGTGAGCATCACCCGCCGGCCGTCGCGGTTCATCGCGGCGTTGACCGCCTGGCCGGCGGCGAGGACGCGGGCCTCCTTCGGGGCCGTCCCCTCGGGCACCTCGAACGCCAGGGTCTTCAGCCGCAGCTTGCCGTGCTTCACCTCGACGCCCTGGACCTGCTTGTTCCCGTCGCGCTTCTGGGAGATCGTGCCCCAGCCCTCGGCGGCGGTGAAGGGGGCGCGGAAGTTCTCCGGCGTCACCCGCGGGGCGAAGCCGAGGTGGCCCTTCGGCCCGTGGTGCTCGTAGCCGCAGGCGGCGAGGAAGACGCCGTGGCCGGCCATTGCGCGGGCGTAGTGGTCCGAGCACTCGACCTCGTTGTACGGGTTCCGGCGCGCGGGGTGGTAGCGGTCGTGGATCATCCGGACGATCGCCAGGCCCTCGGTCGTCATCCCCTCGTACAGCATCTGCGAGGCGACCTGGTACTCGAACCCGGTCCAGCATTCGTTGAAGTAGAACGCGAACGCGGAGTTCTTGCCGGTGGCCTTATCGGCGCCGCCGTGCGGGAAAGTGGTCACCAGCAGGCCCCCCTCGCCGGGCATGGCATACCAGCGGCCGCCGGGGATCGTCTTGAACTTCTCGCGGTAGGGCCCGACGTCCGGCGTGAAGTTGTACCGCCAGAGGGATCGCAGCGCCGACCTCGCCTCGGCCTCGGGGACGACCCGCGGCAGCCCCACCTGGAAGGCCATGCTCTGGCCGAGCATCTGGTCGGAGTGGCAGCCGATGTTCGTGTTGTTGCGGTTGTAGTCGGGCGGCTTGTGGATGAAGTACTCGCCGTTGAAGAGCTGCGCCACCAGGCTCTTCCGCCCGGCCTCGACCCGCTTGCGGCAACGCGCGGCGAACTCGACGTCGCCCCGCTCCTCGGCCATCGCCCCCCCGGCCGCAACCGCGGCGAGGTAGAGCGAGCTGATCCAGCTCATCGGGCCGACCCACGCGGTGTCGAGCGTGTTCATCTGCACGCCCTCGAGCAACCCGTCGGCATCCTTGTCCTGCGCCATGATGAACTCGACCGATTTCCTCACCCGCGGCCAGGTCCGCTCCAGGAACCCGGAGTCGGGCGCCATCTGGTGCTCGCGGTAGGCGCGGATGATCGTCCCGCAGAAGCCGTCGTGGGCGACGCTGCGGTCGTTCTCGGAGCGGAAGTCCATCGCGCCGGTGTCATGCCAGGCCAGGCCGAAATCGACGCGCTCGCGGAGGTCTCGCTCGATCGCCGGGAACAACCGGGAGACCGACTGGGCGTATTGCCAGACGTGCTGGCAGGTCCCCGCGCAGCAGTCCACGCCCTCCCAGCCCCAGAAGCGGCCGTTGTCGAAGGCGTGGAACATCTGGGTCGCCAGGCAATTGGCCGGCGTGAGCGTCCGGTCCAGGAACCAGTGCGGCAGGGACGAGTCGTACCAGGTCCGGTTCCAGAGCCTCGTCCGGTCGGCCAGCCTCGCGAAGTTCTCCGTGACGTACGACGCCACCGCGTTTGCGCTATCGAACCGTCGAGCGTACTGCCTCTTCAACCCCGGCATCCCCGCGATGGCCGACATCTCGCCGTTGACGTGGCCGTAGAACGGGAACCACCAGGTCAGTAGATAGGTCCAGGTCGCGGACTGGCCGGGCTGGAGGGTCACCTTCCGGCCGATCGAGCCGATCAGTTGCCCGTCCACGCCAATGGTCATGGGCCTGATGGAATTGGGCCCCTCCTCGAAGACGGGCGACAGTCGGGCCGTGTCCATGGACTCACCCTTGATCACGTCGGTCTGCCGCACCAGCTGGCCCTGGCCCTCAAGCAGGCTCAGCGCCATCGATCCGTAGCCGGGGACCTCGTGCAGCGAGCCGTAGATCGGCCGGTCGCTGAAGACGATGTGGTCGACGGTCGTGTGCCCCCAGCCGCCTGTCTCGTCGTCCACGATCTGGAGCCTGGCCTTCTTGCCCATGAGGCGCCGGACGTCAAAGGCGTCCTTCCTCATCACCCCGGCGCCGCGGCCGGCGGCCCGGTGGACGACCTTGCCGTCGACCAGGAGTCGCAGCCCGAGCTTCGCGGCGTCAGCCCCGCCGCCGATCCGGAAATGGATGAACTTGCGTTCGATCGTGAATTCGGGGCTGGTCAGCGTGCCCTTGTAGTCGTCGGCGGCGCCGGCGTCCTCGCCGTGCCGCATCATGTGCGTGTTGACGAACCCCTTGCCCTCGTAGCCCTGGAGTGCCGTGTAGCCGCCGCTCGTCCTCGCGGTAGGGCTTGCCGTCGAACGCCTTGCCCTCGCCGGTCCAGCCGCCGTAATCGGGCCCTTCGAAGTCGGCGAAAACGATATCCGGTCGGAGCGTCGCCGGCTCGGCCGACTGCTCCACGGTGCAAAGCAGGGTGGTACGCCCCTTCGGGCCCTGGTCGATGGCGTTCTTGCGCCGCAATCTCAGCCCGCCGTCGCCGGCCCGGCAGACCGCGTTCTCGAGCCATCCCGAGAGCGCCACCTCCATGGGCGAATCGCCGCGATTCTTCACCTGGTACGAGAGCAAAGTCGCGGGCAGCGACGAGTCGTCCACGTTCAGGGGGATGAAGGGGGAGAAGGCCTCCAGCGAGACGTCGATCGGCAGCGTGTCGTGCCGATAGTTCACTCGGGCGATCGGGTACTCGCCGCGGAACGAGATGTCCTTGAACCCGTGCCGGTTCAGCCGGATCATCTTCTGCGTCGATCCCTGCTTCACCTGGAGGGCGAAGCCCTGCTCGACGACCGGCTTCGGCCGCAGGGGATGTTCGTAGTGCGGCCCCGCCCAGATCTTGTTCTCGTAGTCGGTGGTGGTGGTCGAGGTGAAGAGGTCCCAGTACCAGAGCTGCCCGTCGCCGCCGATGTAGAGCTGGCCGCAGCCGATCCCGCCGACCGGCATGCCGATCCAGTCCAGCTCCCTGTCCTTGAACACCTCGGGCGTCGTCCGCTCGGTCAGCCCGCGGACCCACTCGGGGCTCAGCTTCTTGTCGCGCGGCACGAGCTGCTCGAAGTCCTTCCCCTCGAACGGCCCGGCAACGGCAGGCCCCGTCGGCAGCAGCGCACCGGCGGCCGCCAGGCCCGTGATCGCCAGGAACTCTCGCCGGCCGATCCCGACCGGCTGGGGGCCGCAACCGCAGCCCGGGTCACTGCACGTTTCTTTCCGTTCCGGAGCAGTCATGACGGCACTTCCCTCCTGGCGATCGACGCGGGATGAGGCGGCCATCGTAACACGCCCGGTGGCCCGACGCACTGGCCAAGACGAGCGTGCCTCTGCGATCGCAAGCTGACAATAGACCAGCGGTTGTCGGAGATTCAGCCCGTCCAGATTCTCTTTCGCGCTTCGTTGCCGGTCTCGGAGACTACAACCCGTCCGACCCCGGACCATGGCCGATGAGTCAAGAGCCAGGGGACGCAGGCTTTTCAGAGGACAATCGTCGAGTAGGTCTGAGGCTTCTCGCGGCAATTCAGTACCTTCGTCCGCAGAAAGCCCCGCCTCGCACGCGACACGAGGAAGTCTCATGAAATCCCGGCGTGCAAGCCAATGGTGAAACTCTGATATCGAGATGAGTTCGCGAGAAGCGAATCGGCTTGACTGGCCGGCCGTCGTGGCAGTGCCCGATGGGTCTCTTCAAACGGCCGATTTCGGGACTGGTACGGACTCACACCCGCGCGATGGACGGGGATTTATGCCCGGAATGACCGGCTCACCGAAATTCTCCGATCTCAGTTTATTCTGAAAGATTAGAATGGTCTAATAAAAGGGTGGATTTACCGTATTGGCGCTCGGCGTAGCGGCATGCGGTCACGGTGTCGCCGGCATCCAGGCATGTTCCTATACGAGGGGTTCTTCGCTTCCGGTCCGGTGGTTTCTAGTAGCTAGAAGCGGAAGGTGAGATTTGCCCACTCTCCCAGATGATCAAATGCAGGAGATCATCAATGCTATGCAACTCAGTGACTTTTGCTGATCTTCCCGGGATCGGCTCCGTTCTTTGTGAGAGCGAGTTTTTCGGTCACAACTCTGCAGTGAACCGTCCCACGACGGGCGGTGCGGAGGCTTACAACTACAGCGTGCACATCATCTGGGACACGGTTGCGAGCCTCTACCGCCTCTACTATGGCGGACGCTGGAAATCGGAAGGCGGCGATGGAGACCACGTGCTTCAGTGCACTTCGGCAACCAGACGGCCAGGAAGTTGGACGGTGGCAGATCGGCCTGAGTTTCCTCAGGGACAGGAAGAGGGCATTGTAGGAGAGTGGTGCTCGAGAAACTGCCTAGAACCGGAGGTGGTAAAGATCGGCGACGCGTTTTACATGTATAGCCAGGTGGAAATCCCAGACGGATGGCCTATCGACGTCCCTGGCCTGAGGGCGAGGGGGCAGGGGTGTGACAGGATCCAGTTGCATATGAGTTCCGACGCGAGGACCTGGCGACGGTGGTCCCGACTTCGAGGAGTAATTGTCAATGTTGATGACCCTGAACACACTTGTTTTGACCACGAGGAGGTGATTTTTGTCCCATGGGATAACGACAATCTAAATATTTGGCTCTATTTACATGCGTTCAATTCTGGAAGAAGTATCGGACATTACCGCATTCGGTCTGCCGACGCCCACACGTTTGATTGGAACCTGCGTGAAAAGACTGGATTCCCCAACCTCGGAAACCAGATCGGTTATGCTGTAGAGGCACCAAGTGGCCCCTTGTTTGCCCGAATCACTTTTGCGGACGAGGATTCGGGCAGGCTCGTCCCCTGCCTGCACTTTTCGCATGATGGGATCAAATGGACCGGAGGGACGTTGGATAAACCGATCTTGCTGGCGGGAAGCCAGAATAATGCAGACAACAAGAATTGCTACTTCTTAGGGATGTCGACCGTCGACGGTACCGGCAGACTCAAGTGCGTAGGCCCCGGGAGATTCGAGTTCATATACGGTGCTTCGACGTCCAATGGCCCAGGCAGACCTGAGGTTTTCAAGTCGGCGATAGGGGTGGGATTTTGTCTTTTGACACTCAATCCCTCGCAGCAGGTTGGGCAGCCAACTCACAGAATGAAGTGGCTTTTTGAGAAGCATACCGGGACTGGGGCAATAGAACCACATGAAAGAATCCACATACGATGCCTAAATTCACAATACTCGTCCGCAACTCTCAGCGGGACGTGGCGTTGGCTCGACGGAGCTAGCAACGGGCGAACGGTCATCTTGGGTACAACAGTCGACCCAGAGACCGGCCACGAGAGCTTTTCTCACGGACAATTCTGGCGGATCGAGAAGTGCACTGGCGATGAGGCGGGCGCGCTTAGAAATGGTGAAGAGATCTACATTCAATGTCTAAATAAAAACTACTTTAGCCCTCGACTCTCAGGGGACTGGCGATGGCTAGAGGCGGCTGAGGAGGGCAGTGTGTTCATGGCACCTCCAGACCACATCGACGGCCACGAGACTCGACGGGAGGGAATGCGATGGAGAGTCATTAAAGAAGGCACCGACGGCTCTGACCGATCGATTGCCATTAACAGCGGCGACCGAATTCTCCTGCAAAACTACTTCTACTGTATCCGCTAAAGCCTGAGTTGATTCTTCAATCGTGGCATGACCTTACGAGATCGATGATGGTAGAGCCTGGCCTGCTCGTTTCGAGCGGCAACTCAACGCGTGGCCCAGCGGCAGCAGCGATGAAGGGGCGTTCGTGTCGAGATGCCTCGCGATCAACCCCGCGATCAACTGCCTGAGTTGTGGTGGCGTCAGTGCCGGGGTCCGGATTTTTCCCCCGCCGCGCCTCCTGACTCAGGAACCACGCGGCCAGCAGCGACAGGGTCTGGTGATGATGCCAGGCGATCCAGTTCCTCACCTGGTAGTCGGCCAGGCCCGCCTCCCCCTTGGCGGTCTTGATGCATTCCTCGATCCGGTGCGCCGCCCTGGACACACGAGCAAGTTCCTTCAACGGCAGCTCGGGGGCGCCATTCGACAGGTAGTAATCATGCTTGAACGTGGCGTCCGCTTGACGCTCGCGGGTCACGAACAGCAATTCCTCCGGCGCCGTGCCCCCCGTCTCGGTCCGGGCCTGCACGCGACGCTTCACGACCTCGATGACCAGCGGACCCTTCTCGCCATCGCGAACGTCGATCCGGGTCCAGGCGTCCTCCGGCAAGGCGGCGCACCATCGATCCAGTCGCAGGAAGGGACTCTTGGGGTGTCGCCCGCGACCCGAGTATTCCGGCGCCGGTACGTCGAGGTCGCGCACCAGCGTGTTCGACGGCACCGCCAGCAGGTAACGCTCGCCACGGCCCTGCAATTCCCGGCGAAAACCCGAGGGACGGCCCATCTCATCGTCTCCGGCGACCCAACCGTGAGGCAGTCGTCTCCCGCACTCGTCGAGCATCTCCAGGGCGAGCTGGTGGCGGGTGCGGAACTTGACCCCCCTGGGTACCCCCGCCGCCTTGCACCGGGCTCGATCCTTGGTCCATTCCTTGTGAAGGTACAGACGTGTATTCACAAGCGCATGTCCCTTCTCGGAGACATAAGCCATGAACACGCCGACCTGGCAGTTCTCGACCTTGCCCAGGCGGCCACACCACTGCCGCGCCACGCCCACCGACTTCGTCCCCTTCTTGGGGAAGGCCGAGGGGTCGAAGACGATCACGGCGTCAGGCGCGCCGAGGTCCTCGCCGACCTGACGCGCCAGGGTCTCGAGCAACGGCTCGTGGTCCCAGGGGACATGCCCGACGAACTTCTGCAAGCCCTGGCGTTCCTGGTCATGAAGGTAGGCGATCGCTTCGCCGGTCTTGCGCTCGAGCTTGGAAAGAAGACCGGCCATGTACTCAGCGGCATGCCGTTGCTGTTCAGGCCCGGCGAGCGACTTCGCGAACGGGTCGACAAATGCGTCGAGCCGCTTCAGGAGGCCCTGCATCAGTTCGGGCGAAACCTCCGCCTGGGCCAACATCTGTTCCAATCGCATTCTCCGCCGTTCCATGGCAGACTCCACTTCCAAGAAATCACCTTCACGGAAGGGTATGATGCAAAACATGTTCGGCGTCTTCAAGACCGGGATACAGTAGAACTACTATCCTCGTTCAGGCTGCCCGCACTATCTAAATGGCTGGGACGACAGGACGACGATATCGATCTCTCCAGGTGTTTGAGAGAGGGCACGAGAGGGCTACGATAGGTTTCCAAAGAGACCAGCGGGGCAGAATCACACAATCGCACGAGTGAGCCGCTGTCGCAAACGACTCCAAGCGAGATGAGCGCCCAAGTTGGCCCGCGGAGCATAGCGACGTTCTATGACTGCTTTCCTCAGGAACCTGAAGATAGGAGTCACAATAGGGCATTCCAGCAAAGTCGTCCTGTCGCGGCAGGCTCTTGCGAGTCCAATTATAGGGCCGTTTGTGAGACCGGTGGCCGGTTACGCTTTGGGGCCGATCGCGCACACCTGAGCCCACGCCCATAGCCAAGCGTCGGTTCGTGATCCTCCGCGGTCGCAAGGTCAGCTTGTCCGGGGCAGAGAAGGCAACTATGCTCGGTTGTTCGGTTTCCCATGTTCAATCGGGGCCGGAGCGCACGCCCGCACCGATCCCTCGCGCGAGCCGTCGAAGGAGCCCTCATCTTGTCCGCACGCCAGCCCGCCGGGACGCACCGGCGCGGGTTTACCCTGATCGAGTTGCTGGTGGTGATCGCGATCATCGCCGTGCTGATCGCCCTGCTGCTGCCGGCGGTGCAGTCGGCCCGCGAGGCGGCGCGGCGGAGCCAGTGCGTCAACAACCTCAAGCAACTGGCGCTCGGGGCGATGAACTACGAGTCGGCCAGCAGCACCCTGCCGCCGGGGGGGTTCACGCGGCCGGCGAGTTGGCCGGGGTCGCGGTGGAACTTCGGGCCGCTGGTCTCGATGCTCAATCACCTCGAGCAGCCGGCCGTCTTCAACGCGGTGAATTTCGACTGGAACGTCTTCGCGAGCGCGAACGTCACGATCGCCGGCATCACCATCTCCACGTTCGCCTGCCCGAGCGACGCCTCGGCCTGGAGCACGACGCCGGTCATTCCGGCCAATTATCCCAACGCCCCGCCGGGCGACTGGCGGCAGGCCTACAGCAGCTACGGCGGGCTCGTCGGGGCCTGGAGCCTCCGCCTGCACATCGACAACCCGACGTTCGCGCCCGCAAGGCGAACATGACCGGCGTCATCTACGCGCACAGCTCGACGCGGCTCGCGGAGATCAGCGACGGCACCAGCAACACGATCCTCTTCGGCGAGCACCTCTCCACGGCGTCCTTCGACGCCCAGACTCAGCCCACCTACCACCCGTGGAACTCGGGCTTCTGGACCGACACCATGGTCAACGGCTACTACCCGATCAACGCCTCGCACAAGCTCCTCAACTTCGGCGACGCCACCAGCCGCGACTACATCGCCATGAGCCTCGCCAGCAACCACCCCGGCGGCCAACGTCGCGTTCTGCGACGGCAGCGTCCGGTTCCTCAAGGACACGATCGACTGCTGGCCGATCGACCCGGACACCAAGGTGGCCCTCGGCGTGCCGTTCAACTCCGACGGGACCGCGCGCATCTTCATCAACCCCGGCGCGAAGGTCGGCGTGCTCCAGAAGCTCTCGACCCGGAATCTCGGCGATACAGTCAGCGCTGATCAGTATTGAACCGATAAGAGCAGGGCCGGCTCGAAGGCGAGCCACGCCCCTCGGAGAACCTAGAGAAGCTGGGTAGACCAGACAAGGCTGCCCGGCCAGGATGACAGGGCCGCGCCTTCTGCTCGTGACAAGGTCCCGACTCGCCGTATGATTCGCGCGGATTCGCCCCGCGCCGCCGAGGGACCAGGACGGTCCCGGCGAGAAGGGCGAGGACCTGGGGACGCCGATGGATCGCCGCGACCGCGACCCGGCCGGGGGATTGAGACCCCGCGCCCGCTCTCCGATCGCCCGCCTCGCCCTGCTGACGGCCGTCGTCCTGCCGGCCCTCGCGAGCGGCTGCGCCTCGATCGTGATCCACGAGCGGCCGATCCTGGACCAGGCCAGCCTGGAAACCTCCGTCCCGGTCGGTCCGCCATCCTCGCAGGCGCAGGCGCTGCTCCAGGCGGGGATGTCGCTGGACAGCAAGCATCCCGAATGGGCCATCGCCCATTATCGCGACGCCGCCCTCGCGGCTCTGCCGGACGTCGTCCAGGAAGGGGTCACGACCCAGCTCGAACTCGGTGCGGCCCGGCCGGCCCAGGGCGTGTATCGCCGTGCCATCGAGTACACCCTGGAGACGGCCTATCGACAGGCGACCGTGGAAGGCGTGCCCTGGACCGAGGTCCTCGCGCGCTCGGGGATCCGGGTCGAGGGAAGGCTCAGCCTCTATGAGGCGGCGGCCTGGCAGGAGGTGCTGCCGACTCGACGCTTCGAGGTCAAGGGCTTCCAGCGGAGGGCGGGGCAGGGGGGCCTCGGCGCGCCGGTTGTCGCGCACCTGGTGCGCGGCGGGAACTGGGGCGAGCCGACCGCTCAGGACGGCTCGCCGCTGGCCGACATCGTCGAGAGGCACTTCCCCAGGAAGCTCTACCGGGCGTCCTGCGCGCTGCTGCTGCCCGAACCGATACCCGGCCAATCCGTCGCCGTGCTCCGGCTGCACGATCCGGTCAAGGACCCGGACATGCTCTGGCAGCCCGGCCCCGACGCCGCGCCGCTGCCGCTCGCCTACGACATGACGGTCGCCCTGGGCCGGCAGTTCCACATCGCCAACCTCAACCTCCTGGGCGCCCTCGGGGTCCTCTTCCCCTCTCAGTACAACAGCAGGACCGGCCTGTTCATGATCGACCCGTACCAGCCGGGGAAGATCCCGCTCGTCTTCGTGCACGGCCTGATGTCCAGCCCGGAGGCGTGGGACAACGCGATGAACGACCTCCGCGGCGACCCCGAACTGCGCAAGCATTATCAGTTCTGGATGTTCTTCTACTCCACGGGCAATCCGATCCTGGCGTCGGGCGCGCGGTTCCGCAAGGCGCTCCACGAGATCCGCGAGGAGCTGGATCCGGATCGGAAGGACCCGGCCTTCGACCGGATGGTCCTGATCGGCCACAGCATGGGCGGGCTGCTCTCGCGGCTGGCCATCAGCAACAGCGGCCAGATCCTCTGGGACGCCGCGTCCAAGGTGCCCATCGACCAGATCCAGCTCGAGCCGGAACTGAAGCAACTGCTGGCCGGGGCACTCTTCTTCGAGCCCGTGCCCGAGGTCAGCCGCGTCGTCTTCGTGTGCACGCCGCACCGGGGCAGCCCGATCGGAGATGCCTTCGTCGGCCGGCTCGCCTCGCGGCTGATCACCGTCCCGGACGACATCCTCAAGATCCGCAAGGCGCTGGTTCAGTTCAACGGAGACGCGAACGTGTCGGAGGCCTTCCGGGGCACGCGATACGCGACCAGCGTGGCGCAGCTCGGCACCTCGAATCCGATCCTCAAGGTCGTGGATCGGCTGCCGATCAGCGAGCGGGTCGTCTTCCACTCGATCGTCGGCTTCGACGGCAAGGAGCCGCTGCCGGCCGGCGGCGACGGCGTCGTCCCCTACGGCAGCGCGCACCTCGACGGCGCCGTGTCCGAGCTGATCGTCTCCAGCGACCATTCCGCCCAGGAGCGGGCCGAGTCGATCCAGGAGATGAAGCGGATCCTGACGCTTCACGTCCGGGAAGACGCCGCGGAACGCTCCGCGCTCGCCCGGGGCGACAAGCCGCCGGCCCGGATCACCCGCCCGCAGGGCCGGCAGGAGATCCGTTACGCCCTCACGCCCGGCGACCCGGCCCGCAGCTCGCCCCCCTGGGTCGTCCGCTCCGATATGCCGCTCGATCTCCGCCTGATCCGCTAACCGCGGCGGGGCAGTCTCGCGAGGACGCCGGTCCTTGCACCGATCGCCGTGGCGGCATGAGTCCTGGGGCGTTCACGGGACGAGCTGGTAGCTCACGAACGCGATCCGCTTACCGTCGGGCGACCAGCAGGGGACGTTGAGCGTGCCCTGGCCGCCGAAGAGCCTCGCCAGGACCTGGACCTTGCGCGACTCCAGGTCCATCATCCGGATCGCCACGTCCTTGTTCTCGGGGTGGCCGGTGACGCTCCGGTCATACGACAGGAAGACCATCCGCTTGCCGTCCGGCGACAGGTGCGGGAACCAGTTGTTGAAGTCGTCGGACGTGATGGCCTCCTGGTCGGAGCCGTCGGCACGCATCCGCCAGATCTGCATCGAGCCGGATCGCTCGGAGTTGAAATAGAGGTGCTTCCCGTCGGGTGCGTACTCGGGCCCGTCGTCCAGACCCCTGGCGGTGGTGAGCCTCGTCTCCGGGCCGCCGGCGGCGGGTATGGTGTAGACGTCGAACTCGCCGTCGCGCTCGCCGCAGAAGGCCAGCGACTTTCCGTCGGGCGACCAGCCGTGCCAGTACGACGGCCCACGCTCGGTGATCCGCTTCGGGACGCCCTCGGCCAGCGGCACCGTGTAGATCAAGGACTGCCGCTTGCCCTGCGACTGGTCGCTGATCGCAAGGATGGCTCCGTCGGGTGAGAGCCCGTGATCGTTGTTGCACCGATTCGCGAAGCCCGTGTCGATCGCCGCCGGCTGCCCCCCCGACGCCGGGATCCGGTAGATCCGCCCCCCGCCGTTGTAGAGAAGGGACTTCCCGTCCTTCGTCCAGTTGGGCGCCTCGATCCGCGCCGGCGTCACGTACACCACGCGTCGATCGGTCGAGGCGATCACCTGCGTCTCCAGCGTGCTGTGGAGCACCGGCTTCCGGCTCGCTGCCGGCAGGGGAGCCGTCAGTTCGACCCGCGAGAACTCGGCCTTCTCGATCACGTCGTCCCGGTGCGAGCAGACCCCCAGGCCCACGTAGAACGGCTCGCGGAACTCGATCCGGATCGAGGCTCCCGAGTAGGCCGGCTCCCGGCCCTCGACCCCCAGGAACATCAACGTGTAATTCCCCCGTTTCTCGAGCTGCAGCCGCCTCGGCCCCGAGACATTCGCCTGCACCTCGTGGGTCATCGCCCCCTTCGTCTCGCGGAACTGGAGCGAGGTGAGCCCGTCACCGTGGAGTGCGATGTCCACGTACGCCGAATCGGCATCCAGGTCCTGGCGGATCATCAGGCACGCCTTGCGGTGCGGGTCGACCCCCTTGCCCACCAGCGCGACGTCCGCCGCCAGGGCCAAATCCCCCGACTCCTTCTTCCAGGCGAAGTGGAACGCATCCTTGCCGAACCACATGTTCTCGCCGCTGCCGGAGATCGTATATTTCCCGGACCCGTCGAGCACCACCGAGCCCGGGTGCTTGACCGCCCCCACGTCGCCGTGGCCATCGAACCGACCGGCCTCCCCCTCCGCGCAGGCGAGATCGGGTCGGGCCACAGGCGAGATCAGCGACATCGCGACGAACAGCCCGCGCAGCCCGGGCACGAACCAGGGAAAGTGTCTCAGAGAAGGTCTCATTGGCCCGTCTCCTGCCTGATGTTCCAGGGACCTGTCCTTGCGCCGCGGTCCCGATCGTTCAGCGGTTGAAGCGGGTTCTCGCGTGACTCTGCGGAATCGCGATCGGCTGCCCGAGCGAGCGGCCCCAGCGGATCGTTGCCGTGTACTTCGGGCACCGGGCCGGATCGTCGTCGGTGTACTCGAGCAGGCCCCAGCTCCCCCATTTGCTGAACGGACCCACGGAGGAGAAGTGGCAGAGGAGGCCGCCCCCCTCGCCCCGCCAGGCGTCGAAGTAGCGGACGTAAATGGCGGCGATCCGCGGGTGGCGGTTGGCCGAGGTCAGGAGCGTCGTGAGCGCCTCGTTGTTCTCGCCTCCGAGCACGCCGACCATGTGCTGGCCCGCCTCGTAGGCGATGAGCGTCAGGCCGTACTTCCGGGCGATCTTCTGGTTGTCGGTGATCCAGCTCTCGCATTCCGGCAGGAATGCCGCTCCAGGTGATCGAGCACCTGCTCGACGCCCCAGCCGACTACCTCCGAGACACCCGGCTTGCCGTCGGGGCTCACGTTGAACGAGAGGTAGGGCGCGATCGCGAGGGCATCGGCATGCTTGTAGGCGTCCTGGAAGCCGGCGACCTGTTCGGAGACGTGGGCGTTGGCCGCCTGCGAGGGGAGCACCCGCACCAGCCGCTCGGTGCCTCCGAAGACCTGCTCGAAGATCCGGAAGATCGCCACCGACCGATGTGCCGTGTACTTCCACGCCGCCTCCCAGGGCTTCTCGGCGAAGCCGAGTTTCCGCCCCTGCTCGGCAGCGTGCCGGTTCTGCGCGAACTGGCCGTTCCAGACCTCGTTGGAGTACTCGACGTAAACCCTGAGTCCCGGCTTCAGCCGTTGCTTCGCCATCGTGGCGAAGTTCCGGACGTAGTCATCATCGGCGCGGTGGGGGATGCAGAACCAGGGGTCGATGTCGAGGCGATTGGCCAGGTCGATCAGCAGTTCGAGCGGCACGCCCTTGTCGGTGAAGGTGGCGTCGTCGGGCAGGGGCCTCTCGGCCCAGGTCGCGACCGTCGCGTTGTTCGTCTGCATCAGGTCCATGAACCGCAGGCAGGCCATGCCGCGCCAGCGGTCGAGGAAGTCGCGACGCCACGGGTTGTCGCGGTAGGTCTTCTCGCCGCCCGGGATCAGGACGCGGATGTTGCGGACCGGGTCTTCCGGCCGGGTCGCCCGCAGTTGCAGGAAGAAGCCCCCCTTCGACGGGTCGACATCGAGCTCCAGCCGGCCGGGACGCCGCGATCGGACGCGGGCCGCGCCGGTGGCGTCGAGGGTGCCCTGGCCGTCGTAAAGGACGGTATAGAGCCCACCCGGGTAGTGGCGTCCGGGCTCGAGTGTGCAGAGGGGCGTCTCGGCGTAACAGCCGGGTTCCAGCCGCCGGATCCAGCCGTGCCGGTCGATGTCGAGCTTCGGTCCCTGGCCCCAGGGCGCGCCCTCTCTCTGGCTGATCCACTCCCGCGAGAGCCGGAAGACGTCGACGAACGGCTGCTCGCTGCTCCAGTCGGCCGGCCCCACCAGGTTGATGCCCAGCCGTGGCCGAGCCGCCGAACCTTCCGCGGCCTCCAGCCCCGCGAGCTCTCGCGGGGCTGGAAGCCCTGCGGCGCCCAGACCGAGCAGACTCATGACAAATACGCGGCAGGGCCCGCACATCATCCCGGCTCCATCGTCCCCCTCATGTTCCCGCACGCGACCGCGATCCATCTCATCGTCGAAGGCGCGAGCCCTGCAATTCCCGAGGGGACGGCAACACGACTCTGCCTATCTCGGACAGGATCCAGTGGTCGATGAACTGGGTCTCGCTCCCGAAGTCCACCCCGCGGCATGTGACAGCCGAGCCAGCCTATCTCCCCGGCGAGCAGGGCACGCCGGCTGGGCGGGGGCGGAAATGACAACCGGAGCATGCGGCCTCGTAGGCCGGGGTATCCGAGGAGGCGTGCGCGTGCGGGTCGTGGTCACGCAGGTCAGGGCGGCCTCGCTCTCCTTGTAGCTGGGACTGCATCAGGCCGACCGGCTGGAAGCGCGCGACCTTGCTTGAGCGGGTCGATCGCGGCGGCGCGTACATCGAGGGATGGCGGTGGCACTCGCCGCAGAGCTTCATCTGGGTCTCGGCGGTCCACTGCCCGAGCCCAGGCATGCGGGTCCGCCTCGCCCCTCCGCGCCGCCTCGACGTGGCGGCGGCCCGGCCGTGGCAACGCGCTCGCAGGTGACGTTGGGGATGAGGGTCGCCTCGTCGAACGGCCGCCCGGCGACGACCGAGGTCTGCGTCACGTGGCAGCCGAAGCACTGGAGCGTGATCTTCGTGGTCAGGTAGCGGCCTCGCGATGAGGTCCCCACCGTCTTCTGCTTCACCTGGCCGGGCGTCACGTCGATCTTCCCCTTCCTCCCGAAGTACGTGAGCCGGTGCTCGATGCCGATCGGCTTGCTCGCGTCGGTCATGGTCAGGAACGTCGTGGCGTGGTGGCCGGAGCCGAACGCGTAGTCCAGGACGAATCGTTCGACGCTGTCTCCATGCTTCCGCTCGACGCGGAGCTGATCGACGGTCAGGGCGTACGACCACGACAGGCCGTCAATCTCCGGATCGGCAATGGTCCGTCCATCGAGGGCCTGCGCAGCGGGGTGGGCCGAGGCGCTCTGGAGCGTCCGGGAATGGCCGGACTTGAGGAACAGGGAGAACTCGTTGGAGTGGCATTCCCGGCAGACGCGCGAGCCGATGTAGGGGTCGCCGGGCACGCGTCCACTCGTCGAGAGATCCACGATCCGGGGAAGTGCGGCCCGCGTCGTCTTCCGACTGAGCCACATCCCCGTGAGGGAAAGCACCAGGACGACTCCGGCGGCGAGCAGGACCCCCTGGACCGAAGAAACGCGCCCGGTGAATCCGCAATTCAGAGGTCGCCGCATCTCCGAAGGTCTCTCCGTACACTCACCTCGCCGGATCGCTCAGGACACCGCGGTGCACGAGTCATGAGGCGGAATTCGCGCTTGTGCTCGACAACCCAGTCGCGGAAATCCAGGTACGTCATCTCCCCTAACACCTTACTTCAGAGCGACTCCGACGTGCGAAGGTGCCGCCGGTGTGTCTGCCGGGTAGCCTGGGCGAGCAGGGCGGAAATTGTGACCCCCGACCACTTGCCGCGGGTGATGAGTCCAACCCGGTCCCACCACCGGAAGCGAGTTTCGCTGCGCCAGACGGATCCAGTGGTCCGTGAATCGGGTCTCTCGTGCCCGAGGTCCACCCGCGGCATGTGACTGGCCGAGGCAACCCTTCTCCCGCGACTTGGGACAGACCGTCTGTGCGGGCTCAGAATGACAACCGAGGCAATACGGCCTCGTAGGCCAGGGTGTCCGAGGTCGCGTGTGCGTGCGGGTCGTGGCAGGTCACGCAGGTGAGGGCGCGCTCGTATCGCCAGCACCGGGACTTGCATCAGGCCGACCGGCTGGAAGCGCGGCATCCTGTCGAATGGAAGGATCTCGCCCGCCGCGTACATCGAGGGATGGCGGTGGCACTCGCCGCAGAGCTTCATCTGGGTCTCGGCGGTCCACTGGCCGGCGAAGGGCGTGCCCAGGTCCGCCTCGCCCCCTCCGCAGCCGCCTCGACGTGGCGGCGGCCCGGACCGTGGCACCGCTCGCGGGTGACGTTGGGGATGAGGGTCCCCTCGTCGAACGGCCGCCCGGCGATCGCCGAGGTCTGCGTCGCGTGGCAGCCGAAGCACTGGAGCGTGATCTCCGCGGTCAGATAGCATCCTCGGGATGAAGTCCCGGTCTTCCGCTTCGGCATCTCCTGACCCGGCGTCATGCCGAGTTCTCCCTCTTGCCCGAAGTACGTGAGCCGGTGCTCGATCCCGATCGGCTTGCTCGCGTCGGTCATGGTCAGGAACGTCGTGGCGTGGTGGCCGGAGCCGGGCCGCGTAGTCCAGGACGAATCGTTCGACGCTCTCCGTGCTTCCTTTCGGCACGGAAGTTGGGTCGCCGGCCAGTGTGTACGACCAGAAGACGCCGGCTTCCGGGTCGGCGACCAACTGGCCGTCGGTCCACCTTGCCCACGGGGTGACCGAGGCGCTCCTGGACGTCCGGGAATGGCGGACTTGAGGAACAGGGAGAACTCGTTGGGTGGTGTTCCCGGCAGATGTACGAGCCGATGTAGGGGTCGCCGGAGCACGCGCTTCCCCCTCGTCGAGAGGTCACGATCCGGGGAGTGCGGCCCGCGTCGACTTACGGGTGAGCCACATCCCCGTGGGGGAGGATCACCACGAGGACCCCGGTGGCGATCAAGGTCCCAGGGATCGTATTGCGTGCCGCCGGTGAACCTCAAGCCGAGGGGCCGCCTCATCCTCCACAGGTCTCTCCGTCCGTCGCCCGATTCCTTGGGTAACCGGGCGCAATCGTCGCGGGCCCGGTCCGCCGATGAGCCCGGTCGCCCGAGAGGGGGCCGCTCGGACACGCCGCCCGTCTAGACACATTACTTCAGAGCAACGCCGCCGTGCAAAAGGTGCCGGCGAGGATCGCTGCCGCGAGACGTTGCGGAAGTCGACCTCGAGACCCCTTGCCATCTCCCTCGATCCGTCCCGGATCTCCAGACCCATGGTGGGTTGAGGACAACCCGACATCCACGACACCGGAACTCGCGTTGACCGTTTACCGGAAAATCGCAGAATGCCCCGGAATCGCGTGGTCGGCGAAGGAACCGCCACGCCAGCTCTCCGGCGAAAGGAGTCCGATCGACATGAGGTCCTCGACGTTCCGCCTGGCGGTCGGGCTTACCGCGACCCTCGTCCTCGGGCTCCCCGGGATCGCCTCGGCCCAGCGAGACCCCGAGATCACCGTCAACAAGTCGCTCCAGGTCCTCAGCGAGATCACCCGCAATCCCAAGACGGGTATGCCTCGCACGGTCATGAAGAATGCCCACGGGATCGCGATCATCCCCGAGATGTTCAAGATGAGCTTCATCTTCGGCGCCCGCTTCGGGCGCGGGGTGCTCGTCGTCCGTCAGGCCGACGGAACCTGGGGCAACCCGCTGTTCATCCACCTCATGGGGGGGAGCTTCGGCGCGCAGGCCGGTGCGCAGTCCACCGACCTGGTGCTGGTGTTCCAGTCGCAGCGGGGGCTGGATCGTTTCCTGAAGGGGAAGAACAAGCTGACGCTGGGGGTAGATGTCGGCGTGGCGGCGGGGCCCGTCGGCAAGCGATTCGAGGCCTCCACCGATGCCGGGCTCAAGTCGGAAATCCTCTCCTATTCCAACAGCCACGGCATCTTCGCCGGGGTGTCGGCCGAGGGGGGCACGCTCCAGATCGACAACAAGGCGAATGCGCTGTACTACCAGCAGGCCGTCTCCCCACTGGCCATCCTCACGCCGAATAGCCTGCGGGCCGTTCCGGAATCGGCCTTCACCCTCCAGCAGATGCTGGCCGAGAAGACCGCCTGGCCCGAGCGGATCGTGAACGCCGGGAAGCCCCGGGGCGAGCCGGTCATCGTCGACGAGGTCGACGAGCCCTCCCTGTTCGGGGAATCCTCGGACGTCGAGGTCGAGGGCGCGATCCGCGAGGAGCCCGCCGCCCGCCCCGCGCGCGTGCCCCGCGCCCCCGCCGAGCGGCCGGCCCGGCCGCGGGCCGAGCCGTCGAGTGCCGACGATCTGGACGCCCTCCCGTCGCAGGGAGCCGTGGACGGAGCAATCCCTCCGGCCGTGCGCCGCGGACCAATGACGAGGACCTCCCGGGCGGCCCCGGAGCGCCGCCGAAGCCGAGCCGGGAGAAGAAGCCCGCGACCCCAGACAGCGACGACGACCTGCCCGAGCTGGACGCCCCCCGCACCGCGGGCAGCAGCCGGTCCTCGGCGGATCGCTGACCCGGTATCCCTCCCGCGTTCCCCCCGATCGTCCTTTCTCCACACCACTCAGGCGATGACGCCGCGACCAGGAGGTGTCTCTTGCTCAGGAAGTACCTTGCTTGCTGGATGATCCCTGCCCTGATGATCTCGTCTCTCTCACCGGCGGCGAAGGCGGGTCCCCAGGGCCGGGGCGAGGCGACCGTGTCCGAGGCCATGCAGGTGATCGACGAGATGAGCCGGAAGTCGGAGCGCTGGGTGCCGCCGAAGATCCTCAACCAGCGCAGGGGATCGCCATCATCCCCGGCCAGTTCAAGGCGGGGTTCGTGTTCGGGGCCCGCTACGGCAGGGGGCCTTGGTGGTCCGCCAGGCGGACGGGACCTGGAGCAACCCCGTCTTCATCAGCAGCTTCGGCGGCAGCTTCGGCCTCCAGGCGGGCGACCCCAGGCCACCGACCTGGTGCTCGTCTTCCGGGGCAAGCGGAGCGTCCAGAACTTCCTCCAGGGCAAGGGCAAATTGACGATGGGCGTCGACGCCTCGGTCGCCGCCGGCCCGCTGGGCAGGGCCGCCGAGGCGGGACGGACGTGAAGTTCCGCGGCGAGATCTCTCGTACTCCCGCAACCGCGGGGCGTTCGCGGGCGTCTCCGCAGGCGGCGGTTCGCTCTCCGTCGACCGCAAGGTCAACGCGGACTACTACGGCAAGGACGTGGCACCGACCGAGATCCTGGCCGCCAGGAGCGAGCTGAAACCGCCGACCTCCGCCGGAGACCTCAAGCGGCCGCTCAACGGGATCACCCGCACGGCGAAGCCGGATCCGGAGGACGGCGAGGAAGACGAGGACGAGGGAGAAGAGGTCGAGATCCGCAGCGGGACGAAGGTCGAGGGTGCCTATGCCGGCCCGATTCCTCCGAACGCCGTCGCTGACGCTCCCCATGGGCACGGGAGGATCGGGGCCCGGCACCTCGGGCCCTGTCCGCGTCCCGGGGCCCCGTTTACCATGAGTCGAGTCGCCGGACGCACCGCCCGCACCCGCACAACCCTGGACTCGCTCATGGGCCTCGCACGCGCTTCCTGTTCGCTTTCCTGGATCGTCTTCCTGCTCCTGGCCATCCAGGCGCGTGCGGTTTCCGAGGAACCTCGGCCCGGCGGGCTGCAGTTCGCGGTGAGCATCGCCCGCCGCCTCGCCGGCGAGGCAGGGCAGTCCGGGCGCCTGCTCGTGGTCCTGGGCCGCCCCGACGAGGCCGAGCCCAGGATGACCATCGGCCGGACCGGAGCGGACGCCCCGGTGATCCTCGGGACGGACGTGTCCGCGCTCCGGCCTGGTCAGCCCGCCGTCCTCGACGGCCGCTCCGCGATCTGGCCGATCGAGAGCCTGCGGGGGCTCGCTCCCGGGGACTACGCGGTGCAGGCGGTGCTGCACACCAATCGTGACCTGAACCTGGCCAACGCCCCGGGCGACCTGCACAGCCGGGTCCACCGGATTCGCCTCGACCCGCGCGACGCCGGCATCGTGAAACTGGAGCTCTCCGAGCGAGCTCCCCGAGGAAACGCTCCCTCCCGACGACGATCTGGTCCGGTACGTGAAGCTCCCCTCGCGTCTGCTCAGCGAGTTCCACGGCCGGCCCACGTTCCTCCGCGGGGGTCATCCTGCCTCGGGGGCACGATCGCGAGCCGCGGCTGCTACCCGCTACGGGTGGAGATCGGCGGCTACGGCGATCGATTCACGGCCGTCGCCCGGAAGATGGCCCCGGGCTCGCCCTTCCGCGACCACTGGATGGCCGACGACACGCCCCGGATGATCTCCTCCGACTCGACGGCGCGGGGCCGCTGGGGGACCCATACCAGGTCAATTCGGCCAATCACGGTCCCTACGGCGACGCGATCACCCGGGAGCTGATCCCGTACGTTGAGGAGACCTTCCGGGGCATCGGGCGCGGCTCGACGCGGGTGCTCGACGGCGGCTCGACCGGCGGCTGGGTCGCCCTGGCGCTCCAGGTCTTCAATCCCGAGTTCTTCAACGCGTGGGCCTTCTGCCCCGACAGCGTCGACTTCCGCTCCTTCGAGCTGGTGAACATCTACGAGGACGAGAACGCGTACGTCGACCGCCGGGGCCGGGAGCGCCCGGCCGCGCGGGAGCGGACCGGCGAGGTCCGGTACACGATGCGGCACGAGTGCGGCCTGGAGAACGTGCTCGGCCGGGGCGGCTCCTGGGCGATGTCAGGCGGGCAGTGGGGCGCCTGGAACGCGACTTACGGCCCGCGAGCCCGCGACGGCCGCCCCGTCCCGCTCTGGGATCCGCGGACCGGGCAGATCGATCGCGCGGCGGTCGAGCACTGGAGAGCCTATGACCTGCGCCTCGTGCTCGAGGCGAACTGGCGCAGCCTCGGCCCGAAGCTCCGGGGCAAGCTGCACATCTGGGTCGGCGAGGCCGACGACTACTTCCTGAACGACGCCGTGCACCGGCTCGACACATTCCTTCGCCGGGCCGATCCGCCGTTCGAGGGTACCGTCGCCTACGGCCCGGGCATGGGCCATTGCTGGATGGGCATCTCCGAGGCCGAGATGATGCAACAGATGGCCCGGCGGATCGAGTGAGCCACCGGATCGAGGACGGAGAGCCGCCGCGGTGCGCGGAATCGGCAGGCCGGGGGGCTTGACGAGAACCCCTAAATCGTCTATCGTAAATTGACGATCTAAGAAAGGGAGCTGCTCGTGGGCCCGAAGTGCTGCTCAACCGCGAAGGATGGAAACGTTCCGGCCGTCTCACTCGAGCAGGTCCGGGCGTCCGATGCGGAACTGGCCGCCCTGGCGAAGGCCCTGGGCCATCCGGCCCGGGTGCAGATCGTCCGCTTCCTGCTGTCGCAGGACTCGTGCATGTGCGGCGATATCGTCGAGCACCTACCGCTGGCCCAGTCCACGGTCTCCCAGCATCTGAAGATCCTCAAGGAGGCGGGACTCATCCGCGGCACAATCGACGGGCCGCGGGTCTGCTACTGCGTGGAACCGAAGGTGCTCGCGCGGCTCAAGCAACTCGTCTCGAGCCTCTAGCGGCCGGAGTTTTTTTGCCCCCTTTCATCGGCAATCGACGATAAACGAAAAAGAGGAGGAAACGATGACCAAGCTCGCCGTCTACGACCCCCCCATGTGCTGCTCGACCGGCGTCTGCGGGCCCGTGGTCGATCCGGTACTGCCGCGGATCGCCGCGGACCTCGACTGGCTCGGGCGCCAGGGCATCCAGGTCGAGCGGTTCAATCTCGCCCAGCAGCCCCAGGCGTTCGCCTCGAATCCGGCGGTCACCTCGGCCCTCCGAGAGCACGGCAACGAATGCCTGCCGCTGATCCTGGTCGATGGCGTGGTCGCCTCCCGCGGCAGATACCCCACCCGCACGGAGATCGTCCGTCTGGTCGGCCTCGATGCCGACGTGGCCGGGACGCCGAGGGAAGCCGCGTGCTCGTGCTGTTGCTCGCCCGGGGCGGAGGCCACGATCGGGGCCGGCCAGGGATCCGGGAAATGCTGCTGACGAAGGAGGCCTGAGATGATCATTCCCGGCCCGGTGACGCGGAATCTCTTCTTCACCGGCAAGGGCGGGGTCGGGAAGACCTCGGTCGCCGGTGCCACCGCCGTGGGGCTCGCCGATGCGGGCAAGCGGGTCCTCCTGGTGAGCACCGACCCCGCCTCGAACCTGGACGAAGTCTTTCAGGTCGAGCTCGGCACGACTCCCACGCCGATCCCCGGCGTCCCGAACCTCGATGCGATGAACATCGACCCGGAGGCCGCCGCCCGCGCCTATCGGGAGCGGATGGTGGGCCCCTACCGCGGCATCCTGCCCGACGCCGCGGTGCGGAGCATGGAGGAGCAGTTCTCGGGCGCCTGCACCACCGAAATCGCGGCGTTCGACGAGTTTTCGAAGCTCCTGGGCGATGCGACGGTTACGGCCGGGTTCGACCACGTCATCTTCGACACGGCTCCTACCGGGCACACGCTCAGGCTGCTCCAGCTTCCCGCGGCCTGGACCGTGTTCTTCGAGAGCAACCTGGGCGGCAACTCGTGCCTCGGCCCCCTCTCGGGACTGACGGCTCAACGGGCCCTCTATGGAGCGGCACTGAGGGCCCTCTCCGATGCCGAGACGACGACGCTCGTCCTGGTCAGCCGACCGGAACGGACGGCCCTTCGCGAAGCCGACCGGTCGAGCCGGGAGCTCGCGGGTCTCGGCGTCAGGAATCAGCGGCTCGTGGTCAATGGCATCTTCTCCTCGAGCGACCCCAACGACGCCACGGCTGCGGCGATGAAGGCCTGCGGTGTGGCTGCCCTCGCGGCGATGCCCGAAGGGCTCGCCGCCCTGCCCCGCGAAGACGTTCGGCTCCTCCCGTTCGGCCTGGTCGGGGTCGCCGCGTTGCGGGCCCTGAACGACTCGACGACCGTCGCGGAGCATCCGCCCGCCGACGTGCCCAACGTCGCCGAGGGGGCGTCGTCGCCGCTCGAATCCCTGCTCCCGGAACTCGCTCGACGCGGACACGGCGTCATCCTGACGATGGGCAAGGGCGGGGTCGGCAAGACCACCGTGGCCACTCGCCTGGCCGTCGCTCTGGCTCGCCTCGGCCACGAGGTGCATCTCTCAACCACCGACCCGGCGGCCCACCTCGACAGCTCGCTCGGCTCGAAGGTAGCGAACCTCACCGTGAGTCGGATCGACCCGGCGAAGGAGACGGCCGACTACACGGCCGAGGTCATGGCGACCGCGGGCAGTGGCCTCGATGAGCAGGGCAGGGCCCTCCTCGAGGAGGACCTCCGCTCCCCGTGCACCGAGGAGATCGCGGTCTTCCGTGCCTTCGCCCGCACCGTCGACCAGGGCAAGGCGGGGTTCGTCGTGCTGGACACCGCGCCCACGGGTCACACGCTCCTCCTGCTCGATGCCACCGAAGCCTATCACCGCGATGTGCTGCGGAACCTGAGCGACATGCCCGAGGCCGTCCGCGAGATCCTGCCGCGGCTCCGCGACGCGGAGTTCACCAGGGTCCTGATCGTGACCTTGCCCGAGGCGACGCCCGTCCATGAGGCGGCCTCTCTCCAGCGCGACCTCCTGCGGGCGGGCATCACGCCCTTCGCCTGGGTCATCAACCAGAGCCTCACCCCTCTGCCGGTCGGCGATGCGGTCCTCAGGTCCCGGAAGTTCCACGAGCGTGCCTTTATCCGCGAGGTGACCGAAGAGTTGAGCCCCCGCACGGCCCTCGTGCCGTGGCAGGCCGAAGCGGCTGAAGCGGCGGCGTCGCCGCGGGCCGAACGCCCGGGTGCTCGCGAGCTGGAGGTCGCACGATGATCAAGATTCAGGTCCTGGGAACCGGCTGCTCGAGGTGTCAAACACTCGCGGCCAACGCCGAACAGGCGGTCAAGGAAGCGGGCATCGACGGCGAGGTGGTCAGGGTGAAGGACATCTCCGAGATCCTCGCCTTCGACGGCGTCCGGGCGCTCCCCGCACTCGCCGTCGACGGCGAGGTCAAGGCCTGCGGGCGGTCGTTGAGCCCGGCGGAGATCAGGAAGTTCCTCGGCTGAGAGGGACGGGCGACCCCGCGCGGAGGCCGTGCGCGGGCCCGGCGGCCGTCGTGACGCCGTCTGGCGTGAAGCCTCGAGGGGAAATCCGCCACAGCGCCTCCCCGATCGGCCGGCACCGGTCGGGAGGGCGCGTCAAGCGAGGAGGCACAGGGGACGATGAAGCCGAAGGGACTACTCACCATCGCGCTGTCCGGGTTCGTCGGGTTGAGCGTGGTCACCCTCATCTTGAAGGAGGTCGGGCTCACCGGCCCGACTCCAGCGACCGTCGAGCGATCGGTGCCTGCGTCGGGCACCAGGCTGATCGCCTACTACCTGCACGGCAAGGTGCGGTGTGTGACCTGCAACGACATCGAGAAGACGGCGAGGGAAGCCGTGGAATCGAGCTTCCCCGGGGAGCTGGAGAGCGGCCGCATCGAGTGGCGGGCGGTCAACTACGATGAACCGGGTAACGAGCACTTCGCGACCGAGTTCCACCTCGTCGCCCCGTGCGTCGTCCTGGCCCGTTGCGAGGACGGCCAGCAGTCATCGTGGAAGAGCCTGCCGGAAGTCTGGGAGCTCATCGGCGACAGGCCGCGGTTCCGCTCCTTCATCGTGGAGAACATCCGCGAGCAGCTGGACGGCGCCACGAAGCCGGCCGACGCTCCCGCGGCCCCGGCCGCGAAGGCTGCTCGCGGACCCGGAACGTCGCCCGAGCCGCTGCCGCGGCTGGTGGACCTCGGGGCCGGTCAGTGCATCCCCTGCAAGGAGATGGCCCCCATCCTCGAGGAGCTCCGAGAGACCTTCCGGGGTCGTCTGGACGTGGTCTTCCTCGACGTCTGGCAAGATCGGGATGCCGCGGCGAAATACGACGTCTCGACGATCCCTACCCAGATCTTCTTCGACGCCGAGGGCAGGGAGCGGTTCCGGCACGAGGGCTTCATGTCCCGCGAGGAGATCCTCGACAGGTGGCGAGAGCTGGGGGTTGAGCTTCGCGAGCCTCCAGGACGAGAGGGGGGTCCTTCATGAGCCAGGACGTCGCTTCGGCCCCACTGTTCGCCGCCGCCGCGGCCTTCTGGCTCGGCTTCCTGACCTCGATCAGCCCCTGCCCGCTCGCGACCAACCTCGCGGCCATCTCCTTCATCGGGCGCCGTCTCGGGAACCCGGGCCGCGTCTTCGCCTCCGGCGTGCTTTACGCCCTTGGTCGATCGCTCGCCTACCTCGGATTGGGCGTGCTCCTGGTCGCCAGCGTGCTCTCGGTACCCGAACTCTCGCTGTTCCTCCAGCGGTCCATGAACCGACTCCTGGGACCGCTCCTGATCATCGTGGCCATGTTCCTCCTCGATCTGGTCTCGTTCTCGATCCCGGGTGCGGGCCTGGGAGGGGCGATTCAGGCGAGGCTCGACTTGCTGGGCCTCTGGGGGGCACTTCCGCTCGGGATGCTCTTCGCCCTGACCTTCTGCCCTGCGTCGGCGGCCCTCTTCTTCGGGAGCCTCATTCCTCTTGCCCTGGAGGCCCGATCGAGCCTGCTCTTGCCCGGAATCTATGGAGTCGGGACCGCGGTCCCGGCGCTCGTGTTTGCGGCCCTCCTGGCGATCGGTGCTCGCTCGGTCGGCAGGGCGTTCGACGCCGTCTCGAAGATCGATTGGTGGGCCCGAAGAATCACCGGTTCCCTGTTCCTCGCGATCGGCGTCTATTACACCCTGAAGCACGTTTTCGGCGTCTTCTGAACCTCGATACGCTGACGCGGATGCCGGCCGGGACTGGCGTCTCAACCCGGTTGCACCCTCGACATCCGAGTGTCATGATCGCAGTCGAGTGGCGGACGGTTCGCAATGGACACCTGGACGGGAGGACCGGGATGGTAGATCACCCTCGACACCGCGATCGGATCTCACGCTCGGCGATGATGGACGGCGGAGTCCGAGGGCTCCTGCTCTGCTGCGCCGTGATTGCCCTGGGATCCGCCCCTCGATCGATCCAGGCCCAGTCACCGCCTGCCAACTACGACGAGGCGAAGGTCGGCCTGTATTCGCTGCCCGACCCACTGGTCGGTTCCGACGGGGAGCGCGTGAGCACGCCGGATCAGTGGCGGTCGACGCGACGGCCCGAGCTCCTGGCCCTCTTCGAGACCTACGTCTACGGCAAGGTCCCAACCCCTCCCACGCCGGTCACGCCGCGGTTCTCGGCCACCTCGGAAGACCGGAAGGCGCTCGGCGGCAAGGCGATCCGCCGCGAGGTGGCGATCCGGTTCAACGACGATCCCTCCGGGCCGGTCATCCATCTGCTGATCTACCTCCCCGCGGACGCTGGGGTCGGCCGCAAGCTGCCCGTCTTCCTCGGGCTGAACTTCGAGGGCAACCACGCCGTGAGCACCGACCCCGGCATCTCGCTCTCGACCCAGTGGCTGCGCGACAACCCGAAGGAGGGGGTCGTCAACCACCGGGCCACCGAGGCGTCGCGGGGCTCGGAGGCCTCGCGATGGCCCGTGGAGCGGATCCTGGCCCGGGGATTCGGCCTGGCCACCGCGTACTACGGGGACATCGACCCGGACTTCGACGACGGCTTCCGGAACGGCGTCCACCCGCTCTTCTACCGGCCCGGCCAGACCCGGCCCGCCGCGGACGAGTGGGGCTCGATCGGCGCCTGGGCCTGGGGTCTGAGCCGGGCGCTCGACTACCTGGAGACCGCGCCGGAGGTCGATGCGAAGAGGGTCGCGGTGATGGGGCACTCCCGGCTCGGCAAGACCTCGCTGTGGGCCGGCGCCCAGGACCCGAGGTTCTCGATCGTGATCTCGAACAACTCGGGGGCCGGCGGCGCGGCCCTCAGCCGGCGGATCTTCGGGGAGACGGTCGCCCGGCTCAACACGGCGTTCCCCCACTGGTTCTGCGGGAACTTCAAGATCTTCAGCGACCGGGAGGGCCTGCTCCCGGTGGATCAGCATGAGCTCATCGCCCTGATCGCTCCGCGGCCGGTGCTCGTCTCGAGCGCCGCGGAGGACCTGTGGGCCGATCCGAAGGGCGAGTTCCTGGCGGCCAGGGGCGCCGACCCCGTCTATCGCCTGCTCGGCACCGACGGCCTGGCGATCACCGAGTGGCCCGCGCCGGAGGCCCATTCGCTGGTCACGAGCACCATCGGCTACCGGATCCGCCCGGGGAAGCACGACGTGACGACCGACGACTGGGACGCCTACATGGACTTCGCCTCGCACCACTGGGGCGTCGGCCGCTGATCAGGGCCACCGCGGGGGGCCCTGCATCGCCGGCTCGAGTTCCCGCCCGGAGCGGACTGGCCCGGCGCGCCCGGGCTCCGACTGTCCCTCGCCGGTCCTCCACTCCATCGACGCCAGCAGCGCCAGGATCGCGTCGGGGTCCACGGGCTTGACGAGGTGGTGGTCGAAGCCAGCCTCGCTGGAGCGGAGGCGAGCCTCGTCCTCGGCGTAGCCGGTGACGGCGATGAGCAGGAGGCCCTCGAGGCCGCGGGTCCGGCGGATCTGCTGCGCGACCTCGTAGCCGCTCATACCGGGCAGCCCGATGTCCATGAGCACCACGTCGAACTCGCGACGTTCCAGCGCGCGCAGCGCGTCGGGGCCGTCGTGGACCACGTGGACGTCGTGGCCCTCCAGCGAGAGCAGGAGCTCGAGGCTCTGCGCCGAGGTGACCATGTCATCGACCACGAGGACCCGTCGGGATGGCGCGGGCACGTCGCCCGCGGGCGATATGGAAGGCGGGGCGAGGGTCCCCCGCGCGGGGGGCTGATGGGCAGGGGCGGCGGCGGTCTGCGGGGAAAGCCAGAGCGGCAGTCACGATGAACTCGCTGCCCCTGCCCGGGCCGTCGCTGAGCCGCCCTCGGCAAGCCGCCTCCGTGCATCTCGACGAGGCTCCGCACCAGCGTCAGGCCGAGGCCCAGCCCCCCCTGCGACCGGTCGAGCGAGCGATCGATCTGGGTGAACAGGTCGAAGACCCTCGAGAGCATCTCGGGGGGGATGCCCATGCCGTTGTCGCGGACGCGGAAGACGACGCTGGATGCCTCGACGCCCACGGACAGGCGGATCTGCCCCCCCTCGTCGGTGTACTTGGCGGCGTTGTTGAGGAGGTTCGACAGGACCTGCGCCATCCGGACCTGATCGGCGTGGACGCGGATCGGATCGGCCGGCAGCGAGATCGAGAGGTGGTGCCGGTGCGCGTCGATGATCGGGCGGCTCGTCTCGACCGCGTAGGCCACGATGGTGGCCACGTCGACGACCTCCTTCTGGAGCCGCACCTTCCCGCGGGTGACGCGCGAGATCTCCAGCAGGTCGTCGACGAGCTGGGCCATCTGCCGCATCTGGTAGTCGATCACCTCCCTCGCCCAGCGGAGCGTCGGGTCGTCCGGGTCGCGCTGCTTCATGATCTTCACGGCGTTCCGGATCGGCGCCAGCGGGTTGCGCAGCTCGTGGCCGAGCATCGCCAGGAACTCGTTCTTGCGGGCATTGGCCTCGGCCAGTTCCTCGGCGTGCTGGCGGAGCTGGTCCTCCAGTTGCCTGCGCTCCGAGACGTCGAGGCAGAAGGCGACGACCGGCGAGCCCGGCCCCGCGGGGCGGCTCTCGTCGAGCAGCGCCACGCCGACCATCACCGGCAGGCAGCGGCCGTCCTTCCGCCGGCACTGGACCTCGAACGGGTTGCAGCGTCCCCGACGCCTCAGCTCCACGAGGCAGCGACGCAGGGGGCGGACCCTCGGGGAGGGGAGCAGCGCATCCCAGGCGAGCCGGCCCTCGAGCATCTGGCCCCGCGAGTAGCCGACCATCTCCAGGAAGGCGTCGTTGGCGTCGGTGATGTGCCCGTCGATGTCGCCGGAGACGACGCCGAAGATGTTCGACTCGACGAGGCGGCGGAACCGGGACTCGCTGAACTGGAGCCGGCGCTCGGCCCGCTGCCGGTCGGTCAGGTCGATGGCGATCCCCAGGAAGCCGTTGGTCCGCCCCTCGGCGTCGCAGACCGCCGTCACCGCCAGGAGGACCGTCAGGCGGGTCCCGTCCTTGCGGACGTAGGTCCACTCGCCGACGTCGTGCCCGCCGCGGCGGGCACGCTCGACGAGGCTGCTGAAGCCTCCGACGCTCATGCCGAGCTCGTCGGAGAGCCGCTCCGAGTGGAGCCGGATCTCCTCCAGGTCGTGGATCATCACGGGAGTGGCCTTGCCGACCATCTCCTCGGCGGAGTAGCCGAGCATCCGCTCGGCGCCCGAGTTGAAGACGGTGATCAGCCCTTCCGGGTCGGTCGCGATAATCGAGACCTGGGCCGAGGCGTTGAGGACCGCGTGGAGCTGCGCGTTGACCTGCTTCAGCTCGTCCTCCGCCCTCCGCCGCTCGACGAACAGGCCGATCTGCCGGCCGAGGGTCGTCATGGCCCGCAGCAGGGCGTCGTCGCACTCCAGCGGCTCGCGGGAGAGGAACGTCATGACCCCGAGGATCGGCCCCCCCTCGCTGGCCACCACCGGGAAGCTGAACGCGCTGCGAAGCCCGGTCGCGACGGCCAGATCCCTGCGGACCAGGTGCTTCCCCTTCTCCTCCCTCAGGTCGGCGATCCAGGCCGAGCACCCGCTGGACCAGACGCGGCCCGCCAGGCCGACGCCCCGGGAGAGCGTCATGCCGAGCGACGTCTCGCGCCATTCGCCGGAGACCCGCGAGGAGATCCAGGGACGGGCCTCCAGCCGGAGCGTCCCCGCGCCCCGATCGACCGTCCAGAACTCGCCGGCGTCGAAGTCCAGCCCCTGGCCGATCGTGGCGAGGAGCCGCGGGATGGCCTCCTCGAGGCGGCCGCTGCCCGCCAGGATCTGCATCGTGAGATACTGGGCCTCCATCCGCCGCTGGTCACGCTTCCGCTCGGTGATGTCGCTCTCCACGGCGATGAAGTTCGTGAGCCGGCCGGACTCGTCGTGGATCGGCTGGACCTCGATGGCGATCCAGTACTTCCGGCCCGACTTGGCGTAGTTGACGACCTCGGTCTGGAAGCCCTTCCCCGCGCGGACGGTCCGCCGCATCAGCTCGGCGGTGTTCGGGTCGGTCTCCCCGCCCTGGAGCAACGAGCCCGGCGAGCGGCCGGCCACCTCCTTCAGCGTGTACCCCGTGATCCGGGTGAAGCCGTCGTTGACCCACTCGATGCGGCCCTCGGCGTCCGTGATGATCACGGCGTTGTCGGTGCGGCTGGCCACCAGCGCCAGCTTGTGGGCCGCCGCCTCGCTCCGCCGCAGGGCGTCCTCGGCGCGCCGGCGCTCGGCGATCTCCTTCGCGAAGTCGCTGGGGTCGCGCGGGGCCTCGACCTTGCGGGCCACCAGCGCCAGCACCAGGAGGGTCGACCAGGACCCGGTCGCCAGTGCCAGCGAGGTCAGGTCGACCAGCGAGTTCGTGGGCGGATCCGTCAGCGCGTCGACCAGGTGCGAGATCCCGCTGAGGCCGAGGAATCCCGCGATCAGCCAGGCGACCTCGCGGTAGGGG
>JAXMBE010000016.1:0-130297 GCA_046349995.1 Isosphaeraceae bacterium | reverse complement strand
TGACCGGACGGGACGACCCCGAGCGCGGCCGTCGTGACGGACGCCACCCCAGTCGCGCTCAGCGCCACCGGCCCGCCGATCGGGCTGGTCCCGTCGTAGAACTGGACCGAGCCCTGGCCGACCGCCGTGCTCGACCGCAGGCAGGACACCTGCGCCGTGAACGTGACCGCCTGGCCGAACAGCGACGGATTCGGGGCGGCGATCAGCGTGGTGCGGGTGCTCGCCGGGGCGACGACCAGCACGCGGCCCTCGGACGTGGCCGGGGTGTACGCCTCGCTCCCCGGGTAGCGGGCGAAGGCCGTGTGCGTTCCCACGGCCAGCGGCGAGCCCTCGGGGGTGACGAACACGGCCGTGCCGTCCGTCAACGTACCCTGGCCGAGGAGCACGCCTCCGCCGGCGGGATCGCCGTCGTAGAACTCAACGACCCCCCCGGGCGTGCCGAGACTCGCCGAGACGGTGGCGGTGAACGTGACCTGCTGGCCGAACTCGCTGGGAGCCGGCGCCACGTCGAGGGTCACGGTGGGGACAAGCCGCATCGCGGTGAGCACCACGTCGTGTCCGCCGTCGCCGCCGAGGTAGGTGATCGAGAAGACCGCCCCCTGGGCGAGGAACTCGGCCCCCTCGGGCAGCCCCGCGAACTGGCCGACGTCGCCGGTCGGGCCGGAGATGATCGTGAATCGGTCGCCCGGCGTGGGAGTATAGGGTGATCCGGGCTGGCCGAGGAGCACCCGCAGCGTGGCACCCTGGAGCGACAGCTCGGGGGCCTGGACCTGGTCGTAACCGACCCCCGGCTCGGTCCCGTTCAGCACGACCTGGAAGGCGGGATTCGTCTCGCCCTGGCCGCCCTGGTCGCCCGGCCCCGCGGCACCCTTGGGCGCGAACGGCTGGAAGGTCACGGAGTCGGCGGCGAGGATCCCGGTGTGGACGCTCGTCCCCGCGCCCAGGGTCCCGCCCGGGTCGATCGTGATCTCCCCCGCGTGGCCCGGCTCGGTGTAGGGATCGCCCGCGGTCCCGCCCAGCATGCCCCCCGCGAAGACGGTCACCGGATTGAGGAACCAGTTGTTCAGGTCGACCCGGCCCGCGTCGACGAGGATGAAGCCGCTGAATCCCGGCCCGGGCGCCCCGGCCAGGGCCAGCTCCCCGGCGCCCGTCTTCGCGATGGTCGCGAACTGCCCGTCGACGATCGCGCTGACGAGCAGGTCCGGCGCGGCCGCTCCGTCGGCGACGTCGAGCGTCTGCCCGGTGCCCAGGTCGAGATTTCCGCTGATCGTCGCGGTCAGGTCGCTCGCGTGGCTGGTGATGGTCCCATCGTTCGTGAGGTAGAGGACCCCGTCGCCGGTGCTCACCCGTCCGCCGGTGAGATTGAGCCCGGTCAATCCTTGCTCAAAATCGTAGAGGTCGAGCCAGCCGTCGCGGTTCACGGAGACGCCCGAACTGGTCGCGATCTGGTCGTCGCCGAGGAACCGCACCACGGCCGAGGCCGGGTCGCCCAGCCCGTCGCCGATGAGCAGGTTGCCCGGAATGGTCGGGGACAGGCCCCGACGCCCGAGCTCCAGGACGCCGTCCTCAACGCTCGTCAGGCCGCCGTACGTGTTGTCTCCTCCTCCGGAGAGCCGCATCACGCCCGGATTGAGCTTGCGGAGCCCGATGAATTCGCCGGACATCGCCGCCGAGACGTCGAGATCCACCGCATTCGGCCCCCGGTCCACCTGGAAGACGAAGTCGGCCTGCGTGGTGACGGCAAGCTTGCCGAGGATGGTGGCCGCGTAGCTCGTGTTGTCGATCGTCGCCGAGGTCGCCTCGATGATGTCGGCGATGGTGAGCGTGCCGGCGCCCGTCGTCACCGTGCCGCCGGTCATGACCACGAGATTCAGCGTCTCATCGAAGCCGTTCAGGTCCAGCAATCCGTCGCTCAGGATGGTCGTCAGGGTGGAGTCCGTCTGTCCGCTGGCAAGGCTCCGGACCACGGCGGACTGGAGGCCGCCGCTGCCATCGCCGACCGTCAGCCAGTAGGGGATCGCCACGGTCCCGCCCGTGTGGGCCAGTTCGAGCGTCCCCTCGTTCACGGCCGTCTTGCCCGCGTAGGTGTTGCCTCGCTCGCCGGAGAGCCGGAGGATCCCATCGCCCAGCATGGTGAAACCACCCGGGCCGACAATTGCGGCGCCGATGTCCAGGTCAGTGCTGGCCGGCCCGCGATTGATCGTGAAGCTGTGCGTGCCCGCGGAGAGGTCCAGGTTCCCCTCGATCGTGGCAGCTGTCGGGGTCCCCAGGGAGACCGCGGACGAGGCCATCAGATTCCCCGTCAGAGTGAGCGTCCCGGTGACCGTCGTGCTGTCCACGGTGCGATCCATGGAGATCCCGCCGGCGGTGGTGAGGTCGGCAATCGTCTGGGCGTGCCCATTCAGGTCGAGCCAGGACCCCGCGCCGACGAGGACATCCGCGGTCGGGGGGATCTGATTGTCCCCAAGCAAGCGCACGGTCGTGATCTCGTAGGGCGTGGAGGGGTCGGGCCAGAGCAGAAGGTCGCCCGGGATCGAAAGATCCCCACCGGTCCGGTTCAGGAGCAGGGTCGCCCCCTTGAAGACCGTTGTCCAGCCGCCGTAGGAATTGGATCCCGCATCACCCGAGAATTGAACGACTCCGGACGCGAGGTTGTAGGACTCGATGTAGAGATTCGCATCCGGACCGGTCACCACCGCCGAGATATCGAGATCGATCGGGCCATCGCCCTTATATGCCGTGAAGTGATGCGTTCCGGGGGTCAGCAGCAGGTTGCCGGAGACCGAACTGGCGTAGACGACGCCGTCCACGGTCACAGAAGCGCCGTCCATGTCGCCGGAGAGGGTCAAGGTCCCGGAGCCGGATGCGGCGTCGCCGCCGTTCAGGCCGAGCCAGTCGATGCTTTGGTCGTGGCCGTTCAAGTCGAGAAGGCCATCAGACTCGACGTCAAGCATGGCCTTCTCGGGCAACTGGGCATTGATCGCGAACCGGACCACTGCCGAGGCTCGTGCACCCACCGAGTCGCCGATGATGAGGTAGGAGGGCACGGCGACGCCCCCTCCCGTCCGGGCCAGGAGGAGAATGCCGTCAAGCACTTCGGTATTTGCCTTGTAGCTGTTCGACCTGTCTCCCGAGAACTGCATCACGCCCGCGCCGGACTTTTTCAGGCTGTACCCGGTCCCGCTGATGACGGCCGACACGTCCAGGTCGACCGCGGCCGGGCCGTCGTTAACCTCGTAGATGTGCTGACCATCAATCAGGACGAGTTCGCCGGCGATCGAGGCGGAGCGGGCCTCGGTCCCGATCGTGGCCGACGTTGCCCCGATGCCCGTGGAGATCGTCAGCGTGCCCGTTCCCGTGTCCACCGACCCGCCGGTCATGGTGAGGCTGTCCACGGTCTGGTTCGCGGAGACCAGGATCAGGAGCGCGCCGTCCTTGTTGATCGTGACCGGGGCGGTCGCGGCGATCTGATTGCTCCCGAGGAGTTTCACCGAGGCCGCATCGGCGGCGTCCGTACCGGTGCCGATGAAGAGCGGGCCGGGGACGGCGATCGTGCCTCCCGCGTGATCCAGGACGAGTGTTCCGAGGTCGACGGTCGTCGCGCCTCCGTAGCTGTTCGAGCCGGCGGATCCCGAGAACTTCACCCCGCCGGGGCCGAGGATGGTGATCGAGGCACCGGGGCCGGAGATGACGGCCGAGATGTCGAGGTCGACCGGACCGCTCCCCCCCATCGCCCAGAGCTGCTTCACCCCGGCCGTCAGGGCGAGCTTGCCGGAGATCGTGCCGGGGACGTCGAACTCGCCGAGGGCCTCGGACGCCCCGCTGATCCCCGTGGAGATCGTCAGCGTGCCTGCGCCGGTCGTCACCCGGCCGGCGAACAGCCCGAGGCTCGCCATCGTCTGATTGCGCCCGGCGAGGTCGAGCAGCCCGTACTGGAAGACGACGTGCTCATCCGTCGCGAGGATCTGGTCGTCGGCCGCGAGCCGGACGATCGGGGACTGGGTGCTGGTGTTCTGGTTCCCGACCTTCAGGTTCCCCGGCACGGCCAGGGTCCCCGCCGTCCTCGCCAGGAGCAGCGTCCGTCGTCCACCTCGGTGATGCCGTCGTAGGTGTTGGCGGCCGTCCCCGAGAGCTTCATCAACCCGGTGCCGAGCTTGGTCACCGCGGCCCCGCGCGCTGATCGCGCCCCGAGATGTCCAGCGATATCCCAGGGCCCGGGTCGATCTGGAAGCGATGCTCCCGGCGGTCAGGGCGAGTCCACAGGAAATCGAGGCCGGGTAGGTGTCCGGTCCGATCTCGTCGCGGAGGTGGCGGTGGCGCGTCGCCGTTGAGGTTCACGACGCCGGCTCCGGTGACGGTTGCCGGTCATCGTCGGAAGTTAATGTCGTGGTCCCGTTTACGGTTTTCACCATCTGGCCGTCGGATGCGATCGTGACCGCGAATGGCTCGACACCGAGCATCGGCAGCGGATCGATGACGACGGCGGAACCCGCCGGTCCTCCCATCTCCGATCAGCAGGTTTCCGAGGATCTCGAGATAGTCCGGCTCAGCAGACAGGATCCCCGACTTCAGGATCACGGATTCTCCGGACGCGACGATCCAGGGCGCCACCAGGGGCCTTTGCCCGGATGGTGCTTCGAGGGAGACGGTGCGACCAGACACCTGGATATAGTTGGCCTGGGTGATCGAACCCGTGTTGGTCACGACGCAACTCTCGAGGTAGTTTCCACTACTGAACATCCAGTTCCGCTCACTGTCACAGCATTCGGCCAGCTCCAGCGTGTCGGCGCCCTTCGGAGGGATCCCCTTGAGATCCCTGGAGAACCCTGTCGTTGCGGCGAATTCGCCGAGGTCCGAATCCATCACTGGGCGTGCCCAGGGTGGAGGGTAGTCGTCCTGCGCGTTTCCCGGGTAATTGAAGTAGTTGCGATCTCGGGGCAAGCATGGTGACGGTCGTCCGGCGAGTTGTTGTTCGTGATCGAAGTCGCCGCCGGCGCTTGAGCTCGGTGATCGAGATCCGTTCGAGTTGCCGAGCTGACAGTAGAAGGTCTTCGAGATTACCATCCGTGCTCGGCCGCCCGCGTCGGTGGCTTCGCTCGAGGTGTTCTGCAACGCCCAGGTTGTCCACGTACTGAGCCGTCTCGAGGTGAACTCGAGGCGTTAACGCCGGGAGCGTGCCGTGCAGCACGGTCGGTGGCCCGGTCAGCACGATCCAGGTTGCCAGCCGTTCCAGGGACACGAGCTGTGGGCGAGGGCGACGGGGCTTCGATTTCGGGGACATGCGAGGTTCTCCGGCTGCGGGCGGGCCACCGCCCAGGACCCGGAGAAGTGACGGGCCGGAGCGGCTCGCGAGCCCGGTGTCCCTGGGCGGCGCCTGGGCGCGACCTGGCGGTCGGGGCAGCGGCGTGCGCGGGCGGCTCGCCCGCCTTGCGACCCAGGCGACGCCGACGCGGCCCCGGGCCTGATTGGCCCGGAGCGCGGATGCAGCCCGCCGGGCGACCTCGACCGGAAGATCGGCCGAGCATCCCTGCGCCACCCCAACGAGGGATGACACCGTGCAGGCGGCTCCCTGACCGATCGTTCCCCTCGACTGACGAGACTCTTGGAACCCTAGGACGGATTCGGATGGAGTTGAGGCTCGGAGCCGGGGCCATTCCCGGGTCCTCGTTCAGACAGGCCGGGGATGCTTCTGCCTCCTCCCCCATGCCTGGCTCCGCTCCCGGGTGGCTGGGGTCTCGGCGTACCGAGACCCAGCCACCCTGCTCGGAATGTCGGGAAGTATCCCCAGCCGATTCCTTGGCTCTCGCGACGGCCCGGACTTCCCCGGCGTGCCTGCGGCACCCCGGCGAGGAGAGGAACGCAAGGCGTCATTGCGTGCATGCGGAATTCGTTGACCTAGGTGCGCGCCTAGCATGATTAGGTCTTGGCCGCCCGACTGACGACACAGGGATTGCACCGAGAGGCAGGCACGCGATGGGGATGGATCGGCCCCGCACGGTGGGCGAGTTGCGAGCGAGCGGGTACCGGGTCGAGTCGGTCAAGGACGAGATGCGGCGGAACCTGATCCGCAAGCTCCGGGCCGGCGAGCCCATGTTCCCGGACATCCTGGGCTATGAAGAGACCGTCGTCCCGCAGATCCAGAACGGGATCCTCTCGCGGCACGACATGCTGTTCCTCGGGCTCCGCGGCCAGGCCGGGCCGGATGCTCCGGCAACTGGTCCACCTGCTGGACCCTGAGATCCCGGTCATCGCCGGATCGAGATCAACGACCACCCTTCCGCGATCTCCAAGTACGCGAGGGACCTCGTCGCCGACCAGGGCGACCAGACGCCCATCGCCTGGATCCGCCGAGAGCAACGCTACCACGAGAAGCTGGCGACGCCGGACGTGACGATCGCCGACCTGATCGGCGAGGTCGACATGATCAAGCACGCCGAGGGGCGGTATCTCTCCAGCGAGTTGACGATGCACTTCGGCCTGATCCCGCGCACCAACCGCGGGATCTTCTGCATCAACGAGCTGCCGGACCTGGCGCCCAAGATCCAGGTGGGCCTGTTCAACGTGCTGGAGGAGCGCGACATCCAGATCCGCGGCTACCCGATCCGCCTGGAGCTGGACGTCTGCATGGTCTTCTCGGCCAACCCGGAGGACTACACCAACCGGGGCCGGATCGTCACGCCGCTGAAGGACCGCATCGGCTCGGTGGTCCGCACGCATTATCCGCTGACCCGCGAGATCGGCATCGCCATCAGCGAGCAGAATGCCTGGCTGGACCGCACCGGCACCGACGGCCAGTCCACGGGCTCGCTGGCGATCCCGCTCTACGTGAAGGAGGTCGTCGAGGAGGCCTCGCGGCTGGCGCGCAGTTCGCCGCACGTGAACCAGCAATCGGGCGTCTCGGTCCGGATGTCGATCGCGAACCTCGAGAACGTGGTCTCCAACGCCGAGCGCCGGGCGCACGTCCACGGCGAGAGCTGGATCGTCCCGCGGGTCTCCGACCTGGCCCATGCCGCGGCCAGCTCGCGCGGCAAGCTCGAGCTGACGATGAACGAGGACGAGGGCCACGAGGACAAGCTGATCCACCGGATCCTGGACGAGGCGGTCAAGAACATCTTCACGGCCCACTTCGACGTCCGCGAGTTCCGCCCGATCGTCGACCACTTCGAATCGGGCCAGAGCCTCGAGGTCGGCGACATGCTGCCGGTGAAGGCCGTCCTTGACCGGATCGCCAGGGTGCCCGGCCTGCGGAAGCGGGCCGATGAGTTCGGCACGACGCTCCTGCCCGACCTGAAGGACCGCGCCGCGCGGGACGCCGTCACGGCGAGCGTCGCCGAGTTCATCCTGGAGGGCCTGCACGTCCACAACAAGCTGAACAAGGCCGTCAAGGCCGGCGGCACGACCTACCGGCGTTGAACGGTGGGCGATGCTCCGGCCGAACCGAAGGCCCCCCACCCTGACCCTCCCCCACAAGGGGGGAGGGAACGGTTCCTGAGCCCCCCCCTTGTGGGGGAGGGTTGGGTGGGGGGAAGACACAGCACAAGAGGACAGGCGGACCCTTCCCCACGCACCCCAGCCCGGCCGACCCGGCCGAACGGATCGCCCGCATGCCGATCTTCGAATATTCCAAATGGGACGGCTCCCAGGAATTCCAGCCCCAGTCCGCCGACAAGCTCTTCGACCAGCTCTCGGAGTACATCCTCCAGTACGGCGAGGACGTGCTCCGCAACCTCGACGAGATGGACGAGGACGAGCTCCCCGAGCTGATCGAGCTGATCCAGAAGGAAGGGCTGATCGAGCGCGACGAGGAGGGCAAGTGGCGGGTCACGCCGAAGGGAGTCAAGCGGATCCAGGACAAGGCGCTGGGCGACCTGTTCCAGACCTTCCGCCGCGACAGCCTCGGCCGGCATGACACGGTGCACAAGGGCGAGGGGACCGTCCGCCTTGAGGACACCCGGGCGTACGTCTACGGCGACTCGCTGGCGAACCTGAACATGCACGAGACGCTCAAGAACGCGTACGTGCGCCAGGGCGGCGGCGTGCCGATCAAGCTCGGCTACGAGGACTACGTCGTCCACGAGACCGAGTACCAGACGCGGTGCGCGACGGTCGTGCTGATCGACATGAGCGGCTCGATGGGCCGCTACGGCAAGTACCACACGACCAAGAAGGTGGCGATCGCGCTCCAGGCGATGGTCCGGGCCCAGTACCCGCAGGATTCGATCGAGATGATCGGGTTCTACACGTTCGCCAGCCCGATGACCGAGCGGCAGCTCCTGAACTCGGCCCCCAAGCCGGTGAGCATGTGGGACAGCCGCATCCACCTGCGGTTCGACATGGACGCCCCCAAGGGGCGCGTCCCCCAGCACTTCACCAACATCCACGCCGGGCTGCGACTGGCCCGCAGCCACCTGACGCGGCAATCGGCCGCCAACAAGCAGATCATCGTCATCACTGACGGCGAACCGACGGCCCACATCGAGGGCCGCGAGGTCGTCCTCATCTATCCCCCCGCCGAGAAGACCGCGTCGCACACCCTCACCGAGGTCCGGCACTGCGCGAATGCCGGGATCCGCGTCTCGAGCTTCGCGCTGATCGAGGATTACTTCTACCTCGGCCTCGTCAACTTCGTGCAGGAGATGGCCCGCGTCTCCGGCGGCGTGGCCGCGTACTGCTCGGTGGACGACCTCGGCAAGTTCGTCTTCGAGAGCTTCATCGGCGGGAGGCACACGAGGCGGTATCATCAATAGGACCTGCGAGGATCTCTGGTTGGAAGCAACCCCTTCCGCCCTTCGCCACGTCTTGCGTGCCGAGAGCTTGAATGCTAGTTTACCGATGAAGGACACGAAATTCGGAGCTGTGGATCCGTGCTACCGACCTATCCCGCCATCCTGAGGAACGGCTCGCTCGACTGGGGTGAGGGTGGACCGCCCCCCCTCCCTCCGGGCACGGTGCCGGTGCACGTCACGCTCCTCGTCCCGTCCGCCCCGGCGGAGGGCGGTCCGGCGATGGCTGCCGCGCTCGCGGCCCTCGCGGAAGCCGGCGGCCCGTCCGGCCTCGATGACCCAACCGAGTGGCAGCGGGAGGTCCGGGCCGACCGCCCACTGCCTGGCCGGGACGGATGATCCTCGACAGCAACCTCATCATCTACGCCGCCCGCCCGGAGTACCCCGCCTTCGCCGGCTGATCGCCGCTCGCTCGCCGGCGGTCTCGGCGGTCAGCGTCGTGGAAGTCCTTGGTTACCACAAGCTCTCAACGGCGGAGCGGGCACAATTCGAAGCCTTCTTCGCGGCCGCCGAGGTGCTCCCGCTGAACGAAGCCGTCGTGGCTCGCGCCGTGCTGGTGAGGCAGGCGCGGAAGACGTCACTGGGCGACGCGCTGGTAGCGGCGACGGCCCTCGTCTTCGGCCGCGAACCGCTGACCCACAACCTCAGCGACTTTGCCGGAGTGACGGGGCTGGTGGTGTCCGATCCGCTCCTCAACGGTGACCCGGAGTAGGAGATGGCCACGTCTCCGTCGGCGTGGCGGCGTACTGCTCGGTGGACGACCTCGGTAAGTTCGTCTTCGAGAGCTTCATCGGCGGGAGGCATACGAGGCGGTATCATCAGTAACATAATGTTCCCGCATGATCCGTCCGAGGAGTCCGACATGGCACCGAAATGCCCTACTGATGACGAGGAGTATCGACGCCGGGTGCTGGCCGCTCGTCGGATGTCGCCCGAGGAGAAACTCCTCGCAGGCCCCAGGCTATTTGACGAGGAATGCGAGAGGATCAGGGCGGAACTGCGAAGCGAGAATCCCGGCCTGAGCGCCTCGTGAATCGAGGGTCTGCTTCGTGCTCGGCTCGAAGAGCGGCGAAAGAAGGAGGAGGCGGGCCTGTACGTGTCCACGATCGAGGAGGCCATTGCCCTCGTGGCCAAGCGACTCCTGACCCTCGATCATCCCCCGGATCGCGATCTGCTGCGTCGTACGATCGTAGAGCATCGGGATAAACTCGACTGGGAGCGAGTCGATGCCTTGTGCGAGCAGCACGAGACCCGCGAATTGCTGGACGAAATCCGCCGGTCGATCCCGCCGATCTAAACTCCGCCCGGGACATCACGTCACCGGGATGAGGCCCGATTCCAGTAGATCTTGAGGTTGTGCGTCTCTCGCCCGCCCGCGACGAGGTCCACACGGCCGTCTCCGTCGAGGTCGGCGGCGACGAGGTCCTCTGCGGCGATGCCGCCGTCGTCGATGACGTGGCGATCGAAGCCCGGGGGCTGGCCGGCGGCCCGACGGGGATCATAGACCAGCACGCCCATCGTGTTCGGCCGTTGATCCAGGTCGTGGTCCGCATCCCGACGGGCAACGGCCAGCTCGTCGTCGCCATCGCCGTCCAGGTCGACGCACGCCAGGCCGTGGCCGCCGGAGACGTCGCCGTCGATGAGGCGACGATCCCAGAGGCCGCGGCCGGAGGCGGGCGGCGTGTAGGCGACGACCTGGTTCCCGTGCCAGGGCTCGATCGTGGCGACGTAGCGCCGGCCGCCCGCCAGGCGGCCGAGCCGCACCTCGCTGGCCCCTTGCGACGGCCCCGGACGCCGGTCCCCGGCCCCGATCCGCTCCCGCGACCACCGGCCGGCCGCGTCGCGACGGAGGACGAACACCCCCTCCCACGCGGCCACGAGCACCTCGTCCCGGCCGTCGCTGTCGAGGTCCACGACCTCCACGCCGTGCGCCGTGTGGAGCCCCTCGTCGGCCAGCTCCGCGGGCCACTCGTCCGAGAATGGGTTCCCGGGCACGTCGTGGACCAGGATGCGGACGCCCGGCCCCTCTCCCCAGCGCGGCTCCCGCACGCCCCGCCCCTGGAGCGGGACCGCGACGAGCTGCGGCCGGCCCGAGCCCCGGACGTCGCCGCCGCGGACGCGATGCAGCGACGGGACCGGGCCGACTGCCCGCACCGTCCATCGATCCGACCTGCGGGACGGCCGATCCACTGCAACGTCTCGGTCTCCGCAGGCCGAGGGGGCCCCAGCCCGAGCCCACGGCCAGGTCCACCCGGCCGTCGCCGTCGAGGTCGCGCGCCTCCAGGCAGACGTTGTCCGGCGGCGTCGCCCCCTCGACGATCGTCCGCCGCTCCCAGCGCGGGTTGGCATACCACCGGACCGCGTTCTCGGTCGCCGCGACGATGTCCGTCCTCCCGTCGCCGTCCACGTCGGCCGTCGCCAGCGCGTAGCAGACCTCTCCGACGGCCCGGTCGATGGTCTTGTTCTCGCCAAACCGCGGCCGATCGGCCGCGATGGCCTGCCCAGTCCCCGCGACGGCGGCCAGGAGCAGGGTGAGCGTTCTCATGAGTTCCCCCGGGGTGACCCGTCGCCTTGGCCCACGGCCACACGGATTCGATGCAGGACGTTTCCCTTGGGCCTTCGTCCCGCCATCATACCCGCGGCACGCGCGGACCATCGTCGCTGGGCCGGTCTTCGATAAGGTCAGTCGAGCCTGAGCGAGGCCGATCAGCGGCATGCCCCCTGCCGTGGGCGTTCAGGCCTCGGGATTGTCCAGGAGATGGCGCAGTCGCTCGCTCAGCTCGAGCGGGAAACGATCGAGCCACGATTCATCGATCAGGCCGACGGCGGCGAGATCCTGGAGGTGGACCTGGTCCTTCAGTCGGAACGAGGTCAGCTTCATCGCGACCACCGATTCGAGGTTCAGGAGGCGGAATTCGGCGCCCGCTCCGATTCGAGCACGTCCCGGCGCCGCGAGCGGGTACTCGGGGCGGACCTTCTCGCCCGCGAACACCACGTGCACGGCGTCGCGGGCCCTGGCGTCCGGACCGTCCAGGAACAGGTCGACTCCCTTGACGTGCCGGTAGACGAAACCCTCCCGGGCCAGCGCCTCGCGGGCGGCGTCGAGGTCACCTCGGCGGAGCAGGATGTCCACGTCCTGCGTGTTGCGGACGGCGGCCTCGTCGAACCGCGCCACCCACGCCGCGACGGCGTTCCCACCGACGACCGCGTAGGGGATGCCGGCCGCCTGGAGCGACCTCGCGACGCGGAGCAATCGTTCACGGACCCTCTCCACGGCCCTCACCATCCGTTCCAGAGAAACCTCTCCGAGAGTCTGATCACGCTGGTTCAGCCCCATTGTTTCTCCAGGCTGTAGGGCAGGATCTGGACCCCGCGCTCCTTGAGGCCCGCCAGGGCCTGCTTCAGCGCCGCCTGCTGCTCCAGCCAGGCCTCGCCGCGGAGCGGCTCGTCCGCGACGGGAGCGTCCTCGCCGCGCAGCTCTCGCTCGTCGAGCAGGAACACGCGCTCGCCGCGGCGGAGGTCGAGCGACTCCAGGAGCCGGGCCGTCTCCCGCACGTGCTCGTCGGCGAGCGCCGTGCCGCCTGCGCCCACGAGGACCAGGACGCTGACGCGGATCGCCGCCTCATGGAGCGAGGCCACGAAGCGGCGCAGCTCGTCCTCGTTCCAGGTGCGTCCGAACGACCGACGGACGGCGGTTGAGCCCGACTCGACGCCCAGGCTGACGTGCGTCAACTGGAGGTCCCGCCACGTCCGCAGCGACTCGAGATCGGGCAGGGGGGAGGAAAACTCGTCCAGAAAGACGTGCACGCCTTCCAGGCCCGGCGTGTCGCCCGCCCCGGAGGCGCCCTTCGGCTTCGCGCCGATCGGGAACCGCTCCTGGACGACCTCGAGCCAGCCGGTCACGGCCTCTGGAGGACACCGCAGCGCGTCGCTCCCCGCGAGGAAGACGACCCGGCTCTGGTGGATCCGCCGGCCGAGCAGCGCGGCGACCTGCTCGGCGTGGGCCGAGAACTCCTCCCCGGAGCGGACCGAGTGCGGCTCGGCCGCTCCATGTGCGAAAGCCCTCCCCCCGGCGTGGCCGACGGTCGCCTGGAGCACCAGGGCGTTCTGGCACTCGGGCGGCAGGAAGGGCAGCGGCCCGTAGGTGCTCTCGTACCTCGCTCGGTGGCGGGCCCACGCCGACTCGTCCCAGGCCGCGATCCGCTTCAGGAAGTCGCGGAGCTCCTCGGCCTGAAGCGGCAGGGCCTTCTCCGGCGGCGGCGCCTCGAACCGCAGTCGGCCGCGATCCAGCTCGCCGAGCAGCCCCAGCGCGATCCCCTGGACCTGAAGGTCAAGCGCGCGGGCCTCCTGATCGTCCAGGGCTCGCCGCCTGAGCACCAGGTTCGACCCCTCGCGCACACGATCGACGGCATGCACGCGGGTGTCGAGCCCCTTCAGGAAGTGGGTCGGCTCGACGAAGGCGCGCTGCCAGCGGCCCTCGAGGTCGAAGTGGTAGATCGGGGCGTCGCCGAAGTAGACGGAAAACCCCCCGCTCTTGAAGCCGGCGAAGACCAGGTCCGCGTGCCCGGAGGCTTGCCTCAGGCCGATCCGGCGTCGGTAGAGCGTGCCGCTGGCGAGGAGGCAGGACGCTTCGGTCTGGGGCGGTACGGGCATCGGCGATCGTCCTCATGGGGGTGCGTCGGGCGTCGGACCGGGGGGCCCCGGCGGCGAGATTCGCTCTCGCCAAATCGGCGGGCCTCATTATACTCTCCCGCGACCGCGATCGACGGGCCGGATCGTCCCGCGCGACGAGCCTCCCGCGGCCATGGAGAGGAGCCGATCGTGTTAGAAGGATCTTCCGGACCGGCGGCCGTGCCCGCGGACCGTCCCGGCCGCCGGCTGTCGGGTCTCCTGGAGCGCCGCCCGTGGGTCGGGGGGGCCGCGATCGCGATCCTGGCCCTGGCCCTGAACCTCGCGGGCAATGCGCGGACGGGCCTCTGGGATCGCGACGAGCCGCGCTACGCCGTGGCCGTCCGCGAGATGCGGGGCTCGGGCAACTGGGTCGTGCCGAGCTACAACGGGCAGCCGCGCTATCACAAGCCGATCCTGATCTACTGGCTGATGGGGCTGAGCACGGCCCTGGCGGGCGACTCGCCGTTCGGCCTGCGGCTCGTCTCGGCCGCGGCCGGGGCCGGGACGTGCGTCCTGGCCTGGGGGCTCGGGCGCCGGCTGCTCGGGACGCGGGGCGGCCTGCTGGCCGGGCTGATGCTGGCCGTCGCGCCGATCATGGTCGTGGAATCGAAGCTGGCGACGACCGATGCGACGCTCGCCTTCTTCCTGGTCGCCTGCCAGGCCTGCCTGCTGCGGCTGGCCGATCGGCCGTCGGCCTGGGCGGCGGGGACCTTCTGGGCCTGCCTCGGCCTGGCGATCCTGACGAAGGGGCCGGTCGGCCCCGCCCTGCTGGCGGGCTCGTCGCTGCTCGCGTGGTGGTGGGGCTGGCCGCTCGGGACGGCCTGGCGGCGGCTCCACCCCGGCGCGGCATCCCGGGGATGCTCGCCCTGACCTTGCCGTGGTTCGTCGTGGTCGGCGTGGCGACGCGCGGCGAGTTCTTCCGGTTCGCCCTCGGCGACCAGCTCCTGCATCGGGTCACGACCGACATGGAGGAGCACGGGGGCTTCCCCGGCTACTACGCCTCGCTCTCGTTCCTGGCGATGTATCCCTGGTCGGTGCTGGTGCCGGCCGCGGCCTGCGCGGCGTGGCCGCGGCGGCGGGCCTGCCCCGAGCTGGCGTTCCTGATGGGCTGGCTGGTCGGCCCCTGGATCCTGCTGGAACCCCTGCCGACCCGCCTGCTGCACTACTACCTGCCGGCCTACCCGGCGTGGGCGCTGCTGGCGGCCTGGTTCGTCGAGGCCGTCGCGGCGGAGGACGCGTCGATCCGCCGCTGGCCGTTGGGGCGGCTGGGGCTGGGGCTGCTGGGCGGGATCGGGGTCGCGGGGATCATCGTCCCGCTCGGCCTGGCGATCGCCCTGCCGGGCCCGCTCCGCGCGCCGCTGGCGGGGTTCGGCCTGCTGATCGGGCTGGGGACGATGGCCGCGACGCTGCGGCTGCATCGGGGCGAGACTCGCCGCGCCGCCTTCGGGCTCTGCCTCTCCTGGGCGGCGATCATGCTCCTGGCTGGTGCCTGGCTGGTGCCCTCGGCGGAGGGTTTCCGGATGTCGCGGCGGGTGGGGCAGCGGCTGGCGGCGCTCGAAGCCCGGGACGGCTTCACGCCGGCCCTGATCGACTACAAGGAGCCGGGCGTCGTCTACGCGCTGGGCCACCCCGTGCCGATCATCCGCGGCGCCGAGTCGCTCGACGCACTCCTGGCGCACACGGACACGCTCCTGACGGTCCTCACGCCCCGTGAGGCGAAGGTCTACCGCGCGAAGTACGGCCTGAGCATCGAGCCGGTCGAGAGCCTGGAGGGGTTCAGCCTGACCAAGGGGCGCGGGCACGTCCTCCAGATCGCCACCCTGCGGCGCCCGTCCGCCCGGGGGCGCGGGCCCGAGTCAGTGGCGGGCGGGCTCGGCGTGGAGCAATCGCTCGTAAAGTGAGCGGATCTCGCTGGCCATCGTCTCGTGCCGAAACTGGTGGGCGAACCGCCGCCGGCCTTCCTGCCCCAGCCGCTCGCGCAGGTCGGGGTCGGCGGCCAGCCCCAGGACGGCGGACGTCAGCCCCTCCAGGTCCCGCGGCGGCAGGAGGATGCCGGTCTCCGGCAGCACGACCTCGCGGGCGCCGTCGATGTCGTAGCTGATCACCGGCCGGCCGACGAGCAGGGCCTGGGGGAGCACCCGCGCCAGGCCCTCGCGCAGGCTGGGATGGATCACGGCGTCCACCCCGCCGAGCAGTTCGGGGATCCGGTCGGGCGGGACCAGCCCGGTGAGGATGAAGGCGTCGCGGACGCCCGCGCGCTCCAGGTCGGCGACCAGCCGGTCGCGGAGGATGCCGTCGCCGATCCAGACGAAGCGGACCTTCGGGTTGGCCTGGAGGACGCGGCGGGCGATCGCCACGATGTCGTCGTGACCCTTCAGCTCGAAGAGCCGGGCCACCGTGGCGAAGGCGACCTCGTCGTCGGCCAGGCCCAGCTCGCGGCGGACCTCGGCCCGGGGCCGGCGCGGGTTCAGGAAGGCGTCGGCGTCCATCCCGCTGTAGATCGTCTTGAAGTGGTCGGGGTGGCCGATCCCGGCGGCCCGCGCCTGCTCGGTCATGGCGTCGCAGACGCTGATGATGGCGTGGCAGCGCCAGGCGGCCCAGCGCTCCAGCGAGATGTAGAACCGGTTCTTCAGCGGCGACTCGAACGAGCCGAAGGGGAGGCCGTGGATCGTGTGCACGACCACCGGCACGTGCTCGTGCCAGGCGGCGGCGCGGCCGATGATCCCGGCCTTGGAGCTGTGCGTGTGAACGACCTCCGGCCTGAGCCGGCGGATGGCCGCGCGGAGCCGGAGGTAGGCGCTCAGGTCCTTGCCGGGGCGGACCGCCCGCACGAGCTGCGGCATGATCTGCACCTTCAGCCCCAGCGCCCGGGACCTGGCGAACAGCTCCCCCTCGGGCCCCTCGGCCGGGCCGGCGATCAGCGTCACGTCGTCGCCGTAGTGGTGGTGCAGGTCCTCCACCGTCAGCAGGGTGTTCTCCTGCGCGCCTCCCAGGATCAGGCGGGTGATGATGTGGAGGATCCTCATGAATCGGCCCGCCCCCCGGCCGGCGGCAGCCAGATGGCCGAGGCGTCGTGCCCGCAGGTCGCCGGGACGGCCCGGCCGAGGTGCCGGTCGTGCGTCACCAGGGCCGCCGCGGCCGCGTCCAGGGCGTCGTGCCGCCAGGGCCGCAGCGAGGGCTCGTCGATCCCGGCGGCCCCCAGCAGCCGGATCCGCGCCGCGCGCCCCTCGGCCGTCTGCTTCCTCGGGATCGGGCCCCCCGCCAGGCGGCGGAAGACGCCGTGGGGGTAGGTCTCGATCGCCCGCACCAGCCCCCGGAGGATCTCGAAGACGCGGAAGCCGACGCCCATCCAGCCGGCGACCGGACCGCCGGTCGGGGTCGTCCAGGGGACCCAGATCCCGAACTGCCGCCCCAGGGCGATCTCGGCGCAGCGGGCGGAGCGGAACTTGGGGGCCAGCCCAGGCTCCCACTGGTGCGGGGCGGTGCTCAGGCGATCCGGGGCGTCGATCGCCGCGACCAGGGCCCCGTCCAGCAGCGACGGCAGCCGACCCAGCTCGCCGGCGCCCAGGACCTCGGCCTTCAGCAGCCCGAGGCGGGGATCCAGACCCACCAGGTGGAGCCGCCGCGCGCCGACGTCGATCCCCGCGAACCAGCCGTCCGCCTCGTTCTCAGCGTGTCCCGGATTCATAGCGAACCTTGAGCAGAAACAGCCCCTGGGCGGGCGCGGTCGGGCCCGCCTCGACGCGGGTCTCGGCCCTCAGTACCTCGCCGACCCAGGATTCCGGCCGCTTGCCGGACCCGACCCGCGCCAGGGTCCCCGTGATCGCGCGGACCATATTGTACAGGAAACCGTCCGCCTCCACCTCGACCCAGACCTGAGAATCAACCCGGGTCACCGCCAGGTCGAAGATCGTCCGCACGCTGCTGGTCCGGTTCGGCCACTCGGTCTCGAAGCTGCGGAAGTCGTGCCGGCCCAGCAGTGCCTGCCCGGCGCGGTGCATCCGGTCGTCGGCCAGGCGGTGGGAGATGTGCCAGCTGTAGCGGAGCCCGAAGGGACAGGCGACGGGCCCGTTGTCGATCACGTAGCGGTACCGCTTGGAGCGGGCGTCGAGCGTCGCGTGGAAGGCCTGCGGCCGCTCCTCGGCCTCCAGCACGCGGACGTCCGGCGGCAGGAGCGCGTTCAGCGCGCGGGCGACCACCTCGCAGGAGTGCCGCGAGGCGGTGTAGAAGTGGGCGACCTGGCCCAGCGCGTGGACCCCGGCGTCGGTGCGGCCGCTCGCGGTGACGTTCGCCCGGGCCTGGGTCAGCCGCTCGATCGCCCGCTCGACCTCCTCCTGGACCGACCGCAGCCCCGGCTGGCGCTGCCAGCCGTGGAAGTCGGTCCCGTCGTAGGCGAGGGTGAGCTTGATGTTCCGCATGGGAGGGACGGCTCGGCCGGGCCACGGCGCGCACGTGCGCGGTCACCTCAGCCTCGGGCAGGCTCCCGTGTAGGGTCCGCAATTGCGGACCAACCGTGCCCGATTGAGGGCGGTCCGCAATTGCGGACCCTACGAGGAAGATCTCCAGTGCAGTTGGTCGCCGCTCTAACGATCCCCATCATCGCCGCCCGTCCTGACGGCCACAACGGCCATGCCCGGCAGGACGGGATGTTCCGGAGAGCCTGAAGAGCCGTCGTCGGCGACGCACGAATGGTCCGAGGCGGTGACGACCCGGAATCGCTTGTTGTAGAACGGCCCGGGCCGCTGAACGGTGAGCACATCCCCTGGCGGACGCCGTCCTTGACGCCGAGATCCACCCGCACCCGGGCGATCTTCGCAAGTCCCACGGAGCTCACCTCGGTGACCTGGCCGAGCAACAGGCCCTGGCGCACGGCGTTCGCCCACGTCGGCGGCGAGTCGGGGAGACCCTCGGCTTGCTCGATCGGCAGCCGCACGTAGAAACGTCCGTGCAGGTCGTCCCTCGGCTCTCGCCCCTCGATCACGGCCTCGCGGAAATCCGGGATCTCATGGGGCGCGATCAGATAGCGTCGCGCTCCCCACCCCATCAGGATGAGGCACGGCTTGACGGATACCTGTTGGGGCGAAACGGGCGAGAGCACGAACAGGCCGTCCGACTCGTCAACGAAGCCCGATTCCCGGTGATGCACTCCCGTGCAGCCCGACGAGACGAACGAGTAACGCCCGTCTTGCAGGATGGACAGGCTCCTGTTCGTGCCTCGACCGTCCCCGAAGTAATACTCCCCCGCCACGCTGGTCAGGGGGATCCCACGCGAGGGAGCCTCGGCCGGGTAGCGGTGCTCCCGGTCGAAGTCCCCGGCGGGCAAAAAGAGCGCGATCAGCACTCCGATGATCGCGACGATGACCAGCAGCTCGATCCCGGTGGGCCTCTTCACTCTCATGGCTGGACACCAGGTTTGATCCCCCGATCACCGGCGTTCGCGCGTGGGCCGACGCGGACGTATCGACCGGACCTTTCAGGCCCGCGCCGGCTCCAGCTTGAGCAGCTCCTCGGCGATCTGCACGGCATTGGTGGCCGCGCCCTTGCGGAGGTTGTCGCTGACGCACCAGAAGAGCAGGGCGTTCGGACGGCTCAGGTCCTGGCGGATCCGGCCGACGAAGACGTCGTCGCGGCCCTCGGCTTCGGCCGCCAGGGGGTACTTTTTCCGCTCGGGGTCGTCGACCACCGTGATCCCCGGGGCGGCCTCCCACAGCTCGCGCGCCTGCGCGACGGTGATCGGCCGCTCGGTCTCGATCAGGATCGACTCGCTGTGCGAGAACGGCACGGGGACCCGGACGCAGGTCGGGCAGACGTCGATCGTCGGGTCGCCCATGATCTTCCGGGTCTCGTGGACCATCTTCATCTCCTCCTTGGTGTAGCCGGAGGGGACGAAGTCGTCGATCTGCGGGATGCAGTTGCCGATGATCGGGTGGGCGAACTTGGAGGGGGCCGGGATGGGATCCCTGCGGACGGCGGCCTCGGCCTGGCTGACCAGCTCGACGATCCCCTTCATCCCCGCGCCCGAGACCGACTGATAGGTGCTCACCACCACGCGGCGGATCCGCACGGCGTCGTGCAGCGGCTTGAGGGCGACGACCATCTGGATGGTCGAGCAGTTGGGGTTGGCGATGATCCCCCTGTTCCGGGCGATGTCGTGGGGGTTGACCTCGGGGACGACCAGCGGGACGTCGGGCTCCATCCGGAAGGCGCTCGAGTTGTCCACCACGACGGCCCCGGCGGCCGCGGCGACCGGGCTCCACTGCTTCGAGACGCTGCCGGGCGTGCTCGAGAGCACAATGTCCACGCCGCGGAAGGCCTCCGCCGCGATCGGCTCGATCGGATACGTCTTGCCCCGGAACGTCACCGTCTTGCCCGCGCTCCGCTCGGAGGCCAGGAACTTGATCGACGTGACCGGGAAGTCCCGCTCCTCCAGCAGGCGAATCATCCGGTCTCCCACGGCCCCACTGGCCCCGACGACAGCGACGTTCTTCACGATCGAACTCCCCGATGAAACCGAGACCCCGTCTCCGCGCCGGGGGCGAACCACGAGCCGGAGCCGGCGCGCATCGCCGGCCCGAGTCCTCGCATCAATGCCGCCGGAAGGCGCGTCTCAACCTGACGAACTCTCCAAACATACCATCTTTGCCGTCCCGGCGTGCAGCCGGCTCGGGTTCCGGACCGTGACCGCCCCCGCCGGGGCGGGCAAGGAACTCCCTGCGACATGGACCCGGGATGGCTCCGCGAGGATCGCGCCGACCTGGATTTCCCTACCTCCACGCAATCGGGTTGGCCTGATGACGCGCGGGGCCGTGCCGGGCGAGGTTCGCGGGATGATCGAAACAAAGAGCGAGGTAAACGGCGGGCGACCTCGACAACGAGGGCCAGGTCGCCGGCGGCTCGGCGGGGGGAGCGACCTCTCGGCGTCCGACACGCGTTTGCACTTCGGCCTGAGGCTCCGCGACCGTGTGGACGGCCTCTCGACCTCCCGGCCGATTGCGGCGGCGTGGTCGGGGAGGGAGAAGGCCTGTGGATCTCCCCCGGCCATCGCCGCCGGTGACGAGGAACAAAATGGGGGCCCTCCTGCCGCCCGCCTGAAAAAATCGGAGTCCCGTTTTCCGCATGGCGTCGTAAGAGATGCGTCGTCAGGGAAGAGACGCAGGTGGAGGAAGGGGGAGACCGCCCGGGCAGGGTCCGAGACCGGCAATTCGGGACAAGCGACTGAGACCCTGCCCGGCCAGGGAGCGAACGGTGTGAACTCGGGCGGGTGCTCGGATTGAGCCCTGGCCGTCGCCTTCCCGGTGCATGCAGCCGCGATCACCCCGGCGAGGGGTGAGGATGTCGCGGCTGTCGCAAGAAATTCCCTGAGAGAAGGTGCCCCGCCCGGCCCGGGGAAGCGAGAGGCACCTTGCCGCGGTGAGTCGCTCGTGATCGATCGACCGGCTCGCGGCACGCGCCCAGGTCGGCCTGGGGTCGACGACCCGGCTCCGGCCTGGACGTCGGCACGGGCCCGGTTCGGACCTCGTCCGTCGCTGGGCCGAGCGTCGACGATCGGGCACGACCGGACCAGGGCTGAGATTTCGGCTGTCGTGCCTCGGCCAGATTGCATGATCCAGATTGAGGAGATTCAGCGATGTCACGTTTCCTCCGCGGCCTGGGAATCCTGATCGTCCTGCCCATGCTCAGCGCCGGCGACCTCCGGGCACAGGACGTAACCGGCTTCCCTCCCGCCGGTGCTGCGACTCCCTTCGGTTTGGCACCCGGGGCCGTCTATTCGCCTATCGTGGGCTGGAGCTCCACCCTCCAGGAGGGCGTGCTCCGGGGCTGGGGTGAGGCCGCGATCGGCATGGGCTTCTTCAACTTCTACAACGCGTCGGCCCTGGCGATCGAGGCCGATACGGCGATGCGACTCAATGAGTATGGGTACCTTTCCTTCCTGGAGTGGGAGCGGAGGCACCGGGAGCAGAAGAAGTTCGACCATCAGCGGCAGGTGAACGCGTGGGCGAACATCCATCGTCGCCTCGTCGACGCCCCGGAGCTCAGCGACATCCATCGCGGCGACGCCCTGAATGCCCTGGCCTGGCGGATCGTCTCGCTGTCCCCCTCCGGGAACCGGTTCATCAAGGTCGGGGTGCCGGGCGGCACGATCGACCGGATCCGCTGGATCCACGTCCCGACGAGGTCTGCGTTCTCCCTCGCCCGGCTGGACGTCAAGGGGCACTGGCCGCGCCTCCTCAGCGACCCGGCCCACGCGGCGGCGCGGAAGGACTACGAGGCCGCGCTCGACCGCGTGCTGGATCAGGTTTTTCGCCACAAGCTCGAAGGCCCCGCGCTCGACGACCTCGACCGGGCGATCGAGAACATCCGGCGCGAGGCCTCCGTCCTCGCGGATCAGGCGAACGAGATCGACCGCAAGCTGGGCGAGGAGTTCCTCGGCCGGCTCGCCGAATCGGCGCGGATGCTCCGGTATCCGGGGATCGAGGAGATGCTCCGCGACGAGATGAACTATCGCGGGACGACGGTCGCCGACCTGCTGGCGTTCATGAAGCGGCATGGGATCCAGTTCAGCAGCGCGGAGACGCCGATGGAGCGTGACCTCTACCAGCGGCTGCACGCACTCCTGAGCGAGCACCGCGCGGAGATCGAGGGCGTGGCCGTGGCGGACGCCAAGAACCCCTGAGCGAGACTGCGATTTGCGGCGACGGGCGGCCTCCCGGCCCCAAATGTGACTCGCGTGCGAGCAGGAGCAGGAGACCATGGCGACGTTCTGGCACCATTCCCGGCAACAGAAGACCGATCCGCCGATCCACACGACGGAACTCCGCGACCTCGCCGCCAAGGGGCTGATCACGCCGACCGATTGCGTGCGGCGGAGCGGCTCGCGACGATGGGTCATGGCCTCCGAGGTCGCGGGGCTCTTCGGCTCCGACCGAAGAGAGTGGTACTGCATCCGCGACCGGGAGACGTTCGGGCCCTTCGATTTCGCCGAGCTCTGGCGAGACGCCAGGTCGGGCAAGCTCCTGCCGGATGATCAGGTCTGGAGGCCCGGCATGAGGCGATGGAAGCGCGCGGCCAAGATCTCCGGGATGTTCCCCGACCGCAGGCACTCCGCGAGCCCGATCGACCCGGCGGCCGCCTACTCGCGGAAGTTCCACTCGATCGAGCAACTGCGGGCGCACCTCGCGGCCCAGCGTGCGGACGTGCCCTTCCTCTGGCTCGCCGGGTCCTGCCTGGTGCTCCTGGTGTTGCTCATGGCGGTCCTCCTCTTCCCGGCCCGGCGGGCGGGGGCGGTGCAGGCCGCCTCGGCTCCTTTGTACGACGCCCGGAATGCGGCGGAAGGCTCGACGGGGCGGGCGACCCGGCACCCTGAAGCGGGGCCGGCCCCGGCGCCCGAGGCACCGGAGACTCCCCGCACCGCGAGCGTCGTCCCCCCGAAGCCGGAGGATTCGCCGGCCCGCGAGGCCAGCCCTCAAGCGACGCCCGCTCCATCGCGGTCTGAACCCGAGAGCCGCCCCTTGACGACGGACGAGGAGAGGCAGGTCGGTCAGCTGGTCCATCGCCTGATCATCGAGAACCACAAGGTCGCCACCGCGCCGGACGGCGCGCTCCAGCAGCGACTGCGGCTCGCGGCCGAGCCCCTGCTGTCGCTCCGCCGCAACAGGGACATCGAGCCGACCTTCACGATCCTCGACACGGATGAGGTCTTCGCCTTCTCTCATCCCGGCGAATATGTGTACGTCAGCCTGGGTCTGTTCAACCTGGTGAAGAACGACGTCGAGCTGCAATTCGTGGTCGGCGTCGAGTTCGCGCACCTCAGCATGAGGCATCTGGAGCAGAACGCAGCGAGCGGGGACGTGGGGGACATGCGGGAACGGTCGCACCGGCTCTATCGCCAGATCGCCGTGGGCTATACCGACGAGCAGGTCTTCGAGGCGGACGCCTGGGCGTTCCGACGGCTCAGCCGGCTCGGTCATCCGGCGTACCGGATGCTCCTGCTCCTGTCTCCCGATTCCCATTCCTACGGTGAGGCCGATCCCCGCGGCACCCGGCGGGCACCCACGACCCCTCCGGGAGCCGACCGGCAGGAGGTCGAGAACCACTGGCGCGCCAACCCCCCCGCGGCCGAACGCTTCCGCCGCCTGACAGGCCCGGAGAGGATGAGCCACAGATCCGGAGAGTAATGGCCACAGATGAACACAGATGGGACATGGAGAGAGCCGACGAGTCGGTTGGCCTGCGTTTCGCGACGGCCCGCACCACGACCCATCTGGGTCCCTTTTCCGTGTGTTCCGTGTGTTCCGTGGTTCGTTTGGTCTGCCATGGATCGGATCGTACCGACCACTCGTGATCGTTCGCTCGACTCGTGATCGACGCCAAGGCAAGGGAGCAGTCATGCCGCTGACATCACCCCGCTTCGCCCGCAACGCCCGACTCCAGAGCGCGGCGGAGAACAACCCGCCGCTGAAGATCGGAGAGCCGAAGGGCCAGGCCGTCGAGCTCCTCCAGCAGGCCCTGGTCGACCTCGGCTATCCGATGCCGATCTCCTTCCGGCTCGGGAAGCCGGACGGGATCTACGGCAAGGAGACGGCGGGGGTCGTCCGCCAGTTCCAGATCGACCAGGGGTTCTCCGCCGACGGCTGGGACGGCCGGGCGGGCCGGGACACCCTGACGCGGCTGGACCAGTTGTTCCCGCCGCCCAGGCCGTTGCCGCCGACCCCGCCTCCGCCGCCGCCACCGATCCCGCCCCGGCGGGGGAAGACCTCGCCGGTGCCCATCCTGCCCGACCGGGGCAAGCGGCTCTTCTCCGAGCGCAACGTGGACCTGACCGCCGGGCTGAAGTGGGGCGCCGCCTACGACCTGGACCTGTTCGAGGAGCTGGGCAACCCCCGCCGCGGCGTGCTCGTCGTGACGGTCATCTGTAGCTTCAAGTTCAAGGACGGCTCCAGCACCAGGGGGCCGTCGCCGGGCTCGAAACTGACGTGGAACGCCGGGGAGAAGCTCTCCTACATGGCGGGGTTCAAGGCGGGCGTCGAGCGCGTCTGGAGCGAGCAGCACCGGATCACGACGATCGGGGCGGCGCCCGTCACGGACGTCGGCGTGCTCTTCGAGGTGCAGGGGGGGGAGGACCTGAGCATCTTCCGGCACTCGCACTGGAACCTCCACGTCACCAAGGTGGACAGCGGCGTCACCAGCAACGTCGAGGACGGCGGCGGCCTGATCACCAACGGCGACGCCAACCTCGACAGCCAGGACCTGATCCCGGAGGACAAGGGCGGCCCGGCGCCGATGGTCCCGGCCATCCACGAGTTCGGACACATGATCGGCTACCGGGACGAATACGTCTCCAAGGGGGGCACCCCGGCCGACAACCCCCACCACACGACCGACCTGGAGAGCATCATGAACCGGAGCTCCACCGTCCGCGAGCGCCACTACGTGCTGCTGGCCGACTGGCTCACCCGGCAGTCGGCCCCGGGCATCCTCTGGCGTGTCAACGGGGTGCTGGACGTGGTCAACGCCAAGATCTGAGCGGACGGGACGGGGACACGGCGAGCGACGAGAATCCCCGCCATCGTCGGTCTAGAGCGGTTGCCGTTCAAACGGCGAGGGTCTTCGTAGGGTCCGCAATTGCGGACCTCATCGGTCATACTTGAAGCGGTCCGCAATTGCGGACCCTACACAGGCAACCGGAAACGGCTCTGGCGGTCCCAACTTCGGCCCGCTGGCCGCTCTGCTGATCGAGCGGTCAATGACACCGAGGATGATCCGTGAAGTCCATGATCGGGGCTCGCTCGTTGGGATCAATCCCGCGCGACATCGCGTCTCCATGAATGATCCAGTCGTGATGCTCGTTTGACACGAACTCTCCCGCTGCCCGGAGGATCGCATGTCTTCAGCCGACCTGGAACCGGACGACCCGGACCGTAGGCAATTCGGCAACCTGGTCGCGGTCAACACCCATCGGGCGATCAGGAACCAGGGGAACGTTCCCGACCTCTCCAGGGAACAACTGACGGAGTGCAGCGAGCTGATCAGCCGCCTGCGCGAACAGTACCAGCGGATGTTCGCCGACAAGAAGCGCATCGAGGGGGCGACGATGCGGATCGACCAGCAGTCGTTCTTCCCGAGCGGCAACCGTGAGTACAGCAACACGGCGATCCAGAACAACACCGAGGCCGGCGCCCGGGGCCGGGCCAATTCCCACTCCTACGCCTGCGTCGTGGTCGACACCCGGGCCGTCAACGATCCGAACGTCGCCGACGCGCTGATCTGGGCGTTCGGCCAGAGCCTCACCAGCCGCACCACGTGGCAGATCGACCTCGTCAGCGAGCCCGTCCGGGCCGCCGTGGCCGCCCCGGCCACGGAGGTATTCACCTGCCCGGCATGCAACCACGCCGTGACCATGTTCTCCGACTCCATCGAGCGCGGCCGGACCCAGGGAACCTATCCGCCGCACGATCGGTGCCCGCGCTGCAAGGAGGGCGTCCTCAAGCGGTGATGGTCCTGGTGTCCTGAGTCCGTTCGATCTGAGGTCGGCACCTCGGGGTGGCTGGGGTCCGTCTCCGGACACCGGTGCCCCGGCGACGGACCGGGGTCTCGGCCGCCCGCGACCCCAGCCACCCTATTTTTCTTCGGAAACATATCTCGGGCTCAGGACTCCATCATGAAAGCGGGCCAAATGTGAGTCGGAGATCGCGCCACCCGCCGTTGACTCACGGCACGCGGATCCATAATTTCCCTCTCAGGTCCAGTACTCCCGCCCGATCGGCTCCGGTGGGCTCTTGCTCTCACATTCGGCCCTGAGCGAGAGGCGTCCGTCGGAGCAAAACCCGCGGAGCCGCCATGGCCAAGTCGAAGCACTTCCAGAAGCTCAAGGACCACGCGACGAAGGACTGGAAGTTCAAACAGGGAATCAGCATTCAGGCGTGCTACAAGAGCTGGATTCTCTCCCCGGAAACCTATTCGAAGATCGAGCGGGGGGTCTGCGCGGCCCTGACGCTGGAATGGCTCCAGGGGAAGCTGAACTGGACCGGTCTCGGCTCGTTCGACCTCCTCAAGTCCAGCAGCATCGACGAAAGAAACGAGATGCTGGTTGAGAGCGTCGCCAAACGCCAGATCAAGGCCAACAAGTACGCCTCCGCCGAGAAGGGCCGAAAGCTCTGCGAAGCCCTCGGGAAGCAGCTGAACCTGAAGGTCCTCGATAACGAGGAGTATCAGAAGGACAAGAAGTTCAAGGATCACTTCGTGTATGCCCATGGAGACAAGGATCTCCACTCCAAGGGATTGATGATCATCTACCATCTCTCGGAGGTCGCCGCCCACGCGGTTGGCGCGTGTCGACTGGACAGTGGATTCCACTTCTTCGACGCCAACCTCGGCGCCTACGTCGTCAAGGATCCCGAGAAGTTCGCGGAGGAGTACGTCCAGCGTTACGCGGACAGCCCGCAAGGGAAATGGGTCATCGACACTGCCTATTGCGTTCAGCTGGAACCGATCGACAACCTGTTCATCTAGAGCGGCGGGGTGGCTGGGGTCGCCGTCCGCCGAGACCCCGGTCTATGGCCAATGCCCTTCAGTTGAGAGATTCGTGAGCAATCCAAGAGTAGGGTGGGTCAGCATCGCTTGCGATGCGCAACCCACCGGAATCTGGTGGGTTGCACCGACTGCGTCGGCTGACCCACCCTACCAGAAAGCCCGCTCACGGGTTGTTAACTCACGAGCATTGGGTCTATGGCCAATGCCCTTCAATTAAGGTACTCGCGATCGCTCCGATCGTAGGACCGCATCCCATCCAACCTGGTGGACCGTGGCCGACCGGACCCTTCTCCCCCGGCGAGGGGAGAAGGAGGCACGCAGTCCCGGATCAGGGGGGCGGACGCCGCGGAACGCCCGGCAGACCCCTCACCCCGACCCTCTCCCCGCTCCGCGGGGCGAGGGAGAACCTCTCCCGGAATCGCGACACCCTGGTCGGGCAGCAGCGGCCCACACAAATACACCGGGAGCGGCACGACGCGGGCCTCAACCCACCTGATCAGGCTGGAAGAGGTAGTCGGCATCTGGTGGGGCACGCCGGCTCCGTCGGCTGACCCGCCCTAACAGAAAGGCCACGCCCCGGGGCCACGCTCCCCCGGGCGACGGGTCTCGCTCCATTCGACCCGCCCCGACTTTTACCGCAAATCCGCGCGGCTCGGGCATTTTCCTGCAACTTCGGCCCTCCCGAACCAGATCGTACTGGGAAAGGGGCGCGCTGCGCCTGCGCTCCGGCGCGACCCCGCCAGCGAGAAACCACACCGGGAGCCACGCCATGACATCGCCAGCCAGGATCGAGGCCAACCGGAGGAATGCACAGCGATCGACCGGGCCGAGGACCGAGGCCGGCAAGGACAAGGTCCGGCTCAACGCCCTGAAGCATGGGCTCGACGCACAGACGGTCGTCCTGCCGCACGAGGACGCGGCGAAGTACGAGCAGCGCCGCGACGCCTGGACCCGCGAGCTGAGCCCGGGCAGCGACGTCGGCGACTACCTGGCCGAACGCGCCGTCGTGCTCTCGTGGCAGCTGGACCGCGCCGACGCCGCCGAGCTCGCCGAGCTGACACGCCGCGTCCGCGACCTGCCGAAGGAGCGCGAGCGGAGCCGACGCCGCCGCGCCGCCGAGCTGCTCCGCAGGGTGCTGGCCGACGACCCGGATCCCGAGCCGGACGGGAAGCCACGGCCCGGCCGGGTCGACTGGCTCGCCCGGCTGGAGTCCACCGCGCACGGCTGCCGGGCGCTGCTGGAGGCCTGGGAAGGTGTGTCCGGGAAGCTGACCGCGGGGACGAGCCGGCCCGGCGGCTGGGCCTGGGACGTGGAACTCCCGATGGTCCGGCTGCTGGGCGCGGCCGATCGCCCCGCGGCGGCCCGCTCGCGCGATGCGAGGCATGTCCGCATCGCCGCGGTGCTCAGTTCGGCGCTGGCGCAGTCGATGGCGGCGGTGGTCCGCCAGACGGGGCTGGATGAGCTGGTCAAGCGGCCGGCGCCCGGCCCGTTCGACGACGCCGCGGCGCGGGCCGAGCTGCTGGCGATCGTCGCGGCCGAGCAGGAGCGGCTCATCGACCTGCTGGAGTCGCACGAGGCCGAGCAGCCCGATCCCGCGGCCGAGGACGCGGCGCGGGCGTCGTTCGACCGCTCGAAGGAGGGCGAGCGGGTGCACCGGTATCAGGGCCAGTGGGGCCGGGCGCTGTTGCAGACCCTCAAGGCGGTGGCGGCATTGCGTCCCGCGCTGGCCGCCCCGACGCAGGACGAGCCGGCGGCGACCGCCCCGACCGCCGCACCGGAACAAAGCCAACGCGACGACGGCAAGGACATGGAGGATGAGGACTTGCGTCCTGACGAGGCGCCCCGGTCGCGGCCCGGTCCGGGGGCGGTCCCGGTGGTCCTGCCGGTGCCCACGGCGGCCGGTCGACTCGCGGATCTGGACGAGCCGCCCGCCGCCGTGCGGGCTCCGGCGGCCTGAGCGGGGCATCATCCAGGCTTCTTTGGCAACGTGGGAGGGGGTTGGAGGGGCCCAAGCAGCTGGCCCGGGTTGGTTTTACTTCCACGGCGGGTGCCCCCCACCCTGACCCTCCCCACGAGGGGGAGGGGACGGATTTCATGCCCTCCCCCTCGTGGGGAGGGTTGGGTGGGGGGGATTGAAGTGCAGTGAGGCCGTGTCCAGGTGCTTTAGATGGTCCGACACCGGCGCAGGGTGATCGGCGCGAGACGCGGGCCGGGCGATTGAACCCTCATCCGGCACTTCGTGCCACCTTCTCCCGCGGGGAGAAGGTTTGAAGGCGACGAGCCGGTTGCGGTCGGGACGGTGGGGGTCGCTTCTGTTCGTCCCGGGGGATCCGCTCTAGAATGGGTGCATCGGTCGGGGTCGCCCGCGTGTGCCCGGAGTTTCGTCTTCGAGGGGGTTAGCGGTTTGAAAGTCCTGGTGATCGGCAAGGGGGCGCGAGCACGCCCTCTGCTGGAAGCTGAAGCAGTCGCCCCGCGTGACCGCGGTGTATTGTGCCCCGGCAACGCCGGCACGGGCGCTCGATGTCCAGAACGTGCCGATCGAGATGGGCGACGTGCGGGTTGGTCCAGTTCGCCAGCGCGAGGAGTGGGCCTGACCGTGGTCGGCCCCGAGGAGCCACTGGCCAAGGGGATCGTGGACGTCTTCCAGCGCGAGGGGCTGCGGGTCTTCGGGCCGCGGAAGGACGCCGCCGAGCTCGAGGGCTCGAAGGTCTTCGCCAAGGAGCTGATGCGGCAGGCGGGGATCCCCACGGCGGACTACCGGATCTTCCGCCCGCGCCCGACGCCGAGCATTACATCATGACCCGCGAGGTCGCGCTGGTGATCCGCTCGCGGGGCCGCTCGACGATCCGGCACACGCTCCACTGCCGGACGGCGGCCGAGTCGCTGGAGGCCATCGAGCGGATCCTCGACCCGCGCGAGATGCTCAGCCCGGGGGTGCAAGTCGAGATCGAGGAGCGGAGCCACCGGCGGGTGTTCAACACCGTGGCCGAGGGCGCGCGACTTCGTCCCGGGCCGGCCGCTGGGCCTGGTCCTGAAGGCCGACGGCCTGGCCGCGGGCAAGGGCGTGTATGTCTGCGAGAACCTCCGCCAGGCGCTCCAGGCCATCGACCAGATCATGGTCCGGCGGATCTTCGGCCAGGCGGGCGACCGGCTGATCATCGAGGAGAAGCTCGACGGCTTCGAGACGAGCGTGCTGGCCCTGACCGACGGCCGGACGATCATCCCGCTGGAGTCGTCCCAGGACTACAAGCGGGCCTTCGATCATGACGAGGGGCCGAACACCGGCGGCATGGGGGCCTTCTCGCCGACGCCGCGGGTGACGCCGGCCCTGATGGAGGAGGTGGAGCGGGAGATCCTGGTGCCGATCGTCCACGCGCTGAAGCGGGCTCGGCGGCCGTTCCGGGGCGTCATCTACGCCGGGTTGATGCTGACCAACCAGGGGCCGAAGGTCCTGGAGTTCAACGTCCGCTTCGGCGACCCCGAGACGCAGGTCATCCTGGCCCGCCTCAAGTCCGACCTGCTCGAGGCGCTGGAGGCCGTCGTTGACGGGCGGCTGGACTCGGTATCGCTGGAATGGGACCCGCGGCCGGCGGTCACGGTCGTGATGGCCTCGGAGGGCTACCCGGGGCATTACGAGCGGGACAGGCGGATCGAGCACATCGACGCGGCCGACCGGCTCCCCGACGTGAAGGTGTTCCACGCCGGCACGACCCTACGGACCGACTCGGGGGGCGGGAGGGGGCCGTTGGTGGTCAACGACGGCGGCCGCGTGCTCAACGTCACGGCGCTGGGGGATACGCTCGCCGAGGCCCGCGAGCGGGCCTACGAGGCGGTCCGGACGATCCGGTTCCCCGGGGGCTACTACCGCCGGGACATCGCCGAGCGGGTCCCGGTCGAGGGCCCCTGAGCCTGGCTCCAGGGGCCCGCCGCCTCCTCCCCGGCTCAGCGGCTGACCCGATGCCGGAAGGTGCCGTCGCGCTTGAACAGCCCCTTCAGGAACCGCTGCCCCTTGTGGTAGACCGTGGGGGCGGCGTACGGGGCCGACGGCACGTTCGGCGGGATCACGGGACCGGTCTTCACCGTGGTCTGCTTGGCGAAGAACGCCGAGGTCGACGGGATGTTGGGGTCGACGAACGGGCTTGTCCCGCTCTGGAGGCCGCTGTTGTCGATGCGGCCCTCGACCTTCACGTTGATGACGCCGTGGGGCAGCACGATGTTCTCCGGGGCACCGAAGGCGAACGTATGGCCGACGGGGAGCTGGAACTGGCCGGGGTCGTTGATGCCCGAGGGGTCGGGGTTGACCGAGGCGGAGACGATCGAGTTGGTCACGTTGCCGGCGATCCGGCCGCGGAGCCCGCCGCCGCCGTGGGCCAGCGGCTGGCCGATGCCGGTTAATAGGTTCTGGATCCGGTTGGTGATGTCCGGGACGGGCTGGCCGTTGAACGCGCCGCCGGCGGAGTTCTGCCCGCTGGCCGGCGAGCTCGCATAGGTGTGCAACGTCTGGAGGTAGCCCACCTGGATGTTGGAGTCGATCAGGTCGCCGCCGATGATCATGTTGTCGATCGTGCGCTCCACGGTGACCGAGGAGTTGACGGCGCCGCGGTTGGCCTGGAGGTTCTGGATGTACCGCGAGTTGATCTTGACGTTGTCCATGCCCAACCCGAAGTAGACGTTGCGGGAGCCGCCCGGGGCGATCAGCAGGACGTTGTTGGTCTCGCCGCCGACGAAGAAGTTGCTGAACCTCGGGTCGAGCGAGACGTCGTTGGCGGCGGCGAACACGTCGTTGGTGAGGGCGAAGGCCGTTAAGTTGGTGGCGTTGCCGCCGATCCGGAGGTCGCCGATCTGGCCGGTGACGGTGGTCCCGATGGAGACGACGTAGGTGCCGCCGGGCTGGGGGGTCGGCGGGGTCGGCGGCAGGGGCGTGCCGTCGGAGAACTGGGAGGGCACCGCGGTGGGCGTGCGGGTGGCCGTGTCGGCCGGGGTCGTGTTGCCGTCGATCGAGTTGGCCTGGAAGAGGTTCAGCCGACCGGCGACCAGGAACGTGACGCTCTGCTGGTTGACGGTGCCGGTGGTGGCGGTGCCGGAGGCGGCGATGAGCTGGGCGTCGGTGATGACCCGGTCCACGATGATGCTCGTGCCCGTGCTGATCGGCAGGCCGAGGTTGACGAGGAACTCGTTCCGCTGGCCGGACTGGTTCAGGGGGGTGCCCCCGGTGGGGGTGAAGGTCGTGTCGACGCCGCCGAAGCGGAGATTCTGGATGCCCTCCGCGGCATTAATCGCCCCGGCGACGAAGAAGCCGGAGTGGAGCTGCGAGTTGAACGTCGGCTCGGTCGTGCTGGTGTGCCCGAGCCAGAAGTGGGGCATGTCCACCGCGGAGATGCCGTTCTGGGGCGTGCTCGCCCGGGGGATGACGCGGTTGTCGTCGATCTGGGAATAGGCGCCGGTCGGCTCGATGTTCATCGTCTGGAAGAAGACCTTGCCGTCGCCGCTGGCCCCCGGGGTGACCCGGCCCACCAGGCGGCTGGTGGCGGTGATCGTTCCGGAGACGGTGATGGTGTTGATCTCGCGGGGGTCGTTCTGGTTGGCCCTGGTGAAGGCCTGGCCGTTCTCGTCGACGACGTTCATCGTGCCCGGCCCGTAGAGGGTCAGGGTCCAGCGGTCCCCCTGGGGATCGACGCCCGAGACCTGCGCCGAGATGTGGGTCGAGAGGGCGGAGAGCAGTTGGCGGCCTTCCAGGCTCTCGGCCGACGGCCGGAGGGCATGTCTCGAGGGCTTGGTCTTTCGAGTCGACATGGATCAGACACCCCTTATCCTGGAGTCACGGCCGGCCGTCGAATCGGGCATCACACCTCGAATGCCGGTCGACCTCGGCCTGTCCCGAATCCCTCGTGCCGGGGCGAGTCTCGCCCGGGAGGACCATGGATGCATCAGAGGCCGCACGGGAGGATGGGGCCCGGGCGGTGATGCCTGGAGATTCGGTGCACCTTGACACATAATCGTCCGTCCGCTCGGCAGGCTTGAAGAATTCGTTAGAATACTCAGGATCCTCAGAATCGTTATGGTCGTGCCCGCCAGGAGGAGCGCCGCCGACTCCGCGATCGACGCTTACGTCTAGCCGAAATCCTGACCGGCGGACAATTTGGGCGAATCCAGGCCGACGCGGGCCGGGGCCGTCGGGCGTCGCGGGGAGACAGCAAGATTGCGAGCCGCGGACCTCCACCGGTCCCTGAAGGACTGCCGATCATGACGAACCCCCCGCCCCCCCGCCGCCGCCCCTCGGTACACATCACCTTGCAGCGGGCGGCGCGGCTGCACCGCCTGGTCTGGTTCCTGGCCGAGCAGCCGAGGTCCCGCGACGCGATCCTCGGCCACCTGACGATCGGCCTGCGGACCTTCTACCGCGAGCTGGAGCTCCTGAAGCGGTGCGGAGTCAAGGTCCGCCATCGCGAGCGGCTCTACACCCTCCTGGGGACCGCCGCGCAGGCGGAGGGCCTGCTCCCGTTCCCCGACCCGCAGCTCAGCTTCGCCGACATGGGCGAGCTCGCGCGCTGCCCCGGCGACGCCGGGAGGCGGATCGCGGATCTCCTCGCCAGCGTCGTCAACCAGCCTCTTCCCTCCAAGAAGCGGCCGGCCCGGCGGCCGACGCCGAAGGGCCGCAAGGGCCCGAACTGACCCGCCGCCGCGGACGGCCCGGGGCCGTCGCCCGGCCCGCCTCGGCACGCCCGCCCTGACGACACACCGGCCGGCCCCCACCCGTCTCGGGAACGCACCTACTGTTTAGAACATCAGTTCACGCTTATCGGGAATCGCATGTTATGCTAGGCCCGCTCGGTCCTCGGCGATGGCTCGCCCGTCGGCTCGACGCCGACGATGGAGGAGCGGACCGGCACCCGATGTCTCACGAGCCGGCGGCCCATGCCCTGGAGGAGGTGCGGCCGTCGGCCAGGCGGCCGCCCGGGCTCGAATCGCACGGGTCGCCCCCGATTCCGGTCTGATCGACGGTGCGGTGACCTAGACTTCAGGGGGTCCCGGGCACGATCCCGGCCACCGTCCTGCCGCACGCGGGACGCCGACCCGGATGCCGGGACCTCAACCGCGGGGTCGAGGTGTGTCGCCGAAGAAGGCGAGCCGCCCGGGGAGCGGGCCCGCAATCGGATGCCTGTCCGCCATGTCCCGACATCCCGAGCCGGCCGACCTTCCCTGCCCGCCCGGCCGGCCCCACGCAGTCTCACGGCCGGGCCGGGGGCATCGGCCCTCCCCGCTCGCCGGCCATCGAGGGAGCGTCAACTCAGCCTGTCGGTTCAGATCAGGATCGAAACCCGCCGAGACCGTGAAGTGTCTCGAGGAGATGACGGATGAGCATGCTCGAACATCTCGGCCTGGAAAGGGATTTCCGGAGCTTCGGCGAGGAGTACTCTCGCGTCCGCCGGGCGCTGCTCCTCAACCCCAACGACAAGCGTATCCAGCGCGACGCGCAGAAGGTCGCCCGGGCCTTCCGCAGGGCCCAGAAGGAGTTCGCCCGGTCGCTGGTCCGGCTCTCGTCGCTCCCCCGCGGCAAGAACATGACGCCGAGCGAGGCGATCCAGCACTCGGTCCTGATGGAGAACACCGCGGAATACTGCGAACTCCTGCAGGTGCCGCTCTCCACCGTGCTGGAGGCCCTGGGCGTCCGCGCCTGAGATCCGCCTTCCGCGCGAGACCGAATTCCCCCCCGATCGCCCCGCATGGGCGGCGAAGGGTTCGCCGGCCCGGGCCTGCTGCCTCGTCCTGCGCGCGAGGCATCTGGATCGGGGATCGCGACCCTGACAGCTTCTCAGGGCGGTTCGTACCGTTTCCCGCGCCGCGTGCCCGCCCGCCCCGCGGCCCCGGGGAAATGCGCCCTCGTCCCTTTCGGACGACGTGGCGACGCCGGGCGACAGGTTCGGGCACGCGCGATGCCTCCGACAGGCTGACACGCGGTCTTTCCCCACCCGTCAACTCCGGCGTAAGGCCGTGCGAGGGACCGGGGCCATTCCAGTGCGAGATCGAATTCTTCTCATCTGTTCGTATGTCTCATGAAGGGCCGCATATCGGCTGAGACCAGTTCCTCCCCAATCCCGGCCGGGGATCCCAACTCGACGCGGCGGGACGTCCCGACGCAATATCTCCTCACCACAGCCGAATCCACGTGTGCCGGGCCCGCTCGTCTCCCGTCGGGCGCCCGCTCCGGCCCTCGCCTCGATACCGAGCGCCGACGGCGCTCAGCCCGGGTGGGTAACGCCGATGACCACAGCAAATCCAGGAAGCGGCGATCCCGCCCCGCCGACATTGACGAGATGGCAACGAGCGGCCCCCGCCGTCGTCCTCCTGCTGCTGTCGCCCGTCGTCGTGAACGTGCTCTTCGGTGCCATCCGCATCTCGTTCATCCTCGCCGTGATCCCGGCCGCCGGCGCCTGGGGCCTCGGCACCCTGATCATCCGCGATCTGGTGCGCCGCCGCCGCCGTCAGGGCTGGAACGCCGTTCTCCTGCTCGGCATCGCACTCGCCATCGCCGAGGAGTGCGTCTTCTTGCAGACCTCCTTGTTGCCGCTGATCGGCGTCGACCCGGACCACGTGTATGGTCGCGTCTTCGGGGTGAACTGGCCCTACCTCCTCTGGGCACTCGGGTATGAGAGCGTCTGGGCCGTTGCACTGCCCATCCTCCTCGTCGAGTGGATGTTCCCCGAGCGGCGAGACGGGCCGTGGATGGGCAAGCCTGGGCTCGCGATCGCCTGCGTCGTCTTCGTGGTCGCCGGCCTGGTGAGGTGGTACGGGTGGACGCAAGTGTTCGTGCCGCAGAACTTCCCGCAGTCGGCGCAACGACCCTCGCCGTTGACGATCGCGGCCGCCCTGGTCGCGATCGGCGTGCTCGGGGTGAGCGGCCTCCTCGTATGGTCGTCCTCCGTACCTGAGCGGTCGGCGAGCGGGGCGGCCCCCCGTCCCTGGCTGGTGGGGATCGCTGCCCTTGCGGTCGGGCACGCGTGGTTCGTGCTCCTCTTCCTGGCCTACGGAGCGGCTCCCGCGTTGCCCGTCGGAGTCCCACTTCTGGCTGGGGTCGGCCTCGCCGGAGTGGCGATCCTGACGGTCAACCGATGGGTCCATCGCTCCGGCTGGCGAGATCTTCACTCGCTGGCGCTCGCTTCCGGCGCGCTCCTGGCCAGCATGTCGGCGGGCTTCCTGGTCTTGAAGGGTGGCGGTGCCTCCTCCGTCGATTTCGTCGGCAAGGCACTCCTGAACGGTATCGCGATCCTCGGATTGGTCCACCTCGGCCTGAGGTTCCAGCGCGACTCAGCGAAGGAACGAGCCGTTTCCGCCGAGGAGTCGGTTTCCCCGGCGTTGCTTGTCGCCGAGGACCTTCGGTAGTACCGCATCCAGTCCAACGTGGTGGGCCGTAGCCGACCGGACCCTTCTCCCCCGGCGAGGGGGAGAAGGTGGCACGCAGTGCCGGATGAGGGGGCGGCCGCCGGGCGGTCCCTGGCGGACCCCTCACCCCGACCCTCTCCCCGCTCCGCGGGGCGAGGGCGAACGTCCCCCGGGCTCGCGACAGCTTGATCCGGCAGCAACGGCCCACACGATGACACCGGAAGCGGGACTACGCGGGCCACGGCCCACCTGATCAGGCTGGAAAAGGTAGTAGACCACGAAGTCGGAGATGAAAGGACCGAGTGCCACCGTCAACGGCCTCGGGCCACTCGACCCTCGAACGCTCGACCTCGTGGTTCCGGACGCCTTCGAGATCGGTCGCCGAGCGCGGGCCTGGCCGGGACGACGGCAGTGCCACACGAGCCGAACGCCTGAGAGAGCCGGCCCGCGATGATTTCCTCGCACTCGATACACGTCCCATGCCAGGATCTTCGGTGTCAGCCGCCATGGCGCCGTAAGGTCAGCATGACGGCTGACACCAATTTCTTCCCCGACGCGACGCGAGGCTCGACGACTCACCGAGTCCGGGAGAGGATCGGCTCGCCCTCGAGATCGCGTCGGGCAGCCTCGGGCTGGTTCAGTACTGATCGCTGCTGACCACCTCGCTGTTGTCTCGCGTGGACAGGGCCTGATAAATCCTGGGCCTGGCCGTGCCCCAGCGGTATTCGCCGTAATCGGGACCGTAGGCGATGCCGAGCGGGTCGCCGCCCGTGCTCATGTCGATCGGCCACGTGTCGATCGTCTCCTTGATGAAGTGGACCGAGCCGTCGGCGAACGCGAAATTGGCCCCGCCGGGGTGGAAGCTGGACGCCGATCGCAGCGGGATCCACCAGAATCCCGAGGCGATCTCGTTCCGCAGCGTCTTGTAGGAGTTGATCGCGTTGATCGTGTCGAACTGGGTGTCACCCCACCACCCCGAATGCCAGTGCTGGGAGGTCTTCTGGTCCCCGGGGGCGAGGATCCCGTGGGCGTGCTCCCCGAAGAGGAACGTGTTGCTCGTCCCGTCGGAGATCGAGCTCAGCTTGATCGACGAGCCCGGGAAGATGACCCCGCGCGTGCTGTTCACCCAGGCCTGATAGCCCGGCAGGGCGACGGCCGGGTCGAGGCTGGGATCCGAGAGATCGTAGTACATCGCCCAGGGCCCGTTGTTGCTGACATAGCTCGAGAAGGTCACCCCCGTGAATCCCGGCGCGGGCGTGCCGTAATAGTTCTGGAGGTCGGCGTCGATGGGGAAGCGCTCGGAGACCGCGGCGTCGCTCGGGCACCACAGGACCGAGAGTGCGGCGCCGGCCACCGTATGGTTGGGGGTGTCGTAGGAGCTGAGGCGGAAGTTGTACGAGTTGTAGGCGCTCGACTGCTCGAGGTACTGGAGCATCTGCACGAAGGTGTTGGAGCCGTAATACCAGCCCCAGGAGTAGCGGGTGAAGTAGTGGCCCGGCGGGAGGCAGCTGTTGCTCGACTCGTAGTTGAGCGCGCCGAGCGCGACCTGCTTGAGATTGTTCGTGCACTGGGCGCGGCGGGCGGCCTCGCGGGCCGACTGGACGGCCGGGAGCAGGAGGGAGATCAGGACCGCGATGATCGCGATCACGACCAGGAGTTCGATGAGCGTGAAGCCGGACCGCGCCGGGCGGCGGACGTGACGTTCGACCATGGGGAACCCTCTCATTGGAACAGACTCTCTCATGCGATTTAAGGTGACCTGAGACATGACAATGCGGACGGCGGTGTCGTGGGGGAGGTCGACGACGAATCAGTGTTTCGCGGAGGTCCTGCCCGAAGGCTCGAGCTTCAGGGCCTCGCCCTTCGGACGCGAGGCGCCCCGGCCTCGTTTCTTGATGCTCCCCGGTTCGAGCATCTTCAGGCCCTGCTTGGCGGCCGCGTCCTTGGCGGCCGTCAGGTTGATGGACCCGGCGTCGGGGTGACCACAGCCGACGATCGATCCCATCCCGAAACTCAGGACGATGAGCCCAACCGTCGCAACCAGCCGCGTGCGGAGGGGGCGGGCGGTACGTCCGGGGAACCGGGAGCCGCCAGGACGGGAGAGGCCGGCCTCGGGCCGTCGCGGCATCTGCCGCTCGGCGTGCGGGGCCCACCGGCATGGAGACCGACCTCGGTCCTCAGCTCCGAGAACTTCGTCCGGCACGGGACCATCCGGGGGGATCCCGCCGGTGCACTTCGACGCTCGTCTCATCGATCAGGTCCTCCCGCCGAGAGGGCCTCCCGGCGCGGGTGTTCGCCTGGCCTCGGGGGCGAAAACGCCCCGGCGCGGCGCAGCTCGCGAAAATGCGTGACCAGTCCAGTAGCGAGGATCATCCTTGAGCGGGCCAGACCGAAATCCCGGGACCGCTCCGAACCCCGCGAATGCCAGGAAGAGTGCCGAGGGTGAAAAGATGGCACGATTCCGGGCCGAGGTGGGTACCGTCTCGCAATCATTATTTCGCTGAGGACCCCCGGAGGCAAGTTCAGAAGGCCGGAGAATCGACCGCAAATTTCTTCAACTGTTGACTTGCGCGAACGACGAGGATGAAGCAACGGTCCACGCAGGCCGTCGGTTTCGTCGTGCGCCCCCGGGACCGAAGACCGGCTCGAGATCGAGCGGGTCGGGGTCGATCCTCCGCGCCCGCCCGGCCGATCGTGGCTTGAAGAATACGAGCCCCCCGCGCCATCCACCCTTCCCGGGATCCAGTCACCTCCCATGCCTTGCGCAGCCAGATCAGCTCATCTTTGAATGGCATACGGGACCCTGAGCTCGTCCGGAGCCGGGACCGCCTCCGCGAGCGCGCTGCCGGTCGCGACAGCGCCCCGGCGGATCTCCGGGGAGTCGTCAGTGACACTCCCGCCCCGTCTTCCTCTCGGGGTCGGACCACACCCGACCTGAACCGTTCCGGGCATGCTCCGGAACGCGGCAGCCCGCAGCGAATCTCCGGCCGACCTCCGACATGCAGCCCGGCAGCCGGCCGACGCGTCGTCGATCGGGAATACGGGCGTGTTCGAGGCCCTCGGCCTCGGCTTCCGTCAGGCAAATCGGCGCGGGCCGGTCAGACGACACCGAGGATGAGCCCGGTGTGCTCGTCGCCGTGGCCGCCAGCTCCAGGGTGACGTGGCCCGGCTTCACCATGGGGTGGGGTCCGCTGAGAAGGGACTGGAGCAGCCGGCCCTCGCGAGTCTCCAGGGTCGGGCGCGAGGCATGGCGGTTCGGGCGGTTTCTCGTCGGGGCTCCCTACAGGCTGTCTCCGGGCCGGTCATCACGGCCCTCACCCTCGAATACGCACGAGCCGGGCGGGTGTTCATCGCCCTGGAAGGAAGGACGTCACGAGCCGGCCCGATCGACCGGAGGGATTTCGTCCACGCGGCCGTGGTGAAGCCGCTACGCCCCCGGGCGTCCGATCAAGCGTCGCTCCTGGGGACAAGGACAATCGCACGCCAACGGCCCGCGAAGGGGTATGCATGCCGCCGCGATCCGTGTACGTTCTTGGGCTGCCAAACACGGAGGCCCATCGACAACACTTCATTAACGCATCTTCAGGAGGCTTGAGGCATGCGGTATCCGATCCGTCTCGCGGCTTTCGGGCTCATGATTGCGGCCCTGGCCACCCCGGCGACCGCCGGAGTCATCACGTTCAACGTATCGGGCACCACCAACGATCTGGGGACGCCCTCCACGCTGGGGGGCTCCATGCAGCTCGACACGGATTCGGGTGTGGCGTCGGGCTCGCTCTCGGCGTCTCCGCAGGTCATCTGCCCCCCCTGGGCGTTCGGCAAGGCCGTGGTCTGGGTGCTCAAGACGGCAAAGCCGGCTGAGGGGCTTAGCCTCCTGAGCCTGTCGGGGGGTGACCTCAAGGGATCGCTCAGCATGGTGGACGCGGGCTCCGGGACGAATATCCAGGCCACCTTCGAACTGGTCCAGGTCGACGCGACCACGGTCAACGCCTCGTTCACGATCGATGCGACCTATGACCCGTTGATCGCCCTGACGGGGGAATGGTCGTCGAGCGAGACGGTCCTCCCCGGGGGACCCGGCAACGCCTCGGCGACCGGCACCTCGGTGTTCCACCTGTCTCCCTCCGGAGACCCGATCTCGGCGCCATACTCGGTCTCATACCAGTTCATGAACAACCCATCCGGGGAGCTTCCCGCCGCGCTCTTCCTGAGCCAGACCGTCAACTTCGACCTTGAGACGGGCAGCTTCACTGCGCAGGTTAATGCCTCCGTAATCCCCGAGCCCGGGTCAATGGTGCTGCTCGCAATCGGATGCACCACGCTTCTCGGGGTTCGCCGATGTCGGCCGGGTAGATGGAAGTGCCTTCGGGACTAGCGCCGAGGAGGCTTCGAGTTGGGGGGCAGACGGGGCCGCCCCGGGGTGAACCCAGGGGCATCCGATCCCCTGACCTGCGCGGCCAGGGTGCTTCCGTCGTCATGCTTCAGCAAGATCACGGCATCGGCGACCGTGCATCGGGCTACACCCATCGTCTCGGCCGCCTGTCGGAACGAACCGAGGTGGCCGTTGGTCGGGGGAGCCTCTCATTGACGACGGCCTGGCCGCTGGGCTTGTGCAGACGGTAGGACCGCATCCCGTCCAACCTGGTGGACCGTGGCCGACCGGACCCTTCGCCCCGCGGCAGCGGGGAGAAGGTGCCGCGAAGCGGCGGATGAGGGGGGCGACCGCCGCGGACCGCCCGGCGGACCCCTCACCCCGACCCTCTCCCCGCTCCGCGGGGCGAGGGCGAACGTGTCCCGGGGTCGCGACACCCTGGTCCGGCAGCTACGGCCCACGCAAGTACACCCGAAGCGGGACGACGCGGGCCTCGGCCCACCTGATCAGGCTGCAAAGGGTACTGCGCCTTCGGTGGGAATTGCGAGAAGTGACCGGGCTGGGACTCGAACCCAGGACCAACGGATTAACTTGCCTCATCGGCTTTCGCCGACCACCGGGGCTCCCCGCCTGACCGTGAGGTCCGAGGTCGGCCCGGGTGTTGATGGTCTGGACTATCCCTTCGCCGTCGCAGGCGTGCCGCGTCTAGTCTCTGGGGCCGGGGCCCGTGATCCACGGGTCCCTTGCCTGCTGATGACCCAATCCCCGACCTTCTCGGACCGTCACGCTCGCCGTTGCCGGCCGCGTTGTGGTGGCGGGGCTCTCAGGGCGTCCCAGCATACTGCGGCATCCACTCGTCGCGGTTCCGCTTCTTCCCGCGCGAGGCTCCGTTGCAGCACCCATCGGTGATGCTTGAAGTCCGTTGCTCTACCGACTGAGCTACCCGGTCCCGATTGTCAAAGACCTCCCTAGCCTAAGCGACGCGCGCCGCTTCGTCCAGACAGCCCGCCTGCCGGACGCGCCCGCACGCCCCAAGGTTCACTCCCGGGCTCGCGAATGTGGGGGTGGGAGAAATGTTAAACATTCGGGTTGTCCCCCGAAAGTCGGGCCGGTAAAGTCAACCTGGCAACAGAGACGTGTCCCCATGGGATCATGATTGGGTGCTCTCAGGCGGTCGCGACCTCCGGAAGGGCACCCACGCGGAGTGATGCGATGACGCAGCGCGGCAGACGAGGTCGAGGCACATCACTTCAAGTCTCCAATCCGCGGATCTTCCTCCTTGCCCTGGTACTCGGCTTCCCGGCCCTGGCGACGCATCCGTCGCGGGCCGGGGAGGCCGCTGGGCCCGGGCCGGCCGCCCTCCGGATGGTCCCGGAGAAGGTCCAGCTGCGGGGCCCGGATGCCGTGCAGCAGCTCGTGCTGGACGGGATCGCCGCCGATCGGTCCGTCCGGGATGTCCTCGCGGATGCCCGGTTCGAAAGCGGCGACGAGAAGGTGGCCACGGTGGACGCCTCGGGGATGCTCGTCGCGCGCGGGGACGGCACGACCACGATCACCGCGACGGTCGGTGCCCTGAAGGTCCGCGTGCCCGTGACCGTCAGCGAGTTCGCCGCGGGCCTGCCGGTGAACTTCGCCAACCAGATCATCCCGATCTTCACCAAGCAGGGCTGCAACGCCGGCGGCTGCCACGGCAAGGCGAGCGGGCAGAACGGCTTCCGCCTCAGCCTGCTGGGCTTCGAGCCGGCCCTGGATTACGAGACCCTGGTGCACGAGGGCAGGGGCCGTCGCCTCTTCCCCGCGTCGCCCGATCAGAGCCTGCTGCTGGTGAAGGCCGTCGCGAAGGTCCCTCACGGGGGCGGCAAGCGGCTCGACCCGTCGTCCAGCGAGTACCGCCTGATCCGGCGCTGGATCGCCACCGGGATGCCGCTCGGCAAGGCGACCGACCCGACGGTGGCCCGGATCGACGTCTACCCGCCCGGGCGGATTCTCCAGCGCGGGATGAAGCAGCAGCTCGCCGTGACCGCCCATTACACCGACGGCCGCACCGAGGACGTCACCCGCTGGGTCCAGTTCCAGACCAATGAGGCCGAGGTCGCCAGCGTCGAGCCCGGCGGCCGGGTGGAGACCCGGTCGCTGTCGGGCCAGGCGGCGATCATGGCGCGATACCAGGGGCAGGTCGCAGTCTTCCGGGCGACGGTCCCGCAGGGCCGCGCCGCCGGGGGATCGACGTTCGCCGCGAACGGGATCGCGGACGAGGCCGTGATGAAGCAGTGGCAGGCGCTGGGGATCACGCCGTCGCAGCCCTGCACCGACGCGGAGTTCATCCGCCGCGCCTCGCTGGACATCACCGGCACCCTGCCGACGGCCGAGGCGACGAGGGCGTTCATGGCCGACCCGGCCCCCGACAAGCGGGCGAAGCTGGTGGACCGGCTGCTCGATTCGCCCGAGTACGCCTCCTTCTTCGCGGTGAAGTGGGCCGACCTGCTGCGCAACAAGCGCGAGGGCAACCCCCAGTTCCAGAGCCTGACCTACCGCTTCCACGACTGGATCCGCGAGAACCTGGCGCGGAACACGCCGTACGACCAGTTCGTCCGGGGCATCCTCGCGGCCAGCGGCACGCCCGAGACGGCCCCGCCGGTGCAGTGGTACCGCAAGCTCCGCGCGACCGACGCCTTCGTGGACGACACGGCGCAGGTGTTCCTCGGCATGCGGCTCCAGTGCGCCAAGTGCCACCACCACCCCTTCGAGAAGTGGAGCCAGGACGACTACTACGGATTCGCCGCGTTCTTCGCCCGGGTCGGCCGCAAGAAGAGCCAGCAGGCGCAGCGGTACGGCCGCGACGACGAGGTGATCTACGCCGCGCGCGAGGGCTCGGTCACGCACCCGAAGACCGGCAAGGTGATGACCGCGAAGGGCCTCGGGAGCGAGGTGATGACGATCCCCGCACGCCAGGACCCGCGCGAGAAGCTCGTCGCCTGGCTGGCCGACCCGAAGAATCCCTATTTCGCCCGGGCGCTCGTGAACCGCTACTGGTCGCATTTCTTCAGCCGGGGCATCGTGGAGCCGATGGACGACATGCGGGTGACCAATCCGCCGTCGAATCCGGAGCTGCTCGACGGCCTGGCCGAGTCGTTCGTGAAGAGCGGCTATGACCTGAAGGGCCTGATCCGGACGATCTGCACCAGCCAGGTCTACGGGCTCTCCAGCGTGCCCAACGAATCGAACGCGCGGGACCGCCAGAGCTTCGCCCGACACTACCCGAAGCGGATGAGCGCCGAGGTTTTGCTGGACGCCATCGCCCTGGTCTCGGGCGTGCCGACCCCCTTCGACGGCCTGCCCGCCGGTACCCGGGCGATCGAGCTGCCGGACGAGAGCGTGGGCTCGACCTTCCTGGACACCTTCGGCCGGCCCAAGCGCGACACCCCCTGCGAGTGCGAGCGCGTGACCGACGCCAGCCTGAGCCAGAGCCTGATGCTGCTGAATTCCAGCGAGGTGCAGACCAAGCTGGCGGCCGCGGGGGGCCGGGCGGAACTGCTCGACAAGGACCCCCGCCCGGATGCCGACAAGGTCGACGGCCTCTTCTGGACGGCCCTCGGCCGGGCCGCGACCGACGGCGAGAAGGCCGCCGCGCTGGGGCACCTCGCCAAGCACAAGCAGTCCCGCAAGACCGCCTACGAGGACATCCTCTGGGCCCTGATCAACGCCAAGGAATTCCAGTTCATTCATTGAGAAGCATGATCTGGAGCTTGATCAATGCCGAGGGATCCCGGCCTCTTCAAGTTCGTCGGGTCCGCAATTGCGGACCGGGCCGGCCGGGCCATTGACCTGGTCTCGGCCGGCGTCTCGGGCACTCCGGTCCGCAATTGCGGACCCTACACGCCCACCCGGCAACTGCTCTAGCGTGACCGACACCTTGATCAGTGCCTGGCATTTCCGGTCTATTCAAGGGACGTGAAGGGCCGGGGGCATCGCGCACCATTCGAGGCTTCATCCCATGCTCCACCTGATCAACCCCTCCCCGCGGACGTGCGACGGCCAGAGCCGGCGCAGCTTCCTGAAGGTCGGATCCCTGGGCCTCGCGGGTGCGACCATCAACCTCGCCGAGCTGCTCCGCTCGCGCGCCTCGGCCGGTGAGGCGGCGGGCAGCCAGTCGGGGTCGCCCGAGCGCTCGGTGATCCTCGTCTGGCTCGACGGCGGCCCGCCCCAGCACGAGACGTATGACCCCAAGCCCGACGCGCCGATCGAGTTCCGCGGCCCGCTCAAGGCGATGGCAACGAAAGTCCCGGGGATCCAGGTCTCCGAGCTGCTGCCGATCCACGCCCGGCTGATGGACAGGATCTCGATCATCCGGTCGCTGCACCACGACAACGGCGACCACTTCGCCGCGGCCCACTGGATGCTCACCGGCTATCTCGGCTCGAACTCGGCGAACCTGCCGGCGCAGTATCCCTCGGCGGGCTCGATCGTCGCGAAGCTCGCCGGGGCCCGCAAGCCGGGGATGCCGGCCTACGTCGGGCTGCCCAACACACACTCGGTCGGCCTGGTGCCCGGCTACCACGGGGGGGCTTATCTGGGCGTCGCCTACAACCCGTTCGTGGCCGACGGCGACCCCAACTCGGATGGCTACGAGGTGCCCAACCTCGCGCTCCCCTCGGGGATCAACCCGCCGCGGGTCGAGGGCCGCCGGTCGTTGCTGGGCTCCTTCGACAGGGCCCGCCGCGACGTGGACGCCTCGGGATTGATGGAGGGTCTCGACCGGTTCGACCAGCAGGCCTTCAGCATCGTGCTCGGCACCGAGGCCCGGCAGGCGTTCGACATCCGCAAGGAGGACCCGCGGCTCCGCGACCGCTACGGCCGGCACCAGTGGGGCCAGAGTGCGCTCCTGGCCCGGCGGCTCGTCCAGGCGGGGGTGCGGTTCGTCACCCTCACCTTCGGCGGCTGGGACTATCACTCCAGCCTGGAGCGCGGGATGAAGTCGGTGCTGCCGATCCTCGACGCCGCCGTCGGCACCCTGATCGAGGACCTGGATGACCACGGCCTGCTCGACTCGACGATGGTCCTCGTGATGGGCGAGTTCGGCCGCACGCCGAGGATGAACACCACGGGCGTGCCCGGTTCGGACCCCGTCCCCGGCCGCGACCACTGGGGCAACGTGATGAGCGTGCTGGCCGCCGGCGGCGGCTTCGCGAAGGGCCAAGTCGTCGGCTCGTCCAACTGCGCGGCGAGGTGCCGAAGGATCGACCGCTCTTGCCGCAGGACCTCCTGGTCACGGTCTATCATCAACTCGGCCTCAGCCCCGAGACCACCTTCGTCAACCGCACCGGCCGGCCGGTGACGATCGGGTCGACGGGGCAGGTGATCGGTGAGTTGCTGGCGTAGTGGCGATGCGGTACGGTGGGTCCGCCGGCGGAGCCGATCAAGCGGCCTGAGAGCCGGCCCAACCGAGTCCGCGCGGAGATCCTCTCGCCATGTCCCAGCTCGGAATCGTCACCTACAACATCGCGAAGGACTGGGACCTGCCCACGATCCTGTCGCGGCTGGAGAAGCTCGGGTACACGGGCGTGGAGCTGCGCGCACGACGCACGCCCACAAGGTGGAGGTGGACCTGACGAAGGCCCAGCGGGCGGAGGTCCGCAAGCGGTTCGCCGACTCGCCGGTAAAGCTCGCGGGGCTCGGCAGCGCGTTCGAGTACCAGGCGGCCGACCCGGCGGTCGTCCGGCGGAACATCGAGGGGACGAAGGAGTACGTCCGGCTGGCCCACGACCTCGGCTCGCCCGGCGTGAAGGTGCGGCCCAACGGCATCCCCGCGGGGCCAACCTCGACCAGACCCTCCGCCAGATCGGCCGGGCGCTCCACGAGGTCGGCGAGGACGCCGCGGGCCAGGGCGTGGAGATCCGCGTCGAGGTCCACGGGGCGATCACCCAGGAGCTGAGGCACTTCGCGCGGATCCTCCAGTACGCGGACCATCCGAACGTGTACGCATGCTGGAACTCGAATCAGACGGACGTGATCAACGGTTCGATCCGCGAGACCTTCGCCCTGGTGGCCCCGAAGGTGCGCGAGGTCCATCTCCGCGACCTCTTCGACCCCGATTATCCCTGGCGCGACCTGTTCGCCCTGCTCGCCGCCCAGAACTATCAGGGATTTACCCTCGCCGAGATCCCCGAGAGCGCCGACCCCGAGCGCGTGCTCCGCTACTTCAAGGCCCTCTGGACGAGCTACCAGCCGGGGTCAGGGCGCTGACCCGGTCGGCACGTCCCACGCTCTGTCAGAGCCGGAAGCGTCAGCGACGGCCGGCTCTCCACGGCCTGCTCAACGGCCGTCGCTGACGCTTCCGGCTCTGACCGCTCCGTCCGCCGCACGCGGGAGCGTCACTGCTGCCCGGCCAGCTGACGGAGCAGGAGAAGCAGGGCCACCGCGGCGGGCAGTCCGGCCAGCAGGAAGATCAGGAGGCCCGAGCTGACGGAGTGGTCTTCCTCGGGGGTCCCGCCGGTGAGCTCCTCGCCGGGAGCCTCCGGGAGCGGTTCCTCCGATTCGGCGTCCGCCTCGTCGTGCCAGTCGTCGATGTCGAGCGCCGCGGCGGTGGCGCTCCAGGTCTGGGAGAGGATGATCCGGGCGTCGCCCGCCAGGTGCTCGGGGACCTTCAGGCGGGCGCCCCCGGTGGCGACAGAATACATCGACCGCGAGCCCATCCGCTCGCCCTCGATGAACGCGGGGATGCCCTCGGCCTCGAGCCGGATCCGCCGCGCGTGGGCGGCGTGGACGTCCGCGAAGCGGCCGACGGTGACCCACTTCCGCGCGGCGATCTCCGGGTCGATCGGCTCCTGGGGAGGCGGCCCGGCCTCGAGCTTGATGTCGTGCTTCGGGCAGGGCGCCCCCGCGGCCAGCGGCAAGTACGCCTCGCACACGGGGCAGTACCCCCGGTCGATCAGCCGCTCGCCGCAGGCCGGGCAGGCGGCCGACGAGAAGCCGTCCGCGGGTTCCCGGGACTTCCGGCATCGCGGGCAGAAGACGGGGGTCGGCTCGGCGGGCACCATGCGTCTCTCGGGTCGGGGCCTTGAACATCGCGGCCGGAAGCGACCTCCGCTCCGCCCGCCGTCGGGTGCTCTGGACACTCCCTTTCAGCGTATCGGCCCCCGCTGCGGCCTGCCAGTGCGGCCGCGGCTCTTCGGATTGCGTCGGATCGGCGGATCGGCCATAATCGGCCGCCTTTCGAAATCGAGGCATCGACACACCAGATCAGCACGGAGAGTCACCATGAGGGCACGGACGCTGCTCGCCGCGTCAATCGCTTCGCTGGCCGCTGTCTCCTGGCTTCCCCGAGTCGAGGCCGGGTCCACACCGATCGCCGTCTCGGGCTTCAACCGCGACATGGTCGTCGAGGCGACCGCGGTGGATGACCCCACCGCCCACTTCACGGGCTACGTCGACGCCACCATGGACCGGGGGACCGTGGTCCGGGACAACACCTGGTACGAGGCCGGGCTCGGCGGCGGCGGCGGGCTGCCGACCGGCGGGCTGTTCACCAGCCTGGCCGACCCGAACACCCAGTTCCAGCTCGCCTCCTACTCCGGGCCCAACGCGCTGTTGCTCGACGCCGCGAACACGACGGGGACGCTGACCCTGCTCAACCCCGGGAAGTTCTATTCGCTGTCGTTCCTGACGTCCTCCGGCCTGGGGTCGGCGACCGGCCCGGTCCTGTCGCTGACGCTGCACTTCACCGACGGCTCGAGCCTGAGTGGCCTGAGCGTCGTCTCGCCGGACTGGTTCGACCAGAGCCCGGCGGCGCTGATCGCCTCGGGCCGCGTCGGCGTGGACACCGGGATCTTCGACCAGGTCGGGAGCAACAACCCGCGGATGTATCAGCAGACGGTCTTGCTCCCCGGCACGGCCTGGGATCGCGAGGTCGCGAGCATCGACCTGGTGTGGTCGGCCAACGGGATGGACAACGCCCACACGGGCGTCTTCGCCCTGAGCGCCTCCGTCGTGCCCGAGCCGGCCTCGGTCGCGATGCTCGCCACCGGCGCCGGCCTCCTCGGCCTGACGCTACTTCGCCGCCGCGCCCTCGCGGGTCGGTGAGACGCGGCCAGAGTCAATGCCCCTTAGTTACCGACCAGTGAGCGGGCTTTCTGGTAGGGTGGGTCAGCCGACGGAGTCGGCGCAACCCACCAGATGCCGGTGGGCCGCGCATCGCAGGCGATGCTGACCCACCCTACGACCGGAGCGATCACGAGCACCTTAACTGAAGGGCATTGCGGCGAGAGTGGAGCCGGGTGGGAGTGGTGGTCGGAGCCGGAAGCGTCAGCGACGGCCAGCTTGCCAACGCCCGGCCTGAGCCGTCGCTGACGCTTCCGGCTCCGACTCTGACGGGTCCGGCCGCGAGCCTTTTTCGCTCGAACGGGAGAGCTCGCGTGCGGTTTTTTCCCCGCCCGCGACGGCGGCCGGTCCCTCAGCGTCCCGCCCCCTTGTCCCTGAGGGGTCGGACGGAGACCTCCTTGAAGAAGACGACCGAGTTGTCGTCGTGGTTCTGGAGGCCGATGTAGCCGGCCGTCGGCCGGGGCCGCGGGCCGGGTCGCCCTCTCCGATCGTGTCCTTCGCCTGGGGCTCCAGCCCGCCGGCGTCGAACTCGGAGACCGGCACGCCGTTGATGACCGTGGCGATCTTCTGCCCCTGGAGCGTGATCTCCAGGGTGTTCCACTCGCCCACCCGGGCGGGGTTCGCCGCGGCCCTCGCGAACGTGTAGATCGAGCCGGTCCCGCGGCCGGGCTGGGCTGTCTCGGCGATCTGGACCTCGAATCCGTGGTGGACGGCGAACCAGGGGTCCTTCGGCCGGTCGGCGATCCGGATGTAGACGCCGGAGTTCGATCGCCGATTGGCCGTCCTGTACACGACCCGGAGGACGCAGTCGCCGAGCTTCTCGCGCTCGAACCAGAGCAGGCCCATCCCCCCCTCGGTGCGGAGCACCCCGTCCTCGACCACGAACCGCCCGGGCCCGACGTGCTGCCAGCCCTCGAGCGTCTTGCCGTCGAACAGCGAACGCCACCCCGCCGGGTCCGTCCTGCCCGGCTCGGAGGGCCGCGCCGTGGACGGTGAGAGGAGCAATCCCGGGCAGGCCGCGGCGGCGATCATCAACCAGCGTTTCATCGCGTGTCTCTCTCCTGGTCCTCGATGTCGTGAGAGCCGAGCCTATCACCCCCGGCGCGGGCGATCAACGCGCCTGGCGCGCCGACGGTCCTCCGCGCTGTGTGGCAGCCGATGGCTTGTCGGACTCGCGCGGGTGTGCTCTCATGCTTGGACCAACGCCGACGTGTTGGACCATCCTGGTCTCGTGCCCGAGACTTCCTCCGTGGACGGAAACTCGACCAACATGATCACCCGCAAGGAACTGAAGGCCCTGCAGAGCAAGCAGGACTATCCCTCCGTGTCGATCCTCGCGCCGACCCATCGCACGGCGCCGGCGAATCAGCGCGACCCGATCGTGGTCAAGAACCTCCTGAACAGCGCAGTCGAGCGGCTCCATTCCGAGTTCTCCAAGCGCGAGGTCGCGGCGGTCGTCCAGAACCTGAACCGGCTGGTCGCCCAGACGGACTGGGAGCACCTCCAGGAGGGCCTGGCCCTCTTCGCCAGTCGATCGGTCGCCACCGCGGTGCAGCTCCCCTTCAAGGTCAAGGCGCGGGTGATGGTCGACGCGACGTTCGCCACCCGCGACCTGGTCTTCACCCTGAACCGGGCCCCGCGCTACCGCGTCCTCGTGCTGGGCGAGAAGCCGACGCGGCTCTTCGACGCCTCCACGAACGTGCTGACCGAGCATCGCGCGAAGGCGTTCCCGATGGTCCACAAGGGGGCCGGCGGGGCGTCGAAGCTGCCGGGGGGCAAGGGCGTGAACATCTCGGCCGTCCGCGACGAGTCGCACCGCCAGTTTTTCCAGAAGGTGGACGAGGCCGTCGCCGCCCTCCAAAGTGAGGAGAAGTTCCCGATCGTCCTGGCCGGCATCGAGCGTTTCCTCGGGTTCTACCAGGAGGTCACGAAGGACCCGGATTCGATCGTGGCGATGCTGTCCGGGAGCTACGAGGGCGCCAATCCGTCCTCCCTGGGCAAGGCGGTCTGGCCGCTCTTCCAGGCCGGCTCCACGCAGCGACGGACGAGGGCCCTCGCCCGGTTGAGCCAGGCCGTCAGCGTGAATCGCCACGCCTCCGGCATCGACCGGGTCTGGCGTGCGGTGTTCGACAACCAGTGCCAGATCCTGCTCGTCGAGAAGGAGTTCGCCCACCCCGCCGACGTCTCCGACGACGGCACGCACCTGCTCCGCTACACGGGCAAGGGGCCGCAGGCCCTCGACGACGCCGTGGACGATGTGATCGAGAAGGCCCTGGCCACCGGCGCCGAGGTCTTCTTCTACGAGCCGGGCGTCCTCGACCTGCACCAGGGCATCGCCGCGGTGCTGCGTTACTGAGGACCCGTCAACGGCCCGGCTGCCCCGGCGGCGAACCCTTCCCTGCGTAGTACCGCATCCAGTCCAACGTGGTGGGCCGTAGCCGACCGGAACCTTCTCCCCCGGCGAGGGGGAGAAGGTGGCACGCAGTGCCGGATGAGGAGGGCGGCCGCCGGGCGGTCCCTGGCGGACCCCTCACCCCGACCCTCTCCCCGCTCCGCGGGGCGAGGGCGAACGTCCCCCGGGGTCGCGACACCTTGATCCGGCAGCAACGGCCCACACGATGACACCGGAATCGGGACTACGCGGGCCACGGCCCACCTGATCAGGCTGGAAACGGTAGTACGGTGGGCCTCGCTCGGCTCGATTCAATCAACGACCGCTTCCAGCCTTTTGTGTGGGCCAAGGCTCCTTCAGCGGGTGGCCTTGGATCGGCTCGACTCCCGCGGCCTGCGCCCCCCCACCCCGGCCCTCCCCCACGAGGGGAGGGGAGGATCTCGAATGCCCTCCCCCTCGTGGGGGAGGGTCGGGTGGGGGCCTGCTCGCCGAGGCGAAGACCTGGCCGGCCGCTTCGGGCCGGCCGACACCAAAAGGGGTCGGGAATGGTATTACGGCCTCGGGACCTGATCGAACAGGCCCTGCATGCCTCGTCTGACCAGGTCCAGGCCCTGCTCCACGACGAGCGAACGCCAGCTTGCCGAGGACGGGCAGAACAGCTCCTTCAGCCGCTCCCCGGCCCGGAGCATGGATGCCGAGCCGGGCGCTCCCCAGTGGTGCGCCCGGTTCTCGGCCCGGAGCCCGGCGAGGACGCTCACCGGGCCATATGTGCCGAACTCGGCGCAGGCGAAGAGGTATTCCGGGGCGAACCGGCGAGCGACGCACCAGCGGCCGAACCCGCCGCGGGCGTCATAGGCGACGAGGCTGTTGTCTCCGGTCTCGAACGAGCCGGCTCCGAACCAGGTCTCCAGCCAGGTTCGTTGCCACGCCTCGAGTCGGTAGTCGATCAGGAGCTTCCAGCTCGCCCACGGGCCCAGCCCCGTGTGGAAGTCGAGATGGACGACCCGCTCGCTGCCCCGCAGCCAGCGGCCGAGGTTCTCGGACAGGAGGCGATTCATCGGCGTGGGGGCCTTGCCGCCGAAGAAGAGCCCGCGCGGGAACGCGTACTGCCCCGCCGCCACGGCCTGCCGCAGCGCCGGCATCCCATGCCGGGCAATCAGCAGGAGCGCCCTGGGCAAGAACAGGTCCACTCGCGAGGGGGGACGCCGAGGGTTGAGGAAGCCGTCCAGTCGCGCGTAGGCGTCGGAGGCACCCTCGAACGATTCACCGGGCAGGAGGAAGTTGCGGTTCGGGTCGACGTTGTCCTCGTCGAACCGGCGAAGCCACGCGAAGCCGTAAGGGTTCAGCCCGTGCAGGAACACGCACCTCGCCGGGGGCGGGGACGAGTTGCTCCACTCCTCGAGCAGGGCGCTCTGGACGGCCGACCCGAAGAAGCCCTCCACGCCATGGACCCCGGACGAGACGACGAGGACCCTCGCGGGATCGCCCCACGGCGAGCAGGCGACGTCGATGGTCAGCTCCTCGCCGCCCGGACCCTGTCCGCCGATGGGATGAGCCTCGAGCTGCCACCCCAGCTGCGAGGCCTCCTTCCGGAAACGGTCCCGCGCGCGGAAGTAGTCGGGCGAGAACGCCTCGTGGGGACTCATCCGGTTCATCCTGCGTTCATCCGTTTCCGCCGTCGGGGTCCGGCTCCGCCGGGACTCCCCGGACCGGGATCGGGATGCCGAACAGCCTCAGACGAAGCCGGTCGTAGCCATCGACCGCGAAGAACATCACCGCGAAGGGGGCCACGAGCACCGTCATCACGATCAGGACCGCCGGCAGGGCGACGATCATCAGCGGGACGGCCAGAATCCGCTTCCAGAGCGGCATCGGGGGCGAGGCCGCGACCGCTTCTTCGAGGCTCACGGTCGCGGTGGGGAGCGGCCGGGGCCGGACGCGATCCCGGATCGCCAGGAGGATCGCGGCGACCCAGATGATCGCCGCGACCCGGCGCCGATCAGGAGAACGATCCCCATGCAGATCCCCCAGGGCCGCCGGATCCCGGGAGACCCGGCGGGCTCCGCTCACTCCGGCTACTTCAGCTCCTTCTCGAAGAAGCTGTACGCCAGCGCCGTCATGAAGGCCATCTGCTTGTTGTCGGCGGCGCCGCCGTGGCCGCCCTCGACGTTCTCGTAGTAGACCACGTCATGACCCTGCTCGCGCATCTTCGAGACCATCTTGCGGGCGTGGCCCGGGTGGACGCGGTCGTCCCGCGTCGAGGTCGTGAACAGGACCCGCGGGTACTTCGCGCCCTGCTTGACGTTGTGATAGGGCGAGAACGTCTTGATGAATTCCCACTCCTGCGGCACGTCCGGGTTGCCGTACTCGGCCATCCAGCTCGCCCCGGCGAGCAGCTTGTTGTAGCGCCTCATGTCCAGGAGCGGAACCTGGCAGACGATCGCCCCGAACTTCTCGGGATAGTGCGTGAGCATGTTGCCCATCAGCAGGCCGCCGTTGCTGCCGCCCACGGTGCCCAGGTGCTCGGGGGAGGTCACCTTGCGCCGGATCAGGTCGTCGGCGACCGCCGCGAAGTCCTCGTAGGCCCGGTGGCGGTTGGCCTTGAGCGCCGCCTGGTGCCAGCGCGGGCCGAACTCGCCGCCGCCGCGGATGTTCGCCACGACGTACACGCCGCCCTGTTCCAGCCAGGCCGCGCCGACGGCCCCGTTGTAGGCCGGCAGACGGGAGATCTGGAACCCGCCGTAGCCCGAGAGGATCGTCGGGTTCTTGCCGTTCGGGTCCAGGTTCTCGCGAGCAACCTGGAAGTACGGGACCTTCGTGCCATCCTTCGAGACCGCCTCGTGCTGGGTGACCGAGAGGCCCTCGGCGTTGAAGAACGCCGGCGCCTGCTTCAGCCGCTCCGGCCCCGCCTTGCCGAGCGTCCCGAGGGAGAGGGTCGGCGGCGTCAGGAATCCCTCGACGACCATGAAGTAGTCGTCCGACTCGTCCGGGTCCACCGCCATGACGTTCACCGTGCCGATCCTCGGCGCGCCGGGCAGTTCCTCACGCTCCCATCTCCCGTCCCGGTGCGTGAGCACATAGAGCCGGTTCTTGACGTTGTCCAGCTCGTTGAGGATCACCCGCCCGCCGCGGAACTCGGCCCGTCCCGCGAGCGACTTCCGCTCGGTCGGTTCGAACAGGACGTCGAACTTCCGCTCGCCGTTCATGAACGCGTCGAAGTTGGTCGCGATCAGCGCGCCACCGGAGTACGTTTTCTCGCCGACGGTCCACGGGGTGCGCAGCTCGACGAACAGCCATTCGCGGAAGGTGTCGGCCGCGACCACGTCGTCGGGCACCTCGACCTTGATCAGTCGGCCGTCCTTGCGGAGGAACATCTCGCCGGTGTAGAAGGTCTTCCGCCGGGCCACGAACTCGCGCTCGAATCCCTTCTCGGTGGTCCGATAGGCGACCACCATCATGTCCTCGGGCTTGCCCTCGAAGACCAGGGTCGCGGACGCCGGCGGGGCGCCGCGCCGCCACTCCTTGGCGAGCCTGGGGTAGCCGGACGTGGTGAGCGAGCCGGGCCCGAAGTCGGTGCCGACGAACAGGGTGTCCCGGTTGATCCACCCGACCTGGCTCTTGGCCTCGGGGAGGGTGAAGCCGTCCTTGACGAACGCCCCGGCCTGCACGTCCCACTCGCGGACGACCGTGGCGTCGGCCCCGCCCCGGGAGAGCAGCATCAGGCAGCGGTCGTTGGCCGGCTCGCGGAAGGTGGCCCCCTTCCAGACCCAGTTCTCCTTCTCCTCGCGGCCGAGGGCGTCGAGGTCGAGGACCGTCTCCCACTTCGGCTCGGGCTTGCGGTATTCCTCCAGGGTCGTCCGCCTCCAGAGTCCGCGGGGGTTCTTCTCGTCGCGCCAGAGGTTGTAGTAGAACTCCCCGTGCTTGCTCACGAACGGGATGCGGTCCCTGGAATCGAGGATCTTGAGGATCCGCTCCCTCATCGCGTCGAACCCGGGGAGCCTCGTCAGCTCCGAGGTGGACTCGGCGTTCCGCTCCTTGACCCAGGAGAGCGGCTTCTCGCCGGTGACCTCCTCCAGCCACTGGTGGGGGTCGCCCGGCTCCTGTGCATTCCCGGTCTGAGACAGGATCAGGGCGACCGCACACGACGAGAACCAGCGCGACAGCGACATGCAACTCCTCCCCTCGGGTCAGCCGGGCCCGGCGGCAGGGCCGTCAGCGTCCCCGGCAAGATCACTCGCGTCGTGGACATCTCGTTCCGGAAGTGAATCGCGGCGGTCGAGCCCTCGGCCGCGGCACGATCCGGACGCCGTCGCCGCGACGATCAGTCCTCGTCGTCGTTCCTGCAAAGCGGATCGTCCACCACCGTCCGGGCGAACAGGTCGGCATCCTCCCGCAGGTCGCGGAAGGCCCGATCGACGAGCCGGCGGAAGCACCGCTCGACGTCCTCGAGCGTCTGCCGGTCCTCGGGCATCGCGTGCCAGCACTGGTGGATCGCCGCCCGACCAAGCAATCGACGCGGCCGGGATCATTCTCGCTCAGGTCAACCCAGGGCATGTCGTCCTACTCCTTCTCTGCTGGATCCCGCGTCGTCGTGGCCGGTCGTCGGTCACGAGCCCGAGGGGCGGCGGGTCGCCCCGGCTCGACTCGTCGTCCTCCGAGTACTGTCGATTCTCTTCCCGGATCTGGAGCACATGCCGGATCCGAGGATCAATGGCCTCTTGCAGCTCCACCAGGCTGTGCGCCGAAGTCCCCTTCGGCTTGTTGTGAAGATAGTAGAGGAGCCCCTTCGTGCGCTCCAGCCGCAGGCAGAGGCGATGGAGCCTGCAGGAGCCGCGAGTGCGATAACCAGGCACTTCAGGATCCACGCTAATGATGCTGTTGCCATGTCCGCCTTCCCCGGATGCGGGCCGTTCTAAACCCTCGCCCGCGAGAGCGGGAGAGGCGGTCCGGCGACCGGGTGAGGGCCGGCGCACGCCTCACGGCAGCCCCCATCCGCCCCCTTCGGCAATCCTGTTCGGCCCGACTCTCGCCCATGGGCCGACCTGGCGTCGGATGAGGTCTCTTCGTTCCGCGGCAGCGGGGAGAAGGCGCCGCGTGGCGGCGGATGAGGGGTCCTCGGCGTCGCGTGCCCCCTCGCGGATCACCCCTCATCCGCCCTTTCGCCACCTCTCCCCGCCGGGCGCGGGGCGAAGGGCTGCTCGCCGTCCCTCCCTCGATCTCATCTGCAACTCGTGCCGAACAGGATTGCCCTCCGGGCGCACCTTCCCCCTCGGGGGGAAGGGACGACTGAACCCGAGCCCGCGAGAGCTGGGGACCCGCCGCGGGTTGGGGCGGGCCGATCGGCCGAGTGAGGGACAGCGGCGCGCGACGCGGAGATCCTCGTTCACCTCTGCCCGCTGTTACGGGACGGTCGTGGCGGGGATTCTCGCCCTCCCTCCCGCCCGCGGGCGTAGGCCCGGCACCGCTTCACGGCCGCTCCCGGATCTCCAGGCTGTGCGACATCACCTCGGCCCCTCGGCCTGGAGCAGGAGCCGGCCGCGAGTCAGGGGGATGTACCGGCCGGGCGATTTCGGGTCGGGCTGCCGGAGATCGGTCCAGTCGTTGTTGACCTCGCCGTTGACCAGGTGGGTGGCACTCCCGCCGCGCACCCGGACCTCGACCTTGTTCCAGCCGGGCACCTCGAGCGTCCGACTCTTGGTGATCGAGGCGATCTCGTCGCCGCTGCCGACCGTGACGGGCACGCCGCCCTCTCCGCTCGGCAGGTAGGTGTGCGTGCCTCGCGACGGTCGAGCTGACGCGCCCAGACATCCACGAAGATGTCGTGCCGGTGTCCCCTCCTGCACCTGGCACTCGATGCCGCGGGGCCAGATCTTGTCCTCGCCGACGAAGTGGTAGATCAGCCCGGCGTCACGCTTGGTGTTCAGATGCGGTTGCCGGGAACTTCTTCGTCCCCCAGCGGTACTCGAACCGGAAGTCGTAATCGCCGAACTCGCGTTCGGTCGCGATGTAGGCGTGCGGGGCAGGGCCCTGTCGGCGGTATTCTTGTACATGTGAATGACCCCGTCGCTGACCTGCACCACCTTGCCGGGATCCTCGTTCTTCTTCCCATCCACGAAGACGTACCAGCCCGCCAGGTCGCGGCCGTTGAAGAGGGGCTTCCAGCCAGAGTCAGACGAGGCGCGGGACGCGGACGGAGGATCCCCGGCCCGCGTCGCGGGGAGCACGGAGAGTCCGGAGAGGCAGAGCAAGACGGTGATCGCGCGCAACGCATCAGGGTTCCTCCCTGGCGGAAAGAGTGGCCGTGGTATGATCGCGGCCAACATTCTAGCCTGACGGGGCGCGCTGACGGAGAGCGCCGCAGCCTTCGATCAAGGGTGGTCGGGACGGATCGCCTCTCATTCGGCCGTCTGATAGGGAGTCCCCCGATGGTGCCGTCCGAACGGAACGCGAACCGACCGGCTCGACGGTGCGAAGCCGGAGCCCCGCGATGAGCAACCATGGCGTGGCGGTCCTCCCGCGACTACTCATCGGCCTCGTCGCCTGACCTGCGCGGAGGTCTTCTCGGGGGCCTCGCTGCAGATCGGGCTCTGGCATCCCTGGACGCTGATCGTCACGTACTGGCTGTACTCTGCATTTCTTCTTCTTGACGACGCTCGCGATCGCGACGGGGAGACCTCGTTCTGGGTGCTCTACCTCTGGGGCGTGCTCTACGGGCCCTGGCGAATCGTGGATCACGAAGGTCATCTGGTACGGCTACGGCGGCGCAGACGGCAAGCTCGTGCTGGGAGGCTCGTCCGTACGGGTTCTCGGAACTGAGCATGGTCTTCCTGTTCCACCCGGTGATGGCGTTCCTGCTGCCGCTGGCGGTCGCCTGCCTGCTCTGCCCGCTGCCAGGAGGAGCTTCCCCGACCTCGCCTGGCTGACGGGGACCGGCCGGGGGCGAGGTCGTGCAGTCTACCTGATCGCGTCGTGCGCGCCTGCCGAGCGCGGCATGAACTCCCGGGGAGCGGTCAACCGAGGAGAACGCCGCGTTCCTCCTGGTGCCGTGGGCCTCGAACTGCTCCGCTGGCGAGTACTGGTCTACATCGGACAAGCCCGTGGCGTTCGGCCGCTGGGGATTCGCCGGGCTTTGCCTGTACCTGGGATTACTCTACGTCGTGACCTATGTCTACCTTCGTCCGAAGGGCCGCCTTCCGCCGTCGTCCAGGTGATGACCCTCGGCTTCTACGCCGTCCCGATCCTCGGCCTCTGGTTACACCGCCCACGCGAGCCACTCCCCGCGGACGCCGTGTCCGTCGCGCCCCGCGAACGCCGGCGGGTCCTCAGCATCTTCCTCCTGATCATCGGGATCGCCTTCCTGCTGATGCCGTTGCGGACCAACGCGGCGTTCTGCCGCGCCCATCGTGCTGAACTTCGTCGTCTGGACGCCGCTCGGTTTCGTGCTCTTCGGATGGCTCCTCCTCGTCAGGCGTGAGGAGTTCCTGAACCGGCGCACGGTGCCGGCTTGATGCAGGGGACGTGCGGGGGGAAGCAGAGGCAGCGTGAACCCTTCTCCCTGGGGGAGAAGGGTCGAACGGCCCGCCCTCCTCCGAACCTCGTGCCGGGCACTCCATGACGGCGAGCGGATGACGCCGGAGGATGCCGTGCGATCGCCGGCCGGATGCTCAGGCGTCGGCGGCTTCGACCGGCCCTGCTCTCGGCACGCAGCTTCTCCAGCCGGCTCAGCGGCCGGGGCTGGCGAGGCGGGCGACGAGGTCAGCGGGCTCCACCGAGGCCGGCTTGCTCGGTGATGCGGGCAGGGGCCTGTCGATGCGGAGCCGCCCACTGCCGAGGTTGTGCACGATCGGCTCGCCGTCCCGATGATCACGACCTGGCAGATCAGGCTCTTCACCTCGCCGGGCGGCGAGGTCCTGTCGGTCTTCAGGTGGAAGACCATCTCGGCGCTGTCCTTCGTGATCGTGACCGGCTCGGCCGTGACCTTGTTCGGCAGGCCGAGCAGGGTCGCTTTCGCTTCGCCCGGGAAATCGGCCGCCTTGTTGATCGTCACGCCGAGGTCCACCTCGCCGCCCTGTTCCACGCTCGCCGAGGCGAACCTGAGCGTCAGGTAGGCCGGCTTGACGGTGAGCCCGTAAAGCCCGAGGAGACCGTGAGCCGTCCGCGGCCCCTTCTGGCCGCTCCGCGGCGTTACGCGGGGGAGGGCCCGGCGGGAAGCTCGGTGTAGGTGCCGTTGACGACGATCTTCCAGGTGTTCAGGGGAGCTCCCGCCGCCGGCGTTCAGAGGATCGTCCCCTCGTTGCGGCCTTCCGGGATCACGGCCTCTCGCCTGGAGGAGACCCCGGCGGGTTCCAGGGCAGGGAAATCGCGATCGGCGCCGTGAAGCCGGCCTGCGCCGGGCGACGACCTTCAACTCCATCGCGCGCCGCCGCACCAGCGGGACTCCTTCGGCTCGATCGCCTCGATCGAGAATGGAGCCTCCTCGCCGCCGGCGACGGCCAGCGAGTCCACCGTGCGGGTCCAGAAGGGCACGTTGTTCTGCTCGAGCACGAGCTCGGCGACCACGGTGGAGCTGAACTCGCACGGGACCTGGAGCGAGGAATCGACGGCCGGCCGAGACCCTCGCCAGCGATCCCTTCACCGGGGCTCCCGTGTGCGGCGGTGAAAAGCACGGGGACGGTGTCGGTGCCGGGGCCGAGCGTGTCGGCCTCGGCCGTGACGCCCTCCGGCAGGCCCGCGACCGAGAGGGCGACGTTCCGCCGAACTCGGCCCGCGCGGCGTTGATCAGATCGCCTGGCGGTTCCCCCGCGGCACGGCGACGGCCATCGTCCCGGTGCCCCGCGGCCGCGGGGCGCGCCTCGCTCGGCGGGGTCGTCCCAGGAGCGGTGTTGCCGGCGTCACCTCGATCCGGGTAGGTGTAATCCGGCCCCTCCCTTCCTGAGCTGGTCGGAGATCGTCACGACGTACTCCCCGTCCTTCGGGGCGGTGAACCGGAGGAAGCCGTCCGGCCCGCCGGAGTCGTCGTTGCTCCCGACCCGCCCCCCGTCCCTCGCCGCGATCGACAGGACCGAGTCCAGCGGCGAGCGGACCTGGCGGGCGTACACGCGGACGTCGAGCTTTCCCCCCGGGCCCTTCGCCGCCCGGAAGACATAGCGGTCGACGTCCCCGGCCGTGACGATCACGCCGTTCAGCCGCGGCGGGAGCGGTGAACGGGTGGCGGCCGCCGGGCGCGTTGTTCGGGCCCGGCCTCGATCGCGTTGGGGAAGCGCGCTCAGCCGGAAGAGGTTCGCGGACGGGCGGTGCCGTGATCGTCCCGCGTCAGCAGGCCGGGAAGCGGGGGCACCCTCTCCCGGCAGCTTCACCTCGGTCGTCCGTTCGCCCAGCACGTCGCCGATCCAGCCGCACGGTGACGGGTTCGCCGATCTTGCCGCCGGCCGGGAACGTCGCCGGGACGCGGGAAGTTCCCCACGCAGCCGGTTACAGGCAGTTGGCGCTGTTCGCGTAGGCCGCCTCGCGGGCGGCGATGATGTAGGTGCCGTCCTCCGGGGCGATCACGGAGACGAGGCTGTCCTGCCAGATCAGCGCGCGTCGTCGCTCGAGGCCAGCTCGAAAGCCGCTTCGCATTGAGGATCGCCACGTAGGGGTCGAAGAGCGTCAGCCCCAGCCGGATGCCTTCGATCTCCGCGGTGATCCGCTCGCCCTTCCTCGCCGTCACCGCGTAGACCGACGTCCTCGTTCGCGGCCACGCCGTTGACCGTCGCGTTCATCGGGACCGGCTGCGGCCTCGCGAAGTCGTTGTTCGGCTCCTTCTCCGCCACCTCCGGCAGCACGCCGACGCTGAAGGTCCGCAGCCGCGGTGATCCCGGTGGCGGTGCGGAGGCGGAAATCGTAGACGCCCGGGCGCGGCGTCTCGGTCGATCCTGGTGACGGCCTCGCCTGTTCGTCGCTCACCGCCTCGACTCGCGACCGTGATCCCCGGCTCGTAGAACAGGATCTCTGCGGCGTCCTTGAGCCGTTGGCCGGAGAATGTCACCGTGAGTTCGGTCTCGCTGCCGGCCCCCCGCCGGCTGCATCGTGCGGATCACCGGGCTGATCGCCAGGGCGGGCGAGGCGAGCATCAGGAGCGCGATCGAGGACAGGACGGTGGATCTCATGGCGGCCGCTCGGGTGAGTCGGGAGGAGTGGTCAGTCACGTTCCATCGCGCGGGACTTCTCTGGTGTAGAGCGATATCCGGGAGGATTTCGACCCCTCCAGGATACAAACCCGGACGATCCTCCGCTCGGCCATGAGGCACCGGAACAGCTCGCCGGCCCCGCCCGCGTCGCCCGTTCAGCGGAGCAGCCGATTTCCCGGGGGGCCGGAGATCTGGACCAGCCGCGACTGGATCGCGATCAGGTGGACGGTCCCCGGCTTGGTGGCGACGGCGAGAAGCCCGCGCCCGGGGCAGGCGGCCAGGCCGCTGGGGCGCGTGCCGCCAAGGTTGAATGGTCCCCTGATGGGAAACTGGCCGACGGGGAGCCTGGGCGAGGCCTGGACGATCTCCAGGGCCGAATCGTCCGGGCGGAGGTAGGCGATGTAGCCGACGCCCCCGCCGGGGGACACGCCGGGCCTGGTGGCGGGCGCGGGCAGGCCGACGGCCTCCGCCTCCGGCGACGGGGGCATGACGATCCAGTCGCCGTCGTCGGACAGCGAGGCGTGGGGCGCCTCGGTTGGGTTCAGCGCCACCGGGCCGACCAGGCGAGGTGCCTCGGGCTCGGCCACGTCGATCGCCAGGGCGCGGCCGCCCCTGCGCAGGACGGCCAGGGCGCGGGTGCCGGAGGCCGAGAGGGCCAGGCGGTCGAGGTCGTCTTCGGGGTCGAATTCCAGGCGGCCGAGGAGGGTCGGTCCTGTGTCGTGCCCGTCCAGGGAGAAGACCTCGAGGGCGGGGGCGGGCTTCCTCGCGTCGCCCTCCGCGCGTCCGGAACTGAGGACGTACAGGTGGCGGCCGTCGGGGCTCGCGGCGCAGTCGTCGGGATAGAACCCGGAGGCGACCCGGCCCCCCGCGGGGCGGCCGTCCAGGGAAAACGCCTGCCACCAGCCGGTCCCCAGATGCTTGTCGTCGCCCGGGGGCCGCTGGAGGGCGATGACCCGGTCGCCGGCCGCGGCGATGGCCACCGGACGCCCCTCCAGCGCGATCTCGGCGCCGACCTCGAGCGTATCCGCGGCGGTGACGCGGTAGAGGAGCACCTTGTTGTACCTCGGGCACATGACCGCGAGCGCCCGGCCGCGATCGACGAAGGCGAGGCGGCTGGCCCGCTGCTGCCCGGTCACCTCGCGGTGGGTCTCACGCAACGCCCAGGGGCCGAGGTTCGCCTCGACCGGTGTCCCGGCGTGGCGCGCGACCCACAGGGCCGACGCCCCGACGGCGAGGATGCCCAGGCCGACCGCGATCAGCAGGATGATCCAGACCTGGCCGGCGGGGCGGTCGCTCACGGTGTCCCCTCCCTTGTGCCTTCGTAACGGGACGCGGGGCTCGGTCCCCCGGATGATGCGGGCCAGGTTCCTGTGGTGGCGGAGGATCGCAGGGCGGCGATCGCCAGCGACAGCAGGGTCATGGGCCGGTCCGCGGACCTACGGGTCGGCGACCCGGATCAGGTACGCGGCGACGAAGCTGGAGTGCCCGCGATCGAGGAGAGCGAGACGAACCGCGTCGCCATGAAGATGACGAAGAAGCCGAGCGGCCGCCGCGCAGGCGATCGGCCGAGGGCCAGCAGGGTGCCGAGGCCAGGCCACGCCCTTGCCTCCCTTGAAGCCGAGGTAGACCGGGAAGTTGTGCCCGAGGATCGTGGCTGTGCCGCGACGAGCACGGGGAGTTCCGGCCCTGGGCGCGGCCCCTGCAGCCCGAATGCCGTGGGGATGCCCCAGGTCGGCAGGAAGCCCTTCAGCAGATCCGCGAAGACCAGCAGGAAGTAGCGGAAGCCGAGCCGCCGGCCGACGTTGGTCGCGCCGATGTTCCCCGAGCCGACGGTGCGGATGTCGATCCCCTTGACGGCCCGGAAGATCAGGTAGCCGAAGGGGATCGCGCCGGCGAGGTAGGCCAGCAGCGGCCCCGCCAGATTCATCAGCATGGGGTGGTTGAGCAGGGTCACTGGTCGCGGCCGAACGTGAGGATCGTCTTGTCGGGGAGTCCCAGGAACGCGGCGCGGCGGGCGTCGAAGATCTCGTTCGCCGTGGCGTAGTCGTCGTGCCGCCCGATGTCGAGCCAGTAGCAGGGCTGTCGGTAGCAGTGGACGGCGTGCCCCGCGGCCCGCATCGACTCCAGCAGCTCGGGCATGGTGATCGCCTCGCCGGGGGCGAGGAAGTCCCAGGCGAGCGGGTCCAGGATGTAGACGCCCATGCTGACCTGGAAGGAATACTCGGGCTTCTCACGGTATCCGGTCAAGACGTGGGGGTCGTCCTCGAACTCCAGGACGCCGAAGTCGATCTTCACCTCTCGGGGATAGGAGGCGATCGTCGCGGACGCGCCCCGGTTGCGGTGGAACTGGTACATCGCCCCGTAGTCCATCGTCGAGGATGTCGCCGTTGATGACCAGGACCGGCTCGGGCGGCCGCTTCAGGAGGGTCAGGCCGCCGGCCGTGCCGAGCGGGGTCTGCTCGCGGCGATAGCGGATCTTCGTGCCGAACTTCCGGCCGTCGCCGCAGAAGGTCTCGATCAGGCCCGTCAGGTAGCCGGTGATGATCGTCACCTCGCCGAAGCCGAACCGGCGAGCTGACGGAGACGACCTCGATGATCGGCATCGGGTCGGCCTCCCCCAGCGGCATCAGGGGCTTGGGCAGGACGTGCGTGTACGGCTGCAGCCTCGTTCCTTTACCGCCCGCCAGCAGTACGGCCTTCATGACGTCCTCCTCCCGAGCACCGAGCCGGGGTCGTTCTCAACTTTCCACTCACCCCGGCCCTCCCCCACGAGGGGGGAGGGGATCGACCGGGAAGCCCTCCCCTCTCGTGGGGGAGGGTGGAGTGGGGGGCACCAAGATCTGCCGCCGTGGCCACCTGCTTGCGCCCGGATCGGCTCCTCCATTTCAATGCGCGGCCCGCCTGCGGGATCGCGCCTTCGTGACATGAGGCTTCGAGCCCGTGTGCCGCCCGTGCGCCGCGCGGTTCTTCCGGGCCGACGAGGCCTCCTGGAAGACGCGGATCAGCGAGGCGACGTGCCGCTCGAAGCTCTGCTCGCGGCCGAGCACGGCGGCCGCCTCCGCCATCGCCGCCCGCCGCCGGTCGTCGGCCATGTGATCCAGCGCGGCGATCAGCTCTCCCTGGGCGTCCGGGCTGGTCAGGACGTATCCGTCCTTGCCGTCGGTGAGCAGCTCGCCGGCGCCGTTCTGGACCGTCGTGATCACCGGCAGCCCGGCCGCCAGGGCCTCGAGCACGACCAGCGAGCAGGGATCGTAGTAGCTCGGCAGGACAAAGAAGTCGCTGGCCGCGTAGCACTCGCGGATGTCGGGATGGTAGCCGAGGAAGTGGATCGTCGCGTCGAGGCCCAGTCCCCTTGCAATCCGCCGATAGCGGCCGACGTCGCCCGCCCCGCTGACCAGCAGGTGGATCGGGCGGGATCCGCCGCGGTGCCGGGCCCCCAGGGCGTGCAGCAGGGGCTTCAGCCCCTTGAGCGCGAAGTTGTGGCCGACGAACAGGCCGACGAGGTCGCCCGGCTCGATGCCCAGGCGGTTGCGGAACGCGCACCGCGTGGCGCCCGGCTGGCTGAGCCGCACCCGGTCGGCGTCGATCGCGTTGGGGATGACCGAGATCAGGTTCCGTGAGACGTGGTGAAACTGCTGGACGTGGCGGCGGACCATGTTGCTGACGGCGACCACCCGGGTCTCACGCTTCGGCGCGTATTGCCGGCCCTCGATCGCCCGGTAGACCCGGTACTTCGGATTGAGCCGCTTGCCCAGGAGGTACAGCCCCCGCAGGAGCGGGTTGCGGAACCGCCGGGCGTTGGACAGGAGGCTCCCCTCCTGCACGCCGCCCTGGGGGATGATCACGTCGTGGGCGTAGGTGTTGATGAAGCCGATCGTGCAGTCGTATTCGACCTGGCCCATCGCCTTCTCGGAGTTGCGGGCGAAGTTCCAGATCCTCTGGATCCGCGTGCGTCCGGTGGCGGGGACTTCCCAGGCGCGGACTTCCGGCGGCAGCGACCCCTCCTTCCAGGATTCGGCGTAGAGGTCGACCTGGTGACCGGCCCGGATCAGGCTCCGGCAGAGGTCCACGATGTAAGTCTCGGCTCCGCCTCGAGCCGGGTCGATGCGTGGGAAGGTCAGCGCCAGCCGCATGGTAACCGCTCTCCGAAAGGACGCGACACGGTTCGACGAGGTCGTCATCCTAAGGTATTCGCATCGCGACCGACCCCGACTGGAGTGATTCCCGGCCCGTCACGGCGGACCGGCCGTTTCCAATGCCCCGGACCGCTAGCGCTGCCCGGGGGGCCTGCCCGGCCGGTGGGCGGTTGTGCGCCAGGTAGCGGGCCGCCTTCAGGCGGACCATCCGGGCCCCGCCGCCGCGGTGCCGCAGGGCCAGCCGACGCCGGTAGTGCATCCAGAACCGCAGCCGGTCGCGGTCGTCGATCCCGTCGATCCCGTGGGTCGAAAAGAGCAACTGTCCCAGGTCCTTCCGCGCCAGCGGTCCGGCCAGAGCCGGTGCTCGCCCAGCCGGTGCAGGTCGATGAGCCGCCAGGCGGACGTCGCCCGGGGCAGTCGCGCAGCCGCTGCCGGTCGAGGAAGAAATGGCAGAGATAGAGGTCCTTGTGGAACACGCGGGCGCCGGGCCGCGCGCTGATGCGCGCCATCTCGATGACCAGCTTCCGCTTGAGCGATCCGAAGGCGTCCGGGTCCAGCTCGACCGCCAGCGCGGGCAGGCAGACGTTCAACTCCTCGCAGCCGGTCAGCTCCGCCACCAGGAGGTAGCTCTGGAGCGCGGCCCAGGGGCCGATCCGCTCGCCGCCGGCCACGACCTCCGGCACCGGGACGCCGAGTCGACGCGCCCGCTCCAGGTGGGCCCATTCGGCCGCGCCCGGCGAATGCCGCCCCGCCGGGTTCACGAGCGCCGCCAGGCCCGAGAGCAGGGGGAGCCGATAGTGCCGCTTCAAGTAGACGGCCACCGCGCGAGGGCCGGCGGGATGGAAGATGACGCGCGCCGTCGATCGCCCCTGCTTGGCGTGGAGCCGGTCGCGGCTCTCGAGCGTCATGATCGAGCCGTCGAGGTCCGGCGGCAGCGCAGGACCGAACTTCGGGTCGACCCACGACCAGCGTACGCCCCGGACCAGTCGCTCCCAGAAGGATCCGTACTTCACGGGGCCAGGCCCTCCCACGAGTCGGGCCGGTGGAAGCGGTAGAGCCGCACCCCGACGTTCCTGTCCCCGGCGAAGGCCGGGAAGTCCTGCACCGGCGTGGCCGCGTACGCCAGCAGCGCGTTCAGGGTCTTCGAGCGGGCGCTCTTCCCTTCAAGCTCATCGAGCCCGACCACGACGTAGGCCAAGTGCGAGTCGGTCAGGGCCTGGCGGACGTGCCAGTAGTCGTACCCCGGCGCCTGGGAGACGAACCGGGCCCAGCCGCGGGTGTCGAGCACCGCCTCGGACGGCTTGCGGTGGGCGGCCAGCCACTGACCGGCCGCCCGGTGGCCCCAGCGGGTGGGATGCCCGGGCCGGAGCTGGTAGGCGATCAGGATCGTCGCGACCAGTGTCGTGCCCAGCACGCCGGCCGCCCATGCCGTGCGGGGACTCCAGGGGAGCTTCACCCCGAGCCCCCGCAGGCAGACGAACGACCCGGCCGCTGCCCAGGGCATCGAGACCAGCACCAGCGGCAGGGTGTGCCGCCCGGAGATGTAGCCCTGGCCCGTCGCGTGCCGCACGAGGGCCAGCAGGAAGACCGCCGCGAAGGTGCCGAGCACGAGCCTCGCGGCCCGGCTCTCCTCGCCGGGCGGGTGGGCCGGGTTGGTCTCCACTTCCAGGGTGAGCGCCCCCCCACCCTGACCCTCCCCCACGAGGGGGGAGGGGAAGGATCGGATGCCCTCCCCCCTGTGTGGGGGAGGGTTGGGTGGGGGGCGATCGGTGAGCGGTGAAACCGTGGCCCGGCACCTGGCGGCGTGGTCGCGGCAGAGGCCGAGGATGAACCGCCGGCGGACCAGGCCCCAGACGACCATGATGGCGAAGCCCCAGCAGAGCTCGTCCCACCATTCCAGCACGATCCAGCGGGCCGCTTTCCAGGGGTGCTTCACGCGGGTCCGATCGCCGTCCTCCTTGGCCGAGAAATCCCAGCGTCCGTCGTCCAGGCCCCTCGGCAGGAGCTGGGGCACCGGCCGCGCCGTGATGGCCTGCGAGCCCAGCACGGCGCCGCTGCGCAACGCCAGCTTCTCTGAGACCTGCCCCTTGACCAGCGCATAACTGCCGACAAGCACCAGCGCCGAGAGCACGACCGCCGGGGCGACCGGAGAGACGAGCAGCGGGCGGAGCCGGAACTCGCGGCCATGCCGGATGACCCATGCCGCGCAGATCGCCAGCGGGGCCAGGATGGCCTCCGGACGCGCCAGGTAGCCGACGCCGCCGGCCAGCCCGGCGGCGAGTGCCGGCCGCCAGTCCCCGGAAGCGACGGCCGCCACCCCGTACCGCAGCGAGAGCGCCGTGCAGAGCAGGCCGAGGCTGTCGCTCAGCGTGTCGTGCCCGACCTCGGCGGGGACAGGACGCAGCGCGTAGATGAACACCGCCATCACGGCGATCCGCGCGTCGAACAGCGAGCGACTCAGCCCGAAGAGCGGGAAGAGGATCGCCAGCGAGGCGAGCGCTGCGACGGCCTGCGCGGCGATCCGCCATGTCTCGGGTCCATGTCCCAGGACCTGAGCGACGACCGGCTCGGCCAGGGCCACGAGCGCGGGGTAGAGCGGGTGCTGGTCGGTGTCGCGGACCACGTTGGCCCAGGTGTCGGTCTGGAACTGACGGGCGACCCGGATGAACTTGAGGCCGTCCTGGGCGGGCAGGGCGGAGCGGGCAATCGACGCGGAGTGCAGCGCCGCGGCGAGCAAGACGACCGCGGGAAAGAGCCGACGACCGGCCATCCGATCCTCCTTGATCACGGGCCGGGGCGCGTGGCCCTGGCCGCCTCGCGCGGCGCGATCCCTGGCCGCGGGTCGCATTATAGGGGGTCGGACTAGGCGGTCAATGGCAAGCGCTGGAGGGCCGGGCCCGCGTCGTCCGCGGGCCGGGAGGACCGTTCTGCCCAGAGGTCGGCAAGGCTCTGCTCGAAGGGGATCCGGGGCGTCCAGCCCGTCCGCGCGGTGATCCGCGCGATGTCGGCCCGAGAGTCGGCCGGGCCGCGGCGGCCGTTTCCGTTCGGGTCGACGACGACGCTGACCTGCCGGCCGCTGAGGGCGATGAGCCGATCGAGGCCCTCGCGGACCGTCCGCGACTGCCCCGTGCCGATGTGGTATGCCTCTCCCGCCTCGCCGCGGAGGGCGACCGCGACGAGGGCGCGAGCGGCGTCGCGGACGTCGATGAAGTCGCGGCGGGTATCCAGGTCGCCGGTCACGAGGACCAGCGGGTCCGGTGCGTCCGACCGCAGCCGCGCCGCGAAGCCCCCGAACGCCTGGGTCTCCGGCTGGCCGGGGCCGATCGGGTTGAACACCCGGGCGACGTTCACCTCCAGCGGCGGGCCGTTCGGCCAGCCCGGCGAGGCTCGCCATCCATTTGCTCCGGCCGTAAGCCTCGACGGGGTCGCCCCGATAATTCTCGTCCACCGGCAGCGCCCGCGCGGGCACGGGGCCGAGCTCGGCGGCGGAGCCGGCCAGCGTCACCCGGACTGTCTTCTCCAGCGACCGCAGGTTGTTGAGCAGGCGGATCGTGGCCCAGAAGTTGACGCGGTAGAGCGTCTCATCCGCGGCGGGGGGCGTCCGCCCGGCGGCGTGGATCACGTGGTCGGGCCGGACGTCGTGGACGACGCGGCGCACCGCCTCGGCGTCCTCGAGGTCGGCCGCGATGAAGCGCGACTCGGGCCATCCCTCCGGGCGCCGCCGCCCCAGCACGAGGATGGTGGCGTCCGCCTGCCCGGCGGCCTCCAGTTCCGTCCCGAGCACGCCCAGGGCGTGCCGCCCCAGGAATCCGCTCGCCCCAGTGATCAGCCAGGTGGACATGAATTCTCTCTCGTCGTCGAGTATGATGAGAACGCGCTCAGATGTGGATTATTGTTAGAAGTATGAATATGAGGCTTCAATTCCCGCCTCGCCGGCGCTGCAAGTTCGACGGCCAGCCGCCGGACCGCCGCCATGACCTGGTCGGGCGTCAGCTCCCGCATGCAGCGGTGATGGCCCTCCGGGCAGACGGGCCGCTGGCAGGGGCCGCAGGGCACCGGGCGGACGACGTGGATCGCCGCGGGGTGGTAGGTCCGCGTCCAGGCGATGTGGGTGGGGCCGAAGAGGGTGACGACCGGCGTCCCGAACGCCGCGGCGAAGTGGCGGGGGCCCGAGTCGGTGGTGATCAGCAGCGAGGCCCGGCGCACGCAGGCCTTGGACAGCCCGATGCTGAGCGGCCGGTCGGCCAGGCTGGCGACCCGCGGGTGGCCCGCCTGCTCCGCGATCGCGCGGGAGGAGTCCCGCTCCGCGGGCCCGCAGAGCACCAGGACCGACGCGCCCGCCTCCTCGGCGAGCCGCCGGGCCAGGGCGGCGAACGAGGGGATCGGCCAGTTCTTCGCCGGCCCGAAGGCCCCTCCGGTGTTCAGGCAGACCAGGGGCCGGTCCGCCGGCAGGCCGAGCGCCTCCAGGGCGAGGTCCGCCGCCTGCTCGTCCTCCGCGGTCGTCCCCAGCTCGAGCCGGACCGATCCGGACGCGCAGCCCAGGGCCCGGGCGAGCGCCAGGTAGTACTCCACGATCGGCGTCGGCAGGTACTTGCCCTCGCGGTCGATCGGCGGGGCGAGGCGATCGGTCAGGAGCGGGCCGCGGCCGTAGCGCACATAGCCGACCCGCCGCGGGATCCCCGCCAGCCAGGAGACCAAGGCCGGGCGGAACGAGTTGGGCAGGAGGACGGCCACGTCGTGCCGCTCACGCCGCAGCCGCCGCATCAGGCCCAGGGTCCGCTCCTCGGGGAGCCGCGACCTGTGATGGGCCCGGATGACCTGGTCGAACCAGGGCGAGCCGTCGAGCACGGGGGCCACGTGGGGCCGGATCACCGCGGTCATCGTCGCCTCGGGGTACCGGCCGCGCAGCGCCCGGAAGGTGGGCGTGGCCATGACCGTATCCCCGATCAGGTTCGGGCAGAAGACCACGATCTTCATCGGCGACTGTGCTTCCCCATCATTCCCTTGACGGTGGCACGTTGAGGCTGGGACCTTCGCCGGCGTCGGTTCCTCGGTCGGCGGCGGGCACCAGGGGCCGGAGCAGGTCCTCGAGGGCTCCGAGACCGTCCATGATCTCGAGGCCGATGCGCAGGGCCCTCAGTGGCACGGGGCCGAGCGCCGAGGTCCGGAGCTTGACCGAATCTTTCTGGGTGGTCAAGGCGAGATTCGCCCCGGACTCCCGCGCCCAGGCGATGAGCGACGCCACGTCCTCCGCGGTGTAGCGGTGGTGGTCCGGGAAGACCCGGAACGCCGCGATGGGGCCGCAGAGCGGCTCGAGCGTGCGGCGAAATCCCTCCGGGTTGCCGATCCCGCAGAAGGCGGCGACCGACGCGCCGCGCAGCTCGTCCAGCGGGCCGGATTGCCCCTCGGCATCGGTCAGGTCGAGCGGGGCGTGGCGAGCCTCGATCAGCGGGGCCGAGCATCCCAGCGACCGCAGCCGGGAGCGGATGCCGGCCCGCGCGGGCTCGTCGATCAGGTCGGCCCGCGAGAGCACGACGGCGCCGGCCCGGCGGAGCGAGCCCGCCGGCTCCCGCAGCAGCCCGCGAGGGAAGAGTCGGCCCAGCCCGAACGGGTCGAGCGCGTCGATCATCACGAGGTCCAGGTCGCGGGCCAGGCGGCGATGCTGGAAGCCGTCGTCGAGGATGATCAACTCGGTCTCAAGCTCCTCCACGGCGATGGCCGCCAGCTTCACGCGGTCGGGGTCCTGGAGGTGGGGGACGTCCGGGAGGTTCTCCTCGAGCACCAGCCCCTCGTCATTGACCCCGCCGGCATGGCCGTAGCCGCGGCTGATGAGGGCGACCCGCACCCCGCGGCGGCGGTACCAGCGGGCCAGCCACTCCACCATCGGGGTCTTGCCGGTCCCCCCGAGCGTGACGTTGCCCACCGAGATCACCGGGACGCTCGCCCGGTGCGCCCGCTTCCAGCCACGGTCGAACGCGAGGTTCCGGGCCCCCACCCCCACCCGGTAGACGCCCGAAGCGAGCCCCAGCCCGAGCCGGGCGAGGCTCGCGACGGTCCCGCGCGTCTCGCCGCGGACGAGTCGGAGGAAGTCTTCTGGCTCGATCCGCTTCACTCGCCTTACCCACTCCGTAAGAGTTTCTTCAGACAGAGCGGTTGGCCGATCGGTCGGCGAGAGCTTTCGCAGGGTCCACGACTGCGGACCGGCCCTGCCGTCGCCCAGGCCCGTGCCGGAATCCCGGGCACTCCGGTCCGCAATTGCGGACCCTACACATCCAACCGGCAGCCGCTCGAGAAGCGTGTCCCGCTCCCGCTCGGGTGCTGGCCGCGCGCCTTCCCCGCGGTTAGGATGACGGATCCGGGGACCGGCGTTAAGGCCGGTCGATTCCGAATCCGTACCGCGTCGATTCCAGCGCCATGGTCAACCCCCCCACCGTCCCGCATCGGCTGATCCGCCACTGGCTCGACCGCCACCCGGATCCGGTCAGCTTCCTGCTCCACATGATCGGCATTCCGCCGACGATCCTCGGAGTGTTGCTCTTCTCGATCTACGTGGTTCTGCTGTCCCGCCCCATCTTCATCCTCGCGCTGGCGCTCTTCCTGGGGGGCTACCTGCTCCAGTTCGCCGGCCACGCGATCGAGCGCACGGACCCCGGCGAGATCATCTATTTCAAGAGGAAGCTCGGGCTGCCGTACGTGGAGTTCCCGCCCGGCCGCCGTCCGTCCGAATGAGCGGCGGGCCGGGTCGAGCGGGGCGAAAGCCGCCCCACGAAGCTGGTTTCCTCCTCGTCATGGTGCCTCGCCGACGCGGTCCTTTAATCCAGGGCGTTGCACCCGAATTTGGCCTAGGACAGAACCGGAATAATCCGTAAGATCCGCCCCATCGATTCAAGTCTCACGTCGCGAACTTCCGATAGGGTCCGATAGGTCGAACCTCTGCGTCCCGCACGGCGGAACGTCGATGGACGATCGCACTCTGGTCGGAATTTCGATCTCGGCGGCCCGGCGTAGCACTTCCGGCCGGGCCGACCAGGGGATGTCAGGGGCTGCGGCCCGGCTTCGGATGGGACTTTGCGGCTGCTTGAGAGCTCAGTCAATGACCGGCGAGTAGCCAAGCCACGGACGGCGCGGCGAGTTCCTGCGGCTTGAATGCGCGTCACATGGCGATCTTAGTCAAGGACGGCAGGCCATGCGATTGACCTTACGGACGAACCGGTGGACTCGGGCGGCCATGCTGGCGGCCTGGGCTCTCTGCTCCGGTTGCCAGAGGCTTCCTTACATCGACCAGAACAAGCCGGTCCCCAGGGACACCATGGGGCAGACGGCTCTGGAGGATAAGGAGGTCAAGCAGGCCGATTTCCTCAGCAATAGCCTGCCGATGCAGCTCCCGAAGGTGCATAAGCCGCGCACCACCAACGACCCCGAAGCCGACGAGGTCTGGCCGCTGACGCTCCAGGAGGCGATCCGGATCGGCCTGGACAACTCGGAGGTGGTCCGGGTGATCCCCTTCGGCGCCCAGGGCATCCCGATCGGCGGGTTCGAGCCCTCGCCGCTGAACACCGGCGCCGGCGCGGGCGTCGCCGGGGCGCTCGGCTCGGGGACGCTCCAGTCGGTCTACGACCCGGCCATCCAGGAGACCCAGATCGCGCAGGCGCTCTCCGTGTTTGACACGGCCTTCACGACGGGCATCACCTGGGGCCGCAACACGCAGCCGTTCAACAACGCGATCCAGGGCGGTTCCTTCGGCTTCGTGGGCCCGAGGACCGTGGTGCTCTCGATCCAGGATACGGCCCAGTTCCAGATCGGCCTGCAGAAGCGGACGGCCACGGGTGCCCAGCTCAACGTGACGCACAACGTCAACTGGGCCTACCAGAACAGCACGTTCCTCACCTATCCTTCCGCCTACACGACGAATCTCCAGTTCGGCCTGGACGCAGCCCCTGATGCAAGGCCGACCGCTGCCCGGCCAGGGTGCCGGGCCTCCGGTGGCCCGAGGCCAACCGGGCCCTGATCGTGATCTCCCGGCTGAACGCCGATGCCGCCGTCTGGCGGTTCAAGGCCGAGGTCATGGCCCACGTCCGGTCGATCGAGCAGCAATATCGAGCCTGGCTCAGTCGCACGTGCAGCTCTGGGCGGCCGAGAAGGCCGTCGAGCTGGCCCGCGAGATCGTCAACCGCGAGCAGGCGGAGCTCGTCGTGGGCAAGGGCACGGTGGCCGACGTCGCCGAGGCCGTGCAGCGCTACGAGCAGTTCAACCTCGACCTGGTCACCCGCACCTCGGACGTGATCACCACCGAGCGGCAGTTGCGGAACATCCTCGGCCTGGAGCCGGCGGACAACCGGCGGATCATCCCGGTGACCCCGCCGACCGAGGCCCGGCTCCCAGCCCGACTGGGATTCCAGCCTCGCCCAGATGATCACGTTCCAGCCCGACATCGTGCAGCAGCAGCTCCTGGTGGATCGCGGAGCTCCAGCTCCTGGTGGCGCGGAACCAGCTCCTGCCGCAGTTGAACCTGAGCGTGCTCTACCAGCTCAACGGCCTGGGCCGCGAGCTGGATCAGGCCGAGGCGGTCATGACGGGGGCCACCATCAAGGCCCTCGAGCCCGTGATCGCGAACAACCAGCGAGACGCCGGCATCCAGCCCAATGCGGGCTTCTACAACAACTTCCGGACCTGGCAGGTGGGCTTCACGTTCCAGATGCCGCTGGGCATGCGGTCGCCCCTGGCCAACTCCCGCAACGCCCAGTACATCCTGCTGCGGCAGCGGGCCTACCTCCAGCAGATCGTCCACCAGACGACCCACTCGCTGGCCCGGTTCTTCCTGGAGGTGGACGCGAATTACAAGCAGTTCAAGACGGCCGCCCGGCTGCGGGCCGCGGCCGCCCAGCGGCTGGAGGCCCAGCGGGCGTATTACGAGGAAGGCCGGATCACGATCGACCGGTTCCTCGACGCCGTCAGCCAGTACGCCCAGGCCGTCGCCACCGAGGCCCAGTACAAGACGACGTACAACATCTCGGTGGTGGCAAAGGAGGAGAGCTGGGCGTGGACCCTGCTGGCCTACAACAACAACATCGCCGTGGCCGAGGGCCCGCACCCGCGGAAGGCGTATGTCCAGGCCCGCGACATCCAGGACGGACACCGCCGCATCCCGATCCCGCACGACGGCCCGATGTACAACCCGCCCGTGTCCGGCCCGGTGAATCCGGACCCGGTCGAGAACCGCCCGGCCCTCGACACGCCGTCCACCCAGCCGCCGCCGCTGCCCGCCCCGGTCGGCCCGGTCGGCCCGCCCCCGACCCGCCGCCGCCGTTCCGCCCGGCCGGCGAGCCGCCGATCCTCTCGCGGGCGACGAACCCCGCCACCGGCGGGAGCGCCGCGGGCCCGGTCGTGACGGCCCCGAGCCGCCCGAGGGTGGACCCCGCCACGATGCCTGCCAGCATGCCCGACTCTCCGGCCGTCCCCGGCCTGATGCTCTCGCCGGCCCGCCCCGCCCGGCACCGGCCGCCCCGCCGGTTGACGCCCCCGCGGTCCCCGCGACCGCGGGCAACGACGCGGACGATCTGCCCGACTTGCCCTCGGAGATCGACCTGCCGCCCCGCCGCCGCAGTAGGCGGTGGCAGATTGGGCCTCTCGCTCCAGCGAAGAGGGGCCGCTCCCGACTGGACTCAACCAGTCGGCGGACCCATCCGAGCCGGAAGCGTGAGCGACGGCCGATCCGCGAGTTATGCGGGACGGCCGTCGCTCACGCTCCGCCTCCTGTCCGCACACGCCCGATCGGAGCGGAAGCGTGAGCGAGGGCCGGTCGCCACCGGCCCTCTTCAGCTGCGCCGCGAAGGATCTCGCGGGGAACTCGGCGTACCGCTCGGGATGGAGGGCAGCGTCCCACCGGACTCGGGCGCGGAACCGCCAGAGTGCCGCCCCGGCGGCACGCGGGGAGCCCGGCCTCGCTGGAGCATCGCCAGCGGCTCACCCTGGCACGCCTACGAACGCCAGGGCCCGCGTCAACCCGGGGTCGGCCGGGTTCTTCTGGAGTCCCTGGCGGAGCAGCAGGGTCGGCCAGGTCCAGATCGCCGGCGAGCCAGGCGGCCTGGCCGATGTCATGAGCCAGGGCCGGGGAGTCGAGGAGCACCGAGCCCTGACACTGGAGGCAGGCCTCCCGCAGCCGCGTGAGCAGGCCACGCAGCTCGAGCGGGTCCACCGGGTTTCCCCAACGGTCGAACACCGGATCCGGCCGGCCGGGGTGAACATAGCTTAGGTCGAACAGTCGAGAGGTGTCCACCGAGATGAGCGCCGAGAGCGCCTTCCGGTGCACGAGGCCCGGCGGCAGGAGCGATGGGGCCTCAATCGCCGCCAGCAGGGCCTGCTCCCCCTCGACGATCCGTCCCCGCTCCCAGAGCCAGTACCCCTGGATGGCGAGCAAGAGGGCTTCCGGATTGGCCCGGACGGCGCGTTCGAAGCATGCCTCGACCTCCTCGTCGCTCAGCTGACGGACCCCGAGCGGCCAGAGGAGTGCCTGGATAACCGGACTGTTCGCCCCCATGGCGGCGCCGACGGTGTTGTAGGCCACCAGCCCCAGGTTCTGGACGTACTCTCGTACAAACCGAGGCGGTGCGCCGAGGGTGGGGCCACTGCTCCTGCCCTGGATCTCCATCAGCGTGAGGAGCACTCGGACGCTCCGGAGCAGCGCGTTCCTGGCAAGCACCTTTGTGTCGAGCGGCTCGGTGTCCGTCGCGCGGAACAGCATCTCGAAGATGTCGGCGACCTGCAAGAACGCGTCCCGGTCGCCTTGCGAGAGGGCTTCGCCCGCTTCCTCGAGCTGGAGCCGCGCGGCTGCTGATTGATCCCGGACCGCGCAACCGAACGCCCCGATCAGGCGGATCGCCGGGTCCTTCGGGAAGATCGCCGCGCCGACCTCCACCTGGCGCCGGGCCTCCTCGGCCTCGCCGGCGAGGATGAGCGTCAGGGCGAGCGAGACCCGCGCGCGGTGGTGGTAGGGGTCGCGTTCCAGCGTGGCCTGGAAGTGGCCGGCGGCCTCGTCGATCGTGTCGGCCAGCAGGCCCGCTGCGTAGTCCCGCTCGGCTTTGGGCAGCGGGCCTTCCAGCGCCTCTTGGAGCAGGGCGTCGGATCGTTCGTTGGCGTCCTCCCCCGAGCCGGCGATGAGATCGGCCTCGCGGAGCTTCACCATCGCGTCTTCCTCGGGAGTGGGCTGGAGTTCGCCGGACTGCACGAGCCGCCCGATCTCCCTCAGCTCGCCCAGCGCTCGCGGCTTGTCGGAGAGGCCGTCCCATGCCTTCAGCCTCTCCAGCCTCAGGGAGACATCCTCCGCCGCGCCGTCGGCGACGGCCGCGGCGTACCTGTCCAGGGCGTCACGCCACTGACCGCTGCCGAGGAACCGCCGCGCGTCGTTCAGCACGCCGCGGCGGACGCTCGGCTCGCTCGCGCTCCTGCGCGGCCTCCGCCCGCGAGGTCTTGAGGTCCGCCTGCGCGGCCCTCAATTCCAATTCCCTCTGGCGCACCCGGTCGAGCAGGATCTTCGGGATGAGCGATGTTGCCAGGATCAGGGCCGCGATCCCCGCCGCCGCAAGCGGATTCCGCCATGCCCACATCCAGGTCCGCTCGACGGCGCCGACGGGCCGCGCCGTGATGGGTCGGCCGCCCAGCCAGCGGTCGAGGTCGGCGGCCAGCTCGGCGGCCGAGCGGTAGCGGCCCGAGGGGGCCTTCTGGAGGCACTTGAGGCAGATGGCCTCCAGGTCGCGCGGGACGGCCGAATTGAGCGCCGAGGGCGGCTCGGGCATCCGGTTGCGCACCTCGTCCAGGACATCGAGCAGAGTCGCGTCCTCGTTGCGGTCGATTGGGTGCGAGCCGGTGAGCAAGGCGTAGAGGATCGTCCCCAGCCCGTGGACGTCGGTCGCCGTGGTGATGGCGTCGCGTCGCCCGAGGGTCTGCTCCGGGGCCATGTACCGCGGCGTCCCCGCCACACCGATCCGCGTCTGGGCGTCTTCTCCGTTCAGCCGCAAGGCGAGGCCGAAGTCGGTGACGTGGGGCCGGCCCTCCTCGTCGAGGAGGACGTTGTGGGGCTTGAGGTCACGGTGCAGGATGCCGCGGTCGTGCGCGTGCTGGATCGCCAGGGCGAGGGTCCGAAGCATCGCCGCCACGTCGCGCGGCCGGTCGAGGTAGTCCTTCATCCGGCGGTTCAGGCTGCTGCCGGCCACGAGCTTCATCGTGAAGTAGGGCTCACCGTCGCACGAATCGACCTCGAAGATCGGCACGATGTTGGGGTGGTCCAGGTGGGCGACGGCCTTCGCCTCGTCCTGGAAGCGGCGCAGTGCCTCGGGGCCGGCGGGGACGTCGGTCTTGAGGAGCTTCACCGCGACGAACCGATTGAGCGAGCGCTGATGGGCCCTGTAGACGATCCCCATGCCGCCCTCACCGAGCATCTCGAGGATCTCGTAGTCGTCGAACGGCCCGGGCGCTTCGCCGGCGCCCGAAGGGGCGGGGGGCTTGCCCTCGCCGTTGTCGCCGCCGCCGGGAAGCTCATCCCCGGGGGCGTGGGTCGTATCGACCGGCCCGAGCTGGCCCAGGATCTGCTGGACCTTTCCCAGGAGACTCTCGTCGTCGTGGCCGCTCTCCGGCGGCAGGGTGGAATCGTCGGCGGGGCTCGGCATCGATCCCTCCGGCTCGGCGGCCGGGGACGCGGTCGGGAGCCCCGGGCCATCACCGGGCCGGGCCTGGGGCCCCTCCGTCGCGGTCCCCGATACAGAAGTGGTTTCAAGATATCCGGTGAGCTGGGCGCGGACAAGGGGCCGCACGGCCGTGCCCCGTCAACGCGGAAGGCTGGTGGCTCGGACTCTTCCGAGTTGACCGGGGCGTGCGCGGTTCGACACAATACGTGACGTTCCAGCGTCGAGTCTCTCCGGCGGCCGTTTTCGGTGCGGCGGCTTCAACTCGGACATCCAGATCGAGGAGTCGGGACCATGAGCGATCAGGCCCAGGGTGTGTGCGGGGGAGGCTCGAGCCGTCGGCTGTTCCTGAAGGCCTCGGCCGCCGGAGCCGCGGCCGGGATGATGGAACTGCCCGCCGGCGCGATCGCGGAGCGCGCCGGCGGCCGGCGAGGGGAGCGTCCCCGCGGTGACCCTGGGCCGGACCGGGCAGAAGGTCACCATCCTGGGCATGGGCACGAGCTGGGCCCTCTCGCCCAGCTTCGTGCAGGCCGCGCTCTACTCCGGGGTGCGCTACATCGACACCTCGGAGACCTACGAGAACACGGTCGCCGAGCGCGTCCTCGGCGACGTGCTCGATCGCACCAAGATGCGCAAGGATGTCTATCTGGTCACGAAGAACGCCGCCTATCGCAAGAGCATGGGCACCGGCGCCGCGAAGATGTTCGAGCAGCACCTCGACGCCAGCCTCGAGCGCCTCAAGACGGACTACGTGGACTGCTACTACCTCCACGGGATCGCGGGCAATCAGATCGAGCTGCTCCACGACCCCGGCGTGAAGGCGGCCTTCGAGAACCTCAAGAAGCAGGGCAAGACCCGCTTCTTCGGCCTGAGCTGCCACGACGCGAAGCTCCCCGAGATCCTGGACGCCGCGGTGGACTGCGGCTGGATCGACCAGGTCATGTTCAAGTTCAACTTCCGCGACGTCGGCGGCAGCGACCGCCACGACGACCTCCAGCGGGCCATCGACCGGGCCGCGAAGGCGAACCTCGGGCTGGTCGCCATGAAGACGCAGGGCGGCGCCGTCAATTTCCCCGACAAGATGCGGCAGCTCCAGGAGAAGGGCTTCAAGAAGGAGGTGGCCGCCGTCAAGACCGTCTGGCTCGACGGCCGCATGCACGTCGCCGTCAGCGAGATGACCACCCGCAGCGACCTCCGCGAGAACGTCGCTGCCAGCACCGACAAGAAGCTCTCGGCGCGCGAGCAGCGCCTGCTGGAGGACTACCGGCGGACGACCGCCCACCTCTATTGCCACGGCTGCGGCCACCTCTGCGAGACCGCTGCGCGGGGCGTCCCGGTCGCGACCGTGCTGCGCTACCTGCGGTACTACGAGGTCTACGGCAAGCGCGAGCAGGCCCGGGCGCTCTACCAGGCCCTGCCGCCGCTCGCCCGAGAGGTCGCCGCCGCCGACCTGAACGCCGCGGCCGAGGCCTGCCCCCACGGACTCCCCGTGGTCGAGCTCGTCCAGCGGGCGGATCGCCAGATGCGGGCCTGAGCCGCCTCCGGCGCCCGGATCCAACCGGGCGCCCCCTCTGGATGGATCTTTCAGGAGGGGGCGCCGACATCGAAGATCGATCCCCGCGCCTCGCGCAGACCGAGGCTCTCAACCAGCGGCGCGGCCGCGCCGCCGGCCAGGCCGTCGGCGAGCAGAGCCGAGCCCTGCGCGGCGTGCTTCACCCAGGCGCCGGGCAGCGAGGGCAGGACAATCAGCCGGCCCAGGCCGCGGAGGGCTTCATCGGCGAGGGCAGCAATCTCCGGCCGATCGAGGCCGGCGCCCGAGAGGTAGATCCGCTCGAACGGGGTGACCGCCCGGAGTCCCGCGACGTGGCGGGTGAGCGATTCCCGGAAGGCCGCGGGGCCGAGGCCGCCGAGGTCATCCAGGCCGCCCCGGAAGAGGTCACCCTTGGAGAGCGGCCCGCGCCAGTAGGCGAGTTCCCCGTCCCAGCTCCCGCCGCAGCGCAGGCCGATCGGCCCGCGCGTGCCGGCGGCGGTGTCCACGATCCGGCCGCGGTCCACGACGAGGACCGCCGTGAAGGCCGAGCCGATCTCGACCGTCGCGAAGGTCGCCCGGTCGAAGCCGCCCGCGTCGCGGGCGTCGAACCAGAGCGCCAGCGCGGCGACGGCGACCTTGTCGGCCGTGCCGAGGTCGATCGCGTTCGCCTTCCGATGCGGTGGGATCGACGGAAGGTGGAAGCCGCCGGGGAGGAAGACCACCGGCAGGTCGGTCCGCAGGAGGGCCCTCACCCAGGCCCGGAAGCCGACCACCCCGACCGCGGCGCCCCGCTCCCGGGGGCGGACCAGCGACATCTGGTCGAGCAGGTCGTCGTCGATCGCCTCCCGGCGCACGAGGGGCAGGCCGTAGCCCGAGGGGCCGGCGACCAGATCGACGGGTCCCCAGCCGTGCAGCACCTCGGCGAGGCTCTCCGGGGCGTCGCGAAGCAGTTCGGGGGCGAAGCGGTGCTGGCCGCGGACCTCGCCGTCCTCCAGGAGGAGCAGGTCCAGGCTGGAGGTGCCCGGGTCGGTGCCGACCACGCGGATCACGCCGGCCCCCGATCCGACTCAGGAGAGTGCACGGCCGATCTCGAGGACTTCCTCGGCGTCGAGCACGTGGGAATTGGCGGCGAAGAGCTGCTGGACGGCCTTCTTGTGGATCTTCATCTTGGTGCCGCCGACGCCGAGCGCACCCCAGGCCCGCACGCCGTAGCGGTCCCTGTCCTTGTCGGTCGCCTCGACGCCCTCGATGCCCAGCGGCGGGACGGCGTTGAGGTCGATCAAGGCCTTCAGCCCGGGCCGCCCGCGCCAGAGGCCCTGGGGCAGGAGGCAGACGCCCGCGGGTCCCGAGTTGATCACGATCGACGCGGCCGAGAGCTCGCGGTCGAGGTCGCCGGGGCGGGTCATGTCGAAGGGGACGATCTGGCCGCCGCTGACCTTCCGGATGTGCTCGGCGAGGTGCTCGGCCCGGCCGAGGTCGCGGGAGCCGATGGCCACCGTGGCGCCCAGCCTCGCCAGCAGCCGGGCGATCCGCTGGCCGACCGGCCCGGTCGCCGCCAGGGCGAGCACCCGGGAGCCCTCCAGCGAGTTGTCGTTCGCCTGGAGGGCCGCCAGGACGGCCGCGGCCGCCGTGGTGTTCGATCCGTTGCCGTCGAACAGGACCGAGACCTGGAACGGCCCGAAGAAGGTCTTCTTCACCGTTTCGAGCACGGCCTCGGCGGCCGGCACCTTCGACCCGCCGATGAAGATGGCGGTGCGATGCAGGTCGGCCGGGCCGCGCGTGAACAGCGCCCCGTAGACCAGGTCGCGCACGTTCTCGGGCGTGACCCCGCCGTGGCGGAACAGGTGCGTCACGCCGGCGTCGACGGCCACCACCGCATCGAAGACGCTCGGCTGCGGATCGGTGTCGAGCTGGAGCAGGATCGTGGGCTTGGCGGACGAGGCTGGAGACATGGGCGTGGGGATTCTTCCGCGACTCCCTCGGCGAGGATGGCGGAGCCGGCCGGGCCCGAGGGCGCCCGGGCGACCCGATCACCGACCGGATCGCCCGGCGCGTGGCCGGGCCCTCGGCTACCGATTCACGTTTACTTCGCGAACGGGTGCTCGACCTTGTCCTTCTGGGCGGTGATCTCGTGCGCGGTCGGCTCGCTCTTCATGGCCCGCTCGATCGAGAGCTTGGTGGCCTCGTAGTTGAACTTGAGGATCTTGGCGTTGTCCTCGGCGCCGGGGTGGATGAACACGCCGCAGACGATGACCAGGTCGTCGGCCGCGGTGGCCGGGATCGTGCCGGCGGCGACGCAGTCGGCGACGGCCTTGGCGACGGCGTACTGGGCGGGGCCGAACATCTGCACCGCCTGCTTCATGCCCTTGATCGTCACCTTCGTGATCATGACCGTCGCGGGCTTGGCCACCAGGTTCGGGGTCAGCACGGCCAGCAGGTTGGTGTGGCCGGCCGACTGGTTCGCCAGGGCGTTCGCGAATGCGGCGCCGACCGGGCCGTCCTTCTTGCCGATGAGCAGGTCGATGTGCGCGATCTCGTTGCCCTCGCCCACGAGGGCCTCGCCGATGTTCATCACGATGTTGCTGGCCATGTCCACGCTCTCCTTCTGGCTCTGTAACTCGCTGCGCCCAGCGACCCGTCGCCGCCTGGTCCGCTCGGCATCGAGCGGCGCCCCGCCGCTGACGGGCCGGCCTTTGAATGGGCATGATAGACGTACTCCCCGGCCAGGGCAACCCCCGAGAATCCTCCAAGATTTGTTTGAACTTCCGGGGGAAACCCGTTGTCCCGGCTCCTGGCGGGTGGTTCAATAAGGACGATCGTCGGCGGGAGCCGCCGGTTCCTTGCCTGCGAACCCGCGTTCGAACGTGTTCAACCATTGAACCGAGGGAGATCGAGAGATGCGCAAGCTGATGACGCTGGTGGCCGCTGGTGTGCTGTTCTCGGGCCTGGGGCTGCTCCGCGCCGACGAGAAGGGCAAGACGATCACCATCAAGGGCGACGGTCTTTGCGCCAAGTGCGGGCTCAAGGACAAGGACGCCAAGAAGTGCCAGAACGCCGTCATCGTCGAGAAGGGCGGCAAGAAGACGACCTATTACCTGGCCGGCAAGCTCTCCGATGAGGCCCACAAGAGCCTTGGCTTCTGCAGCGCCTCGAAGGACGAGCCCGTCAAGGTCGAGGTGACCGGCACCTGCGAGAAGAAGGGCGACAAGCTCGTCCTGACGCCGACCGAGAAGATCAAGAAGGCCGACTGAGCGACCGGCCCGAACGAGGGCCGGTCCCGGAAGCGTCCGGCACGGCTCCTGAACACAGGCCCGACTCCGGCCTCGCCCTGCGAACCGACAGGGCGGGGCTTTTTTCATGACCCAACCGCGACGCCTGATCATCCTCGGGGCCAGCACCCGCGCGGCGGCCATGTCCGCCCGCCGCGCGGGATGGCTGCCCGGCTGCATCGACCTCTTCGGCGATCGTGATCTGGCGGCCCTCGGGCCGCTGGTCAGGGCCGGCGCCGAGGGCTGGGAGGCGGCCTTCGACACGCTCGCCGCGCGCCTCGGCGAGATCCCCTGGCTCTACACCGGGCCGGCCGAGAATTACCCCGAGATCGTGCAGCGAATCGCGGCCCGCCATCGGCTGCTCGGCAACCCGGCGGACATCCTCCGCTCCGCGCGAAACCCCCGCCTGGTCGCCGAGTTGCTCCGCCGTGCGGGACTCCCCCACGCCGATGTCCGCATGGATGACGCGGCGCTGCCGCTCGACGGCTCCTGGCTGGCCAAGCCGATCGCGTCCGTCGGCGGGCGGCTGATCGGGCCCTTGACGGCCGGCGCGGCGAGGCTCGAGGAGCCCTGCTATTTCCAGCGGTTCATCTCAGGAGACAGCTACTCGGCCCTAGGCCTCGCGGAGGGCGGCCGTGCCCGCCTGCTGGGCGTGACCCGACAGCTCCACGGCGGGCCGGCGGGCCGGTTCGCCTACCGGGGGAATCTCGGCCCCATCGTCGCGGGGCCATCTCTGGAGTCGTCGCTCCAGCGGATACTCAACGCGCTGGCTAGGGGCTTCGGCCTGGTGGGACTCTTCGGCGTCGATTACATCCTGCACGACGGCGAGCCCTGGGTGGTCGAGGTCAATCCCCGGTACACCGCGGCCGTCGAGGTGCTCGAGCTGGCGGGACGACGCTCCCTGCTTCGGGAGCATCTCGACGCCTGCTCTGCCCTGCCCAAGGGCGGTACCACGGACCCCTCATCCGCCGCCTCGGGGCAGACGCTCCAGGCGGTAGACGGTCCGAACGGCCGCGTGGTGGGGAAGCTGATCCTCTATGCCGAGCGGGGTCTGATCGCGCCCGAAATTGGCCTGCTGACATACTCGGATGAGAATCCGTATGCCGTCCCCGACGTGGCCGACGTCCCGTGGCCCGGCGCGACGTTCAGCCGGGGCGAGCCGATCATGACGATCCTCGCCGAGGGGACCGGCGAGGACGACTGCGTGGGCCGGCTCGTCGAGCGGGCCTCGCGGTGGCAAGACGCCATCCGCGTTTGGAACCGCCAGGAGGAGAGCCCGGCGGATGCATGACGTCCTGTGTAACCCTCGCCCGCGCGAGCGGGAGAGGGTGGCACGAAGTGGCGGGTGAGGGCCTGCCTCACGGGGCGGGAGATCATCCCAGGCCGTGGCCATCCCCTCGGCTCGGATCAGGACGGGATCGCTCGTGCGGGCCGCGGGTCGCTCCCGAGGCTCGTCGTCGGCGAGTCTTCCTTGACGGCCACGCCGCTGATCCCGAGCGTCCGCATCTGCTCGGCGAGCCGCACGATCCGCGCGGCGGCCTCTTCGATCGGGACGCCTCGGGCGTGGATGTTCGAGATGAGGTTGCGGCGCGAGTCGTCGTCGCCCGGGCGTGGTCGGTAGGCCATGTAGGCCGAGAGGCTCTCGGCGGTCGCCAGCCCGGGGCGCTCGCCGATCAGGAGCACCACGACGGTCGGGTCGAGGATCTCGCCGATGTCATTGAGCACCCCCACGCGGCAGTGTCGGATGAGGAAGGGCCGCCCGAGCCGCCAGCCCCGGGCCGCCGCCTCGTCGGCGAGGCGGGGCAGCAGCGCAGGGACCTGGGCGACGACCGCCGCCGCGGAGAGCCCGTCGCCGATCACCACCTGGAGGTCCGCCCCCGGTTCGCATTGCTCCGCCACGATGGCGCGCGAGGGCGGGTCGAGCGACCGCCCCAGCTCCGGCTGCGTCAGGAATTCCGGCTTCGATCGGACGCACGTCGCGATTTCGAGGAGTCTCCATCGCTCCACGAACGCCGCCCCGAAGTCGCGACGCGGATCGAGGTCCGCGATCACGGCGTCCCGCGCCGCTGCGTGATCGGCGCGGAGCTTCAGCCAGGTGTCCGTTCGATAGGAACCTCCCCTGCGGCCCACCAGGATCCGCGCGGGCGTCCGTGCCCGGGCCCAGGCGAGCGGTCCGAGAAGCTCCTCGCCCGGGTCCGTTCCGGGGGCCGGCGGCGCGGCGTCCTTCTCGATCTGGGGAGCTCTGTCCTCGCTCAACGCGTGGCCTCCTGGTGCGGCTGGTTGATGCCGATGCCCAGCTCGATGAGGTGGGGCGGCCCGGGGAATCGTTCGCGGATGCCGCCGATCCAGGCGAGGAACAGGGTCGCCGCCGTCCCGCCCACGACCCAGAGCGAGCGCTCGTTCGGCGGCTGCATCCCGATGAAGATCAGGGCCAGGCAGCCCGCGACGCTGACCCACGCCAGCGGGCGGAACCAGCGGCCGAGGTTCCACGGCCCCATGGCCGTCCAGGTCCGGCCGTGGGCACGCGCGCCCAGCGCCGTCGGCAGCACGTAGGAAATGTAGAGGAAGATCGTGCAGACCGCCGTGATCGTCGAGTAGACCGGGGTCCAGAGCGTGAACGCCGTGGCCGCCGCGGCGACCGTCCACACGGCGGCCACCGGTGAGCGCCGGCGCGGGCAGACCTGCCGGAGCGTCGCCGAGAAGGGCAGGCCGCCGTCGCGGGCGAAGGCGAAGGCCATCCGCGAGGCCGAGGTCACGGTCGCCAGGCCGCAGAGGTACTGGGCCAGGACGATCCCCGCGATCAGCGCCGTCGCGAGCCCCGCCGGGAGGACCCCGCGCATCACCCAGACGAACGCGCCCTCGCCCTGCGCGGCGGCCTCCGGCAGGCCCGGTGCCGCGAGCACCACGGCCGCCAGCAGGATCCAGCCGGCCACCCCCGAGACGAGGACCGAGCGGACGATCCCGCGCGGGACGCTCCGCTCGGCGCCGATGGTCTCCTCCGCCGCGTGCGCCGAGGCGTCGAAGCCGGTGATCGTGTACGCCGGCAGGAGCGCCCCCAGCGCGAACAGGAGCGCGACCGACTCGGTCCGCGGCCAGGTGCCGGCTCCGGCCGTCCCGCTGAAGTTGCTGAAGGTGATCAGCCGCGCGGGATCGAGGCCCGGCGCGAAGGCCAGCAGGCAGGCGGCGAGCGTCGTCGCGACGATCAGGATCCAGTAGCCGCTGAAATCCGTGAGTCGGGCCGTCACCCGGATCCCCAGATGATTGATCATCGCCTGAGAGGCCGTGATCGCGATGACGGCCGCGGCCTGGAGCAGGTACTCACCCGTCGGCGAGAGCGTGCCGGCCGGCGGGCCGAGGGCGCCCAGGGCGAACCGGAAGGTGCCGACGTTGATCGCGGCCAGGACGGTCACCAGCCCGAGCAGGTTGAACCAGGCCGTGACCCATCCCCATCCCCGGCCGCCCAGGATCGACGACCAGTGGTACAGCCCGCCCGCGGTGGGGAACGTGGACGCGAGCTGCCCGAGCGTCGCGGCGACCGCCATCGAGAAGCAGGCGACCAGCGGCCAGCCGAGCCCGATCGACGCCCCCCCGACGCCGCAGAGCCCGAGGTGGAACGAGGTCACCCCGCCGGCGAGGATGCAGATGATCGACAGCGACATCGCGAAGTTCGAGAACCCGCTCAGCCCGCGCGCCAGCTCCTGCACGTAGCCCATCGCGTGCAGCCGCCGGATGTCGTCGGCGATCGTGGCGTCCTGCTCGTCGGGTTCGCTCATCCGCGCGGGCTCCCGACCGTCGAGAGGACCGACTCCAGCTGGCCGAGCAGCCGGGAGCGCGAGCGGGACGCGATCGAGCCGGCCGCCGCCCCCCCGGGAGAGGGCCAGAGCTCGCGCTCGTGGAGCCAGCGCTCGAATTCCGGCGCGGGGCGGAGCCCGAAGAGCTGCCGCATGGCGATCGCGTCGTGATAGCTCGTCGACTGGTAGTTGAGCATCACGTCGTCGGAGCAGGGGACCCCCATGAAGTAGTTGCAGCCGGCGGCCGTCAGCAGGATCAGCAGGTTCTCGGCCGAGTTCTGGTCGGCCTCGGCGTGGTTGGTGTAGCAGACGTCCACGCCCATGGGGAGCCCCAGCAGCTTGCCCATGAAGTGGTCCTCCAGCCCGGCCCGGACGATCTGCCGCTCGTCCAGGAGGTACTCCGGCCCGATGAAGCCGACGACGCTGTTGACCAGGAACGGATCGAGGGCGCGGGCCACGCCGTAGGCCCGCGCCTCGAGCGTGAGCTGGTCGACGCCGCGGTGGGCCCCGGCGGAGAGGGCCGATCCCTGGCCCGTCTCGAAGTACATCACCTGGTCTCCCGCCCAGGCGGTCTCCCTTTGGCGGCGATGCTCGAGAACGCGCTGGCGACCTTCCTTCAGGAGCGACAGGTCGATCCCGAAGCTGCGGTTGGCCGCCTCGGTCCCGGCGATGGACTGGAAGAGGAGGTCCACCGGCGCGCCCCGCTCCAGGCAGGCGAGCTGGGTCGTGATGTGCGCCAGGCAGCACGCCTGGGTGGGGATGCCGAAGGCGTCGATCAGGCGGTTCAGCCCGTGGAGGATCGTCTCCACCGCGGGGACCGACTCGGCCGCCGGGTTGACGCCGATGACGGCGTCGCCGCAGCCGTAGAGCAGCCCGTCGGCGGCCGAGAGGAGAATGCCGCCCAGGTCGTCGGTCGGGTGGTTCGGCTGGATGCGGATCCCGAGTACCCCGCGCTCTCCGATCGTGTTACGGCAGCGCGTGACGACCCGGAGGCGAGAGGCGGCGAGCACGAGGTCCTTGTTGCTCATCAGCCTGGCCGCCGCCGCGGCGACCTCGGGGGTCAGGCCCGGCCGGACGGCGGCGATGTCCCCACTGGTCGTCCCGTCGTCCAGCAGCCAGTCGCGGAACTCGCCGACGGTCAGGCCGCCGATCCTCGCCAGGCAGCCCGGGTCCACGCCCTCAAGGATCAGCCGGCTGACCTCGTCGTCGTCCGGGTCGATCAGCGGGTGCTCGATGATCTCGCGCAGGGTGAGCTCGGCCAGGACGTGCTTGGCCGCGACCCGCTCGCGCTCCGTTTGCGCCGCGATGCCCGCGAGCTGGTCGCCCGATTTCGGCTCGTTGGCCCGGGCGAAGACCGCGCGGAGGTCGTCGAAGGTGAATCGCTCGCCCCGGAGCACGGCGGTCAGGTTCACGGACAGGCCCTCCCGAAGATTCGCCCGCGGGGACTTGCCAGGTCCCCGTGTGCGTGGAATCATCACACCCGAGAAATCCCGACAGGGCAAGCGTCGTTGGCCCCGGGTCGCACTATAATCGATGTCGCCCCGGGATTCACCGAGGGACGGCCGCTCATCGTCGCGAACCGAGGGACCGCCGTGCTGCTGGACGTGGAATACGTCATCCTTGGGCTGCCCGGCGTGCTGGCGCCGGCCTGGGCGTGGTGGAGCTCGTCCGCCGCCCTGGCTCGGGCCGCGCGGTCGGCTTCGTCCACGGGGCTCACCGGCGCGGAGGCGGCTCGGGCGGTGATGGAGGCGGGCGGGATGGTGCCGGCGCCGATCGAGGTCGCGGCCGGCCCGCTGGCCGACTACTACGAGCCGGGCGGGGGGATCCTCCGGCTTTCCGAGCCGGTCCACTCCGGCCGTTCGCTGGCGGCGATCGGGGTCGCCACTCACGAGGCGGGCCACGCGGTCCAGGCGGCCGAGCGGTCGCCCTGGCGGCTGGTCCGGCGTGCCGCGGTCCCGCTGGCGGACCTCAGCTCGATCCTCGCCTGGCAGCTCCTGCTGGCGGGGACCCTGCTGGGGATCTTCCGGCTGACCCTCTGGGGGCTGGCCCTCGTGTGGCTGGCGCTGGCCGTCCAGCTCGTGAACCTCGGGGCCGAATACGACGCCAGCCGGCGGGCGAGCCGGCTGCTGGAGAAAGCGGGACTCCTGGACCGCGGACCGGAGGCGGAACTCGCACGGGTCCACCGGGCGGCGGCGTGGGCGCACGTGGCGGCCGTCTTCGCCGGGTTCCCGGCGCTGGTCGGCCGCTTCCTGGCCTCCGCGGCCCGGGTGTTGCGGGCGCGGGCCTGACACGATCCTCGCAGGAAGAGCATGCGATCAGGCAAGCCGTCTTGTCCGGCCCACGGCCGGGGCGGTGGCGTTCGGAGGTGCGCGTCGGGGGAATGGCGTGGCCCCGGGCAGTCCGGTGGGGCGCCGCAGTCGGTGTCGGATAGGGGCTCGGCGATGACGTTTCAAAGCGTACCCGCGGCGCTGCCCATCGCGATCGCGACGATGGTCTCGCTCGCGATCCTCGGTTTCGCGTGGCGGCGGCGGTCGGACCCGCTGGGGATGCCGTTCGCGACCATGATGGCGGGCCAGACGCTCTGGGCGGCCGGGGCGGCCCTGGAGCCGCTGATCGTCGAGCTGCCGATCAAGCGGCTGGTGCTGGACGTCCGCCTGCTGGGGACGGTGACGGCGATCCTCGGGCTGCTCGCCTTCGTGCTGCGTTTCGCCGGACTGACCCGCTGGCTCCGGCCGCGTTGGTTCCTGCCCTTCTGCCTCCCGGCCCTGCCGATCCTGCTCTCGGCCTGGACCGATGCCTGGTTGCACCTCTACTGGGACCGATTCGAGAACCATCGGATCAACGGCGCCTGGATCGCCGTCCGGTCCCCGGGGCCGGGATTCTGGGCCTTCTTCGCCTACGGCTACCTGCTGGCGGCGCTGGCGACGGGACTGCTCATCCGGGAACTCTTCCGGCGGAGCGGGGTCCACCGCCTCCAGGCGGCGGTGATGCTCTTCGGCGTGCTCACCCCATGGTTCGTGGACATCCTGGACACGACCCGGGTCTGGGGCTATATCCCGGTGGACCTGGTCTCGGTCAGCTTCGGGGTCACCGGGCTCACGTTCCTGCCGGCGCTCACCTGGCTAGGGCTGCTGGAGCTGACTCCGGTGGCCTGGGCGGCGGTCGTGGAGCGTATGGGCGACGCGGTCATCGTGATCGACGAGAAGGGTCGGATCGCCGCCCTCAATCCCTCGGCGAGCCGGCTGATCGGTCGGACCGCCGCGCAGGTCCTGGGCGTCGAGGCCCGACGGGTCTTCGAGGCCTGGCCGCCCCTCCCCGCGGTCCTCGATCGGATCGGGGCGGAGGTCGAGGTCCCTGAAGCCGGCGCGGAGGTCGTCCGTCCCGGGGCCGGGCCGCCCCGCCATTACGAGGCCTGCCTCTCCCGGCTGAGCGAGCCGGAGCAGTCCGCCGGCTGGGTGCTCGTGCTCCGCGACATCACCGAGGGCCGTCGCGCCGCGGAGGAGCGGGCGAGGATGCTCGCGGAGCAGGAGGCCCGGGCGAAGGCCGAGGCGGCCAACCGGGCCAAGGACGTCGTCCTCGCCATGCTCAGCCACGAGCTGCGCACCCCGCTGACCCCGGTCCTCGCGACCGTCTCGGCGATGCTCGACGACTCGTCCACTCCACACGCGCTGCGGTCCACGCTGACCATGATCCGACGGAACATCAACCTGGAGGCCCGGCTGATCGACAACCTGCTCGACCAGACGAGGATCCAGCGCGGGATCTTCACGCTCCACCCCGAGGTCGTCGATGCCCATGAGCTGATCGATCAGGCGATCGACATCTGCGCCGACGAGATCCACGACGCGGACCTCACCGTCATCTCGCGGCTCCACGCCGCCGAGCACCATCTGGATGCCGACGCGACGGCCATCCAGCAGATCCTCTGGAACCTGATCAAGAACGCGATCAAGTTCTCGCCCCCGCGCACGAGGATCGTCGTCCACTCCTGGAACCGCGACGAGGCCGGCCGTCCCTGGCTGATCGTCGAGGTGGCCGACCAGGGCGTCGGCATCGAGCCGGAGCACTTGCCCCGGATCTTCGAGCTGTTCGAGCGCGGCGACCCGATCCGGGGCCGTTCATACGGCGGCCTGGGGCTGGCGATCAGTCGCGCGATCGCCGAGCGGCACGGCGGGCGGCTGGTCGCCGCCAGCCCCGGCGCCGGGGAGGGAGCGACCTCCTCTCGAGCTGCCCACCGCCCTGCGGCCCTCGCCGCACGAGGCGGCCGGGCCGGAAGTCCAGCCGGAGGCGGACCAGAACCGACGGCCCCTGAGGCTGCTCCTGGTCGAGGACAACAAGGACACGCTCCGCTCGCTCTCCGAGCAACTGCGGAGGAGCGGGTATGCCGTCCGCACGGCGAGTACGCTGGCCGGGGCCAAGCAGCTGCTGGCGGAGTCGGGCCGCGACCTCGACCTCCTGGTCAGCGACATCGAGCTCCCCGACGGCGACGGCCACGAGCTGATGGCGACGATCCGCGTCCAGGCCCCGATCCCGGGCATCGCGCTCTCGGGCTTCGGCGGCACCGAGGACATCCACGAGAGCCTGGCCGCGGGGTTCGCCGAGCACCTGACCAAGCCCGTCGAATTCCGGGTCCTCGATCAGTGCATCCAGCGCGTGGCCGCCCAGGGCCCGGCGCGCTAGAGCGGGGACCGATTGCGATCAGGGACGCGGCGTCTTCAGCAGGCCCTGGCTCTGGAGCCAGCTCAGGCAGAGCCGGGGCCAGCTGGAGGGGAGCCTCTCATTCTGCCGGACGCCGAAGTCGTGGTCGCCGGTGGCGAAGACGTGGAGCTCGGCCGGGACCCCGGCACGTCGCAAAGCCAGGTAGAGGAGCACGCTGTTCTCGGGCAGCGAGCCGCCGTGGCCCTCGTGATCGTCCGAGGCATGGGCCAGGAAGATCGGGGGCGTGTCCCGCGGGATCGTGATCTCCGGCCGGATCGTGTCCTTCCCCTTCAGCTTGAAGTAGCCGGAGTAGCAGAGGACCGCGAAGTCCGGCCGGCAGCTCACCCGGTCGACCTCGTCGATCGGCTCGTACTTCCGATGGTTGAAGCCCGAGGCGGTCATGAAGGCGAGGTGTCCGCCGGCCGAGAAGCCGACGATGCCGATCCGCTTCGGGTCGATGCCCCATTCCGGGGCCCGGCTCCGCACCAGGCTGACGGCCCGCTGGGCGTCGAGCTGCGGGCCCGGGGGCGGCTCGGACTCGGGCTCGCCCGGACGTCTCGGGCAGCGGTACTTGAGGATGATCCCGGTGATGCCGACCGAATTGAGCCAGGCCGCGACCTCCTCGCCCTCGAGGTCCCAGAAGAGCTCCCAGTAGCCCCCGCCGGGGCAGATGATCATCGCCGTGCCGGTGTTCTTCTCCGCCGGGGGGCGGTGGACCGTGATGCTCGGCCGGGTGACATTGCGGATCAGCCGGGTCGGCCCGACGATCGGCGAGGCGAAGATCCGGCTCGTCTCCGACTCCTTCAAGCCGGGATCGCCGGGCACCTTCCCCGGCCAGAGCTCCAGCACCTGGGGCTCGCCGGCGACGGCCGCGCCCGAGATTCCCAGGACGATCACGAACAACGCATGAGCGGTTCTTGGAATCATCTCGCGGCGCCCTCGGCACAAGATGCGAAGAGATCGGGCTTTTCAGAGGGTCTTCAGATACGCCAGCAGGTCGGACAGCTCCTGCTCGGAGAGCTCTCCGAGGCCGGTGACGGCCTCGGCGCTATGCGGCCCGGCCAGGGCGTCGCGGAGCGTCTCGGAGCGGCCGTCGTGCAGGTAGGGATCCTTGTCGTAGAGCCCGCGGAGGGAAGGCGGGTTGTAGCCGCGGTAGGCGTCGTCGGGCTCTTCCAGCCCCACGACGTGGACCTTGCCGTCGGTCAGCTCGGGGCCGCCGTGGCAGGTGTTGCACGCGGCCCTGGCCGAGCGGTAGACGGCCTTGCCCCGCTCGGCCTCGGGGGAGAGCTTGCCCGAGGGGTCGAGGTACGGATTGCGCGGGAAGTCGAGCGTCTCGAGGTAGGCCACGATCGCCTTCACCTCGTCGGCCGAGGGTTTCGGGCCCTGCATGCTCTTGGTGAACGACTCGATCATGGCGTCGTCGAGGTCGGCCTGCCAGCCGTGCCAGGTCCAGGGGCCGGTCCTCGCGACGCGGCGGAGCGTCGGCACCTTCTTGCGGCTCCGCCGGTGCGCGGTGCTCAGGTCCTGGCTGCCGTCGTTGCGGGTGTCGAAGTCGAGGCCGTTGGTGTGGCCGTCGCTGTGGCAGGTGTTGCAGCTGTACCACTGGTTGAACGACCGGAGGGCGTCGTGGAAGAGGACCTCGCCCTTGCGGGCCAGCGACAGAGTCTTCGGGCCGCCCAGCGGGATCGTGCGGGCGAGCGTCGCCGACTCGGCGTCCACGACCTGGACCGCGTCGGCGAGGTAGTTCGCCACGAAGAGCGTCTTGCCGTCGGGCGCGAAGGCGATCTCGGTGGGCCGGCCGCCGAGTGCGACGCGGCGGAACCGGCCGTCCTTGTTGAGCAACTCCTGGGGGATCAGGTCGCGCGAGCCGTCGAACCGCCAGGGGAGCCGGCGCTTGTCGGTGCGGAAGATCATGACTTCATGAGTTCCGCCCAGGCCCACGACGAGGAACCTGCCGTCCCGGCTCACCGCCATGCCGTGGGCGTCGGCCGCGGCCTCGCCTCGCGGGTCCAGCGAGATCGTGGCGTACGGCCCCGAGCCGTCCAGGTCGACGCGCGTCAGTCGCTGGCCGAGGACCCAGCCGAGGTCGATGTTGTTGGCCGTCGTGGCGAATCGCCGGTTCTTCATGTTCGCGATGTAGCCGCGCTTGCCGTCGGGGCTGATGGCCACCTGCCGGAGGTTGTCCCCCTCGATCGGGATGCTCCGCTCGACCTTGAAGGCGGGGAGTGAGACCACCGACACGTCCTGCGACCGGGCGTTGCCGACGAGCAAGGTGGAGCCGTCCGGGCTGATCGCGATGCCGCGCGGTTCGCGGCCGACGGCCGCCCGGCCGGTGACCTTCATGGCCTCGACGTCCACGCGGACGATCTCGTTCGATACCCCTACGGCCACGTACGCGGTCTTCGCATCGGCCGAGAGCACGACTCCCCTCGGCTCCGGGCCCACCTCGAGCCGGCCCCGGACGGCCAGCCGATCGCCGACGATCGAGAGGACGGCCAGGTCGTATCCGTACCAGTGGGTCACGACGCCAAGAGTGCCGTCCGCGGAGAGCGCCACGCCCGCCGGGCGGTCGCCGGTGGGGCATTCGTCCAGGACCTTGCCTGCGAGGGTGTCCACGAGCGAGACCGAGCCGGACGTCTGGTTGGCGGTCAGGAGCCGGCGGCCGTCTCCGGAGAGCGCCAGGGCGATCGGCGAGCGATGGGGCTCGATCTTGCCGCCGGCCGGCGAACCGGGCGAGACCTCGCCGGCCTGCGACCGGGCGCCCGGCGACGGGGCGATCGCCCAGGCGACGGCGGCGAGGATCGCGAAGCCCAGGGCCGCGGCGGTTCGGGTCCGGAGGGCTCGAATGCTCATGGATCAGCTCCCAGGGGTCGCTTGCGGGATGCCGGCCGAGGGCGGGCGGGCGGTCCCGCGGGGTCGTGCGCCGGCGGGGAAGGCGGCGGGATCACATGCGGTCGACCACGTCGATTCCAAGCAAACCGAGCCCGAATTTCAAGGTGCGTGCCGTGAGGTCGCCGATCGCCAGGCGGCTGTCGCGCCGCTCCGGCGACTCGGCCTTGAGCACGGGGCACTCCTCGAAGAACGTGCTGAAGGCGTTCGCCAGGTCGAACAGGTAATCGGTCACGATGTTCGGCTTCTGCTCCGCGGCGGCCAGCTCCAGGGTCTCGGGCAGCCGGAGGATCCGCACCCCGAGGGCCCGCTCGGCAGGGTGGCTGAGCACGATCTCCGGGCGCTTCGCCCGGATGTCCGGGGGCTCGAAGCCCCCCTTGCGGAAGATGCTCTGGATCCGGGCGTAGGCGTACTGGAGGTAAGTGGCGGTGTTGCCGTTCATCGCCAGCATCTTGGACCAGTCGAAGACGTAGTCGCTGATCCGGTTCTGGGAAAGGTCGGCGTACTTGATGGCCCCCAGGCCGACGACCTCGGCGACCCTCGCCCGCGCCTCGGGGTCGAGGTCGGGGCTGTTCGCGTCCACCACCTTCCGGGCCTCGGCCACGGCCTCGTCCAGCAGCGACTCCAGGCCCACGACGTCTCCCTCGCGGGTCTTGAACGGCCGGCGGTCGGGCCCGAGGATCGTGCCGAAGGCCACGTGCTGGAGGTCCACCTGGTCGTAGCCCCACTTGCGCGCCACGGCGAAGAGCTGCTTGAAATGATCGCTCTGGCGATGGTCCACCACGTAGAGGACCTGGTCGGGGTCCCAGGTCTCCTCGCGGTACCGGATCGTCGCCAGGTCGGTCGTGCCGTAGTTGTAGGCCCCGTCTCGCTTGCGGATCAGGAAGGGGGCCTTGGACCCCTCGGTGAAGACGGCGATCGCCCCCTCGCTCTCCTCGGCGATGCCCCGCGCACGCAGGTCGTCCACGACGCCCGAGAGCATCGGGTCGTAGAAGCTCTCGCCGAGCTCGACGTCGAACCGCACGCCGAGCCGCCCGTAGATCGCGTCCAGCGCCTTCAGGCAGTGCGGCATGAACCGGTTCCAGAGGTCCCGATTCTCGGGGTCTCCCGCGTGCAGCTTCGCCGTCTCGGCCCGCGAGGCCTCCTCGACCGAGGCATCGCCCGCCTTGATCCGGTCCTGGGCCAGGCGGTAGAGACGGGCCAGCTCGGCGACGGGGTCCCGGGAATACGCTTCGTCGTCGCGGGCGTTCTTCCAGCCCCAGAGGATCATGCCGAACTGGGCGCCCCAGTCGCCCAGGTGGTTGTCGCGGACGACCTGGTGGCCGAGGGCCTCGAAGATCCGGGCCAGGCTGTCGCCGATGACCGTGGAGCGGATGTGGCCCACGTGCATCGGCTTGGCGACGTTCGGCGACGAGAAGTCGATCACGACCGTCCGGGGCTGCCGCGGCGGCTCGATGCCCGGGAAGGAATCGCCGAGCAGGTCCCCGAGCGCGCCGGAGATCCAGGCGTCATGCAGCCGGACGTTCAGGAACCCGGGCCCGGCGACCTCGGGCGGGCCGGCCATCGGCTCCAGGTCGACGGCCTTCGCCACCTTCGCGGCCAGCTCGCGCGGGTTGGTCCCCAGCGTCTTGGCGAGCGACATGCAGCCGTTGGCCTGGTAGTCGCCGAACTTCGGGTCGTTCGTCGAGCGGACCGCCGCCTTGAAGATGTTCGCGTCGCCACCTTCCGGGGTGGCGGCGGCGAAGGCGGCCCGCATGCGTTCGAGAACATTCATGATGGAGTCAATGCCTGAAGATGCACGGAGACTCGGTCGGCGAGTCCAGGGACGGGGACACGGGGCGCGATCGGGAAGGCGCGGGGGCGAGGCCGGGTCAGGACCCGGCCTGCGATGACGACTCGGGCTCGGGATCCGGGGCGGCCGCACCGGGCTTCGCCCGAGGCTCGTCGCCGGCCCACTCCAGCCTCGGGGCATCGCCCCAGATCTCCTCGAGGGCGTAGTAGCTGCGGCCCTCCCCGGAGAAGATGTGGACCACGAAGTCGCCGTAGTCGATCAGGATCCAGCGGCCCTCCTCGGAGCCCTCCATCCCCAGCTTGTGCTCGCCGCGCTTCTTCATCTCGGCGTCAATCTCGCTGGCGATGGCATGGCTTTGCCGACGCGAGGCCGCGGTGGCGATGACGAAGAAGTCGAGCAGCGGCGTGGCCTGCCGCAGATCCAGCAGGACGATGTCGCGGGCCCGGTTGTCGTCGGCGATCCGGGCGGCCAACCGGGCGTGGTCCAGGGCCTGGTCCATCCTCGCCGGCTCGCGTCGGGAGACGGCCGTCGTGGGCACTTCGTCCTGGGCGGCCCGGACCGACCGGGTGCGGAGGGACCTGGATCGAGCCGCGGACTCCCTGGCGGGCGATGGCTGGTTCACCGGGGGGATATTTTCGGTCATTCAGGTTTCCCGAGAGGTCGAGATGTCCGGCGCCCGGCGCGGGCGGGCCGCGACGACCCGCGACGCACCATCCTCGGCCGGAAGGGCTCGACGTCCTAGACACCACGCCGAGGGCGGGGTTCGAGTCGCTGTGAGATAGTCTACCGGATCGGCGAGACCGCTGACCACCGCGATCGGCGCACGACCCCCCGGACCGGCCCTTGTGGAGAATCTCAACGTCGTCCTTGCAAATCCGACGTCCGGCTCGCAAAATTTTGTTCAACTCGTGTCCAACATGCGGCACGTCCTGGGAGTTGCCACCCATGCTGACGATCGGCGGGCGCAACGTCGGATCCTTCTGCGACGGACTCTCCCGCCGTGATTTCCTCGGCCTGGGTGCCCTCGCCATGGGGGGGCTGGCATGGCCCGGCCTGCTCCGCGCCGAGGCCGGGACGGGCATCTCGCGATCTCACAAGGCGATCATCATGGTGTTCCTGGCGGGCGGGCCCCCGCACCAGGACATGGTCGACCTGAAACCCGACGCGCCGGCCGACATCCGGGGAGACTTCCGGCCGATCGCCACCAACCTGCCGGGCTTTCAGGTCTGCGAGCACATGCCGCGACTGGCCCGGATGATGGACCGGTTCGCGGTCGTCCGGTCGATCGTCGGTTCGGGGCCCGACCACTCGGCCGGCCAGTGCATGACCGGCTACAAGGACCTCGTGAGCCGGGCCCAGGGGGGCAGGCCCAGCGAAGGGGCACGTCGTCTCGAAGCTCCGCGGGCCGGTCGGCCGGACGTGCCGCCGTTCGTCGGCCTCTGCCCCCGGACGGGCGAGCCCCGGTGGGCCAACCCCGGAGACCCCGGCTACCTCGGCCTGGCTCATGCCCCGTTCACGCCCTTCCGTGGCGAGCAGGCCCCGGGCAAGTCCAAGCATTCCAACGGCTCGCCGGGGCTGGCCCTGGACGAGAAGTCGATCCTCCCCCAGCGTCTGACCGCCCGCAGAGGCCTGCTGGCCCAGCTCGACGACTTCCGGCGCATGATGGACCGCTCCGACGCGATGGACGGCATGGATGCCTTCACCCGCAGCGCGTTCGAGGTCCTCACCTCCCGCCGCGTCTACGAGGCGCTGGACCTGAGCCGCGAGGACCCGAGGCTCCGCGCCCGCTACGGGATCGGCGACATGAACAACGAGTCCGACGGGCCGCCCTGCTGCATGGACCACTTCCTGATCGCCCGCCGCCTGGTGGAGGCCGGCGTCCGGGTCGTGACCGTCGGGTTCGGCCGGTGGGACACGCACAGCGACAACTTCCGGACCAACGCGAAGCGGATCCCGAAGCTCGACATGGCCCTCTCCGCACTGGTGGAGGACCTCCATCGTCGCGGGCTGGACCGCGACGTCTCGGTGGTCGTCTGGGGCGAGTTCGGCCGCACCCCCCTGATCAACAAGCAGGCCGGCCGCGACCACTGGCCGCCGGCGAACTTCGCCATGCTGGCCGGCGGCGGCATGAGGACCGGCCAGGTCATCGGCGCGACCGACAGGCACGGCGCGTACGTCACCGACCGGCCGGTGCCCTTCCAGAGCATCTTCGCCACGCTCTACCACAACCTGGGGATCGACCCGGCCACGCTCATCCCGGACCGCTCCGGCCGCCCCGTGACCCTGCTCGAAGACCGCGAGCCGCTCCGGGAACTCGTCTGAGTTGTGTGGGCGGGGTCAAGACTCAGCGTCACGGGCCGAACGCCGGATCGTCGAGCGCGAGCGAGGCGCGCAGGGCTTCCGGGACTCGACCGTCCTCCGTCCAGCCGCGTGCTCGATAGTATGCGGCGATCATGGTCCGGAGCCGCGAGTGAGAAAGCGAGCCGCCGGCCGGATCCGGCCCGGCTCGAAGGAGACGGTCCGGGAGGGTGTCCTCGGCGGCGGTCCAGCCCTCGCGCTGGTTGAGGCACTTGCGGGCGTTCACGATCCGGGCGGCGACGGTCCGCAGCTCGTCGGCGGAGTAGGGCCAGCCGGTGACCGCGGCGAGGAGCTCGGCGGACTCGGCGTAGAGGTCGCCGAAGACGCCCCGGAGGAACTTGCAGAGGATCAGCGAGTCGATCAGGGCCGCGCGGTCCTCGGTCTCGATCGCGGCGATCGCCGAGTCGGGGCCCCCGCCGAGGCGATCCACCCGAGTGGAGAAGTCCGCCTCGTAGGCGCCGGAGCGATTGTGGTCGGCCCCCCTCGTGCCGACGGCCAGCCCGAGTGCCATCGTGTGGAGGCCCCGGGGATCGTACCCAGGCAATTCCAGCCCCTTGACGTGCGGGGCCAGGGCGACTGCCTCGCCGCCGAGCTCCTGGGCCGCGCGGCGGCTGCCGAGGGCGAGCAGCCGGCCGACTGTCCCCCGGCGGTCCACGAGGGATGCGATCGCCTCGATCATCGCCTCGCCGTCGCCGAACCGGGGCAAGGGGGTGGGATCCGGGCCGTCAATTGAGCCGGTCAGCAGGCCCTTCTCGACGCATTCCATGAGGAAAGCCAGGGTCGCGCCGGTGCTGATCGTGTCGACGCCGACGTCATCGCAGGCCTTGACCGCGCGGAGCACGGCGGCCGGGTCGCTCACCCCGCAGAGCGAGCCCAGGGCGAAGAGCGACTCGTACTCGACGCGGACGCCTTCTCCGTTCGAGGATTCGCGCCCGGCTGAGTAGATGTGCTCGCAGCCGATGGTGCAGCTTGCGCAGGACTTCCGGGCGACGCGGCGGGCGGGGTCGAGGGCGTCGGAGGTGAGGGCCTCGGCGTCTTCGAAGTGCCCTCCCTGGAAATTCCTCGTCGGGAGGGCCGCGAACCGGTTGAAGACCAGGAGGTTGGCGACCGTGCCGAGCTCGCGGTACTTCTCGGTGGCGGGGCCGAAGGAGAGGGCGGAGAGCCTTCGGGCCAGGTTCAACGTGGCCGCCAGATCGGCCACCCTGGTGCGGCGGTCCCCGCGGACGGCCACCGCCTTGATCCGCTTGGAGCCGAGCACCGCGCCGAGCCCGCCGCGGCCGGCGTGCCGGCCGTCGTGGCTGATCGTGGCGAAGGGGATCCGCCGCTCCCCCGCCGTGCCGATCGCCGCGACCTGCCAGCCGGGGCCGTACTCCGCGCGGATCCGGTCCTCGGCCACTCGGGCCGGCTGGCCCCAGCAGGCCCCGGCCGGCTCGAACCGCACCCGGGGCGGGCCGTCGTCCTGGCCGTCAATGAACAGGATCGATGGGCTTTCGGAGCTTCCGGTGACGGCGATCGCGTCGACGCCGGTGCGTTTCGCCGCGAGTGCGAAATGCGACGACGACAGGGCGTCGCAGATCCGCCCGGTCAGCGGGCTGAAGGCGACGACCGCGACCTTCGCGGAGGTCGTCAGCGGCGTGCCCACCAGGGGGCTGAGCGCGATGACCAGGACGGACTCGGGTCCGAGCGGATCGACCCCCGCCCGCGTCTCGTGGGCGAGGATCCACGTGCCCAGGCCCACGCCGCCGAGGAACAGCCGGAGCACCTCGGGCGACAGCTCGATCGCCTCGGCCCTGGCCCGGCTGGCATCGACGCGGAGGTAGCGTCCGTGAAAGCCGGAGAGCACCGCGACCACCTCCCGAGCCCGAGCCCGATCCTCCCGGATCACGCCGGAGGGAAGCCGAAATCCAGAAACGAAAAAACCCTCGAGGGCTTTCGAGGGTTTGTTCCGCACTTCAGGGCTGTTGAAGCACCCCCACGGGGACTCGAACCCCGGTCCCTTGGCTGAGAACCAAGTATCCTAGGCCGCTAGACGATGGGGGCCTTTGCGTGAATCTAATGATAAACCACCTCGTCGCGGAGTCAAGCCCGTGGCCGATTCGGAGTCGGAACCAGACGGCTGGTATGGAGTTTCGATCGGCGCCCGGGCCTGCTTGCCGGCGGCCGGTTCCGACGGCCGGATCGCCGCGGCGGTTGATTGGACTTCTCATCCGGCCATTTGGCGGTAGGCTGGAACGGTCCCCGAGCCACGAGAACCTTGCAGCCTGCGCCCGATCGTTCCGTCGGGGCGTCGGTCTCGCGCGGATCGTCCATGCCGAGCATCTTCGTCAACGCCCACACGTTTTACTACGAGGAACTCGGGTTCGACGGGGAGCCGCTCGTCTTCCTGAGCGGGCTGGGCGGGGATCACCGGGCGTTCAGCCTGGCGCAGAGGCACTTCGCCGCGGAATACCGGACCCTGGCCTTCGACGCCCGGGATGCCGGCCGGAGCGATCGCGTCGCGGTCCCTTACTCGACGGCGGAGATGGCCGACGACGTCGCCGGCTGGCTGGAGGCGATCGAGGTGCCCGCCGCCCACGTGGTCGGCCAGTCGCTCGGGGGGCTGGTGGCGCAGGAGCTCGCCTTGCGGCACCCCGATCGGGTCCGCAGCCTGGTGCTGGCCTCGACTCACGCCGGGGCCGACGACTGGCGGCGCGCCGTGCTGGACTCGTGGGTCCTGCTCCGGCGGCAGGTGGCGATCGGGAACTTCACGAGGGCGACGCTCCCCTGGCTGGTGGCGCCCGCCTTCTACCGGTTCCACGCCCAGGTCGAGGGGCTCGTCCGCTTCGCGGAGCGCAATCCGTTCCCCCAGGACCCGGAGGCGTTCGCCCGCCAGGCCCGCGCGGCCGGCTCGCACGACGCCCGGGAGCGGCTCGGCCGGGTGAAGGTGCCCTGCCTGGTGCTCGTCGGCGAGCACGACCTGGTCAATCCGCCGAGGGTGGCGGCCGAGCTCGCCGGGCTCCTGGGCGACGTCCGCCAGGCTGTGATCCCGAACGTCGGCCACATGCCGCACATCGAGGACAAGATGGCGTTCCGGCGGGAGGTGGAACGCTTCTTGAAAGAAGTGAACATTTAATGTAAGAGATCACCGCGCCAGGCCGCCCGCGGGTGGAGTCCCCCGGGCGGCGGTCCGTGCCGGAGTCTTCGCACATGCACTTGCCGAGATCGAGCGGAATCCTGCTGCACCCCACGTCGCTCCCCGGGGAGGACGGCATCGGGGACCTCGGGCCCCGGGCCCACGAGTTCGTCGAGCTGCTCGCCGGGATGGGGCAGCGGTGGTGGCAGGTCCTGCCGCTGGGGCCGACGGGGGGCATGAACTCGCCCTACCAGTCCAATTCCTCGTTCGCCGGCAACCCGCTGCTGGTGAGCCTCTCGGACCTGGTCAGCCGGGGCTGGCTGGGGCGGGCCGACCTGCGCGGGCGGCCGAGGTTCCCGGCCGACCGCGTGGACTTCACCAGGGTGGCGCGGTTCAAGACCGCCATGCTACAGAAGGCCTACGCCGGCTTCCCCAGGGATGACGCGGACTTCCTCGCCTACTGCGGACGCGCGCGGCGCTGGCTGGACGATTACGCCCTGTTCGTCGCCCTCAAGGAGACCCGCGGCGGCAAGGCCTGGACCGACTGGGAGCCCGCGCTGGCGGCTCGCGAGCCGGCGGCCCTGCGGCGCGCGCGGGAGGAGCTTGCCGAGCGCATCCGCTTCCACCAGTTCGTCCAGTACGCCTTCCAACTCCAGATCACGGCGCTGCGGCGGCGCTGCGCCGAGCACGACGTGAAGCTGATCGGCGACATCCCGATCTTCGTCGCGCACGACAGCGCGGACGTCTGGACGTTTCCCGGCCACTTCTTCCTGGACGAGGCCGGCCGGCCGATCGTGCAGGCGGGCGTCCCGCCGGACCTCTTCTGCGAGGACGGCCAGCTCTGGGGCAACCCGCTCTATCGCTGGAAGGCGCATCAGGAGGAGGGCTTCTCCTGGTGGATCCGCCGCCTGGAGGCCCTGCTCGACTGGGTCGACCTGATCCGGATCGATCATTTCCGCGGCTTCGAGGCGTACTGGGAGGTGCCGGGGCAGGACCGGACCGCCCGCAACGGCCGCTGGGTGAAGGCCCCCGGCGGCGCCTTCTTCACGGCGCTGAAGCGGCACTTCGGCGATCTCCCGCTGATCGCCGAGGACCTGGGGGTCATCACGCCGCCCGTCGAGGCGTTGCGCGACCGCTTCAAGCTGCCCGGGATGCGGGTCATGCAATTCGGGTTTAGTACCAGCACCAGCGAGGAGAAGTACCTGCCCCACCGCTTCATCCCGAACTGCATCGCCTACACCGGCACGCACGACAACGACACCTCGGTGGGCTGGCTGCGCTCCACCGACGTGCAGACGACGCAATCGAAGGAGCAGATCCGGGCCGAGCGTGCGTTCGCCCTCCGCTACGTCGGGTCGCGCGGCAGGGAATTCCACTGGGACCTGATCCGCGCGGTGCTCGCCTCGGTGGCCGACGTGGCGATCATCCCGATGCAGGACATCCTGGGCCTCGACAGCTCGGCCCGGATGAATACCCCGGGCAGGGCCGAAGGCAACTGGGGCTGGCGGTTCACCCCCGACCAGCTCACGCCCGAGATCCGGGACCGGCTGGCCCGGATGACGGCGACCTACGGGCGATGGAACGGGACCGTCCCGGTCGCGATCGACCCCCGCCAGCTGGAGCCGTCGGGGGACGGGACGGCTGAGGGCCGGACCTCGGCAGGCCCGCAGCGCAAGGCCCTCCGGGGCCGCCGTCCGGCGCGGCCGAAGCCGGAGCCCGCGGGCGTCCGGGGGAAGCCGGAATGACGGGCCGGGCCCGGGCGCTAGACGGCGCCCTGGATGTACGACAGGAGGTGGTGGTTCTCGGTGGCGACCTTGTCGTACATGACCTTGATCACGTCGCCGACGGAGATGATGCCGACGAGCTTGCCGTCGTGGACCACGGGGACCTTGGCGATGCGGCGCTCGCTCATCACCCCCATGACCTCGTTGACGTCGTCGTGGATGTCGCAGGTGATCGGATCGGGCGTCATGAGCTCGGAGATCCGCAGCCGGCCGAAGCCCTCGCCCCGGTTGTGGAAGACCCGCAGGACGTCGCGCTCCGCGAAGATGCCGACCAGGCGGCCGTCCTGGTTCACCACCGGGAGCGATCCGATGTTATTCTGCACGAGCCGGGCGATCGCCTCGTGAACCGTGGCCTCCTCGTCGATCGAGATGACACGATTCCCCTTGGCGTGCAAGACATCGCGAACGAGCATGGAGTTCCCTCCCGAGCTGCCACTGATGCGAGACGGGTGATCGAGAACGGATCGCACGACGCTTTCGAACGAAAGCGGTTGACGTGTGCCGGGCCGATATCGTGACATCTTCGTCCGGGCGTTGCAAATGGATTCGGCAAAAAAAGGGCACCCTGGTCCGGCAATGAAATGCATGGAGTCGCCGCCGACCTGACGCCGACCGATCCGCCCCCGGCGGAGGGCCGTGACGAGACCGCGCCGGGCGGGCGCCGGGGCGTCCGGGCGCTGGCGTTGGCCCTGCTAGCCCTGCTGCTGATCCGCCTGGTGCAGCCCGGCCAGCCGATCGTGGAGAACTACGCCGGGCGCCAGGTCCCCACGGCGATGGTCGCCCGGAACCTCGAGCGCGGGTCCGGCTTCTTTAGGCCCATCCTGGACACCGCGCCGTTCCCGAATTACTTCCTGGTGGAGCCCCCCGTCTACCAGGCCGCCGCCTGCGGGCTCCGCGGGCTGACCGGCTGGGGGCTGGAACCGTGCGGCCGCGCGATCTCGGCGCTGGCGATGGTGCTCGGGGCGCTGGGGCTGCATGGCCTGGTCGTCCGCCGCGAGGGCGAACGCGTCGCCCTCCCCGCGGTGTTCGCCTTCGGGCTGCTCCCGGTCACCATCCGCTACGGCCGGTCCTTCCAGCCAGATGCGCTCATGCTGGGCCTGATCCTGATCGGCCTGGATTGCTGGGACCGCGCCGAGCGAGGCGGGACGACGCTCTGGCGGGTCGCCGGCTGGCTGCTCCTGGCGATCGGCTTCGCCGCCAAGGTCACCGGAGGCTTCGTCCTGGGGCCGCTCTGGTTCGCGATTCTGTCGCGACGGAGCCCAAGCAGTCGTCCAAGTCGTGGCTCAACTGTCGGTGCCCCCCACTCGTCCCTTCCCCACGAGGTGGGAGGGCGTTCCGGATCATCCCCTCCCCCCTCGTGGGGGAGGGTCAGGGTGGGGGGGGAGTCAGGAAAAAGCCTGGCCAGGTGCCTCGCAATCGGGCTGCTCGCCGCGTCCGCGCTGCTCCCGGCCCTGCTCTGGTATGCCTGGGCGGACCGGCTGCTGGAAACCGGCGGCGGCTCGGCGGCCTCGGCGGCGAACCGGTCGATCTGGCTGAAGGTCGTCGGACTTTCCGCGCTCGCCTCGGCGGAGACCCTCGGGCACCTGGGGCGATTTCTGCTCGTCCGTTCGTTCACGCCCCTCGGGCTGGCCCTCGGCTGCTGGGGACTGCTGATGCGGGGCTGCCACGCGGGCCCTGCCGGCGGTCGGGACATATGGAAGCTCTGGGCGGGCACGGCACTGCTCCTCATGGCGATGCTGGCGGCGAAGCTGCACCACGAGTATTACTGGTTGGTCCTGGCCCCGCCGGTGGCCGTCGGGATGGGGAGGGCCTGGCGGCGGCTGTCCGGGTCCCACCGCGCCGCGGCCTGGGCCTGCGCCGGAGTCTTCGCGGCGATGAGCGTCGTCCTGTCGCTCTCGACCTACCGCACGCCGCCGGAGTGGCGGCATCTGGAGGCGGCGGCCGCGGCGGTCCGGCGGACGGTCCCGCGGACGGTCCCGCCGGGGGCGCTGCTCGTCGCGCCGGAGCCGCTGCTCTACCAGGCCGACTTCCGGGGTTGCCGGCTCGAGTATACCGAGAGTGCCGCCCGCCGCGCGGCCGAGGAATGGCGCGTTGCCGGCGCGGACCGGGTCGGCGGCCCATTGGATCTGATCGCGTTTTACCGGACGATGGGGGCAGGTTTCCTGGCGGACGTGGCGGCCGGGCCGTCGGACTCGCGCCGGGAGGACTTGCACCGCCTGATCCGGGGACGCTACAAGGTGCTGGTAGAGAGCGAGTCGGTCCTGATCGTCGAGCTGAATCCATGAGCCATCACGGTAAGTCCGGCGACGAGCGTCGCGTCACGATCCCCGACTTCGCTTCCTGGAAGAACCAGGGCCGGAAGATCGCGGTGCTGACCGCCTACGATTTCCCGACCGCCCGGCTGCTGGACGCCGCGGGGGTGGACTGCCTGCTGGTGGGCGACTCGATGGGCACGACGGTCCAGGGGCGAGAGACCACGCTCGCCGTCACGCTGGATCAGGTCATCTACCATTCGGAGATGGTCGCCCGGGCGGCGCGGCGGGCGCTCGTGGTGGCCGACCTGCCGTTCCTCTCCTACCAGGCGTCGCGTCGGCAGGCGGTGCTCTCCGCCGGGCGGGTCCTCAAGGAGACGGAGTGCCAGGCCGTCAAGCTGGAGGGCGGCCGGCGGATGGCGAAGACCATCCGGGCGGTGGTCGAGGCCGAGATCCCGGTGATGGCCCACATCGGGCTGACTCCCCAGTCGATCCGCCGTCTGGGGACCTACAAGGTGCAGCGTGCCGAGGACGCGCTCCGGGAAGACGCCCGGGCGGTGGTCGAGGCGGGGGCCTTCTCGGTCGTCCTGGAATGCGTGCCGGCCGACCTGGCGGCCCGGGTCTCGGAGGAGATCCCCATCCCTACCATCGGCATCGGCGCGGGGCCGGGCTGCGACGGCCAGGTGCTGGTCATCCACGACATGCTCGGCCTGGGGGGCGACTTCCGGCCGAGGTTCGCCCGCCGCTTCGCGGAGCTCGGCGAGGCGATCCGGAACGCGGCGGCCAGCTACGTCCAGGAGGTCCGCCACGGCACGTTCCCCGGCGATTCCGAGAGCTTCCATTAAGGCCGCGCCGGATTGGCCGGCCCGCCGTGCGATTCGGGGCCCGGCCGGGCCCCGACGCCGGACGAGAGCACCCCTGGAGCGAGATCATGAGCACTCTTCCCCAATGCGAACTGGTCCGGCGGCAGTGCGTCCCGTGCGAGGGCGGCGTGCCGCCCTTGACCCCCGAGCAGGCCCGGGACCAGGTCCGCGTGCTGCCGGGCTGGATCCTGACCGATGACGGCAAGCGCCTGCGGCGTACCTGGACCGTGAAGAACTTCATGGCGGGGATCGCGTTCTTCCAGGGCGTCGCCGCGCTGGCCGAGGCGGAGGGGCACCACCCGGACCTGCACCTGGAGGGCTATCGCCGGGTCACCATCGAGATCTGGACCCACGCGATCGGCGGGCTGAGCGAGAACGACTTCATCCTGGCCGCCAAGATCGACGAGATCCCGATCCAGGTCAAATCCTGAGACGTCGATCCGGGGCCGCTCAGAAGCCCAGGAAGGATCCGATCCGGCGGAGCAGGCCGGGGCGTGTCGGCGTCTGCGCGCGCACGACCGCCGGCTCCGGGCCGGGCTCGATCGGGGCGCCGACGCGCCGGGCGATCCGGGTGGTCGCCGGTGCCGAGGTCCTGGCGGTCATCGCCTGGGGACGCGGCTCGGGGCTCCTCGCGGCGAGTTGGGACTGCTGGTCGTCCAGATGCCGCTCCAGCGAATGTGCGTCGATCCGCAGCGACGCCAGCACGGCCGACAGGGGGGGCCGAGCCGTCCCCTCGTCGCGACGCCCGAGGTACTCGACCAGGGGCGATCGGTCGGGCGCGGGCGACTCGAGCAGGAGGTGGACCCACGCCCACGATTCCCGGTAATCGCGCGGCGTCATGTGGTGGATATCGGTCAGCGACTCGAGCCGGGCGAGGTCGGGCTTCCATCCCGCCGCGAGATCCTCGGTGATCCTGGCGAGGTGCTCGTCCCTGCCCTCGGCGCCGCTCCTGGCCTCGAAGTACTCGGCGAGGCCCTCGTCGAGCCAGAGCGGCAGGTCGCCGTAGCAGCCCCGCATCAGGGCGTGGGTGGCCTCGTGCCGGAGGTCCTCCTCGAGCCGCTCGCTGAGGTAGGTGTAGATGACTCGCCGGTCGGCCTGCGCGAGGAAGAACGCCCTGCGCTGCGGCAATTCGGGATAGTAGAACTTCAGGAAGTGGGTGTAGGCGTTGCGGTCGTTCAGGACGTAGATTTCGACCGGCTCCTCATCGGGCTTGCTGCGATAGCCGAGGCGGCCGGTCAGGTCCGTCTCCAGGGAATGGAGGCAGCGGATCGCGGTGGAATCGGCCGGGATGGGGGTGTCCGAGTACAGCAGGAAGGGGCCGGTCCGCAGCTGGTAGCGGGTCGGGACGAGGGACGCCCCGCGCTGGCCCATCGTGGCGCAGCCGATCGGCCCGGCCGCCAGCGCGACGAGCAGCGCCGCGGCGGCCAGCGCGCGGGGCCACCTGCGTGGGCTCGGCGGGTTCCAGGTTCCTTGGATCACGCTGGGGTCCCTCGCTCGGATGTCAGGAAAGGGGCCGTCCGCGACGCCGGTTGCGTAGCCGCTTCACCTCGATCGCCCTGGCCGTCGCGCGCCAGACGTCCTTCCAGCCCGAGAGCGGAGAGAGGCCCCAGGTCAGGTAGGCGCGGAGGAAGCGGAGGGTCTCGGTCCGGGTCCGCCCGGGGACGTCGCCGAGACTCACGCTCAGCCGGGCCAGGTTCTGGAACCGCCTCGCGTCGGGGACGGGCGTCATGAGTCGGACGCCGGCCAGGTCGATCAGGCTGAGCTGCTCGTCGGGATCGGTCGCGTCGAGATGGACCAGGATGTTGGCGGCCTTCAGGTCGCGGTGCGACAGCGAGCGCTCGTGCAGCGAGCGGAGCAGCCGGGCCAGCGACAGGTTGAGCCGGCGCAGGCGGGTCTGCCGCTCATCCGCCGGGAGGTCGGGCAGGACCGTACGCACGTAGTCGGTCAGCGTGATCGCGTTCTCCTGGCGGAGCGTCACCAGGTAGGTCTCGTGCGGCAGGAACCACGAAAGCGGCTTCGACCAGAAGGGCCGTTTCCGCGCCACGTAGGCCAGGTTCCGCGGGGTGGGGATCGCCCGGCTGGCGAGGTGGTGCGCCGCCTGCCAGGATCGCCAGGCGCGCGACGGCCGGAAGAGGTTCAGCCACGGGTCGATCCACTTCTTGCGGTTGAACCGCTTGTAGATCACGCGTGTGGGCTCGCCGCCGACGCGCATCGTGGCCTCGGCGACGGTGGAGGTCCGCGAGTTCTTGAGCAGGACCGTCCCCGGGCGGCGGAACGGCTCGTCCGGGTCACGGAGGAAGGCCTCGACCTCGAGCGGATCCAGGTCGCGGGCGGCCACGGCCCAGGAGTGCGGGCCCTCGACGCGCCGGAAGTACTTGTTCGTCGAACGGCAGCGGCGGCCCCAGCGGCTCCAGAGCCGTTCGGCCCAGGCGCGGGTCGCCTCCTCGATGGCCCGGCCGAAGCCGCGCGCATCCGGCGGCTCCTGCGAGCGGTTCCGCAGGTAGGCCGTCAGGAAGCGGTGCCGGTCGGTGCGGCTGCTGCGGAGCCAGAAGTAGTGATTCAGAAGGGCGAGGTTGCGCCGCGCCTTGGCCCAGGTGAATCTCCGGTCCTGGCGGAGGGCGTCCAGGTCGATCATCGTCAGCTCGGGCTGCTGATCATCTCCGAGCCGCACCAGGATGTTCCCGGGATGGTAGTCGATGTGCGTGATCCCCGCGTCGTGCAATCTGGCGGTCAGGGCAGCCAGCGAGGTCGCCACCCGCTGGCGCGTCCGGGATCGCGACGGCTCGGGGAGCCCGGCCAGGTGGTCCTCCAGGAATTCGTCCAGGGGGAGCGTGCCGGGGATTTCGCAGGTGACCAGGTAGTTCTCGAACAGGAACTTGCGCTTGCGCCGTTCCCCCAGGGCGACGGGGTAGATGGTGGGCACTCCGATCGAGGCCAGGAGCTCGGATCGCTTGCCCTCGTTGCGTCCCTTGCCCCTGCGGAACCACTGGCGGAACATGGCCCGGTAATCGGGCACCAGATAATGCTTGATGTACAGGGCGCCCTCGGGGAGATCGACGCGGTAGACGACCCGATGCGGCCCGGACTTCACGGTCGTGAGGCAGCCCTCGGCCCGCCACTGATCGAGCCGAAGGCCGTCGGCCGAGATCAGGCGATCCCGCCAGTCGCCGCGGAACCACCAGCCCACGTCGCCGGTCTGCGCCCATTGCCAGTCCGGGGGCTTGAACATCCGGCGCGCCCCCGACCTCTCCCGGGGTGCCTGGATCGTCGATGTGATCTGCATCAGCATGGGATTCGCCTGGCCGGTTCGGGGGGAGTTCATCTCGTGCCGCGGGTTCCGTCGAGGTGGCGGGATCCTGCCGGGCCGGGCAGGTGTCCCATCCGCCTCAGGCGGGCGAAGAACGGCTCGGGGATGGCGTGGCGTGGCCCTCCCGCGGGCCGCAGCTCGCCCGGGCGTACGCCGAGATCCCTCCCGCTGGCCGCGGAGACGAAGGCGTCGGCCCACGCGGCCACCGAGAAGCTGCCTTCGATCTGCGTCCGGGCTGCCCGGCCCATCGCTCGCCGAGGGGCGGGATCGGCGGCCAGGGCGCGGACCGCCTCCAGCCATTCCTCGTCGGTCGACGCCAGGAATCCCGTCTCGCCCGGACTGATCATCTCGCACTGGACGCCGACGGGGTTGGCGACGACCGGCAGCCTCGCGGCCTGATACTGGAGCACCTTCAGGCCGCACTTCCCCCGGCTCCAGGGGTCGTCCGGCAACCAGGAGATGCCGATGTGACCCTCCGCGAGGTCGCGCCCCTCCCACGCCTCGCTCCAGGGGACCGGGACGACCGGCAGGACGTCGAGGCGGGGGAACTGGTCGCAGATGACACGCAGCCGCAGCCCGGGGATCTCGCGGCCCAGCCGGTCGAGGAGCGGCTTCTGCTGCTGGAGCCCTTGCAGCGTGCTCGCCGAGCCGATCCAGACGAGGTCGACGTGCCCCGGGGCGTGCTTCCCGGGCGCGGTGCCCGCCTCGGGGTAGAGCGCCGGCTCCACGCAGGTCGGGATCGTCCGGACGCGCGGGGGATCCGCCCCGGCGCGGAGGGCGCAGTCGGCCAGGAAGTCGTTGCCGGCCAGGACGGCGTCGGCACAGCCGACGATGGCCGCGAAGCGACGCTCGCGGCGGCCGGAGTAGGGACCGCGGCGGTCGTAGGAGTCGCGGAAGAGGACCGCGTCGTCGAAGTCGAACGCGAGCTGCCGGGCATGCTTCCGCAGGATCGCGACTTCCCACGGCGAGAGCAGCTTCCGCTGGAGGATCACGGCGTCGTACCGGCCGACGGCGGCGAGCTGGCGGAGTCGCGCGATCGGCCCCCGCCGCAGCGCCTCGCAGGTGAGCGACCAGCCGGCGCGGGCCAGGGCGGGCTCGAACGCCCGGATGCGATAGCGGCAGCAGACGTGGTTGGGTGAATCAACCAGGGCGAGCAGTCTCATACCGTCCTCCGTGACGGCCGGGCCGCCGGCCGGGCCGGCGTGCCCCTCATCGGCGCAATCCATGCGGGCCGCATCATACTGACGCGGGCCGAAATCACCAAGCCGGAATCCGGTCGTTTTCGGGAGCGGTGTCCGACGGCCAACCTTCGGATTGCCGCCCGGCCGCGATTCTGGTAGAGACTCCCGGCCCGATGGTCGGGGCGCGTCTCGCCGCTCCGATCCTGCAAGGAGGCGCATCGGGCTCCACTCTCGGACGACACCGGTCCCATGCACAATTTCGCCCGGCTGGTTCGGTTCGCCTTCCCCCATCGCCGCCGCTTCTACCTCTCCATCGGCTGCGCCGCCATGGTGGCGATCTTCTACTTCACGGAGCTGGGCGCCGTCCTGCCGCTGCTCAACATCCTCTTCAACAGCGAGAATCCCCAGCGCTGGGTGTCCTCCAAGATCGACTCGATCGGCGACCGGATCTCGCTGCTGGACGCCCAGGCGGAGGAGGCCGAGAAGGTCCTCCGGGCCGCCTCCCGGGATGACCGCCAGGCATCCGACCTGGCCAGGGATTATCTGCGGCTCGAGGACGAGTCGGAGGGCCTCCAGGCCAGGCTCAACGAGCGCCAGAAGGCGGTCGATCTCCCCGACCTCAAGGGCCTGACCCCGCGGCTGGTCAAGCAGGAGCTGGACGAGATCGAGGTCCTCAGGCGGCAGCGGGAGATCGTCGAGGGCCGGCTCGCCGAGCTCCGCCGCGGCAGCGCCTGGCTGAAGGCCGGCGACCTCGCCTCGGTCCGCTACCGCCAGGCGCAGATCGTCAGGGAGAAGGCGAGCGAGCAGGCCTGGCTGAACCGCTACCAGCAACTGAAGCCCTTCATCAACCGCTATCTGCCCTCGGACAGCTTCCGCAACCTGCTGCTCCTGCTGGGCCTCGTCCTGATCGGCGTGGCGATCAAGGGCTTCTTCATGTTCCTCCAGGACGTGCTGGTCGCCGACGTGATGCAGCGGACCCAGTTCGACATCCGCAACCGCTTCTTCCGGCGCACGCTCAACCTCGACATGGGGAGCTTCTCGGACCAGGGCTCGGCCGAGTTGATGGCCCGCTTCACCAACGACATGGACTCCTTCGGGCAGGGGCTGGTGACCCTGCTCAGCAAGCTGATCCGCGAGCCGATGCGGGTGGTGATCTGCCTCGGCGGGGCGCTGATGCTCAACTGGCGGCTCACCTGCCTGACGCTCGTCGTCGTGCCCATCTCCGGGCTGACGACCTACCGCGTCGGCCGGCTCATGAAGCGCGCGATGCGGCGGTCGCTGGAGAGCATGTCGTCGATCTACAAGATCCTCCAGGAGACCTTCCAGGGCGTCCGCGTGGTCAAGTCGTTCGCCATGGAGCGCCGGGAGCGGCGGCGGTTCTTCCTCGAGACCAAGAACTTCTACCGCAAGGCGATCCGGGTCGCGATGATCGACGCGATGTCCGACCCGGTGCTCGAGATGCTCACCCTGATCACCGTGGCCATCGCGCTCCTGGCCGGATCGTACCTCGTCCTCAAGAAGACGATCTACCTCCAGATCGGGCCGATCCAGCTCCAGCTCGCCTCGCAGGTGATGGCGATCCAGGAACTCCTCACGCTCTACGCCATGCTGGCGGGTGCGTCCGACCCGATCCGCAAGCTCTCGAACGTCCACTCGAAGCTCCAGCGCGCCGCGGCCGCCTCGGACCGCATCTGCGCCCTGATGGACCGCGAGCCGCAGGTGGTGGAGAAGGCCGACGCGGTCGAGGCTCCCCGGCACGGCCGGCTCATCGAATTCGAGGAGATCCACTTCCGCTACCCGGGCCGCCCCGCGCTCCTGAAGGGGATCAGCCTGAGGGTCGAGCACGGCGAGACGATCGCGCTGGTCGGCCCCAACGGCTGCGGCAAGTCGACCCTGATGAACCTGCTGCCGCGCTTCTGGGACGTGGACTCCGGCTCGATCCGGATCGACGGCCGCGACATCCGCGACCTTCGGCTGCGCGAGTTCCGCCGCCAGATCGGCATCGTGCCCCAGGACACGATCCTGTTCCAGGACACGATCGCCGGCAACATCGCCTACGGCGACCCGACCGCGTCTCGATCCCGGATCATCGAGGCGGCGCAGCGGGCCTACGCGCATTCCTTCATCGTCGAGCTGCCCAACGGCTACGACACGATGATCGGCGAGCGCGGGCACGGCCTCTCCGGCGGCCAGCGGCAGCGGATCGCCCTGGCCCGGGCGATGCTCCGCGACCCCTCCATCCTGATCCTGGACGAGGCGACCAGCGCCGTGGACATCCAGGACGAGGCCCTGATCCGCAAGGCCATCGAGGAGTTCTCGCGGGGACGCACCACGTTCCTGATCTCGCACAGCCTCGGCTCGATCCAGTGTGCCGACCGGATCGTGCTGATCGACGACGGCCAGATCGCCGCCGTCGGATCCGACGCCGAGCTTCGCCGGACCTCCCCGCTCTACCGCCGCCTCTACGAGATCCACTACCACCGCGAAGACGAGCCCGAGCCGGCGCGTCATGCCACGAACCAGCACACCGTACGCAGCGACCACCCCCAGGGCACCCGCCCGAAAGTCCATCCCCCGCGTCCTCTGATCGAGCCGGCCGGCGGCACGCCGACGACCTGACGGGGTGGCCAAGGTTTCGCTCACCTCGCCTGTCCCCCCCCACTGACCGTTCCCCTCGTGGGTTGACGAACCGACCCATCTTCCGTCGAACGCCGTGTTCGGGCCGCTTGACCAAGGGAAGTTGGCGGCGCACCGGAGGAGCGAGCGGCCAAGCATGGAGCCCGCGAGGAGCGAAACCGTCCGGCTGGCCCGGCCGACGGTACGGGCTTTGCAGTCTTGAAGCGATGGCGTGGCCGGCTCGCTCTCTGTCTGCGTGTCGGTTTGACTGGTCGGGCTGTCCGCAGTTCGCTGTTCGCAGTTCCCTAGCCCGACCGATGTTCGGCCTGATGCGGGTCGGCCACGTCATTCACTTCCCGCTCGGGGCGAGTCATGCCCGGGGTGTCGGTAACGCCGCCGTGATCGAGCGGCTCGATTGAGAGCCCGGCAGTCTCCTCGCAGGCATCGTGCCGGAGATTCGTCCCGGACCCGGCATTGCGTTTGCCGACATGCATTCCTTCGGACTGATGGGGGAGCCCTGTCTTGATGGGACCCTCATGGACCAATTGCACCAGGAGGTATTTCATGGCCGCAGCCCGCAACCGTTCGACCATCGTGGGCGTCTTCGAGGACCGCCGGCACGCCGACCAGGCCGTCGCCGAGCTCAGGAAGGTCGGCTTTCGCGACGACCAGATCGGCGTCGCCATGAGACATGACGAGGCGAGTACCGACGCCGCGTCATCCGGCGGCACCTACGCCGAGGAGGGCGGGGTGGCCGGGCTGGTGACCGGACTGGGCCTGGGTGCCCTGGCGGGTCTCGGCGTGCTCGCCGGGGTCATCCCGGTCGTCGGGCCGGCCATCGCCGGCGGGACGCTGGGCGTAATCCTCTCCAATGCCGCCGCCGGGGCCGCCGTCGCCGGCCTGGCCGGGGCCCTCATCGGCTCCGGCATCTCCGAGGAGGAGGCCACGTATTACCAGGGCGAATTCGAGGCGGGCCGGACCATCGTGACGGTCACCGCCGACGGCCGCGGCGAGGAGGCGACGGCCATCCTGCGGCGCTTCGGGGCCTACGACATGAGCACCCGGGGGGCAACCGCGACCGCGACCACCGGGGCAGCGACGCGCAGCACCGCCCGGGCGACCGCCGGCGAGACGATTCAGGTGAAGGAGGAGCGGCTGCACGCCGAGAAGCGGCCGGTCGAGACCGGCGAGGTCCGCGTCCGCAAGGAGGTCCACACCGAGACCAGGAACATCGAGGTCCCGGTCCAGCGGGAGGAGATCGTCGTCGAGCGGACGCCCGTGCACGGCAAGGCCGCTCGCGACGTGTCCTCCGGCGACATCCGCGAAGGCGAGGAACTGCGCATCCCCGTCCGCGAGGAGAAGGTGAATGTCAGCAAGGAGGCCGTGGTGACCGAGGAGGTGAAGGTCGGCAAGCGGGTCGTCCAGGACACCGAGCACGTCACTGGCCAGGTGCGCAAGGAGCAGGTCAAGGTTGAGAAGGAAGGAGACGTGGACGTCCGCACCCGAGGCACCGGCGAGTCCCGCAAGTGAGCCGGGGCCGGAGGTCCGGACGGGATGAGTCGACAGAGGGGGCGGGGGTGCCTGGGCATCCCCGCCCGCATCCGCCGGCCCCGGTCAGTCGCAGCGGGCGATATACTGGCTGACGACGTCGAGCAGACGGCCGACCTGCTCCGTGTCGAAGTTTGCGTTGTGCCGCACGCGGAAGATCCGCTCGCCGCTCCAGTGGGGGCTCCTGGCCTCGTCGTGCGAGTGGATGACGACGCCCTGGAACGTGGTCCGTCGCAGGAGCTCGTCGATCAGATCGGCGGTGCTGAACAGCTCGAGGTCGGTCGGGTTCATCGCTCTTCCTCGCGGTCCATGGACGGGACGAGCTTCGTCCCTCGGGGAGCCATCGCATCCTTGCACCCCTCGACCGGGGCATCCCAATCCTAGCATCTTGAAGGCAGGGCGTCTGCACGATCCGACCGCTCGCTGGCGGCCCGGCCGACCTCCGTGCGCATGACCGGGCCTGGAGGCCCGGGAAGCCTGAAGTGAGGTCGCCGGGAAGCACGTGCGAGGAGGTGCTCACCAGCCAGTCAGGACAGCAGGTCGGCGATGGTCGTGAGATCGAGCGGCTTGGTGAAGTGGCGGTCGAAGTAGGCTTCATACTCCCGCCTGCGGGGGTTGTCGCCGGCGTAGGCGGTGATGATGATGAGCAGGACTTCCGGCCCATACTCGGAGCGGAGCCGCCGGGCCAGCTCGTAGCCGTCGATGTGGGGCAGGCCGACGTCGAGCAGTGCCACGTCGGGGCGGAATTCGCGGGCGACCTCCAGGGCCTGTCGCCCGTCGAGGGCCACCGCGACCTCGTACCCCAGGAGCTCCAGGAACCGCGAGGCGCCGGCGGCGATGTCCGGGTTATCATCGACCACGAGCACGCGACGCCTGCGTGTCCGCTCCCGGCATGCCGACGGTTCGCAGGCCGGGCTCTGCCCGGCGACCGATGCTCTCATCACAAATGCTCGCTCGTATAAGTTTTGGATTGAATCCCCGTTCACGGGCGGTAACTCATGTCAAGTCCCACATGCAATGCGGGTGCCCCCGGTGCCGATTCTCCCCCGGGGTCGATCCGGGCCGGAGGTGCTGTCGGTCCGACCATCCCCGGAAGTGCCGGGCGGAACAGAGTGCGCCTGATCGGAGGCTCGCCAGTGTTGTTGCGCCTGTGACGTCCCACACCGACTTCGCGTCGCCATCATCGTCTCGGTGTCGAGTTCCGGGTGAGAGGCCGCGCCTCGACCTCCGGCGGGGGAGACGCGGTCAGTCTCCGCTGTTCACGGGGAACGGCCCGCGGGCCGTGTCCGCCTTCCGGTCGACACGCCCCGATCTGTCGGACCTGGACGACGGGCTTCCCACCCTCCCTTCTCGTTCAATGCGTGGATTGATAGAATTTCCTTCCTGGTCGCGTCACGTCGCGGGCAGGATCGCGTAGGTTCACGGGATCTCTACAGTCATCTCGGACGCAGGACGGGGCGACCAGGGCCCACATCTTCCGCCGCTCCGATCGGCCGGGGCAGGGGAAGCGTCATGGGATCAGGGGCGAAGCGCGTGATCGACCATTGCGGTGCGCCGACTCTTCATGGCTGCCTCACCGTGGTCCTGGGCCTGGCCGTGCTCGTCGGCCCGGCCCTCGCGGGGGACCGTCAGAAGGCCGCGGAGAAGCCGGCCGCCTCCGGCCGGGCCGAGTTCGTGGACCGGCTGCTCCTGGAGTCATGGAAGAAGGCAGGCCTGAAGCCGGCCCGGGCGGCCACCGATGAGGAGTACCTCCGCCGGGCGTATCTCGATCTCCTCGGGCGGATCCCGACGGTCCAGGAGGCGAAGGCCTTCTTCCAGACGAAGGAGGCCGACCGCCGCGAGAAGCTGGTCGACTACCTGCTCGAGCACGTCGACTATCCGAAGAACATGGCGACCCAGTGGACGGTCCTCCTGATCGGCCGCAGCAACCAGGGGCGGCGGGTCGACCGCGCGGCACTCACCGGCTGGTTGCGAAAGCAGTTCGCCGCCAACCGCCCGTGGAACGAGGTGGTCTACGACCTCGTCGCGGCGACCGGCTCGAACAAGGAGAACGGCGCCGTCAACTACGTGCTGGCCCACCTCGAATCGGAGGCCGTGCCGCTGACCTCGCGGACGACGCGGCTGTTCCTCGGCCAGCAGATCCAGTGCACCCAGTGCCACGACCACCCGTCGAACGACTGGAAGCAGGCGGACTTCTGGGGGATCAACGCCTTCTTCAGGGGGATCAAGGTCGAGGAGAAGACGGCCGTCAGTCCTACCGGCCTGGAGGCCTACGACCACACCGAGCTGGGCGACGAGCCGACCGACGACTTCGCCAGGTTCGACAAGCGCAACGGGCTGGTCGGCATCGCCTTCCCCCGGTTCCTCGACGGCAAGAAGATCAGCCAGGGTACCGACGTGGTCCGGCGGGCCGAGCTGGCGAAGCTGATGGTCGACGACAAAAGCGATTACCTCGCCCGGGCGATGGTCAACCGGATGTGGGCCCACTTCCTGGGCCGAGGGTTCGTGAACCCCGTGGACGACCTGGGCCCGCACAACACGCCGTCCCACCCGGAATTGCTCGGGAAGCTCGCCCAGGAATTCCGCTCCTCGGGCCACGACGTCAAGCAGCTCATCCGCTGGATCATGGCCTCGCGTGCCTACCAGGCGAGCAGCGTGCGGGTCAAGGGCACGGAGAAGGCCGACGGGCAGTTCCTGGTGATGGCCCTTCGGCCGATGAGCCCCGAGCAGCTCTTCGACTCGCTGCTGACCGCGACGGGCGCCCACAAGGCCGGCGGCGAGGTGCAGCGGGACCGCAAGCGAGAAGAATGGTTGAGGCAGTTCCTGTTCACCTTCGGCAACGACGAGGGCGACGAGGCGACGTCCTTCCAGGGCACGATCCCGCAGGCACTGATGATGATGAACGGCGAGCTGATGCGAGATGCCCTCTCGGGCAAGCCCGGCAGCTTCCTGGGGACCTGCATCGAGCAGTCCCATGCCCAGACGCAGGCGCCCGAGACTTACCTGGTCAATCAGATCTACCTGGCCGCGCTCAGCCGCTACCCGACCCGCAAGGAGACGCAGCAGGCGAGCCGCTACCTCGCGGCGTTCCCCGACTCGCTCCAGGTGCTCCAGGACCTCTTCTGGGCGCTGCTGAACTCCAACGAATTCATCCTGATCCACTGACCGAGCCGCGCCACCGCGGAGGAGCCGACGCGCCATGTCGCTTGCTCAACCACCCCGGGCCGATCTGAGCCGTCGCCATTTCCTGGGGCACCTGGCCGCGACGGCCCTCGGGGTGCCGGCCATGCAGTTCTTTCACTCCCTCCGGGCGAACGCCCAGCGGGTGCGGAGCAACCATCGGAGCTGCATCGTCCTCTGGATGTCGGGGGGCCCGAGCCACCTCGACATCTGGGACCTGAAGCCGGAGAGCGAGAAGAACGGCGGCCCCTTCAAGCCCATCGACACGTCCGCGGCGGGGGTCAAGATCAGCGAGCACATGCCCCGGGTGGCCAGGCAGATGCACCACCTGAGCATCGTGCGGTCGCTCGACTCGAAGGAGGGGAACCACGACCGCGGCACCTACCTGATGCACACCGGCTACCAGCCGAATCCGACCGTGGTGCATCCCGGCTGGGGCTCCATTTGCGCCTACGAGCTGGGCGAGCAGCTCCGGAACTTCGACCTGCCGCACTGCATCGCGATCAACGAGCCCGGGATGGGCGCCGGCTTCCTCGGGATGTCGTATTCGCCGTTCGTGATCCAGGACCCAAACGCCCCGATCGCCAATCTCAAACCCCCGGCGGACGTGGGCGCGTCCCGGCTCGATCGCCGGCTCGCCATGCTCGGCCAGGTCGAGAACGACTTCATCGCCAGCCGCAAGAGCACCCTGGCCTCGGACCACAAGGCCGTCTACGGCAAGACGATCCGGATGATGAACTCCAAACATAAGGACCTCTTCGACCTTCAGTCCGAGCCGGCGGCGGTCCGCGAGGCCTACGGGAAGGGGTCGTTCGGGTCGGGCTGCCTGCTGGCCCGAAGGCTGGCGGAGCAGGGGGTGCCTTACATCGAGGTCTCCCTCGGCGGCTGGGACACCCACGCCAACAACTTCGAGACACTTTCCGGGCGGCTGCTCCCCGCGCTGGACCAGGGCATGGCGGCCCTCGTGTCCGACCTCGCCCAGCGGCGGCTGCTGGACAGCACGCTCGTCGTCTGGATGGGCGAATTCGGCCGCACCCCCCGGATCAACCAGAACGCGGGCCGGGATCACTGGCCGCGGAGCTGGTCGGTCGTGATGGGCGGCGGCGGCCTGAAGGGGGGCCAGGTCGTCGGCGCGACCGACAAGGACGGCGTGGACGTCACCGATCGGCCGGTGGGCGTCATGGACCTGGTCGCGACGATGACCCGGTCGATGGGCATCAACATCGACACCCAGTACACGACCCCGCTCGGCCGGCCCATGAAGGTCGTCGACGGCGGCCAGCCGATCCGCGAGCTGGTGGGCTGACCCGCCCCCCGCGGAGTCACGCGGTCCGCGGGAGCGCGGTCGCCCCCGGGCGCGACGAGGGACCGGAGAGCCATCCGCCGCCGAGGGCGAGCAGGCCTGGGACCAGCAGGATCGGCCCCCCCAGGAACCCGAGCATCCCCATCGCCAGGGCGAGCGTCAGGAGCCAGGTGCCGGCGCGACCGGGACGGGCGAGGATGAGCAGGGCGGGCGCCGCGAGGAGGCCGAGGATCAACGTCGCCTGGGCCCGCTCGGGCGACAGTTCCGACTTCCGGGCCGCCTCGCCGACGGCGCTGATCCGGGTCGCCTCTCCATCCAGCCCGCCGGTCACGCCCATCAGGCATGTCGGCTGCCCGAGGCCCCGGATCCGGTCCGGGGCCGAGGGGCCGGCCACCGCGAGCGTCGAGGCCCGGTTCGCCGGGGCGGCGGGCTGCCCGAGGTAGTTGAGGGCCGCCCCGATCGCATCGTCCAGGGACCCCGCGGAGAGGCCCTCGAAGAAGGTCTTGCGCGCGGACTGGACGATCTCCAGCTCGCGCTCGATGCGCTCCCTGTCGGCGCGGCCGCCCCGGCGTGCGGCCGACCGCAACGACCGGTCCGCGCTCCGGAGGGCCAGCTCGTGCGCGATCACGAAGGAGGTGACCCGCTCGCGATCCCGTCCCGATCGCCGGTCCATGAGCTGGAGGAATTCGTTGAGTTGTCGGGCGATGCGGTGGGCGCGTTCGAGTTCGAGCCGGGCCGTCGGGACCGCCTCCAGGTCGCCGATCGCCGGCCTGATCGCGAGCCCCTCGGGCGCCCGGATCGTGGCCAGCACGGGGGGGTGTCCGTCGCCGACGCGGGGCAACTCGAGCACCCACTCCGGGGCCTCGGCTCGTGACGCCTGCGCGGACCCGGCTGCCGGGAGGGCCTCCAGGGCGCCGCGCCAGTACACGCAGACGCGGTGCGGGCTGTCCTCATCCAGCGGGATCAGCCAGCGCCCGTCGGCCGCGGCGAAGGGCCGCACCGGCGCCTGGTCCACGGTCGTCCAGAGGAGTTCGGAATCCGGGGCCGGCGCCGCGATCAGGAATCGTCCGGTCCGCGCCTGGGTCTCATAGACGCCGCGGGCCAGGAGCGACCGGTCCTCCCGGACCGTGGCGCCGAGCTCGGCGGCGACCACCCGCGCGGAGTCGGGCGCCCGGCCCTGCGGCTCGTCCTGTGCCGAGGGGATCTGCGCCTTGAGGGACCAGCGGTCGCGGGCGACGTGGAAGACGCGGAGCCTCGCCCCGGGGGGCTTCCAGAAGTCGGGGTCGCTGAAGCGCCCGTCGTCCATCGCCTCCTTCAGGCTGCTCGACCACTCGGTCGTCGGAGGTGAGCCGGTCGCCGCGACCAGCCCCAGGTAGGTGTCGAGCCGCCCCTCGCCCAGCGGGCGGATCTCCGGGTGCTCGATCTCCTGGCCCGGGGCCAATGGGATCGAGGACCTCAGGACGAGCCGTCGCGGGCCCCAGGCCGGGCGCCCCAGCAGGATCCTCCAGAAGCTCAGGGGGCCCATCTCGTTGGACCGGAATCCGTCGCTGCCGCCGTCGAGCTCCACCTGCGCCCGCTGCGCCCAGACGGTGGGGATCTTGAGCGCGAACGAGTCGAGCGAACCGCCGCGGATGTCGTAATTCAGCACCGCGGTCCACTCGGCCGACTCGGGGTAGAGCGTCAGCAGGCTCTCGACGAGAACATTGACCTGCGGAGCCGGGGAGTTCCATCGCAGCAGCCCCAGCGCGCCCGGGTCGACGACGCGGTAGCTCTGACGTGACGGCGCCCCGGTCAGGGCCGCGATGGCCGTGCTGACCGATCCGGTCGCTCGGGACAGGAGCGTCAATCCCGAGGCGTCGACCAGCTCGACCCGGGTCCGCGAGCTGACGGCGAGCACCCCCGGCTGCACGTCCATGCCCGCGACGGCGACCCAGGGGTCGGCGACTGGTTGGCCCGGCCGCCGGGCTTGAGCGGCTCGGTCGGCACGGGGATGTAGCCCGCGAGCCGCAACTGTCGCCGGCTGCGGGCGAGCGAGCGGTCGTAGCGGAGCCGGAGCTCGCCGGCAGCCGACCGGCTCCAGTCCGTCAGCCCCTCCGATCGGACGGTCGTCACCACGAGCCGCTCCGGGACGGTCAGCTTCAGCACGCTCGGCGCATCCCCGGAATCCTCCAGATCCGCATCGAACTGGACATCGACCCGCCCCTGCTCCAGGGTGAGCTGGAGCGTCGGCCGGACCTTCAGCCGGGGCTCGGAGGGCCCCGTCCGGAACTCCGGGCGGCTGTCGCGTTCGAACCGGGTCGTCCCGGCGAGCGGGAGTCGGTCGTCGGGCAGGGGCCCCCAGACGCGCACGAAGTTCTCGTCGCTGAGCGGCTCCGATCCCCGGATCGGCGCCTGACGGCCCGTCCAGTGGCCGGGCCGGCGGACGCCCAGCAGTCCGGAGCCGCGCGCCACGTCGAGCGGCTCGAGCCGGGGGAGGCGGCGGACGGCCTCCCGGGGCCGGCCGTCGGCGGCGGGCTCCGGCCCCGGCGGGGTCGCCCGGTCCGGGGCCAGCGGTCGCCACATCTCCAGCTCGACCGTCGCGGGGGCCAGCAGGGGAGGATCGATCCTCAGCGTCCAGGTCGGTCGCTCCGCCGGCCCGTCCCACGTCGCGGCGACCAGGCCCGGGACATCCAGCCTGCGGGGGATCAGGCCGGGCTCGGCCTCGAATCGGAGCGAGGACAGGGGCCGCGAGCCCCGGTACGAGAGGCGGGCGCGCACCAGGTCGCCGCCGGGCTCGATGTCCCAGAGCTGGACGCTGTCCGCGATGGTCCCGGATCCCTCCGGGCCCGCATCGGGCCGCCGGGTGTCGCCCCAGGACAATTCCAGCCGGTCGACCGGACCGAGCTCCGCCGAGACCGACGAGTCGCTCCCGGCCTTCAAATCCCCCCGGGCGTTGATGCTCCCGAGCGGGAGGTTCCGGGGATGAGGCCCGACGATCAGCCTGGCCGAGACCCCCGGGTTCACCGGCACACTCAGTGACTCCGTCTCGCCGGCCCGCACCGGGGTCGCGATCCTGCGGATCCGGAGCCGATGGTTGCCCGCCGCCGGGATCGGGATCTCCGCAAGAACGCCGCCGGGCTCGATGAACACCGGCGCCTGCTGCCCGTCCACGGTCGCGGCGATCTCCCTGGAGCCCGCGATCGGGACCGACCAGCTCGCCGAAGAGGACGACGTCGCGTCGAGCAGGAGTTCGCTGGTGACCTCGATCTGCCGGTCCTCGGTCCAGGAGACGCCATGGTCGGCGTCGAGCAGGACCAGCGGCGGATCGGAGGCGGCAAGCGGGGGGCGGGCGAGCTCCTCGAGCGCCCGGTAGTCGCCCTCGCGGACGACCAGCCGGCGGGGCGCGGCCGACGGGTCGTAAACGCCCTCGAAGGGCACCAGGACGATGATCGGGCGGCTCGTCGACCCTTGCACCTCCTGGCCGTGCAACCCGCCGGCATGCTCCCGGCCGGCCAGGAGCATCAGGGGGGCGAGCGCCGTCGCCCGTACGAGGATCGGCCGGATCGAGCTCCGGCGATGGGCCTCCCCGCCGGGTCGGCCCGCCGGCCCGGGCCGGCGAAGCGAGATCCGCTGCCTCCCGAGCCGGCCGAGCATCCCCAGCACGCAACCGAGGAACAGACCCGCGCTCAGGCTGCCGCACCGATCCCCCTGCCAGAGTTCCAGGAGCATCGCGAGGGCCACTCCGGCCAGGGGCAGCAGCAGGGCCCGGCGGCCGGATCCGCTCCGATGCCAGAGCAGCCCGACGAAGCACGCGGCCGCGACCACCCAGCCGGGCAGCCATCGGGCCCGAGGGTCGCGCAGGACGACGCCGCTGCGGGCGTCCGGCCAGCCGGCACCCGAGAACTTCCAGGACGACCAGCCCGGGGGCGGTCGGAGGGAGTCCCCGGCCACGCCGGCGGAGGCCTCCCGGGGAGTCGGCTCGCCACTCCAGCGGCCAACGGACTGGAACCGGTCGGCGCGGTCGGATCCCCAGCGGAGCGCGGTGTCCACCTCCGGCCTCCACCCCTCGACCGCCTCGGCCCGGGAGGCCTCCTCGAGCGAGGTGATCAGCAGCGCCGAATCGACCGGCACGACCGCCAGCCCGTACTGCCGCAGCGTCCGCAGGGACGCCGAGTATCCCGCGGGCCCGACCCTCACGGGGATGCATGGGGAACGAGGGCCGTAACCCAGGGTGCCCAGGGAGGGCCGGTCGATCACGACGGGCGCAGTCGGGGAATCCCACCGGATGAACCATTCGCCGAATGTCAGCTCGTCCGCGCTCACCTGGGCCAGCGCCGCGTCCAGCTTCCGGATGACCTCGTCGCCCGGTCCCGGTTCCCGCCTCGGCGGGCCCTGCCCGCGGGGATCCGTGATGCCCAGGCGGCCGAGCGGCCAGGCTTCCGGCAACGCCCGATCGCAGGCGATCAGGCCGGTCCCGGACGGCTCCGCACGCCACCTCGTCGGCGCGATCAGTTCCCAGGAAAAGGCGAGGCAGGGCAGTTCGCTGGCCGGGAAGATGGGCCGGAGTTCAGACCCCGCGCCCAGGGGCCGGTCGGCCCGCTCGAAATCCAGCTCGATCGTCCAGGACCTGAGACCTGCACCAGGGCCGGGCAGCGGGACCAGGATCCCCGAGGGATCGGCCGAGGCCCCGGTCGCGGCCCCGTCGACCACGACGCGGAGGATGCTGGTGCCCTGCGGGAGCCGGAGCCGGAGGGCCTGCAGCGATTCCCCCTGGGCCAGCAGCCGGAGGCGGTTGAACGTCCGCCCGCCGGGATCGGCCTGGGTGATCAGGGAAGCCTCGCGGATCACGGCCGCCGCCCCGGCCGCACTCAGCTGCTCGGTCCGGAGCGTGAGCTCGGCGGTGGGCGCCGTGTAGGTGAAGGCGTGGGCGAGCTGCGCGGCCCCCTTACCCCGGCCCGAGGCCTCCCCGGCGGCGGCCCCCGGGATCGTCCACGAGCCGCCCAGGTTGGCGGCGAGCGGCTGTCCGACGCGCCGCAACCCCGCCCCTTCCGCCTGCGAGTAGACCTGCGGCGGTACCCGGATCAGGACGGCCCCGCGGGGGAAGAAGGCCCGGGGGACGGAGACCAGCGGGACCGTCCCCCGGCCCGCCCAGGGGAGCCGCGAGCGGAAGCGGATTCGCCGGACCCGGTCGTCCCGGCCGGGCGGGAGCGTGAGCTCGTATCCGGCGGCGGAGCCTCCCAGGCCCCAGCGCGACCGCGACTCCCCGTCCATCGGCTTCAGCGGCAACGAGGGGCCCTCGTCCTCGAGGCAAAACGACCACCCCGAGGCCTCGGTGGTGCCGCCCCCCAGGGTGATCGGCAGGCGAGTCAGGCCGCCGGCCCCGGGCTGAGCCAGGAGCTCGCCGTCGATCTGAAGGTCCCCGTCCTCGAGCGTCCCGACGGCCCGGATCTCGACCCTGGCGCCCCGGTCGAGGTCCTCGCATTCCACCGTCGCCTGGGCGGTCTCGGCGTTCCATCTCCAGGCCAGCCCGACTCGCGGTTCCGGCGAGCTCGTCGACCGCACGAGCGGGCGGGATTCCCCGCGCGGCGGGTTGATCCAGGCCAGCCCGTCGGCCTTGACCGGGTGCAGGACCACGTCGGGCTCGACCAAAGCGACCCAGGTCTCGTCGAGGATCGTCAGGCCGATCGGCCGCACCCGGGGCAGGACGAGCGGACCCCTCCCGCCGCCGGTCGTCGACCGCGCCCGGATGACCAGGGCCCTGCGCGCCTGCGCGGCCTCGGTCCGCGACCCGAGGACGCGGAGGCGGGTGGACCCGTCGGGCTGGACCGAGGACCTCCAGGCGAGCGACTCGTCGCCTCCCTCCCAGCCCACGTGGTCCGGCGTCCAGGTGGGCGACAGATCGACCCGGACCTCGTCGCCGGTGGCCAGCGCCGCCAGGCCGTCGAGCCGGCATTCGAGCTCCGGCGCGGCGCCCTTGCCGATCCGCAGCAGGCCCTCGACCTGGCAGGGCCGATCGCCGCTGGGCTGGCGGAAGACCAGGTCCCCGACCGACTCCGGCGCGCTGGCCTCGAAGACCACGGCGTCCGGACTCGCCGCGGCGGCCTCCCCGCCCTGGGCGATCGAGGGCAGCCGGACGCCGGCACGCTCCCGGCAATCGCGGATGACGTGCTGCGCGTCCGGGATCACCGTGGTGGTGCCCCCGGTCCAGTTCGCGTCCAGCGGGGTCACCGCCGGGATGCGCCAGGTCCCCTCCACGGGGACCCGGGCATGCGCCTCGAATCGGACGAGGCTGGGCTGGCCCGCGCCCCCGACGAGCGTGACGCTGGCCACGGTGCCCGCGGGGCCGCGCTTGACCCGGAACTCGCGGACGTCGGGCCCCGAGACGTTGAGGAGCTCGAGGTCGGGATCCAGCCGCGCCGAGAACCGGACGGACCCTTCACCGCCCGAGGAGATTTGCCATTCGGTCGTCCAGTTGGCGATCTCGCGTCCGGCCCCCGCCGCCGACTGCTTTACGTCCGGCCCGAGCCGGACCTCGGTGGAGCCGCTCACCCAGACCTGCGCCTCCGGGTGCGGGCCCCGGTCCTCCGGCCTCACAAGTCGGAGGGTGATCCGTCCCGGCCGCCCGTGGAATCGCCAGTTCTGGTGGCCCTCGCGCGGGCCCGGTAGCGGCCCCTGGCGGAAACCCTGGGTTCCCAGCGGGACCCAGCCCGAGGGCAGCTCGAGGGTCAGCAGCGAGGTCTCGTTGCCGGGGAGCCCCAGCACGAAACTCCGGCCGCCCGTGGCCGGCAGGGCGCGGAGCTTCCAGTCCAGCGAGAACGCGGCGGTGCCGTCGCCGGCCGACGCTCCCCGGGACCGGAGCCGAAGGACGGGCTTCCCCGAGGCGAGGGTCCCGACCGACGGCTCGCCGGGACTTCGCGTCGTGACGATCGGCGTCCAGGGGGCGAGCTCCAGGTTCGCCGAGCCGAGCGCCGAGGCCTCGGCGACCAGCTCCGAGCGGCCGATGAGGACGCCGTCCACCCATCGGGCGTGGTGGTGGGCCCGGATCAGCCGCGGGGCAGTCGAGGCGCCCTGCCGCTCCGCGCCCCGGCGGGCGCGGTCCAGGAGCGTCGCGAACTCCTCCGGCGACATCGTCCTCAGGGGCGTCCCCGCGGGGAACCAGGTCGTCACCCGCCCCGCGGGGAGGTGGACGCGGATCACCTCCGGCGGCGCCGCCCCGGCGAGCAGGGCCGTTGCCAGCAGGGCCGTCGCCAGGCGTACCGCGCGGGCGGGGCGGCTCGTCTCCGAGCCCGGGGGGTCATCGATCGTCAACCAGCCTCGATTCATGAGACGGAATCACCGGTCCTCTGTGGAAACGTCATGCACCACCTGGCGGGCACTTGCCCCCGGTCTATTCGGGCGATTCCACCCGGGAACTCCCGGCGGGCTCGGCATCGCGCGGCGACAGGACCAGGGGGGCGGCGACATGGTCCATGGTCGAGGGGGTCACGCGGACGCGGATCGCCGTGGAGTCATCGGAACCGATCCCCGAGGGGCCGGGGGTTGAGGCCGCCCGCCCGGACTGAGACGGATTCGCCGCGGCTGCGGGCAGGCCCGGCGGCGCGATCCCGTGCCGGGCTCGCTCGATCAGTCGCTGCGCCGCCAGGCCAACCAGGGTCAGCACCACGCCGAAGACCGCGGACTGGAGGATCAGCAACACCACGCTCGGATGGGCGAAGACGACGAAGGCCAGGCCGAGGATCGCACCGGCGAGCCAGACCGTGCGGAACCGCGCCCGTGAGTACATCACGAGCAGCCCGGCCAGCAGGACGAGGCCCGAGCAGAGGGCCACGAGCCACGCCCGGGCGGCCACGAAGAGCGGCAGCGAGCCGGGCGCCCCGGATCGGCCGAAGAGGTAAGCGTGGGCGTCCTCGGGGTCCTCGCCGGCCGCGTCGTCCGGCCCCGGGGCGGTCGTCGGGGCACCCGACACCCAGGAGGTCAGCCGCGACAGCGGCCGCCAGGGCCGGCGCTTCCAGACGTAGGCGTCCCAGTACCACTCGTTCTCATCATTCCATCCCCGGGGGACGCCGATGACGGCCTCGTTCCAGGGGATCTGCACCAGCCAGAACGACTGGAGCACGACGGCCCCGCGGCTCAGCTCCGGCGCATCCAGGACCGCGCCGCCGGCCGTGGGGGGAGACTGGTATTCGAGCTCGACGAGGACCGGCTTGGAGTGCAACTCCCGAGGCAGGAGCATGCGGTAGCCGCCGCCGGAGGGGCCGGTCTCGATCTGCTCGGCGGTCCTGCCGTCGATCCGGGCCCGGACCCAACGAGAGCCGACCGGGAGCCGGATGGAGAGTTCCGAGGGGTGCGACTCCACCCAGTACCAGGCACGGGTCCGGACCTGGTGGTCCGGTGCCAGGACCGAGCGGAGCAGGACCCGCGGCACGACCACCGGCGGGAGCGACACCCGGTCCAGCTCGCGGAGTGCGAACGGCAGCTCGGCGAGTCCCGGCGCCGTCGACCCGGCGGGCCGATACCGCCGCGGCGGCTCGCCGCCTTCGGGCCGCTCCGGCTCGTCGGCCTCACCGGCCCAGGCCGGGTCGTCGACCGTCGCGCGTAGCTCCGGGGAGGTGGCGATCGTGACCGCGAGACGTTGCGGCGTGGCCCCCTCCAGGCGGACCCAGCGGACGGCGTTCCTCGCCTCGGTGCCCGGGGCGAGGGGCGGCTCGAGCGGCCGCCGGAACCGGAACGTGAGGGTCGTGGTGTCGAGCACCGGCGGGTCGAAGTGCAGTCGATAGCGGCTGCCCTCGCTGCCCGGCCCGGGAATCTCCTCGCGGCGCACGACGTCCTTACCCCGGAGGACCTGCCACGCGTCGCTTCCGCGGACCGGGACCTGGACCGTCAGCGACCCGAGGACGTCGTGCCGGACCCGGATCGTCGTGTCCTGGCTCACCTCCATCCCCTGCCCCGAGACCTGGGCGACGACCGACGTCTCGGAGGTCAGGGACCGGGGATGTCGGACCAGCTTCCCCCGGACCTGGGTGAGATTCTCCCGGCTCCGGAGCGTGGCCAGCGGGAACATCCCCGCGGTCGTGCGGGCTCGATCGACGATCGGGGGCGAAGCGAGGTCGCCGCCGGCCGGCGGGCCGTCCGTCATGCCCGGCTCCGGGAGGGCCTCGAACGAGAGGCCTCGGCCCCCGTAGACGGTCACGCCGCTGCCGACCGGGATCCCGCCCAGCGGGGCGAACAGCCCGAGCTGCACCGGCCCCTCCTCCGGGATTCGCTGCTGCCCGAGGACTTTCAGGAAGAGCGACTTCTGATCGCGGGCCGCCGAGCCGAGGTGGACCTTGACGACCTGCCCGGCCGGCCGCACCGGCTCGTCCTTGCCGGGCCCACTCGCCGTCGCGGCCGGGATCACGGTCTCGACCAGCTCGGCGGGCTCGACCGCGACGAGCTCCAGGCCCGGCGGCAGTGCGATGTCGAACCCGAACAGTCGGCCGCGGACCCGGTGGAGGGTGATCGACGACTCCGTCCTGGCCGTCGCCCCTTCCAGGAAGATGGAGGAGTTCGTCTCCGTGCGGAACAGCGGCGGGCTCTCCTCGACCTCGATCCCCAACTGGAACGGCTGATCCAGGAACTGGAAGGCCAGGCTGATGCCGGGCCGGGCCCTCAGGTCCCTGGGCAGCTCCACCGGCTCGATCCGCCGCAGGCCCCGGGTCAGCGTGGGATTCACCCAGACGTTGGCCGCGGGGGTGATGCCGATCGCCCCCGATTGCTCCAGCGCGTTGGCCAGCGGCAGTCCCCTGAACTCGAAGCGCCCGGGCGAGCCCGCGGGCACCGGCCTGCGGGTCTGCAGGGTCAGCCGCACGGAGCCGCCCGCCCGCAGCGCCTCGCGGAGCGGGATGCTCAGGACGTTCCGCTCGACCTGCGTCATCAGGAGTTGCTCGTCCAGCTTCAGCATCTGGACGATGTCCGGGTCGTCCAGCCGGATCTCCAGCGTGCGCGCCGCTCCGCGCAGGCAGCGGATCTCCCAGGAGGAGAGGGTGGTGATCCACTCGGCGTCGGCGTCGAGGGCGATCTCGACCTTCGCGGCCAGGATCGGGGCCGCCGCGGCGTGGTTGTCCTCCTCGTCGGTCCATTCCAGCGCGAGCCTCGAACGGGGCGAGAGGTGGGCGCTCAGGCGCGTCCCCTTGCCCCCGGCCAGGGGCGTCCTGCCGATGCCTTCCCCGGTGCCGAGATCGACCTCGAAGACCTGGCGGGGGACGTCCAGCTCCAGGGACGTCGAGAGTGCATAGGGGATCGCCAGCTCGAGCCGCGTCCGATCCGGGCTGACCCCGAGTGTCAGCTTGACCTCGCAATGGAGTTGATGCGGCCCGCTGCCCTGGATGCGCGCCTCCCAGACGCCCCGGGGCGTGCGACGGAGTTCCAGCTCGCGATCGCCCTCACGGGCCCCGGAGACGATCGGCACGTCGAGCCCCAGGGGGACCCAGAGCGGCCCGGGGACCAGGAGCGCCAGCTCGATCTCCACGTCCAGGCTCGCCAGCTCATCATCCACCCGCCCGCGGACCTTCACCGCGTTGACGACATGGCCCCGCGGCTTCGCGGGAGGGGCCGACGCCCCCGGGGGAATCGAGGGCCCCGCGGGGCCCGGGCGGGT
>JAXMBE010000015.1:0-137173 GCA_046349995.1 Isosphaeraceae bacterium | reverse complement strand
CCGGGTGACCCCCAGCCCTGCCGCCTCGGGCGACCGTGCCGAGCTCAGGGATGCGCCGACTCCCCGCGCTCCGCTCCAGGGTGGGCAGGCCGCATCCTCGCCCGACCTGGTGATCGAGCCCCGGCGGCTGGCCGACGTGCGGCTCGTCGCAGGGGCCGCCGGGCCCCCGGAGCCGCTCGCGCCGCCCATGCTCGGCCCCTCGGCCTCGGCACCCCCGGCTCCCCTGCCGCTGGCCACGACGATCCCCAGCGTCGCGCTGCCGCCGTCCCAGGCGACGCCCGAGCCCAGGGGCCGCGACGACGCCGGGGCCCCGGGCCCGCCGGCCCTGGCCTCCGCGCCGACCCTCACCGCGGCGGACGCCGCCCAGCTCGTGCCGCAGGTCGAGAAGCTGAGCGAGAAGCGGTCCGGAACGTCCGCGATCCCCTCCCGGGCGCTCGCCGGGCTGGCGGCGGCCGACCTGCGCCGCGAGTCGATCCGCGACCCCCGGCCGGCACCATCCTTCTCCGACAGGCGGTTGTCCCCGGCGAACCTCCCCCCAGCGGCCCCGATGCCTCGGGCCGCGCCCCCCGCGAGCCCGCGGACGACGGCCCCGACGGCCCTGGCCGACCTGAGCGGGCCGGCCGGCGGGCGGGCCCTGACCGAGGTCCCGCCGATCTACCGGCCGCGACTGGACGGCAATCGGTCGGCCCGGGCGCAGGGGACCGGCGCCAGCGAGGCCAGCGAGCAGGCCGTGGAGCGGGCCCTCGACTGGCTGGCACATCACCAGGACGCCGACGGCCGGTGGGATGGCGCGACCATGCGGTACGAGGACGGGACGGCGGTCCCGGGCGACGACGACTTCACGGTGCATTGCCCCGCGGGGCAGACCTGCTTCGGAGAGAGCTCCTACTGGGAGGCCGACACGGGCCTCACGGGCCTGGCCCTCCTCGCCTACCTGGGCGCCGGCTACACCCACAAGGACGGGAAGTACCAGACGACCGTCAACAAGGGGCTCGACTTCCTGCTCGCGCAGCAGAAGGCCGACGGCGACCTGCGGGGCGTCAGCAAGGCCGTCGGCATGTACTGCCACGCGATGGCCGCGCTGGCGCTCTGCGAGGCGCATGCCCTGAGCCTGGACGAGCGGCTCCGCGGCCCTGCGGAGAACGCCGTCGCCTTCCTGGTCCGCGCCCGGGCACGCGACGGCGAGGCGTGGCGGTACGCCCCCGGCGCGGCGGTGGGCGACACGAGCATCCTCGGGTGGGTCGTCATGGTGTTCAAGTCGGCCCGCGAGATCGGGCTCCGCGTGCCGGGCCAGGCGGAGGTGAACCAGGGGGCCCTCCGCTGGCTGGACCGCGTGGCGACCGGGAACGCCCGCGGGCTCGCCCGCTACCAGCCGTGGGACTCGGTCACGGCCACGATGACCGCCGAGGCCTGGGTCTGCCGCCAGTTCCTGGGCGTCGGCGGGCCGGGCGCCGCCAGCGACGAGGCGGCCGCCTACCTCCTGAAGCACCCGTCCGACCGGGGCGACTCGAACTTCTATTACTGGTACTACGGCACGCTGGCGATGTACCAGCACGGCGGGCCCTCATGGGCGCGCTGGAATGATCGGCTGCGGGATCGCCTGGTGAAGCTCCAGCGCGGCAGCGGGCATCCCGCGGGGAGCTGGGACCCGGACGACAGCCTCTACGGGGCCCGCGGCGGGCGGATCTACTGCACCGCCCTGGCGACGCTCTCGCTCGAGGTCTACTACCGCTACCTGCGGCTCTACGACGAGCCGAATCTCCCCATCCGCGCCCGGACGGCCGAACGGCCGGGCCCGGCCCTGGAAGCCCCGGCGTCTCGTTGAAGCCGGGATCCTGCCTCGGGCGATCACCGCCGGAACCGGCAGGTCATCACCGGCCGAGCCACAGGAGCATCTGCCTGGTGACGAATTCCGGAGCATCCTGCTGGACGAAGTGCCCGGCCTCGGGAACCGTGACGAGCGTGAGGTCCTTCTCCAGGTACTGCCAGGTGTCGTTCAGCCCGCCGGGCAGGAGTGCCGTGTCCTTCAGGCCGTGGATCATCAGCACCGGGCACTTGATCTTCGGCCATTCGCGGGAGGATTCGTAGGGCTCTCGGGGGAAGTTGGCCTTGTAGTAGTTGAGCATCGCCTCGATCGAGGATCTCTTGAAAGCCTCGACGTACCGGGCCTTCGCGTCGGCGTCGTTGACCCAGAACGCCAGCGCCTCGGGGGTCAGCTCGGAGGCGGCCTTCGGCTCCTGGAAGTGCCGGGCGTAGGCCGAGGCTTTTTGCTGCGCCGGGTTCCTCGCCAGCTCGCGGGTCAGCGCGGCGGGGTGCGGGACGTTCAGGATGACCAGCCGGTCGGTCAGCTCGGGATGCTGCATGGCGAACGTCCAGGCGATCGCCCCGCCCCAGTCGTGGCCGACGACGACGGCCCGCTTCGCGCCGAAGTGCTCGACGACCGCCTTCACGTCGCCGACCAGCTTCGGCATGGCGTAGTTCTCCACGCCCTCCGGCCTGTCACTCTTGTTGTAGCCGCGGAGGTCGACGGCCACGACCTGGAAGCGCTCGGACAGCGGGGGAATCTGGCGCCGCCAGGTGTACCAGAAGTCCGGGAAGCCGTGCAGCATCACGAGCAGCGGACCCTTCCCCCTCGTGACGTAATGGAGCTTCACCCCGCCCGAGTCGACGAAGCCGTCTTCGCCCAGTTCGTCGGCGGGGAGGCGGGCGGGCAGGGCGACAAGCAGTCGGTCAAGGCATCCAGCGCAGCGAGCTTCGTCACGGGTCGTTCCTCGATGGGAGGGGCGTCTCGGGGCCGCGGGTTCGGTGTGGTTTTACACCTCGCCGCGCCGAGACAAGTCCTCACGACTCGCTCGGCTCGAGCGGCAGGTAAGCGACAGCGGCGGGGTGAGGTCTGACGCAATCGCATCGGTAGCAGTGGCCTCGGAGACCATCGACTGACGCTTCCGCGGCCGTTCAGGAGGACGCCGATCCAGGTGTAACGCACCAGGAGCTGATAGGAGATCAGCAGGATCGCCGTGACGACGGTCGTGATGAGCGCAAACTTGACCAGCGGCGGCCAGGGCCAGTCGCGCACGACGGCCTGCGCGGCGATCACCAGAGGGAGGTGCGTCAGGTAGAGCCAGTAGGACGAATCCGACACGTAACGGACCGCGAACGACTCCTTGCGAAGCACCCTGCGGAAGAGCCCCATCACACCGAAGCACATCGCCCAGGTGTAGAGGACCTGAGGCAGCGCGGTGAACAGGTGGCTCGTCATCGTCGCCAGGGCGACCGGGAGAATGAAGAGGATCGCCGCGGAGAGCAGCAGTCCCCAACGCCGGCCGAGCCTCCCCTCGTCATCACCCGCGTCGTAGTAGAGGGCACCGAAGCCGAAGAAGATCCCGTAGTAGAGCAGGAGGTGCGGGGGCAGGAGCAGGCCGGTCGCGGTGTCGGCGCCGAAATGAAGGTCGCCGTAGCCCATGAACGCCTCGGGGAGGAGCGTCAGCGGGACCAGCCAGCAGAAGCGGAGCGGCGAGAGGATCCACCGCGGCGAGGGGCGTCTCCATCCCCAGCGTTCGGCGGTCCAGGCGAGGAGGGCGAACGCGGGCACCAGCCAGCAGAGGAACCAGAGGAACCACAGGTGATGGAAGACGGGCGTCTCGACGAGGTGGAACGAGGAGCCGCCGAGAGGGATCCGGAGCCGTTCCGAGAAGACCATGCCGCGATACGCCGCCATCAGGCCCCCCGCCGGCCCGGTCTCCGGCCGGCCGTCGGTCGCAACGCCCGAACTCGCGAGCGCGGGCTGCCGGCCGATCAGCTCGCGGATCCTGGCCCGTCCCTGCTCGATCTCGGCCTCCTCACCGAGCGGCAGCCGGAGCAACCCGCCCGCGAGATACTGGGTCAGCTCCCAGTCCGCCTTGGTGGCCTCGATCGGCCCATTACCCCGATTGTCCCGGGATCGGACGTCGGCCCCTCGCTCGACGAGAAGTTCGGCCACGTCCGCATGACCGAGGAAGGCGGCCGATTGCAGCGGCGTCGAGCCGTCGCCGCTCCTGGCATTCACGTCGGCCCCGCGGTCGATCAGCAGCGCGGCGATGTCCCGGTCCCCCCGGAGTGCGGCCCAGGCGAGCGGGGGCACCCCGAGGCCGGGATCGACGGCCTTCACGTCGGCACCGTCCTGCAACCGACGCTCGACGGCCGCGCGGTCGCCGAGCCGGACTGCCGCGATCAGGGTGCCATCGTCGGTATTGAAGGGCCCGGACCCAGAACTGGCGGCCCAGATCGAGACCACGTTCATCAGCGGGATGATGGTCACCAGGCCGAGCAACAGGGGCAGCAGGATCCGCGTCGCCCGCTGCCGGAGCATCGCGTGGAGACCTCGCCGCCGCCAGAGCATCGCCGTGAAGAACCCGCTGACGAGGAAGAACAGCGGCATCCGGAAGCCGTGGATCACCGCCATGAGCACGCCGAACAGGGGGATCTGCCGGGAGTCCTGGACGACCCAGGGGAGGGGCGCGAACGACATTGATGCGTGCAGCCCGATGCCCAGGAGCATGGCGAAGGCGCGGACCGCGTCCAGGTCGTGTCGCCGGGGGTCGGTGAGGGAGGCCGGGCCGATCGTGCCGGGGGCGTCGGTTGTCGTCATGGGCGGTCCTGGACTGATCCGGCCGCCGCGTCGGGTCCTCCCCGGGGGAGGCCGGCGACGAGCCGGGAACCTGAGGCAGTCGGGGAGCGGCCTCCCCGGGCATGTCTCGTGAGTCTTCGTCACGGTCCGACGGATTATTGGGCGGGGCTTCAGTTCCGCCCGCGCTTATTCGTGCCGCAGGGCGTCGATCGGGTTGAGCAGGGCCGCCTTGACGGCCGGGACCAGCCCGAAGATCACGCCGGTCGTGGCCGAGATCCCGGACCCCAGCGCAACGGCCCACCAGGGGACGATCACGTCCACCATATCTGGATGCAGGCTCGCCAGCGCGCAGAGTCCGTAGCCCAGGGCGATGCCCATCAGCCCCCCCAGGGCGCTCAGGCAGACGGCCTCCGTGAGGAACTGGAGCAGGATGTCGCGGCGCCTTGCGCCGACGGCCTTGCGCAGGCCGATCTCGCGGGTCCGCTCGGTGACGCTCACGAGCATGACGTTCATGATCCCGATGCCGCCGACCAGCAGCGAGATGCCCACGATGCCCGCCAGGACGGCCGTGGCGACCAGGCTGAGGCTGTTGAAGGCGTCGAGGATCTCGTCCTGGGTCATGACGTTGAAGTCGTTCGGCTGATGGGCGTCCAGCCGGTGCCTGCGGCGGAGCAGGTTGACGATCTGCGCCCTGGCCTCGGGTACGGCCTGCTCGGTGACCGCCTGGGCCGTCACCGCCAGGCTGCGCCGGAAGACCGGGTAGAGCTTCAGCGCCATGGTGTAGGGGATGAGCACGATGTTGTCCTGGCTGTTGCCCAGGAAGCTCCCCTTCTCCTGGAGCAGTCCGACGACGCGGAACCGCCGGCCCCCCAGCAGGACCGACTGGCCGACGATGCCCTCGTCGAGGCTGAGCTTGCGGAGCACGTCCCTCCCGAGGATGCAGACGTGGTGCCCCTGCTCGATGTCGACGATCGAGAAGGTCCGGCCGAGGTCGACGTGGAAGTTGCGGATCGCGTGGTATTCGGCCGAGGCGCCCTCCACCGGGACGCTCAGCTCGTCGCGGCCGTACTGGAGCATGAGGTTGGGGGGCTTCACCAGGGCGGAGATGCGGCGGATGGCCGGGCAGCCCTGCTCGATCGCCGCGATGTCGCGCTCGTCGAGCTCGATGCGGCCCAGCCGCTTGCCGGCCTCGCCGGCGGGACGCTCGGGCCAGACCCACATCGCGTTGGTGCCCAGCCCCTGGAGGAACTCGGCGACGTAGCGCGTGAAGCCCTGGATCACCCCCACGACCGTAATCGTGGACGTGACGGCGATGATGATCCCGAGGACCGTCAGCATCGACCTGAGGCGGTGGGCCCACAGTTGTTCGAGCGCGCTCTGGACGTTGGCGACGACGATCACGACGCCCGGTCCTCCGCGGAGAAGTCCGGCCCGAGGGACGAGGGAGAATCTTCGTCGCTCTCGACGCGGCCGTCGCGGATCCGGACGATCCGGCGGCAGCGCGCGGCGATGTCGGGCTCGTGGGTCACGATCACGATGGTCTGGCCCTCGCGGTGCAGGTCGTCGAAGAGCTCGAGGATCTCGTTGCCGGTCTGGGTGTCCAGATTGCCGGTCGGTTCGTCGGCCAGGAGCAGGGCCGGCTGCTGGACGAGCGCCCGCGCGATCGCCACGCGCTGGCGCTGGCCGCCGGACATCTGGTTGGGGCGGTGCCCCATCCGGTCGGCCAGCCCGACGCGGGCGAGCGACTCGGCCGCGCGGCGACGGCGCTCCGACGCGGAGATCCCCGAGTAGACCAGCGGCAGCTCCACGTTGCGGATCGCGGTCTGCCGTGGCAGCAGCTCGAAGGTCTGGAAGACGAAGCCGATCGACTGGCCGCGTACCCGCGCCAGCTCGGACTGCGAGAGCGTCGCGACCTCGCGTCCGTCCAGCCAGTAGCGGCCGGCCGTGGGGACGTCCAGGCAGCCGACGATGTTCATGAGCGTGGACTTGCCCGAGCCCGACGGCCCCATGATGGCGACCATCTCGTTCGGCCGGATCTCCAGGTCCACCCCGCGTAGCGCGTACACCGTCTCGCCGCCCATCGGGTAGACCTTGGTGATGCCCTCCAGCCGGATCGTGGCGGGTCGGGGCTCGCTCCTGGGAAGGTGGCCGGCAGCGGTGGAGATCATCGGATGGTCGCGGGAAAGGGGCGGGACGGTTGGGATCAGGAAACGACTCTCGGTCACGCAGGGTTACCCGGGCTTGCCGAGGTCCGCGGCCGAGGCGACGGGGACCACCGGGTCCCCGTCCTTCAACTCGTCGAGCGCCCGGAACGGCCCGATGATGAGCCGGTCCTCCGGCCCGACGCCGGAGAGGATCTCGACCCGCTTCTCGTCGCTCAGGCCGGTCTCCACCGGCCGGGCCCGCGCCACGCCGCCGTCGAGCACGAAGACGAGCTTGATGTAGCGGAGCTCGGCCTCGCGCGACTTCTCGCCGGGCGACCGCGCGTGGCGCTCGGCCCACTCGCGGACGGTCGGGGTGTCGGGCAGGTCCTTGCGACGGCGGTGGACGACCGCCTGGGCCGGGACGCTCCGCGCGTCGTCGGAGCGGCGGACCTCCACCTCGACGGTCGCGCTCATGCCGGGGCGGAGGCGCGGGACCTCCGGCTCGCGGCCCGCCAGCGCGTCGGCGTCGATCCGGACGAGGGTCTCGAAGCTCACGACCTCGTCCTTTTTGGCCTTGCCCTGCGGCGCCACCGTCTCCACCCGGCCCGACACCGGGTGCAAGGGATCGGCCTGGAGGTAGATCTGCGCGGGCTGGCCTCGGCGGACCAGCAGCACGTCGGTCTCGTCCACGTCGGCCCGGGCGCGCATCCGGTCCATGGCGCTGACCTTCATCAGCACCGATCCCGGGAGGTTGGTCGTGCCCGCGATCACGATCTCGCCCTCGTCCACGTTCACGTTCGAGACCACGCCGTCCATCGGGGCGACGATCAGGGTGCGGCGCAGCTCCTCCTCGCTGGTCCGCCGCAGGGCCTCGGCCTCCCCGAGATCGTTCTCGCTCATCTCGAGCGAGGCCTTCGCCTTCTCGAGGGCCGTGCGCGAGTCGGCACGCTCGGTGAACGTGGAGAAACCCCGCGAGCCCAGCTTGTGGGACAGGTCGGCGTCGCGGCTGGCCTTGGCGACTTCCGACCTGGCCTGCGCGATCGCGGCCCGCAGCCGGGCGATCCGCGCGAGCGTGGAGTCGAGCCGGGCCCGGGCCTCCGTCGAGTCGAGCTCGACGAGCGGATCCCGCTTGAGCACGATGTCGCCCTCCTCGACGTACACGGCGGTGACGCGGCCGATGAGCTGCGAGGCGATCTCGGCCTCCTCGACGGCCTCGATCTTCGCCGGCGCCGTGATGGTCTGCTGGATCGGCCCGCCGGAGGGCGACTCGATCAGCACCTTGCGGGCGGGCTCGCGGATCAGCCGCCAGTCCAGCTCCAGCTTGCCCGGATCCCTCCCCACGTTGGCCGCGACGAGGCCCACGATGAGGATCCCCAGGCCGATCGCCGTCATCGCCGCCCGTGTCATGTGGGGCCTCGGTTCCTTCGAGAGCCGGCGGCGCCGGTCGGACACCCGCGGGACGCCGCCGTTGTCCCGCCCGATCGGGAGCCTGCCCGCTACTGTACCATGAGGCTGAGTCGGATCGCTCCCCCGAGGAGCAGCCCGATCCCGGTACGGACGCCGATCTCGACCAGGCAGAGCCCGGCGCAGAGCGTCGTCGCGGCCGCCAGCGAGGCATCCCCCCGACGCCAGCCCGCCACCCCGAGGGCGCCCCAGCCGATCAGGGCGAAGAGGTCGAGCTGTCGGAGGACCATCCAGGAGACCGCCGGGTGGCTCCCCGGCCCGAGCAGGAGCGCCAGCGACGTGTCGACGTCATGCTCGGCGCGTCGCAGGCCGACCAGCAGCGCGACCCGGAGGGCCAGCCCCAGCACCCAGATCCCCTGGATGCGCGCCGATTCCAGCAGCGCGAGCTCGTACCGGATCGGCCGCCCGGACAGGGCCGCGACGCCCGCGAAGAGCGTGGCGACGACGACCGCCCGGCCGGCCAGCACGGCCGGCTCGATCAGGAAATCGTCGAGGGCCGCCAGCGCCGTCCAGAACGAGACCGTCTCCCGCTGGGACCGGATGATCTTGCGGATCTGCTCCTCGGTGCTCTCGCCCCGGGCCTGGATCTCCGCGCGGGCCACCCCCTCCTCGATCCCCTGGGCCAGGTTGCCGGCGGGGAAACCCCCCAGCCAGCGGATGGCGTTCAGGGCCAGCAGCAGGAGCACCCAGACGATCAGGACCGACGAGGGCCTCGCCGGCTCGACGGACCCGGCCGGGTCCCCACCAGGCTTTTCCGGGGAAGACACAGTCATCGACGCCAGGGCTTCGCCCGCGGTCGCGAGCGGGCTCGATTCGTCGGGCAGGTGTGATGGGGTCCGGCCTCGGCTCAAGGGGCTGCCCGGGCGCCACGCGTGGCCGGTGCCCGGACCGGCCGGGCATCAGCGATACCCCGGCCGTCCCCGTGCGGTTTCATCGGGCCCCGGGCCCTCGCCGGCGCCGCCTCGTCAACTTACGGCGCGGAGGGGCTCGTCGGGGACCGATCGGCGACGCTCACTTCTCGGCGAGGGCCTTCTCGATCGCCCCGGCCAGTTCGGCCGACTCGGGCTTGACGCCCGGCTCGTACCGGGCGATGACCTCGCCCTTGCGGTTGACCAGGAACTTGGAGAAGTTCCAGGGGATGGGGCCGGCGAACCTGGCATTGCTCGCCTCGCCGGTGAGGAACTGGTACAGCGGGTGGATCCCCTTGCCCTTGACCACGATCTTGGAGAAGAGGGGGAAGCTCACCTTGTACTTGGTCGAGCAGAACTCCTTGATCTGTTCGTCGGTCCCCGGCTCCTGCGCCCCGAACTCGTTGGCGGGGAACGCCAGGATCTCCAGCCCCTGGTCCTTGTACTTCTCGTAGGTCTCCTGCAACCCCTTATACTGGGGGGTGTAGCCACACTGGCTGGCCGTGTTGACGATCAGCAGGACCTTGCCCTGGAACTTCGAGAGCGGGACGTCCTTGCCGTCGATGTCCTTGACCGTGAAGTTGAGGACGGAGGACGGTTTCTTGGCGTCTTCGCGGGCGGCGGCCATCGCCCAGGGAATCGCGGTCAGGAGCAGGGCCGCCATCGCGAATCGAGCGGGGAACTTCATGCGCGCGAGCACGGTGTGAGTCCTCGGGAATGGGGGTCGGAGGGGACGGACGCTCGAGGCCGGTCACCTGGACGGAGAGGATCCGTGGATCAGGCTGGCACCGTCGATTGAGGGTCTGTGGAATGAACCATTCATCATCATGAGACGTGTGGTCCGGAAATTCAAGACGCCCCGCCGGGAACCGGCGGGGCCCGAGGCGGACCGGCGGGGTGCTGCCCGGGGGGCCGTCGAGGCTCCCGGTGGTGAGGCACGCGGGGCGGCTCCGGGACGGAGGTCGGATCGATGTACGAGGAGTGGACGCCCGGGGCCCAGCGGGCGCTGGCCAGGGCCCAGGCGAGGGCGAGGCTGCGGGGCGCGGAGGCCGTCGAGCCGACGGACCTGCTCGCTGCGCTGGTGGACGAGCCCGAGAGTCGCGCCAGCGAGCTGATGGTCCGTTTCGGGCTCGAGCCCGGCCGGATCCTGGAAGCCCTGGGCGCGCTCGGGGAGCCGCCTGATCAGGGGGCCCCGCCGGAAGGCGCGGCGGACGAGGCCCCGCCGGGCGACGAGCCGGCTGATCGCCTGCCGCATTCGGCGGACTTCCGCGCCGTGGTCCTCGACGCCAACACGCGGGCCCGGGCGCTGGAGCGCGGGGTCTCGGTCGGCACCGAGCACCTCCTCGCCGGCCTGATCGCCGAGAGTGCCGAGGCGGCCCGACGGCTCGAAGCCGCGGGGCTCGCCCTCGATCGCCTGCGCGATCACTTGGCCCAGGAGGCCCTCGCCCTGTCGCCGCCGATCCTGCCGCTCGAAGACATGCCGCCCCTCGACCTCTCCGACCCGGTGCGCGCGGTGGACGTCGGCCGGATCCTGGACGCCTCGGCCAACCGCGCCCGCGAGGGGCTCCGCGTCGTCGAGGATTACGCCCGCTTCGTGCTCGACGACCCCGGGCTGACCCGCCGGCTCAAGGAGGTCCGCCATCGCCTGGCCGAGGCGCTCCGCGGATTCGACGCCGACCTGCTGATCGGCTCGCGCGAGACCCGCGAGGACGTCGGCACCCACATCATGACCCGATCGGAGCAGGTGCGCGAGAACCCTCGTGCGGTCCTCTCGGCCAACTTCAAGCGGACCGCGGAGGCCCTCCGCACCCTGGAGGAATACGGCAAGCTCGTCGACGTCTGGCTCGCCGGCCGCTTCGAGGTCCTCCGCTACGACGTCTACACGCTGGAGAAGTTGACGCTCGGCGCCGTGCACGCCTACCGCGCGCTCGGCGACGCGAAGCTGATGGTCCTGGTCGGGGGGCTGCCGACGCTCGGCGACCTGACCTGGGTCGTCGGCGAGGCCCTGGCCGGCGGGGCCGACGTCATCCAGCTCCGCGAGAAGGTCCTCCCCGATCGCGAGCTCCTCTCCCGCGCCCGCGAGGTCCGGATCCTGACCGCGCAGGCGAAGGCACGATTCATCCTCAACGACCGTCCCGACCTGGCCCGCCTCTCGGGGGCCGACGGCGTGCACGTCGGCCAGGAGGACCTGACGGTCCGCGACACGCGGCGGATCGTCGGCCCGAACCTGGTCATCGGCGTCTCGACCCACGACCGCCGCCAGCTCGACGCGGCGATCCTCTCCGGCGCGGGCTACCTCGGCGTCGGGCCGGTCTTCCCCAGCGCGACCAAGGAGTTCTCCGAGCCCGAGCTCGCCGGGCTGGAGTTCGTCCGCTCGGCCGCCGAGGCGACGAACCTGCCGTTCTTCGCCATCGGCGGCATCACCGAGGAAAACGTCCGGCGCGTGCTCGACGCCGGGGCCGCCCGCATCGCCGTGAGCGCCGCCGTCATCCGGGCCGATCGGCCCCGCAGGGCCGCCGCCCGGCTCAAGGCCCTGCTCGAGGGTCGCAATCCGGGGGACGAGCCGCCAGGGGACCAGGCCGAGGTATAGTGGTCAGGACGTGCTCGGTCGAAGCCCTCGCGGAAACCCCTGTCTCCCCCCTTCCCAGGGGAGTAACAATCCGGTTCTCCCCCGAAAAAGAGGAGGGAGTTGGAGGGGCCGAGCGCCTCGGGAGTCTCCCGTGGCCAAGTCCGCTCGGGACTCACCCGACCGACTACCGACTCGGGGAACGAAATGGCGGTTCTCGACGAATGGGATCACCAGGGAGGAACATCTTCAAATGGTTCTGAACCACTATTCTGGTCTGACCCGCCATTCCGTCTCCTGCTCTGATCCGGTATTCCGTCCGTGAACCGCTATTTCGTACGACCCGCCATTCCGTTCCGTGAAGCTCCGCGCCATCGCCACGGTCGAGGTCGGCCACCACCCCGGTCGCGCCAAACCCCGCGCCATCAAGTGCCGCCCGAAGCCGCGCGACCCGCTCAAGGGGCCGCATGATCAGGAACGCAAGAGGTTGATGCGGAACGCCTAACGGATAGGGAGGTGGCATTCGGATCCGACCCGCTATTCCCGGAGGAAGGTATCGACCACTGAATCTCTCCCTTGCCCCGCCTCAATCCCGGTCCGTCGGGGACGCCGACGGTCACGCGGAGAGGCTCGGGATAGCAAACGGACAAAATTCTGGAGAACGACGTGCGCTTTCGCGGGGTGATTCCGATAGAATTATTGTGGTGTAACCATTTTCGCAGTACGCCGCACGTGTCAATGCCGCTTCTGAACGTATGGACCTTTCCCAAGCGAAGAGTTGCCAGAGCCTCTAACCCTGGAGACCGCTCCTTGGACTCGGCTCTGAAACGGTTCGTGGTGCTCCTCTTGGCCCTCCGGCTGATCCTTCCCTCGGCCGCACTTCTTTCGTCTTCCTCGCCCTTCTCGGTGCACCCGTCGCTCGTCCGTGGCAAGCACGCCTTTCCGACCCATCGGATATTGCGCGTCGGGCATTCGTCGATGATCTTGCCACTCCGCACTCGTTCGCGAGGGGCGTCTTTCCGAGGGCAGAGCCGATACCTGTCGGCCGGACTTCCTCGGCCAGACTCGGGACCGTTCGGCCCCGCACACCGGGCCCAGGGGTCCCGCGACGCGGCAGGAGACCGGGCGTCCGTCTGTCTGCGCTGTTGAACGAGCCTCGTGTCCGGCCGTCGGCTCCCGTCGTCGCCGGGCGTCTCCCACTTGTCCGTCGCCACGTCGCTTGCGTGTTCTCGTGGGTCTGGACACCGCTCCCCCTCTTCGGTCTGCCGCTTTCCCCCAAATGCGGTCGGGCGTGGCTCGGGCGGTGACAGATCTCCCAGCGGGGACGCAGCGGACCAATCTCGGCGGTGTTCTGTCGCGCGACGCATCAGCGGGGCCTCCCGCTGCTGTCCGCTCACCGATCTCGTCATGAAGACTCCGGTGGGTCATGCACGCTGAGGGACGCTCTTGCGCGTGACAGGAACAGTTCAGGGTCTTCATTACGGGAAGTTGGCTCGAAGTCCCACGTCACGGACCACACGTCTTCATGGCGGTTCGAGGATCGCGGGTTCACTCACATCAAGCCACGAGGGTGCACATCATGTCGTGCATGACTTTGTCGCGGGTTCTCCGCGACTCGGTCGAGGGTGTCACTGTCGTCACGTTCGCCGAGACCTCGCTCCTCGCCGAGCATCTCGTTCGGGATGCGTCCGCGGAATCGGTTCTCATCGGCGTTCCCGCGCTGTCAGAGGTCCTGGTGGACCTCAGCGGCGTCGAGACGGTGTCAAGCTCGCTCCTGGTGGGGCTCTTTCGGCTCTCGCGGCGCGTCAGTGCAGTTGGCGGTCGGATCAAGCTGTGCTGCATGACGCCGCACCTGATTGAGTTCTTCAGGCTCACCTGCTTTGACCGCTTTTTCCAGCTTCAGGACGAGGAGGGACGCATCCTGAACTCGTTCTAACAGGGCGTGAGGACGGGGGTTCTTAGCGGCGACACTGCAATTGTGATCCCAAGGTCAGAGTCCCGGTGTCGACGAACGCGGTTGCTGTCGCCGATCGGATCACGGCGAGCCCTCGCAGACCCGCTCGACGAATCAGGTAAGTCCCCCCGGGCGAGCAGTCACGGCCCGGATCAACAGGTGATCCCCCCGGGGCGAGATCCGACCTTCGCATCGCATGATAAACCGAGTACGGAGACGTCTACCCATGCCCACCACCGACGTGCAACACCAGATCCAGATCACTGATGACGTTGGCTTGCATCTCAGACCGGCCTCGCAGTTCGTCCGCCTGGCCTCTCAGTTCGAGTCCGATATTCGGGTCGCGTCCGGGGGCCAGTGCGCGAACGGTAAGAGCATCCTCGATCTCCTCATCCTGGCCGCGGGTAGGGGTGCCTGGCTCGACCTCGTGGCGCGGGGGGCCGACGCCGAAGAGGCCGTCGCTGCGCTCTCTCGGTTGGTCGCGTCTTGGTCGAGCCAGGAAAGATGCCAGGAACTGACAATCAGCTAGGACTCACATCAGTCGTCGTGACCGAGATTCATCTGCTTTCGCTTGCTTCCAGGATCGCCTCCCGACACCGTTTCCCCGGATCCTTCGAACACGGGGAAAACCGGTGACAGAGAGGCTTACGGCCCGAGGATCACCGCCGCATGCCGGTCGCATCGCCGGTCGCCGTGGCTGCGCTGGTTTCCGGCATGCGGTCCGGCCGCTTCAACTGGCTGAGGGCCGGGTCCTTCGTCCCCTCGGCGCATTGGCGGAGGAGGGAGGCCGTCGGATCCCCGGCGGCCCGCTCGGGGTCGAGCAGGGGGAGGACCCGGTTGTAGAGCAAGGTCACCGAGGCCTTGGGTCGGAGGCCACGGTGCTGCTCGATCTCGCGGAGGGCGTCGGCCACGGTCCACCCCTGGACCGAGAATCGGTAGAGTCCCACCCAGGCCGGCGAGCGGTCCATGCTGGCGTGGCAGTGGACCAGGATCGGCCAGGCGGCCGGATCGCGGGCGACCTCAAGCGTCCGGGCGATGAACGCCTCGCCGGTCGGGTCCTCCGTCTCCTCATTGCCGATGTAATTCAGGCCGTGGTCCCGGACGAAGGCGAGTTCCTGATCCAGCAACGGACTCCGCTCTGGCGTGTGCTCGGGGAAGAGGTTGATGATCGTCTTGAAGCGGTGCCGCTCGTGGGCCAGCGCCAGGCCGCGATAGGTCGGCATGGCGCTGAGGTAGATCCGGCCCGGCACGATCTCTCGGAGCCGACGCACCGGACGCTGATACCAGAAGAGCCCACGCCCCGCGACGTCCAGGCCGAGCCACATGATGATCAGCGCGGCGGGCACGGCCACTCTTGACCAGCCCGCGGGTACCGGGGGGCTGACGCGGAGCAGCGCCATCGCCCAGGCGAGGAGTCCCCAGACATAGACCCAGCGCGGCCAGAAGCCCAGGGGCTCGCGGTCGAGCCAGCCGACCTGGCGGAGAACGATCAGGGCGAATGCGGCGACGATCAACCCCGCGACGCGGTGCTCGCGAGCCAGGCCCAGAGCCTCGCCGGCGATCCGAGCCCGGTCGCCAGGAGGGTCGTGGCGAGGAGCGTCGCGGCCAGAACCGCCAGACTCACCCGCAGGGCGAGGGTGCGGCCGGCTGACCGATGACGCGCCAGCCCACCCCGTGCCAGCCATCCAGAAGGGGGCCGGGCGTCGCCGCGTGCCAGAAGCCGGCGATCGAGACCGCCAGCGCCGCCAGCCAGAGGCGTTTGCGGGTGCGGACGAGGCCCCAGGCCGACAGGACGATCGCCGCGGACGCCACGTAGACGGCCACGTGGTCGATGGTGTCTCCGGCCTCGGCGAACCGATACGCCGGGGGCGGATAGGCGTTGAACGTGGGCCGCACCACCCGAGGAAACTCGGGGTCGATGTCCGACTCGTCGTCCAGGACGTACCAGACGGCAGGGACCGTCGACAGGGCCAGGGCGAGCCAGGGCCAGAGGCGGCCCGCCATCCGTTCGCGTGCCATGCCGGGGCGTCCTTTCCGCTGCGGGCTGCGATGATCTCCGCCGCCGCGGGAGGACACTCCGGTCCGGATAGCGGCAGGAGCGGGGTCTCCCCGGCTCGGGAAGACACGGGATCCGTGGGCTCAGGCGGCCCGATCCCGCGGCGGGGTTATATCACGGAGTGCGTGTTCCGCGAAGACCTCTGTCTCGACGCGCCCCTTCCCGGCCCGGACACCGACCTTCACCAGGATCCGACGCCGCAACTCGCGGAACGGCCGGGCGACCGCGCGATGAACGCGGATCCACCAGGGAAGACGGCGCTGCAAGGTCTCACTATCGACCCCGCATTGATCCGGACGGCAGCGGGCCCAGTGCTTCATGAGGTGGTAGTCGTCGCTCCGGCTGAAGATCCGGAACAGATGGCCCGTCGGCAGCCACGACGGCCAGAGCAGGCTGATCTGGAAGTCGATCAGGTAAGGCACGCTGGAGTCGGCGACGATGATGTTCTCCCGCTTGTGGAGGTCCACGTAGACGACCCTGCGCTCGTGCATCCCCCTGATGAGCCGCTCGAGCAACGGGAAGAAGCTGTCCGGCACGGACTCGCGCGAGCCCAGCGGATGACCCGCCACGAACTCGCGGGCGACGCCGTAGGAGACCGGCTTGCCGTCAATCTCGACGGGCCCGGCGAGCGGGGGTATCCCCGGAAGGTCCGCCAGCCGGTGCAGCAGCCGACGCTCGTTCCGCGCCGTCGTCCGCCCGAGCCAGGACATCGGCAGGCCGAGCAGCGGGCTCTGCCGGTGCAGCTTCACCACCCTCAGCTGGCCCTCGGGGCCCTCGTAAAGCGCGGTGGCCGCCCAGGAGTCGTGCTTGAAGACTTCTCTCAGCCGATGGGTCTCGCTCCCGACGGCGATCGCCTCCGGCGGAGACGCTTCGCCCATCGCCCTCAGCCATCGAGGGCGCGACTTCGTCTGGGTCCGCCCCGGACTTCCTTCCGTGGAAGCATCCATCATTGATCCTGATTGCCGCTGCCCAGCGATCTCGTGTACGTTCCCACGTTGGCTTGATCGGCTCGCCAACTTTGAAGACTTGAGCCGACGGCATGGGGGATCGCAGCGTCCTCGATCCTGCGGCGGTCCAGCCTCGTGCTCGTGGCGTCCATCGCCAATCCCCTCAACCTTGAATCGCGGGCTCCTGAGCCGGCATGGGACGCCGCTCGGGGGCGGTCGGCTCGCGTCCTCCGCCCGCGTGGAGGGGCCGGGGAAGTCCCAGCAGCCAGCGGGCCAGGCGGCCCGGCGCCAGCCCGGGCCTGATCAGGCGTTCCGGGCGATCCAGGTCCCTGAGGATGCCCTCGGCGGCGAGGTAGCCGCTCCGCACGGCTCCCTCCATCGTCGCCGGCCAGCCGGTATCGGTCCAGTCGCCCGCCAGGAAGAGGCCGTCGACCGGCGTCCGCTGCCGGGGCCGATGACGATCCACGCCCGGCCTGACGGAGAACGTGGCGCCGTGCTCGGTGACGGCCCACCACCGCAGCAGCCGGGCGTCCCTCGCCCCGGGCCAGATCTGCCCCAGCTCCGCGAGCACGAGGTCGCGGATCGCGGACTTCTCGAGCAACTGAAGCTCATACGAGGCGCTGATGACGACCTGAAGATACTGCCCGGCCGTGCCCGACTGGTCGACCCCAGTTGCCGGCGAGGGCACGACCCCCGCGCTCGTGCGTCCCTGGATCGCCGTGTGGTTGAACACCCACTGGACGACGCGGCCCGGCGTCACGACGTGGTCGAACGGGCAGACGGGGCGGTCGAACCAGAGGTGGACGCCGGTGATCGGCGACGAACGGAGCTGCTCCAGGCCCGCCAGTTGCGGGGTCTTCCTGGCCAGGTCATCGGAGAGCACCGCTCGGACCCGATCGAACGAGACCGCCAGGATCACGAAGTCGGCCGCGAGTGCCTCGCCGGAGCGGAGGACGACCTTGAAGTTGCTCGCCTCCTCGTCCAACTCGATCGTCCGAACCCCGGTGGTGAGGCGTGTCTCGACGCCATGGTCCTGGAGCCATTGCTCCAGCCGCGTCCCGTACAGCACGCCCAGCGGCACCAGCGGCAGCTCCATCTGGAAGCCGTCCCAGGTGCTCAGGAAGCCGTCCACGAACACCTTGCGGGCGTGGCCGACGTCCATCTGTTCCAGCCGCTCGTTGAGGGCCGAGACCAGGACGGTCGACCAGAACAGGTCCATCGTCCGCGGGGTCTGCCGGTTCCGGATCAGCCAGTCCGCGAAGGACTCGCCGGGCCGGTCCTCGCGGTCCAGCGCGAGGCGGGCCAGGCCGTAGCCGACGCGGAGCTTGTCCCCGATCCCCAGGTAACGGGCCAGCAGGAAGCTCTCCGCCAGGTGAAGGGGCGCGGGGAACCGGCCGGCACGGAGCCGGGAGACCCGGCCGTCGGTGCCCAGGAAGACCACCTCCGGCTCGCGCCGGAACAGGTCCGCGATCCCCACGCGGCGGCAGAAATCCGCCAGGTTCGTGCAGCACGCCATGCTCACATGCTGGCAGTTGTCCACCGGCTCGCCGGTCACCGGATCGGTGAATGAGCTGGCGCGGCCGCCGAGGCGGGGCCGGCTCTCCAGGAGCGTGATACGCAAGTGATGCGGCGAGAGGCCCGCCGCGGCGGCCAGGCCGGCGAGGCCGCCGCCGACGATCACCACGTGCGGGGGGCTGGGCGGGGGGAGTGGCATTGCGTTCGGCCGGCCTGCGGATTCAGGGCACCGGGGTCGGCATCCGCCGGATGCCCCGCCCGACGAAGCGCCGGGGCAGGGCCCCCAGCGCGATCAGGAGTTTCTGCCAGCCCGGGACGGACACCCTCCCGGCCAGCACGTTGTAATCGCGGCGGACGATCTCGTCGAGCAGCGCCCGGTAGATTCCCTGGATCGTCACCAGGACCGGCCGGCCGATCGGGTCGACCAGGGGGACCAGCATGCGCGCCTGGTCGTAGAGACCGTAAGCGCGATCCGCCTGGAAGGCGAGCAGTTCCCGGAGCTGGGGAGTCGGCCGCTCGTCGCGGAGGTCCCCCGCATCGACCCCGAAGCGGGCCATCTCGTCCCGGGGCAGGTAGATGCGACCCAGGCCGGCGTCCTCACGGACGTCGCGGAGGATGTTCGTGAGCTGGAGGGCCAGCCCGCAGGCCTCCGCCAGCCGCTCGGCCCGGCCGCCCTCCGATTCGTAGCCCCAGATGTGCAGGCAGCAGAGGCCCACCGCCGAGGCGACGTGGTAGCAATAGTCGGATAACTCGGCGAAATTGTTGTAGATCCGCCGGGTCTGATCCATCGCGACGCCGTCGATGACCGCGTGCAGCAGGTGCCCGGGGATGCGGTGGCGGCGGACGGTGTCGGCCACGGCGAGCAGGCCCGGCCAGGCCGCCTCCCCGCCGCCCAGGGCAGAATCCAGCTCGCCCCGCCAGCGCCCCAGGGCCGCCAGTTTCTCCTCGGGCTCGCCCGCCTCGTCGGCCAGGTCGTCGGTGTGCCGCATGAACCCGTAGAGGGCGCACATCGACCGCCGCCGCTCGGCCGGCAGCATCAGGAACGAGACGTAGAAATTGCGGGCCTCGCGGCGGGCGAGCTCGCTGCAATATCGATAGCTGGCCGAGCACTCCGGTTCGTGCTTCACCGGGGACTCTCCAGGCCGGCGGTCACGCCCGCCGCATCCGGGCACTCGCTCGGGGCCCGTTTCGTGACGGACGGCCGCCCACCCCGGAGGCGGGCCAGGCCGAGGCCGCCGAGGGCCCTCGCCAGCAGGCCGAGCTTGGCCCGCTTCGAGAGCGCGGGGCGAGCCCGCAGAACGTCGAATCCCTGTGCCTCGATGCGGTCCAGGATCGCCAGCCCGCCGCGCGAGAAGAGGTCGATGTCGACGGCGATCGGGCCGGGCACCCGGCCTACCAGCGGCCGGCCCTCGGCGAACAGGGCCCGCGTCCGCTCGACCTCGAATCTCAGGAGTTCGCCGAACGCCGGTGTGAAGCGCCTGGCTCGGAGGTCGGACTCGGGATAGCCGAACCGCTCACGGTCCTCGCGCGGCAGGTAGATCCGGCCGATGTCCAGGTCGCGCGCCACGTCCTGCCAGAAGTTGGCGAGTTGCAGCGCCGTGCAGGTCGCGTCGGCCAGCCGGGCGTTCTCGGGGTCGTACGCCCCCGCCACGTAGAGCACCAGGTGCCCCACCGGGTTGGCCGAGCGCGTGCAGTAGTCCAAAAGCTGAGCGTAGGTCCCGTACTCCGTGACCCGCTGGTCCTGGACGAAGGCGTCGATCAGCGCCTCCAAAGGGCCGATCGGGATCCCGTAGTCGGCCACGGTCTCGCGGAGGGCGACCATCACGGGGTGGGAGGCATGGCCCCGGTACATCGCGTGCAGCTCGCCGCGCCACCAGTCGAGCAGTTCGAGCGATCGGGCGGGGTCGCCGACCTCGTCGCCCAGGTCGTCCGACCACCGGCAGAAGGCGTAGATGCTCCGGAAGGCCGGCCGATGCTCGCGCGGGGTCAGCCAGGTGACGACGCTGAAATTCTCGTAATGGCTGGCCGTCAGCTCGGCGCAGTAGGCCAGCGCCTCGGCCCTGGTCGCCTGCGTCCCCGCCTCGGGGCCGTAGCGTCGGAGATCGTCCTGAAATGCCATTCGACGAGAGTCCTGATCCGCCCCGACGCGTCGCCTGGTCGTCACCAGGGACGATTCTACTGGCCGGCGGACCGGCCCGCCAGTCGGGCAGACGGGCGACAGGCTCGTTGACCCGCCGGCGCGCGGGAGTGACAATCGGCGCTCGTTGCGAGGACCACCGGCCGCGGGCCGTCGTGCGGGGCCGTCGTTGGCCGCCGCGATCCGTCGCCGGGGTCCCGCCAGGGAGGAAGTGCGACCCCATGTACCACGCGATCCGCCTCGGAAGCTCACTGTTGCTGGTCCTGGCCTGCGTCGCCGGGGGACTCCTCGCGCCGGGCCGCGCCGTCGGGCAGGAGGCCGGCAAGTTCCGCCCGCTCTTCAACGGCAACGACCTCAGCGGCTGGGTCACGCCCAGCGACAAGGCGCTGTTCACGGTCGAGGACGGCGCCATCGTGGGCCGGACCGAGGGGAACCTGAAGAAGAACGAGTTCCTCGTCACCGAGAAGCCGTACCGCAACTTCGTGCTCAAGGCGAAGGTCAAGATCCGCAACGGGAACTCGGGGATCCAGTTCCGCAGTGCCCGCGCCGACGACGGTGCCGTGTCGGGCCCGCAGGCCGACGTCGCCGACGGCTACTGGGGCCTGCTCTACGAGGAGCGCCGGCGGGGCATCCTTGAGCGCTACCCCGAAGACAAGGCCAACGCCCTGATCCGCAAGGGGGGCTGGAACGACTTCGTGATCACGGCGAAGGGCAAGCACGTCACGATCGACATCAACGGCACCCGCGTCATCGACCGCAACGACGAGAAGTTCGACGACGAGGGCATCATCGCGCTGCAGGTCCACGTCGGCCCCCCCATGGAGGTCCGCTACAAGGACATCGAGATCGCCGAGCTGGGGAACTAGCGTGGTCCTCGCCCGCGAGTCGAGTCCCGCCGGCCCGGAACCAGCGGACTCGGCCCGCCAGTCTCGGGGGGAAGGTGCCCCGCAGGTCAATCCTGTTCGGCACGAGTTGCATATGAGATCGAGGGAGGGAGCGGCGAGCAGCCCTTCGCCCCGCGCCAGCGGGGAGAAGGTGGCCCGAAGGGCCGGATGAGGGGTGATCTGCAGGGGCCCATGACGCTGAGGACCCCTCATCTGCCGCTACGCGGCACCTTCGCCCCGCTGGCGCGGGGCGAAGAGGACCTCATCCGAAGTCAGGTCGGCCCATGAACGAGATTCGTGCCGAACAGGATTGCCCCGCAGGGGCGGATGAGGGTCCATGACCGCGGCCCCGGTCTCCCCCACGAACCCTCATCCGGCCCGCAGCCACCTCCTGCCTCGGCGAGAAGGCAAGGAGGCCGCGGTCTGTTCGATTATCACTTCTTGATCTGTTTCCCGCGGGAGTGGCAGAAGGAAACCTGTCTGCCCCGCCCGCCCTCACTTCCTCCACCAGCAACACCAGACACACCCGGCGAGGACCCTTCGAAGAGGGCCGATCTCCGCGCGTCTCGACGGTGCGGCGCGGACGCTCGATGAGGAAGGGCTGGCGTCGTCGCCGGGGTTCTGCCAGTCCCGGCCGTCGTCGGTCCGGAAGGCGGCGATGCCTCGCGGGGACCCGGCGCGCGTGAGTGTCTCCTCAAGCCCGGCGTGCTCGATGGTGTCCGCGGCGTGGATCCGCAGGGGCCGCGAGGCAAATTTGGGAACGGCTCAAGGAAAAACCCGGCCCGGCCGATAACTGATCTGGTACTCCTTGTCCACTCCTAGTAAAAGGGGCTCACCGCGGTGAACGCGATCCCCTCCGATACCCGTACACCCCGGACACGACGTCCGGGGCGGGCGAGTCTCAGGGACGTCGCGAGAGTCGCGGGACCGCGGGTCGGCCCGCTCCCGGGATGCCCCGGCGCCTCTGTGCGAGGCGGCGGTGAGCCGGGACGAGACGCCTCCATCCGCGGGACGCGGCCTGCCATGATGGTGGGACGCGGGGTCCCTGTCGCGAGGCTGACCGCCCAAGGAAGGGTCGGGTTCCATTCCCGGCACATCGCACCTCATCTCGCTCCACATCGGCTTCTCAAGGCGAGGACATCCGCCCGAACCGTGGCGGAGACTCCGGCCGCTGCTGCACCCGCGGTTCCCACGTCGCGGGACGCGGGGCAGGATCGTCCCCACGCCGAGCGACCCATGGCCCAGCCGCTCCTGTGGTTCCCGCACCGGAACAAGGCGGGAAGCACCATGCTGGTCCCGGCCCGGTCGGGGCGCGGCGCGCCCGTCCGGGGCCAATCCCCAGGGAAAGGAGTCCTTGCGGCATGACCATCGTCCCACTTCTGCTGGCCTTCTTCACCGCAGCACCCTCACCCGCGAGCGCCGCGAAGTCCGAGCCCGTCCTGCTGGACTTCCACGCGGACTGGTGCGGGCCCTGCCGCCAGATGCGCCCGGCCGTGGACCAGCTCACGCGCAGGCGGATCCCGGTCAAGTCGATCGACATCGACCGTTCGCCGGACCTTCGGGAGCGGTACAACGTCGAGGCCGTGCCGACCTTCGTCGTGGTCGATCGTGCGGGCAACGAGCTCGGCCGGACCTCGGGCAGCCAGCCCGCCAACCAGCTCTTGCAGTTCTACCTCGACGCCCGGGCCAAGGCCCGTCCACCCGCGAATTCCCGCGCCCATGCCGGGGGCGAAGAGGATGAAGAGGCAGCCGACCAGGCCGCCGCCGACGGCCAGGAGGCAGGCGACGAGGACCAGGCCGAGGCGGAGGCCGACCCCCGGGCCCAGCCCGAGGAGCAGGAGGAATCCCGCGAGCGGGCCGCCTTCGAGAACCCCAAGCCCTGGGAGACCGTGGTCCGTATCAAGGTCCTGGCGCAGGGCTCGATCGGGTTCGGCTCCGGCACCGTGATCCACTCGACGCCGGACGAGGCGCTGATCCTCACCTGCGCCCACATCTTCAAGCTCGACGGGCCGAGGCAGGCGAGGCCGGACCGCTTCCCCCGCAAGGTCATGGTCGACCTGTTCGACGGCAAGCTCCACGGCGAGCGGCCCGCCCAGGTCCATTTCGTCGAGTCCAAGCCGGCCGAGGTGATCGACTACGACTTCACCCTCGACGTGGGCCTGATCCGGATCCGGCCGGGGCGGCGGATCCCCTCGGCGCGCGTGGTGCCGGCCCACTGGGAGCCCCGGGCGCGGATGAAGATGCTGACCGTCGGCTGCTCGGAAGGGCATGACGCCACGGCCTGGCACACGATCATCGTCAATCCCCAGATGCGCGGGCTGGCCGGCAACAACTCCTACCAGGCGATCGAGTGCATGATCGCCCCGAAGCAGGGCCGGTCCGGCGGGGGACTCCTTCACCACCGACGGCTACGTGGCGGGCGTCTGCAACTTCGCCGAGCCGCGCGGCGATCACGGGCTGTATGCCACGCCGCGCTCGATCTACAGCATCCTCGACCGGAACGAGCTCGCGGCGCTCTACGCTCCGGTGACTTCCGGGTCGGGCGTGCTGCTCGCCGGCCGCGGGGCGAAGGCCCGGCAGCGAGGCGGTTCGCCCATCACGATCGCCCGCGCCCAGTCCCCGGATGGCCAGGAGCCGGAGCGTCGGGCCGCGAGACCCGGAGAGGTCACGGTGCCCGAGCCGGAAATCCTCGGGATCAAGGGCTCCTGCCTCGGCCCGTCGGCCTCCGAGGGCGGCGACGGGACCACCCGCCGGATGGCCTGGCACCCGACCCACCCCAGCCCGGCCCCCGAGGCGAAGATCTCCACCGTCGAGCCCAACGACCGGACCGAGCAGGCGACCGACCTGAACATCGACGAGGCGGCTGACGACGACAAGTTCAGCCACTTCCACCCCGACCAGGAGAAGAAGACCGACGGCGCCGTCAACAAGGAAGACCTGCCGTCCCGCGCCGAGTCGGCCGCGCGCAGGGCACGCGCTCCCGATGGCGAGCGGCCAAGGGCCCGGAGGGGACGCCGATCTCCGAGAAGGCCGGACGAGTGATCGACCGGACAGCAGCTCCGCGGCGAGCTGCGACGTGACGATTCAACAGGACGGATGCCGGGTCGATCTCGACCCCGGCATCCGTCCCGCCGCTTCGAAGTCCCACTCATCTCGCCGATGCGGTAATCCGTTGAGTCCGCGGTCGCTTGTCGCCTAGGATGAGGGGGCTCGCTCGTCGCCGCCTGCCCCGAACCCGGTTCCCGTGGCGTTTGGATCCCTTCTCCCCCCGCGGGAGGAGGTGTCGCGCAGCGGCGGATGAGGGGGGCTCGCGAGCCATGGCCTGCGCCCACCCTCACCCGGCCTTCGGCCACCCGCTCCCGCTCTCGCGGGCCGGGGTTCGGAGGTCCGGCGGCCCGCCTCGGTACCTTCGTTCAGAGGACTCTCCCATGCCTGCCCTGCGGTCCTGCCGACTCATCCTCCCGGTGTTCGTCCTCGGACTGGTCCCGGCCCTGGCCGCACCCGATCAGAAGGCCGAGCCCAGCTTGCTGGAGAAGGAGCCCACGGGCTGGATCGACATGCTCTCCTCCGCCGGCCCGGAGCTCGAGGGCTGGAAGCGCGAGCCGATCCCGCCCGGAGGCGAGCTGTCGGAGACGTCGCAGTGGTCGCTCGACCCCGCTACGGGCGTCCTGACCTGCCAGGGCAACGGCGGCCACGAGTGGCTGCGGCTGGACCAGGTCCTCACCGACTACGTCTTCCACGTCGAGTGGCGGTTCGTCCCGATGCCCGGCAAGAAGGGTTACAACTCGGGGGTGTACGTCCGGAACTCGTCCGACGGCAAGATGTGGCACCAGGCCCAGTGCGGGGATGGCTCCGGAGGCTACCTCTTCGGCGAGACCCTGGCGGCCTACGCCATGAAGCCGTTCAATCTCCAGAAAGAAATGACCGAGCAGCGCGTCAAGCCGGCCGGCGAGTGGAACACGTACGAGTTCACCTGCAAGGCACGGCAGGTCACGCTCTGGGTCAACGGCGGCGTCACCAATTTCTGGAAGAGCTGCCCCGTGCCCCGCGGCTACATCGGGGTCGAGGCCGAGGGCTGGCGGATCGAGTTCCGCAACGTGAAGATCAAGCTGCTCTGAGCAGGTGGCCGGGGATCGACTTCGCTTCGGCGGCAAGCGAGGCAAGATCGTGAGGACTTCCTCATGCGACTTCAAGGCAAGCGGGCCATCGTCACCGGTGGGGCCAGCGGGATCGGCCGGGCCACCGCGGAGCTGTTCGCACGCGAGGGCGCGCACGTCGTCATCGCCGACCGCAACGAGGCGGCGGGCGCCACCACGGCCGACGCGATCCGGCAGGCGGGCGGCCGCGTCGAGTTCGTCGCCGCCGACGTCACCCTGGCGGGCGCGGTGGACCACCTGATCGCCCGGTCGGTCGAGCATCTCGGCGGCATCGATGCCCTGGTCAGCAACGCCGGATGGTCGCTCACCGAGGACCTCGAAGACCTGGAACCGGACCAGTGGGAGGCGGACGTCCGGCTCAACCTGACGAACCACTACCTGGTCACCCGGGCCGTCCTGCCGGCCATGAAGGCCGCGGGAGGCGGCAGCATCGTCACCATCTCGTCGGTGAACGGCCTCTGGTGCATCGGCGAGTTCGGCTACAGCGCCGCCAAGGCCGGGCTGATCTCGCTCACGAAGAACATCGCCGTGACCTACGGGCCCGACGGCATCCGGGCCAACGTGATCTGCCCCGGCACGATCGCCACCGAGGCCGGCGCCGCCTACTGGGACCAGAAGGCCGGCTCCAGGGACAAGCTGCTCAAGTGGTACCCCCTGCGCCGGCTCGGCCGCCCCGAGGACGTCGCCTTCATGGCCCTCTATCTGGCCAGCGACGAATCGAGCTTCGTCACCGGCGCCACCATGGTCATCGATGGCGGGCTGACGGCCGGGAGCCGACTCTTCGGCCGCGACTGAGCGAGCTAGGGCGCGGAACGCGACTCGGGGGACGATCGGGTTGTGGCGACAATCGTGTGAAGCGTGAATGCGCAGGGAGCCGGGTTCCGGATTCGGGCCTGGCTGAAGGGACCGTGATCGAGGCAATCCCCCCCGCCGGGCCGCTCGGCCAGAGATCAGCCGATGGCGTTGACTCGATCCTGCGTATGCCGGTGCCATGGCTTTCCCGGGCGCATGCCCAGGACCCCGACCCCCTTCAGCTCCGACTCGCGGACGAGCTGATCCCTGCCCAGGCGCTTCGCCTGGTACAGGGCCGCGTCGGCGAGGTGGACCAGTTCCTTCGGCGAGTCGGACGATGAGGGCCTCATGGCCGACACCCCGGCGCTGAGGGTCACGCAGCCACGGCCGACGCGTGAGGCCGGGTGCGGGATCCCCAGCTTGCGCACCGCTTCGATGACCTGGGCGGTGACCGTGGCCGCTCCGTGCTCGTCAGTCAGCGGCAGAACGACGGCGAACTCCTCGCCACCGTAGCGGGCCACGAAGTCCGCCGGCCGGCGGGCGCCCGAGGCGATCGCCTGAGCGACCTGCCGGAGACATGCGTCACCGGCCACGTGGCCCTGCGAGTCGTTATAGAGCTTGAAGCAATCAATGTCGATGAGCGCCAGCGCGAGCACATCCCGTTCACGCGCGAGCCGCCTCCACTCCGCCTCCAGGCGATGCTCGAATGCCCGACGGTTGGCCACCCCGGTCAGGGCGTCGGTCATGGCGCTGAGACGGAGCTGCTCGTTGGCCCCCTGGAGGGCGAGCTCCGCCAGCTTGCGGGTCGTGACGTTTTCGTGCAGCACCACCGAAAAGAACCGACCCGCGTCCTCGACCCGAGAGACGCGGAGGCGGAACCAGCGTCGCTCGAACGGGGAGTGGCAAGGGTATTCGAGGGAGAACTCGCCGCGGTCACCGGCCAGGACCTCGCGGATCCCCCGTGCCACCGCCGCCGCCTCCTCCGAGCAGCCACCTTCGGCCAGGTCGCAGACCCGGAGGTAGTTCGAGCCCGGCCCGCAGGTTTCGGGGCCCAGTCCATTGTCTACGGCGAAGAGCTGCCAGGCCCGGTTGACGGCGACGACGGTGCCGTCGTCGGCCAGGACGGCGATCTGCGAGGCCATCGAGTCCATGACCTTACGGAAGAAATCGTTGGACGGGTTGACTTTGCCTGCGTGCAGCTGCGATTGCATGCCTGATGCTCCCCGGTCTCTATTCAACCTGCTACTGCGCCGGATGGGCTTTTTTGAGCTTAGGACACTTCTTCCCGCCTTGGTTGCAGGCGGAGCAACTCACAGGGATGCATTCAGGTTCTCGGTCGGTCTGGAGAGGGGCCGTGACAAGTCAGGGCTAGGCCCAACGCCCTTAAGTTAAGGGATTCGTGAGCAATCCAAAGAGTAGGGTGGGTCAGCATCGCTTGCGATGCGCAACCCACCGGTATCTGGTGGGTTGCGCCGACTACGTCGGCTGACCCACCCTACCAGAAAGCCCGATCACGGGTTGTCAACTAACGAGCATTGGGGCTAGGCCCGCGCGACGCCCGCCGATCCCGATCGCCGTCGAGCGGTGCGACATCGGCCGCGCGAGGCCCGATCCATCCCCACCCCGGGCGATGCTCACGTCCGGCCCCACGGGCCCGGGGCCTCCCCGCCGCGGTGCGCCTCGATCGCGGCAGATCGAGCGCAATCCTCCAAACCGTCGCCCCCGACACCTCCGCGCGCCCCCATCCATTTTTCCCGAGCGTTCGCTGTTGACGGCGGGTTGTTATGACGATAGAAATTACGCGACATTAATTTCACGTAATTGGAGTCTACAATGAATTCGATGGAACTTGTGCGGATGAACCTGCTGTCGCCGCTGGCGTTGGCCTTCGGTCTGGGCGTCCTGGCGAAGGTGATCCGGAGCGAGCTGGCCCTTCCGAAGGACCTCTACGTCTCGATTTCCATCTACCTGCTGTTCGCGATCGGGATCAAGGGGGGCGTGGAGCTGTCGGAGAGCACGTTCTCGACCCTGGCCTGGCCGGCCGCCGCCACGTTGATCCTCGGCTGCATCACGCCGATCACGAGCTACCTGGCCCTGCGGAAGCTGGGGAATTTCTCGGTGTCGGACTCGGCCGGGATCGCCGCTCACTACGGCTCGGTCTCGGCGGTCACGTTCATCGCGGCCCAGCAATTCGTCACCGCGCTGGGCAGCCCCGCGGAGGGCTTCATGCCGACGCTCCTGACCTTGCTGGAGAGTCCCGGGATCCACATCGCGCTGGCGATGGGGGCGGTGCTCACGGCGAACCGGGCGGTGGTGGTGCCGACGGCCGGCGGCGGGGCGATGATCGCCGGGGGCGGGCCGGAGTTCACCGCACCCTCGGAGATCGGCGGGCGGCCGACGCTGGAGGTGCTGCACGAGGTCCTGACCGGGCGCTCGATGGTGTTGCTGGTGGGCGGCCTGCTGATGGGCTGCGTGATGGGTGCGCGCGGCTACGAGCCGGTGAAGCCCTTCTTCGAGGGCGGCTTCAAGGGGGCGCTGACGCTCCTGCTCCTGGAGCTCGGCCTGGTGGCCGGCGAGCGGATCGGCGACCTCCGCAAGGTCGGGCCGTTCCTCCTCCTCTTCGGCATCTGCATGCCCATCGCTCACGGGGCGCTGGGCGTTCTGCTGGGGCACTGGGCGGGGCTCTCCGTCGGCGGCTGCACGGTGCTGGGCACCATGGCGGCGAGTGCCTCGTACATCGCGGCGCCGCCGGCCGTGCGGATGACCCTGCCCGAGGCGAACCCGACCCTGTACCTCACCTCCTCGCTGGTCATCACGTTCCCGTTCAACCTCCTGGTCGGGATCCCCCTCTACTACAAGATGGCACGGCTGGCGGCGGGGGCGTGAATCCGGTGGAGGGCCTGGAGCGGGGCGGAATTGATGGTGTGCTCTCGGTTGCATGAACGACAACGCCGACCTCGACGACGAGACCGAGGCGTGACCGCCGGCACGTCGGGCGAGTTCCGGGGGCGGGCTCCTCAAACCGCCGGGAGCCGGAGCCCGAGCCCTTCGAGCACCGGCCGCAGCCGATCGAAGTTCTGCTCGGGCACGGCCACGGTGGTCGGCCCCAGCCGCTCACCGAGCAGTTCCCGGGTCTCGGGGTGCTGGAGCAGGCCGTCGGCCAGCTCCTCGGTGGGGGTCGTCAGCACCAGCAGGCGGCGGGTGTCCAGGGTGGTCGTGGCGCCCGAGGCCGCCCGCAGCAGGAGGCGGATCGCGGGCGAGGCGCCCGCGCCGGTGCGGCGCTCGAACCAGTCGAGCACCTGGGCAGCCGAGATGCCCATGGCCCCCGCACGCCTCAGCGAGGCCGCCGCGACCAGGAATCGCCGTGGCGGCGGTGCTGCCGTGCGGCCGCCCACGAGGGCCGAGTCCGGCGCGGGAAGCTCATCCGAGATCCGGGCGAGCTCGGGGTCGATCAGGAGGTCCGACCGCATCGGGTCCAGGACCAGGGTGACCCCGTCCGGCTCGATCGAGATGCACCGCTCCGGGGGCAGGCGATAGTCCCGCGACCCCCCCGAACGGATCCGGTTGGTGGGGACCTTGTCGGCACTCTCGACCAGCAGGAACCGCCCGGCGACCGGGACGAACACCCCCGGCTCGAGCACCTGCCATGCGGCCAGCGCCTGGTCGCGTTCCTCGGTCGACCCGAACTCCATGAGGGTCGCCGAGGCGTAGAAGCTGATCTGCTCACGGCGCTCCGTCCACCGGCCGACGGCGTCCGGCACCAGGCCCGGCAGCGGGCGCGGGCTGTGGCGGCCCAGGAGCTCGAGCATCGCGGCGGCGGTCAGGCCCCCGTCGAGCCCGAAGTGGACCGACTCCTGGGTGAGCTTCAGCTCGAGCGCCGCGCCGAGCTTGGTCCACCAGGCGAAGCGGCTGAGCCGGCCCACGAGCTGGGGCGTCAGGCCCTGGCGGTAGGCGATGATCTCCAGATTCGGCTGCACGAACAGGAAGTGCTCGAAGCTGGGGCGCGGGGGAGGCGGCGGGCCCATCCCCAGGACGTAGCGTCCCAGCGAGGTGAGCTGGACGACCGGCCGGGAGGTCCCCTTCTCCTCGGCCGATCGGACGAGCCCCAGCGCGAACCCGGCCCCCAGGAGCATCGGGCTGAGGAGATCTCTCTTCTTCGGCTCGGCGCCCGAGGCCCGCCCGCGCGTGCGTCGGCCGCCGCCCGTCGCGGCGACGGGGTCGGGTCGGAAGCTCGCCGCATCCCACCCCGGGTTCCTGGACCGCAGGTGCGCCGCGAGGTCGTCGATCGCCACCCACTGATCCTCACCGAGGCAGGCGAGCCAGAGCAGGATCGCCGGCCGCAGGCAGGCGGCGGGCAGCCCGAGGTCCGGCGGGTCGCCCTCGCCCGGGGCGAGCTCGCGCCAGCCGCGGAGCCCGAGCCAGCTCGTGGCGATCATCTGGGGCAGGTGGACGGCGTTCTCGTCCCAGTAGCCCGGAGGCGAGGCTTCCAGCCGATCGGTCGAGGGCTCTCGCTGGAGGACGCCGAGCTTCCGGGCCAGGTGCAACCACAACGCGGGGAGGGCGGGCACCGCCGCGGGGGCGTCGCTCACCGCGTCCGAGAGGGCCGGGTCTTCCTCGATCCGCTCCTGGTCGCGCTTGTAGAGGGTCCCCTGCTGGGTCTGCCGCAACGGCTCCACGCCCACGCGCTGCCAGAGCGCCGCCAGCCGGAGGATCGGCTCGAGCCCGTCGGATTCGCGGATCTGGACGACCGCGTCCGTGGTGGCGGCGAGGCCGCCTTCTGGCCGGACCGTCCGCACCTGCCGCGGCACCGCGGGATGGACGCGAAGCCGGATCGCCTCGGCCGGCGTCGGCTCCAGGAGGTCGGCCGGGTTCTCGATCGGCGGGCCCTCGGGCTCGGCCTCGACGGCCAGGAGCCCGCGCCCGAGCAGCGGGGCGAGGGCCGACCGGGCGTCCACGCCCAGCGTGGCCAGTGCGTGGATCAGCCCCGCCGCGAGGCTCACGGTGGTCTCCGTCAGCGCGAACAGGCTCAGGGCCAGCCGCGAGCCGACGCCAAGCCCTTCGAGCTGCCTCGCGACCGCGCCCGACGACTCGAGCTGCTCGGTGAGGGCCGCGGCCATCGTGCTCGGCCGGGCCGCGTCGGTGACCAGCTCGCGCGCCTGGATGATGGCCCCGAGCCCGGCCGCGGAGTAGCGGCCCAGCGCCGAGCGGAAGGCCTGGCGGGGATCGACGGGCTCGAACACCTCGACATCGACGGCCGGCGGCTGTCCGGTGATCTCGGCGGGGGGAGTGATCGATTCGGCCATGGCGGGAACCTGATCCGGGGAAGGCACGCTCGGCACGGCGAAGCGCCCTCGGGGTTGTTCAGCGGACGATGCGGGGCGTGTGGCCCATGCGGCGGAGCTCCTCGATCGCGGCCTCGGCCTCGTCGGGCTTGACCAGCAGGAAGGTCTCGGAGAGCCGGGCCAGCACCAGCCGGGCCAGCGCCTTGCGCGCGACCAGCTCCTCGGCGAGCATCGGCTCGGAGGTCCGGATCAGCGTGACGTTCTTGTGTAGCTTCACCGGCACCCGGGAAGGCAGTCGGCTCATGGACCAGGACCTCGGTGGACGACGCGGCGGATCGGACTCGCCCGGCGGATCAGCCCGCCTTGCCCGCCGGCTCGGCGATCCGCGCCGTCAGCTCCGACTCGTCGACGATCTCGTAACTGTAGCCCTGCTCGGTCAGGAAGAGCTGGCGGTGATGGGCGAAGTCCATCTCCCGCGTGTCGCGCGTGACCAGCGTGTAGAACGTGGCGGGCTTCTCGCCCTCCTTGGGGCGGAGGATCCGGCCCAGCCGCTGGGCCTCTTCCTGGCGGCTGCCGAAGGTGCCCGAGACCTGGATCATGACGTTCGCGTCGGGCAGGTCGATCGCGAAGTTGCCGACCTTTGAGAGCACCAGCCGACGGATCGCCCCGTCGCGGAACCTCCCGTAGAGCTCCTCGCGCTCGGAGTTCGGGGTGGACCCCATGATCAGCGGCAGGCCGAACCGCTCGGCGATCCGCCGCAGCTGCTTGATGTACTGGCCGATGACCAGCACCCGGTCGTCCGGCCCGTCGTGGCGATCCAGCAGGAGCTTGACCAGGTCCTCCTTCACGGGGTTCTCGCTGGCCAGGCGGAACTTGTCGCGCCACTCGGCCAGGGCGTAGTCCATCCGCGAGTTCGGCGGCAGGCCCATCCGGATCTCGTGGCACTGGGCCTCGGCGATCCAGCCCCTGGATTCGAGCACCCGCCAGGGGACGTCGTACTTCTTGGGCCCGATCAGGCTGAAGACGTCCTCCTCGCGATGGTCCTCGCGGACGAGCGTCGCGGTCAGGCCCAGCCGCCGCCTCGCCTGGATGTCGGCGGTGATCCGGAACACCGGCGCCGGCAGGAGGTGCACCTCGTCGTAGATGATCAGCCCCCAGTCGCGCCGGTTGAACAGCCCGAAGTGGGGGAAGTCGCCGTCCTTCTTGGGCCGGTAGGTGACGATCTGGTAGGTCGCCAGCGTGACCGGGCCGATCGCCTTGGAGTCGCCCGTGTAGGTCGTGACCTGCTCGTCCCCCAGGTCGGTCTTGTCGAGGATCTCCCGCCGCCACTGCTCGACCGCCGTGGTGCTGGTCGTCAGCACGAGCGTCTCGGTCTTCAGGGTCGCCAGGGCCGCCAGACCGACGATCGTCTTGCCGGCGCCGCAGGGCAGGACGATCACGCCCGAGCCCCCCTTCACGTCGCCGCCGGCGTGGAAGGCGTCCACGGCCCCGCGCTGGTAGTCGCGCACCTGGAACCGCTGTCCACCGCGGGTTTGCTCGCGGAGGTCCACCGCCAGGTTCGTCCCCTGGGTGTATCCGGCCAGGTCCTCGGCGGGATAGCCGACGGAGATCAGCGCCTGCTTGAGCATCCCGCGGTGGAGGTCGTCGATCGCGAAGCTGGTCGGGTCGACGCGCTGGCCGAGGAGGTCGCGCACGCCCCGCTGCCGCGCCAGCTCCTCCAGGAGCGGCTGGTCCTTCGTCACCAGCCGGAGCTCGCCGTCAATGCGCTCCAGCCGCACCCGGCCGTACCGGCTGACCAGGTCGCGGAGGTCGGCCGGCAGGTTCGGCGGGAGCGGGAACTTGGAGTAGGTCTCCAGGCCCTCGATCATCTCCTCCGCGGCCATCCCCGCGGCGGCGGCGTTCCAGAGCGACAGCGGGGTGAGTCGATAGGTGTGGATATGTTCGGGACTCTTCTCCAGCTCGGCGAACGGCGCGATCGCGTCTCGGGCCTCGGCGTGCAGCGGGTTGTCCACTTCCAGGAGGATCGTGCGGTCCCCCTGCACGATCAGCGGGTTGGCGGGGTTGTACTGCATGGGCTCCTTGCCGTGTGAGACAGCCCGGGCCGCTCGGCCACGACGGTTCGTGGCCCCGGCCGCGCATGGGCGAACGCTCCATGTTAGTCGGCCCGCCCCGGGGTGGCAAGGTCGGGAACGCGCGCGTCGTGAGCGTGTGACGACTCGACGCGCGGGCCGCGGCCCGAACCGGCCCTCACCCGGTCCTGCGGACCACCCGCTCCCGCTCGCGCGGGCGAGGGTCGCTGAAACCTTCGCCCCTCGACGGCGGGGAGAAGGTGGCCGGTACGGCCGCATCGTCAGGTCTTCACCGCGCCATGGCCTGGCGTACGGCCTCGGAACGCTCGTCGATGTCGGCGGCGTCCACGTCGATCTGGCGGAGCAGCATCCGCGCCAGGGCGACGGCCACCTCCGCCTCCTCGTAGGCGACGGCCACCACCCCGGCACGCTCCAGGGCCTCGCGCTCGCCGACGTAGTGGGCGCGGACGATGACTTTCAGGTCGGGGCGGAGCGACAGCGCCAGCTCGATGATCGCCTGCCGGGCCGAGTCGTCCGGCAGGGTCACGCAGAGGAACTCGGCCGATTCCAGCCCGGCGGCGAGCAGGACGTTGCGGTTGCTCGCGTCGCCGTACACCGCCCGGACGCCTTCCCCCAGCAGGCGGCGGACCGTATCCACGTTCAGGTCGATGACCACCGGGTCGAGGCCGAACTCGCGGAGCAGCCTCGTGAGGGTCTTCCCGACCGGGCCGTACCCGACGACCAGCGCGCGGACGGCCCCGGAGTCCGGCTCGTCCGGGCCGGGCAGGCGCGTGAGCGCCTCGTCCACGCCGGCCGGACGCAGCCAGCGGGAGAACCTCGGGTGCTCCGACGCCCAGCGTTCGATCGGGCCGATCAGGCGGAAGAGCAGGGGATTGAGCGTGATCGAGACGATCGAGCAGGTCACCAGCACGCTCGCGCCGGACTCCGGGAGCAGGTCCAGCGAGCGGGCCAGGTCGCCGACGATGAACGAGAACTCGCCGATCTGCGCCAGGGCCATCGCCGCGGTGAGCGCCACGCGGAGCGGCTGACCGAGCGCCACGACGATCGCCAGCGCCGCCAGCGGTTTGGCGACGAGGATCACGCCGAGCACCGCCAGGATCAGCGGCCAGTTCTCCAGCGACGCTTTCGGATCGAACAGCATGCCCACCGAGATGAAGAAGAGCACGGCGAAGGCGTCGCGCATCGGCAGCGCATCGGAGGCCGCCTGGTGGCTCACGTCGGATTGACCCACCACCATCCCCGCCAGGAACGCCCCCAGCGCCATCGAGACCCCGAAGACCAGCGCCGAGCCCGTCGCGATGCCGAGCGCCACGACGAGCACCGAGAGCGTGAACAGCTCGCGCGACCGGGTCCGCGCCATCGCGTTCATCAGCAGGGGCACTACCCGCCGGCCCACCACGAGCACCAGGAACACCAGGACCGCGAGCTTGACCAGCGTGATCGCCAGCGAGACGGCCACCGCCTTCAGGTCGCCGGCAGCGAAGGCCTGATTCAGCGCCGGCAGGAGCACCAGGACGAGGACCGTGAAGAGGTCCTCGACGATCAGCCAGCCGACGACCGTGTGCCCCTGGGGCGTGTGCAGCACGCCGTTATCCATCAGCACCCGGACGAGGACCACCGTGCTGGCCACCGACACGGCGATGCCCAGGATCGCGCCCGCGACCACCGAGAGCCCGAACAGGACGGCGATCCCCGTCGTCAGGATGGACGCGACCAGGATCTGCCCGACCGCGCCCGGGATGGCCACCTTGCGGACCTTGATCAGCTCGTCGACGTGGAAATGGAGCCCCACGCCGAACATCAGCAGGATCACGCCCAGCTCGGCGAGCTGCGTGGCCATGTGCGGGTCGCCGACGAACCCCGGCGTGTACGGCCCGACCATGACCCCCGCGAACAGGTACCCCACGATCGGCGAGAGCCCCATCCGGTTGGTGATCGCCCCGAAGAAGAGCGCGAACGCCAGCCCGATCGTGACGAGGAGGATGAGCGAAATTTCATGCACAGGTGGGGGACCTCGGGACGCGGCGTCCAGTCATGCCGGTGAGGAACTTATCCTTGCCCACCACCTTCGCGCGGGTCAAGTCGGCTCGCGGAGGAGCTGGCCTCGGCCGTCGCGGATCTCGTCGATGATCTCGTCGCTGGAGCGGAGCCGGGCGAACTTGCGCCGCCAGATGGCGAAGCAGGCGTCTTGCAGCTCCGGCCAGAGCGTCGCCACGCCGTCCGTCACGACGGTGACCCGATAGTTGCGATTCGCGGCGGAGAGCACCGTGCAGTTGACGCAGACGTCCGTGACGACGCCCGTGATGATCAGGTCGGAGATGTCCCGGCTTCGAAGCGCCAGGTCCAGCGGCGTGCCATAAAACTTGTCGTACGTGTGACCCAGGATCACCAGCTCGTCGGGTCGAGGAGCCAGCTCCGGGACGATCGCGTCCGAGTCGGGGCCCGGCGGGGCCCCGGGACCGATCAGGCAGTTGCCGGAAGGGGAACCGAATCCCGTTGCCTCGCCGGGACGTGCCGGCAGGTGCTCGACGCCGAACGGATCTCCGCGAAGGCACGGGACCGCGGTCGAGTAAACGAACTCGGTGAAGATCACCGGGACATCCTCACCGCGACACGCCTCGACGAGCCTCCGCAGGCTCGGGATGATCTCGCGCCCCTGAGGCACCTCGAGCGCGGCACCCGGATCGAGGAACCCTCGTTGCATGTCGATGATCAGGAGCGCGGATCGCCCCGGCCGCAACCGGTGCAGCGCGTCGATGCGCTCTTGCCTGGCACGAAGAATCTCGTCGGTCGTCGCCATGAGCTCACCATCCCGATTCGTTCAAAGATTTCCCGAGCCCGTCTCATCGATGGACTCTCCCCGACGGATCAGGATCCCAGCCGGGCGAGGGTCACGCCAGTGCTGACCGAAGTGTCCAGTTCTGATCAGCGTGAATCGGCGTGCCTCGAACTCCAGGCCGATGGTGACCAGAAGGATAAGAGAGATGATACACATGTGCCTCGGATGGCGAGAGAAACCGAAGTGCATCGTCCAGATCGACCATCCGCGCGAGGGTCAAACCGGCGGCGGCGCATCAGCGGGCATGAACCCTTCCCCCCGAGGGGGAAGGTGCCGCGCAGCGGCGGATGAGGGTTCATCACGCCCGCCGTGGCCTGCCCACGGATCCCTCATCCGGCCGTCTCGGCCACCTTCTCCCCCGGGGAGAAGGGAACGACCGACGTGTCAGCCCTTCAAGAGGTTCCCCGAGAGGGAACGTGGTCGCGTGCCGGATCACGGTTTATCCTCAAGCGAGGCTTGCTCCAGGCCCCAACACGTGGATGCTGCACGAATGGCGGGCGAGCGACCACCTGACCGCGACGAATTGAACGCTCGAGCGAAGCGGCTCCGGCGCGAGATGACCGTACCAGAACAGCGGCTCTGGTATGCACTGCGCGACCGCCGCCTCGCCGGATGGAAGTTTCGGCGTCAGGTCGTGTTCGGTCCCTACATCGTGGACTTCTACAGCCACAGCGCCCGGCTCGTCCTCGAGATCGACGGCGACAGCCACATCGAGCGCGGCGCTCAGGATCGGTCTCGCCAGGCGTGGCTGGAGGCGCGCGGCCTTCATGTCTTGCGGGTCTCGAACGATGATCTCCTGCGAGACGAACAGGATGTCATCGAGGGAATCGCCGCCGTCCTGGCCCGGCTTGGACCGGCCTCCGAGCAACAGCACTCGAGGCAGTAGGAAACGCAGCCTTCAACACGGCTCCCGGCGGGGGCCAACGCCCTGCGTGGCCGATTGGAAGCCTTCCCCCCGAGGGGGAAGGTGCCGCGCAGCGGCGGATGAGGGTTGTCGAGACCGCTGCGTCTTGTCCGCCGAACCCTCATCCGGCCTCCGGCCACCTTCCCCCTCGGGGGGAAGGTTCGAATCTACGACCGTGGCTCACCTGGCTGGCTTGACCTGCATCAGCGCCTCCGCCTCGGCGCGGAACCGCTTCAGCTCGGGATTGTCCATGCCGCCCTTCTCCATCCACGTCACCGCCTTGCCGTACCACTCGCGGGCCTTCTCCTTGTCGCCGAGCTGCCAGTGGGCCATGGCGAGGAAGAAGGCCTCGCTGGCATTGATTGGATTGTCCTCACTGCGAGATCCGACGACTTTTTCAAGATCAGAGATCGCCTTCTTCCAGTCGCCGCAGCGGTAGCGTGCCGTGCCCAGGGTGCCGAGGAATGCATCCTCTTCATGTGGCTTCGCCAACCTCACGGCTTCCTCCGCGAGTTCCAGCGCTCGTAAGGCGTCGCGGAGCCTCTCGTCGGCGATGTTCGCAAGGAGCCAGGCGAGTTTGTTCTGCTTGGCGGGGATATCGGGGTGATGGGGCCCGAGCTTCACTTTCATCGACGCCAGTGCCTCCTCGCGGAGCTTCAGCGCCTCGCGCTGCCGCCCCGCGCGGTCGTAACTGGAAGCGAGATCGTCCATGGTTTCCAGCGTGTCGTGGTGGTCGGGCCCGAGCTTCGCCTTCATCGACGCCAGTGCCTCCTCGCGGAGCCTCAGCGCTTCGCCCTGCCGCCCCGCGTCGGCGTAGCTGGAAGCCAGCAAGTTCATACTCCTTAGCGTGTCGGGGTGGTGGGGCCCGAGCTTCGCCTTGAATAAGGCTAGATTTACCTCGCGGAGCTTCAACGCCTCGGCATGGTGCCCAGCGGCGGCGTAGCGGAAGGGCAGGAGATGCATTTTTTCTAAGCGTGTCGAAGTCGACGGGCCCGAGTTTCACATTTATCGAGGCTAGTGCCTCTTCGCGGAGCTTCGGCTGCCTCGGCCCCCGCCCCGCGTCGGCGTAGCTGGAAGCCAGTTTCTCCATGGAATCCAGCGTGTCGGGGTGGTGGGGCCCGAGCTTCGCCTTCGTCAAGGCCAGTGCCTCCTCGCGGAGCCTCGCCGCCTCGGCCTCGTCGCCCCGCGGCGGCGCGTAGCTGGAAGCCAGATCGTCCATAATCTCTAGCGTGTTCTCATCGTCGGGCCCGCGCTCCGCTTTCATCATGGCCAGGGCCCTCTCGTGGAGCCTCAGCGCCTCGCCATGCTGCCCCAGGTCGGCGTAGCGAGAGGCAAGATGACCCAGGCGCCAGGCTGTGAATTCCTCGCCAAGGCCCAAGCCCCAGGCTGTGAGTTCCTCGCTAGAGACGATGACGTCCTCGCCGGAGTCGAGGCGGTCCTTTAAGACCGAGGCCAGCGCCGCCTCGCGGAGCTTCAGCGCCTCGGCCTCTCGCCCCGCGAGGTCGTAAGACATAGCCAGATCGTCCATGATCATTAGCGTATCGGGGTGATCGGGACCGAGCCTCGCCTTCGTCAAGGCCAGTGCCTCCTCGCGGAGCCTCAGCGCCTCGGCCCGACGCCCCGCGACGCCATATGTGGATGCGAGAAAGCTCAAGCTCATCAGCGTGTCGTGGTGGACGGGCCCGAGCCTCGCCTTCTTCAACGCAAAGACCTCTTCGCGGAGCTTCAGCTCCTCGGCCTGCCGCCCCGCGTCGGCGTAGCTGGAAGCCAGTTTTTCCATGGAATTCAGCGTGTCGGGGTGGTCAGGCCCGAGGTGCTGCAAGCGAAGGCTACGCGCCCGATCGAACTGACCCGTCGCCATTCGGAGATCTCCTAGGAAGATGAAGGACTCGCCCAGCGTCGTCCTCAGCCGTGCCTCGACCAGCGGTTGGTCCCGGAATCCCGACTCTAAGGACGGCATCGCCGCTAGCAGTGCGTCGGCCAGCTTGACATCGTATCCCATCCCGCCCTCCTGGGCCTTCGGTCGGGCGGCTGAGAAAATCCGTCTTTCGACGAAATCGAGGACGGCTTCCATCTCTGCCTCACGGGTCTGAGCCGTCTCCTTCGCAATCCGCTCGGCGGCGGCCGACCGTCGGGCGAGCACGGCTTGCCAGACGGCGACCACTGTACCCACGATCAACGCGGTGGCCATGGTGGCGGCGGTCACCAGGATTCCCCGGTTCCGCCTCGCGAACCTGCGGAAGCGGTAGCCCGCCGAAGGGGGACGGGCCGTGATCGACTCGCTCTTAAAGTAGCGGCCGATGTCCTCGGCTAGCGCGTCGGGCGAGGCATAGCGGCGGGCCCGGTCCTTCTCCAGGCACTTCATGACGATCCAGTCCATGTCGCCGGAGAGGAGTTGCGTGAGGTGCCGCGCGTCCATCCCGCGATTGCTCGCCAGCACGGTCGCCGCCTCGCCCAGCGAGGAGATGCGGTTGCTGGGGCGCGGCGGCTCCTCCTCTCGGATCAGGCGCTGGATCTCCGCGTAGCCGACCTCGCGGAGGCGGCGCGATTCCAGGGGTGTCGTGCCGGTCAGCAGCTCGTAGAGCAGCACACCCAGGCTGTAGATGTCCGAGCGGGTGTCGATGTCCAGGCCGCTCATCTCGGCCTGCTCGGGGCTCATGTAGGCCGGCGTGCCGATCATCTGGCCGAACGCCGTGAACAGCGTCCGCTCGGTCAGCTTCTGCAGGGTCGCCTTGGCGATGCCGAAGTCGATGACCTTCGCCACCGGCACGCCGTCGTGCAGCGTCACCAGGACGTTGGAGGGCTTGATGTCGCGGTGGATCACCCCCTTGTGGTGGGCGTGCTGGATCGCCGAGCAGACGTCGGTGAATAGCTTCAGCCGCTGCTCGGCGAGCATCTTGTTCCGGTCGCAGAACTCGGTGATCGGGATGCCCTTGACGAGTTCCATCACGAAGTAGGGGCGTCCCGACTCGGTGGCCCCGGCGTCCAGGACCTTCGCGATGTTCGGGTGATCCATCATGGCCAGCGCCTGGCGCTCCGACTCGAAGCGGGCGATGACCTCGCCGCTGTCCATGCCGGGCTTGATGATCTTCACGGCCACCATCCGGCGGATGGGGCGCTGCTGCTCGGCCATGTAGACGGGCGCCGAACCTCCCTCGCCGATCTTCTGGAGCAGCTTGTAGGGGCCAATCACGGTGCCGGGCCCTCGGAAATCGGCCGGTAGGCGGCCGTCTCGGGGGCACTGCCCGGCGGGCTGGTGGCGTCGGCCTCCAGGAACGAACCCATGTGCTCGCGGGCGTCGAGGAGGGACTGCACGGCTTTCAACAACTCGGCGTCGCCCTCGCACTCGGTCTCGAGGAAGGCGCGGCGGTCTTCGGGTGAGTCGATCTCGGAGGCGCGGAGGAACAGGTCGTTGGCCCGCGGGTTCCAGTCGGCGGCCATGAGGTCATCTCCGTGGATGAGGTGGCTTGTCCGTCATCCATGCGCCGTCCGGCCGCGCCGTGCACGCGAAATCCGGAAAATGTGCCGATTGGGCTGCGGGATGTCATACGCTCAGGGTAGAGACTTGGCTGAACAGGCTGGCCCCAATGCCCCTGAGATGCCAACCAGTGAGCAGGCTTTCTGGTAGGGTGGGTCAGCCGACGGAGTCGGCGCAACCCACAAGATGCCGGTGGGTTGCGCATCGCACGCGATGCTGACCCACCCTACGATCAAGCCCTACTCCTTGGCAAATCGACAGGATTGATCCAATCGTCCAATTCAGCCGGTCTCAACGACTGGCCGCGGAGAGGGCGCGACCAAACAAACCCGATACACCGGCGCAATTCGTGGCAGCTCAATGACATGGGCCGAACACCCCGGGCCGGTCGCGGCCAGGTCAGCCGGCCCGGCTCGTGCGTCAGGACCTCCCGGCCCGACACGTCAGGCCAGGGCGTCACCTTTGGGAACCGCGCCGACCGCCAGCCCGACCGCTTGCAGCGAAACAAACCCAACGGATGGACGGAAATCCGAAAGCTCCTTGGATTTCTGGCGTCCTTCGCAGAGCGGTCGGGGACGGTCAGCGGCCGTCGGCCTTCGCGAGCGTGCGGTAGAGCCAGGTTCGGGCGAGCAGCCAGAGGCGGTCGGCGGCGCGGCGGCTCAGGCCGAGGAGTTCGGCCGCCTCCCGGTGCTCCAGCCCGGCGAAGAAGCGGAGCTTGACGAGGGCCGCGGCCTGCGGGTCGTGCTGCTCCAGCCGGTCCAGGACCTCGTGGATCTCCAGGAGGTCGTCCTCGCGAGGCTCCGAGAGGAGGTGCTCCTCGCGGAGTTCCTCCCGCGCGGCGTCACCGCCTCGCCTGGCGCTTCGCTTGCGGCGGGCGTTCTCGACGAGGATCCGCCGCATGGCCTCGGCCGCCGCGGCGAAGAAGTGGGCGCGGCTGGCGAAGTGCTGGTCGCCCACCAGCCGGAGGTAGGCCTCGTGGACAAGAGCCGTCGGCTGGATCGTCTGGCCCGGTTTCTCGGCCGCGAGCCGGGCGGCCGCCATCCTCCGCAGCTCCTCGTACAACGCGGGGACCAGCCGCTCGGCCCCGGCGGCGTCACCGGCGGCGATCTGCTGGAGGAGCTGGGTGACGTCACCTGGCACGGCTCGGGCTCCCACCGCCGTGCACGGCCGGCGTCAGGTTCGGGGCAGGGTCATCCGCGCCCAGTCGGTGATCCGGTCGGTCCAGGCGGAGTAGTCCGAGGTGTCCTCGTCGAGCAGCCAGTGGGGCACATCGTCGGCGCGGAGGGGGAGGAATCCGCTCCGCTCGGTGACCTGGTAGCGGCCGTCGTCGCCGAGCCGTCGGATAATCAGCGACTTGCCATCGAAGGTCCACAGTTCCGCGACCTTCATCGCCCCGTAGATGGCCTGCCGATCCGCCCTCGGGCGGGAGATCTCCACCTCGATGGCGAGATCGGGGTTCGGGTAGTCCCTGACGTTGTTGGAGCCGGCCTTCTGGGCGGCGGTCGCTGAGGCGATCTTACCCGGCTCGATGAAGTAGCCTCGGTCCGCCTCGAGCCCCTTCTGGATCTCGGGTCGGATCCAGGTGGTCTGGCTCTGGGGCTTGAATCGGAGGCCCACGCCCCGGGCGACCGCTTTGAAGAAGGCGTCTAGCAAGTCTGCCATGCCATCATGCAGATGGCCGGTGACCATGATCTCCATGTCCTCGCCGTCGAAGGCGACCCGGATCCCGCAACCCTCCGGGAGCGAATGGACGAAGGTCGAGTAGAGTTCCCACGTCGCGCCGGGGATGAGGATCCGCGTCTCTCCCTGCGGTGGGGCCGTGGGCGTCCCGGCCGGTGGTCGTTCGACGGTCGTGCTCTTGGACATTGGCCCTCGGACCGGACCCGTGAGGGATCGAATGGCCCGTCCTCACTCCTCGTCGGCCCCCTTCAGGTCGACGTCGTCGAGGCCCATGCCCTTGGCGATCTTCCCGAGCTGGTCGCGGACCTCGAACATGCCCGAGGGCCGCTTCTCGCGGTCGCCCTGGAGGCAGGCGACGATCAGGGTGTTGAGGTCGGCGGGGAGCCGCGGGTTGAGCTTGCTGGGGAGCGTGACCTTCCGCTCCTCGCCGGGCTTGGGGATCGCCTGCTGAACAAATCGTCCAGTAAACATGCGATACATCGTGGCGCCGAAGTTGTAGATGTCGGTCTTCTCGTCGACGGTCTTCTCGACGGCCTGCTCCGGCGCCATGTACTGGGGCGTGCCCTGGATGCGGTTCTTGTCCTGGCCGCGGATCCAGGCGGTGCCGAAGTCGATGAGCTTCACCTGGCCGTTCTTGGAGAGCATGATGTTGTGCGGCTTGAGGTCGCCGTGGAAGACGCCGCGGCGGTGCATGTGGGCCAGGGCCGAGGCGACGTGGTTGAAGATCAGGACGAGCTGGCCGAGCTCGGGGGCCTCGACCTCGTCGAGGCTCTTGCCGTCGACGTACTCCATCAGCAGCTCGGCGCCGGTGACCTTGAACCAGGACTTCTTGCGGCGGAAGTCGTAGATCTTGGCGATGGCCGGGTGGTTCAGCTTCTGGGAGGCCTCGTACTCGTTCTGGGCCTGCTCGATGTAGATGTCGTCCTCGGGCTCCTGCTTGCGGATGATCTTCAGCGCGTAGCGCTTGCCGCCGGCGTTCTTGTCGCTGATCAGGAAGATCTTGCTCCCCGCGCCTTCGCCGAGCTCGTTGACCACGCGGTACTTGATCGCGGAGAAACTGGGCGTGCCGGACACGTTCGCCATTCGGGGCCTCGTTCAGTCGGGTTCTGTGGGAGCGGGGGACTGGCCTGTGGACAATTGCGGACCGGGGGCGAGGTCGACCGGCGGGGCCGGTCGAGGGCGAAGGCCCTTCGCGACCGGCCCCGCATAATCCGGATCGTCACGACTCTACTCCAAGATCTTCACCAGCTCGACCTCGAACTGGAGGTTGGAGTTGGGGGGGATGGTCCCCTTCTGCTGCGTGCCGTAGGCCATCGCGGCCGGGATCCAGAGCTTGCGGACCTCGCCGACGCGCATCCCGGGCATGGCCTCCTCCCAGCCCTGGATGAGCTGGCCGGTGCCGATGGCGAATTGCTGGGGCGGGCCGCGGCGCCGGCTGGAATCGAAGACCGTCCCGTCCTCGAGCTTGCCCTCGTAATGGAACAAGCCGATCATTCCCGGCGCGAGCTCGTCGCCGGTTCCGGGCGTGAGGGTCTCGTACTTCACGCCGCTCTTGGTGGTCTTCGTCTGGCCCTTCTCGGTCGGCACGGCCGGGGTGTAGGGCACCGCCTTGGTCCTGGCCCCGACCGTCGCCTTGGTCGTGGCCACGGCCGACTCGCCCTGGGCCTGGGCGGGGTCGTTCGCATCCGGCGGCGTGCGCGGGATGACGGCCCCCGGAGGGGTCGTCGCCACGATGTCCTCGGGCGGTTCGCAGCCGACCAGCGACAAGGCCAACCCCAGACACCCCCAGATCACGCACTGTCTTGGCCTCATGGGCAGCTCCCCACTCCTCACACCGGACGCGGTGATTGATGGATGATGATCGAAGAGCGCGCTGGAGACGATGACGCCAGCGTCCGGCCCCGTCCCGTCCCCGCCGTCGCGACGGCCGCGAGTCGCCATTATGTCATGACGGAGGGCGGCTCGGCCAGATCTCAAGGGACGCGAGGGGAAGGGGATGGATCGGATGGGTCGGCGGCCGTCCCGGGGCGTCCGAGCTCCTCGTGTCCGTCCAGTCGGATCGAGGTGACGGCGATCCGGCCGCCGAAGCAGACGGCGACGTCGGCGCCGGGGCGGCGATCGCGGGCCTGGTACACGCCCGAGTAGGTGGCGAGGTCCCCCTCGAGCTGGAAATCGGCCGGCAGCGGCGAGGGATCGAGCGGGCAAAAGACGATCTCCGGCTCGGGCCCGGAAGTGTCGATGTGGGGCAGGTTGACGTTCCAGAAGGTCCACGGCTGGCAGCCGCGGGGCAGGAGCAGGCGGAGGACGCGACGGGCCTGGCGCTCGGCCCAGGCCCAGTCGATCGTCCGGCCGCGGGCGATGAAGTGCGAGATCGCGATCCCCGGCCGCCCTCGGATTGCCGCCTCCCGGACGGCCGCGACGGTGCCGGAGTGGTAGACGTCGGTCCCGAGATTGCCCCCGGCGTTCACGCCGGAGAGGACCCAGTCCAGGTCGGTGGCCAGCGAGTGCAGCGCCAGGCGGACGCAGTCCACGGGAGTGCCGGCGACGGCGAACCGATCGGGCCCCCGGCCCTCGATGCGGATCGGGGCGTGCGTCGTCACCTGGTGCCCGCATCCGGAGGCGGCCCCCTGGGGCGCGACGACTCGGAGGCGGCCCAGCCCCTCGGCCGCCCGGCTCAGCGCCTGGAGTCCGGGTGCATCGACGCCGTCGTCATTGGTCAGAAGCAGCGACCTGTCGTGATCCGCCATCGTTGCTGGTTCTCATTCCTGTGTCGAAGCGCCCCCGCGGGCCGATAGAGGGTGGCGGGATTCGCAGTAACTTGATAAGGTGACGCGACCTCGGTCGATCGCCCCGGGCCCGGCCCCGGGATTGCAGGTCGCTCGATCCGCGGACGACGAGGATCTCTCCACCCCGAGGTGCGGTGCGGGGCAACCCCTCGCCCCCGCCAGTCCCCGGAACGAATGATGGACGAGCCCATGCCAGGCACTCCGGAGCATCTCCCAGGAGAGCGACCCACCGAGCGACTCCAGCCGCGGCCCGTCGCAGGGCCGGCTCCCCGGACGAATCCCACCCCCGATCTTGAGCGGCCCCGGCCCGAGGGGTTGGGGGCCGTGAAACTCTGCCTCCCCGTCTCGGCTCTCGGGCCGCTCTTCCGCTACCGGTTCGAGCGGATCTATCGCTGCCGCGTGGAGTATGAGCTCGACATCAACAACCGGGCCACGACCCGGGTGCTCGGGGGCTACTACCGATCGCGCTCGCTGGTGCGGGTCTACGCCCGCGACCGGGAGCACGGCCAGCGGCCGCTCGAGGAGCTGTTCGACACCTTCCTGCACGAGATGGCCCACCACCTGGAGTACACCGAGCCCACCTCGTTCTCCGCCAGGGCCTGCGGCCGGGTGCCGGGCCGGATGCACAGCCGCCTGTTCTGGCGGATCCTGGGCGAGTTGAAGTACCGGTGGGCCGAACTCCAGCGCAGGCACCGCGAGGCGGGGTCCTGACGAGTGGGCCGTCGTCCGGGGCCGCTCCGGCCCTGGGACCCCGCGACAGCGAACCGGCGAGCGCCGGGACGTCCCCGCCGCTCGCCCTTGCTGGGTTGCTTCTCCCCGGCCGTCACCTCGCCGCGATCCCGAGCTCCTTCAGCTTGGCGGCGGCGTCCGCGGCGGCGTTCGAGGTGTCGACCTTCTTGTCGATGGCACGGATGATTCCTTCTTTATCAATATAGAAGGTCCAGCGCTCGGGCACCGGTCGCCCCTCGTGGACCACGCCGTACGCCTTGGCGACGCTCTTGTCCGGGTCGCTCAGGATGGGGTAGTCGCAGTCCAGAGATTCCGCGAACTTCTTGTTGTAGTCCGGGGCGTCCACGCTGGCGGTGAAGTAGGCGACGTTCAGGCCCTTCAGCGCGCTGCCTCCCTGGGCGAACGACTTGCACTCCTTGGTGCACCCCGGGGTGAACGCCTTGGGGAACCAGGCGAGGACCACCGCGGACTTGCCCTTGAAGTCGGCGAGGGAGTAGGTCTTGCCGTCGGAGCCCTGGAGCGAGAAGGCCGGTGCAGGATCGCCCACCTTCGGTGCCTCCGCAAGCGCGAGGGCGCCTGTCATCGCCAGGGCGGCGGCCACACCCAGGAGCCGAGGGGCGATCCAAGAGATTCGGTGCATAAGATCTCCTTTCGAGGTAATGACGTAGGACCGAATGGGTAGGGTATCAGCCGACGTCGGGCGAGGCAATCACGCGAACTTCTCCGGCCGGCGCTGGCCTGGCCTGGGTCGGGAGGGATGCCTCGACACCACGCCGGACCGGCCGATAGAGTAGGTCCTGGAGCGCGGAACGGCGCGGGGATCGCACGGCATAACGGCCCGGGAATCGTCTTGATGTCTGCCCTGAGTCCGAGCGAGCCGCGACCGACCCCGCCGCAGCCCCGCCCGCGTTCCAGGCCCGGGACCGACGCCGCTTCCGATCAGCCGGTGTCGCGGTGGGGGCTCCGGGCCATCGACGCCTCGCTCGTCGGGCTCTTCCTCGCCCTCACCTTCCTGCTCGGGATCTTCCCGCTCAAGGATGCGGACTTCCACTGGCACCTCCGCACGGGCGACCTGATCCGGAAGACCGGGCAGGTCCCCCGGGTCGACTTCTACACGTTCACCTGCCAGGGCAAACCCTGGATCGACCTGCACTGGATCTTCCAGGTCGGGATCAGCTGGATCAACCAGCATGCAGGCGTCCCCGGGCTGGTCCTGGCGAAGGCGGTGATCACCTGCGCGGCGGTCTTCCTTCTCATCACGGCGCGGCGGCGCTCCTGGCCGATCTGGGCGATCCTGCTCGCATGGCTGCCGGCGCTCCTGGTCCTGAGCGGCCGGATGTACGTCAGGCCGGAGACGCTGAGCCTGCTCTACCTGGCGATGACCCTGGCGGTCATCAGCCGCTGGGACCGGTTCCCCCGGCTCGCCTGGGTCCTGCCGCTGGTTCAGGCCGCCTGGGTGAACTCGCACGGGCTGTTCCTGATCGGGCTGATCGTCCAGGCCTTCGCGCTCGTGGACGCCGCGCTGAGGCGAGGGGCCTTCGCGCCGGAACGTCGACGTTGGTGGCAGATCGTGATCCCCGCCTGCGCCGCGTCGGGGGCGGCCTGCCTGCTCAATCCCTTCGGCGTCCACGGGGCGATCTTCCCGCTTGAGCTGGCCGGGACGATGAGCAACCCGATCTTCTCGAACAACATCGCCGAGCTGATGCCGATCCCCCGGTTCATCCAGAAGGCGGGCTTCGGGAACCTGCCGCTTCAGCTCCACCTGATCACCATGGCCCTCGGCGCGCTGAGCTTCCTGATCCCCATGTTCTGGCAGGCATGGGTCCGACTGCGTCCGCCGGCGGGCCGGGCGGCAGCCGAGCCGGGCACGGCCCTCCAGCTTCCGGACGCGAGGAAGCGGAAGGAGCCCGCGAGGCCGAAGCGGTCGAAGCAGAAACTGAAGCGCGCGCAGGATTCGGCGGCGGAGACGGACGATGGCTGGCGGCTCAGCCCCTTACGGCTGCTGCTCTTCGCGGCCTTCAGCGCGCTGAGCTTCCAGGCGACGCGCAACAGCCATCAGTTCGCGGCGGTGCTGGGCACGATCACCGCCTGGAACTTCGGGGAGTGGGCCGCCGCGGTGAGACGCCTCGGGTCAACCGCCGAGCAGCCGGAGGGAGGCACGGGAGGCCTGCGCCCCAGGCTGGTTACGCTGGTCGCCCTGGCGGGGGTCCTGGCGTGGGTGGCGAGCGGCCACTTCTACCGGATCGCCGGCGAGGGGCGGACCATCGGCTGGGGCGAGGAGCCGCTCTGGTTCCCGCACCGGGCGGCGAAGTTCGCCGGCACCGAGGGCATGCCCGAACACTTTCTCAGCTATCACAACGGTCATGCCTCGGTCTTTATCTACTACAACAGCCCGGAGCGGCCGGGCGGCCCGGGACGGACCGTCTACACCGATCCCCGCCTGGAAGTCGCCGGGGCCGAGCTATTCGAGCGCTACCAGATGCTGGGCAAGCGGATCGGCAACAACGAGCCCGGCTGGGAGGCCGAGCTCGACCAGAACGGCCGGCCCAGCATCCTGGTCGACCACCAGGAGAACGCCCAGATCGGATCCAGCCTGCTGGCCAGCCCACGCTGGCGGTGCGTCTGGTTCGACCCGGCCGTCGCCGTCTTCGTCCACGAGTCGTACGATCAGGTGATCCGGAATCATACGGTGGACTTCGCGGCCCGTCACTTCCGCCCCGATCCGGCCGCCGAGCCGCACGGCACGGCCGAACTGCTCTCCGCCGCCAAGGGCGTGCGGAACTATCTCAACTTCGCGATCAGCCGGGGCGAGCTCCCCCGGCCGCTGGTCTGGCTCGGGCTGGACTACGCGCGGCGGCTCGCCGAGGCCGACCCCGACTCGCCCGAGGGCTGGAAGGCGCTGGGACAGATCGAGCTGCTCCGCGACCCGCCCTCGCGGCCGAGCCCGCGGTTCCGCGGCCCGTTCGACCCGGCCCTCGACCTGGCGATGGTCCGCGCGACCTACGCGTTCCGCAGGGCGCTCGACCTGGCCCCCGGCGACTTCATGGCGCTGATCGGCCTGGAGCAGGCGCTGGGCGCCCGCCAGCTCGACGAGGCCATGCTCCCGGTGCTGGAGCGGCTGGAGGAGGTCTACCCGATCAACCCGTACCAGCGCGAGCACCAGGCCCAGGCCCGGAGCACCCGGGAGCAGCTCGCGCGGCGGTTGAGCAAGCCCGTCGAGACGACCTGGAAGAACTCCGGCGACCTCGATCGGATCGTCACAGAGGAGCTGGACCTCGGCCGCGCGGAGACCGCGGCGGGGCTCCTGGAGCGGGCCTACCCGCCGGAGAACGCCCCCTGGGACGTCGTCGATCGGGCGGCCACCCTGCGACTGCACCTCGGCCAGCCCGACCGGGCGCTGGATCTCTGGCGGCGAGCGTCCAACGTGCCACGCCCGGCGATCCGGGAGGCGCGCGTGGCCGCATCCGAGCTGGTCCTCGGCCAGTTCTCCGCGGCCCGTCGCAGCTACGAGAAGGCGCTCGCCTCCGAGCCGAACCTGTTCGAGGCGCGCTACGGGCTGGCGGTCCTTGAGCAGGACGACGGACACGCCGCGGCCGCGTACGAACACGCGCGGGCCGCCATCGAGGCCGCCCCGACTGACTTCGCCCGCGCCGCCGCCCGGGCCATCGCCTCGGCCGTCAGCCGGTTCGCCCGCGAGGAGGCCGGGCGATCGGTGACCGGACGCGGCGACCCGGGCACGAGTCCCGAAGTCCCGACGCGGGCGGTCAGCTCTCGCGCCGGGGGCTCTGAAGGCCCGCGATGACCAGCTCGAGGAACTCGCGGGCCCGCCGCGCCATCGCGTCCACCCCCTCGGCGGTCCTCGGGCGGGGCAGGAGCGGGGCGAAGATGTTCTCGCAGCAGAGCGGGATCGTCCGGCCGGTGAACGCGACGAGCCCCAGCAGCTTGTAGTGGTCGATCTCGCCGAGGCCCGGACCGCAGTCCTCGTCGCGCGGGATGTTGCGATGGTCCTTGATGCAGAAGCTGTGCACCACGTCGCGGCACGACTTCAGGTCGGGGATCGGATCGACGTCGAGGTAGTCCATCACGTTGCCGGCGTCGTAGTTGACCTTGATCCCCTCGTCATTCACCTCGCGGACGATCTCCGCGCACGCCGCGCCGGTGCCGGTCTCGCCGCCGTGCTGCTTGACCACGATGGTCACGCCGTGGTCGCGCGCCTCCGGGCCGAGTTCCCTGAACCGCTCGACCCAGAGCTTCCGGTTGCCCCCTTTGGTGTGCCCGAAGGTGAGCACCTGGGGCACGCCACCCGCCGCGGCCTGGCGGATCCGCATGCGGAGGACCCGCAGGGCGGTGGGATCCTCGGGATAGATCGTGGAGAACATCAGCAACGGTTCGAGGCCCATGTCGCGGCAGTGCTTCCCGAGCTGTTTCGCGCGATCCGCCGAGGCGTCGTGTGCGAGGACCGGGTGCTCCCCGCCGTCGGCTCTGCCATGCGTCGTCCCCCAGGCGACGTAGCGATACCCGGCCGACTTGATGCCGCTGAGGGCCCGGTCGAGCGGGAACTGCGAGTAGGGCAGGGTCATGCAGGCGATCTGGTAGTTGGTCGGGGCCCCCTGGGCCTGCGGCTCGGGCGCGACGGGTTCGCCCGCGCCGATCGTCGCCCCACCGCTGTGAAAGGGAAGGCCCGCGGCCCCGGCGGCCGCGATCCCGAGCCATGATCGACGATTTATCATGCGAATGTGCTCCGGATCGTTCATGCAGGGGGGGCTGTCGGCGGCTGCCCCGCTCCGATCACGAGAACGTCGTCTGGCCCGGCACGGCGATCGGCGAGGGGGGCGGCGCGGCGTCCCAGTCGTAGCGCGAGGGGCTGAGGTCCTCCTTCGAGTTCATCGCCATCTCCCAGGTGATCTCCTGGCCGGTGTAGGCGGCCATCCGGCCCATGACCGCCAGCAAGGTGCTCTTGGCCATGTACTCGCCGTTGTTGATCGGCCGGCCGGAGCGGATGCCGGCGAAGAGCTCGTCGTGCTCGGTCTGGTAGATGTTGTTCACCGGACCCTCGAAGTGCCACGACCCCTTGTCCGAGTGGATCCGCAGGCCATTCTTCCGCTCGACGAAATCCGCCCGGCCGGTCGTGCCGAGCACGCGGGCGCTCATGTCATTCTTGCAGCCCGGCTGCTGGCGGCAGTTGCTGATCAGTCGCGCCCCGTCGTCGTACTCGTAGACCACGGAGAAATGGTCGTAGATGTTTCCATACTCGTCGCCGGTCAGGGCCTGCCGGCCGCCCATCCCCACGGCCTTGATCGGATATCGACCCTTCATGATCCAGGCGCAGACGTCCAGGAAGTGGACGTGCTGCTCGACGTTGAAGTCGCCGGAGAGCCAGGTGAAGTTGTACCAGTTCCGCATGTGGTAGAGCATGTCGCTCCAGCCGGGCTGCCTGGGCTTGGCCCAGCGGCCGCTGCGGTAGTCGTTGGCGAGCAGGGTCGTGACCTGGCCGATCTGGCCGTCGTGGATCCGCCGGACCGTCTCGCGGAAGCCGTTGTCGTAGCGCAGGCAGAGCCCGGAGACGACCGAGAGGTTCTTCGTGCGGGCCCGCTCGCAGGTCTCCAGGACCGAGCGGACGCCCGGGGCGTCCACGGCGACCGGCTTCTCGGCGAAGACGTGCTTGCCGGCGTCCACCGCGGCCTTCAATTGCAGAGGGCGGAACTGGGGCGGCGTGCAGAGGAGGACCACGTCCACGCCGCTGTCGATCAGCCGCCGATAGGCGTCGAAGCCGACAAAGGAGTGGTCGGCGGCGACGTCCACCTTCGGACCGACCTTCGGATCCTGCTTGAGCATGTCCAGGCTGTGCCGGAGCCGATCCTCGAAGGCGTCGGCCATCGCCACGAGCCGCACGTTGGAATCGGCCGCCAGCGCCTGCGACGCCGCGCCGGTGCCCCGGTCGCCGCAGCCGACGAGCCCGATGCGGAGGGTGTCGCTCCCCGCCGCGTGGACCGCGGGGAGCGCGGCCAGCGTGGCGGCCGTCGCCGTCGCGGCCGAGGCGGATCGGAGGAACTCGCGCCGCGTGGGTGTCTTCGCTTGCATCATCGGTCCCTCACTCGGAGATGGGATGGAGTTCGAACTTCCGCACGAACAGCTCGAAGCCCTCGGACTGGAGCAGGATCTTGCCGGATGACGGAAACGCGTCCTGACCGGAGTTCACCGTCACTCCGTTGACCTTGATCGTGATCTTGCCGCCCTCGCAGCGGCACTCCACCCGCGTCCACTCGCCGAGCGGGCTCTCCACGTCGTCCTTGCCGCGGGTGTCGATCAGTTCCTTGAAGTCGGGGTCGTGCAGGTTCCACCAGAGCTGGCCGCCCGTGAACTCGCGCAAGGTGCCCCCCTCCTTCCAGCGCGGGCGATTGTCCGGCCCGAGGACGACCTGGCTGGAGAATCGCACCGGGATGACCGCCCCCGACGTGTCCTTGCCCCGGATCGGGATCAGGTCGCCGACGCATCCCTGTGCGAGCTGGCATTCGATCGACGACATCCAGGTCCCATCCGAGCCGCCGTCGGGGCCGGTCGCGTGCAGGAGGATGCCCGAGTTCCGCACGTACTTCCCGCCGTCGGTCCGCTGACCCCACCGGAACTCGACCACCAGATGATAATCGCGATAGGCCCGATCGGTCGCCAGATAGCCGTTGCCGTCTCCGCTGATCCGGATCATCCCGTCGTGGACCGAGAAGACCTTGCGCGGATCCGCCCCCTTCGTGTCCTGGAGCCAGGTGGAGAGGCCGGAAAGGTCCTTGCCGTTGAAGAGCTGAACGACCTCGCGCGGGCGGATCGCATCCGATCCGGGTTGTTCGGCCTCGGCCCCGCGCAGCGGGATGAGAAGGACGGTGAGCAGGGCCGCGACCTTGCGGCGATCCAGGCCTCGAATTCGACCCTGCGACGGGGTCGTGGAGGCGAGGGGTTGGGACAGACGCATGGGGGCGGTCCTCCTGGCACGTGAATCGATGGCCCTGCGATGAGGTGCCACGAGTCTACTCGAATCGCAAGCCCAGCACCTTCCCCTTCTCGGAAACTTGCTCCCGGCAGAGGTCGTATTCCCGGCGGTCCTTCATGTGCTCGATCATCAGCGGGACGTCCGGGAGTGCGGCCAGGCGTTTGAGGTAAGTGGCGTAGTCGATCCGGCCGGTCCCGATCGGCACCTCGCGGAAATGGATGTTCATTTCCACGTCCCAGCTCAGGTCCTTCGCGTGGCAGCTCACGATCCACGGGCCGAGCTTGTCGAAGCACTCGTTCAGGAGTTCGGTGTTGTGATAGAACCGACCCGGCGAGTTGACGAGGTTGCAGGGGTCGAGGTGGACGGCGAACCCGGTGCGGTCCACGGCCTTCAGCATCTTCAGGCAGGCGTCCGGGCTGTCGGGCAAGCTCCAGCCCATCATCTCGTAGCAGAATTTCGCACGGCTCGGCCGCACCGCGTCGATGATCTTGCGGGCGTTCTCGGCGGCCGCGTCGAAGAACTCCGGGGTCAGATTCCTCGGGTCGGGCCCGAACCAGATCGTGGTGTTGAAGGAGCCGGCGATGTCCACGCAGCAGCGGGCGCCGATGGCCTCGGCCAGCGCGAGGCCGTCGGTGACGGTGCGGAGATTCGCGGCCCGCTTCGCGGGGTCGGCGTCGAGCAGGTTGACCCATCGGCCGACCTCGGCGATCGCCACGTCATGCTTGCCGAAGGCGGCCGCGATGCCCCTGATCCTCGCCGCGTCCTTCAGGTCGACGGCCGGGCAATAGGCCGCCCGGTAGCCGAGCTTCCGATGCGCCAGCGCGAGCTCCTCCGGATCCGAGCTGTCGCAGAACGAGGGCCCGCCCAGGCGGATCTTGCCGGCGGCGGTGTTCGCGACGGCCGTCCCGCCGGTCGCCGCGGCAAGGCCGGCGGCGGCCGCGGCCCCCGCGCCGAGGTGCCCCAGGAACCCTCGCCGGTGCGTCTGCTTCGCTCTCATGATCGTGCCCCCCCGGACGGGTCGCCGGCCGCTCGCGAGTCGGGGCCGGCCGGCCGGATCGAAGACCGCTGGATCATCCATTGTCCACGGTTTCGCCGGCGGCTCAATCCACCGCCGGGCGGCGGGGGCGCTCGCTCGTTGCGGGCGCCCATCCCGCGGGCTAGAGTAGCCACGGTCAACGGCGAGGCAGTCGTGCGCCGGTCGGCCACCGGGGTCCGCTGTGTGAGGAGCCTGCTCATGGATCGTCGCGAGATGTTCCGATGGATGTCGGCCGGGGGCCTGGCCCTGGCCGGGGGGCACGCGGCCGCCGGTGCCGCCGAGCCGAAGCAGCCGGCGTCGACCCGCGGACTGCCGCCGGTGAAGATCACCGATATCAAGACCATCCTGACGGCGCCGAACCGGATCCGGCTGGTGGTCGTGAAGGTGCTCACCAGCGAGCCCGGGCTCTACGGCCTCGGCTGTGCGACCTTCACCCAGCGGGCCTACGTCGTGCAGACGGCGGTCGAGAAGTACCTGAAGCCGTTCCTGACCGGCCGCAACGTGGACGAGATCGAGGACATCTGGCAGTCGTCGTACGTCAGCTCCTACTGGCGCAACGGCCCGGTCCTGTTCAACGCCATGAGCGGCGTCGACATGGCCCTCTGGGACATCAAGGGGAAGCGGGCGAACATGCCCGTCTACCAGCTCCTGGGCGGCAAGTGCCGGTTCGCCGCCGACCTCTACGCCCACGTCAGCGGCCGGGACTTCAAGGAGGTCGAGGACAATGCCCGCAAGGCGATGTCCCAGGGCTTCCGCCACATCCGCGTCCAGGTGGGGATCCCCGGCCTGGCCACCTACGGCGCGGCCGCCGAGCGGAGCGAGCCCGCGCGTCCCGAGCAGGGCGGGCCGACCGACCCGAGGTACATCTGGGAGCCCGGGCCCTACGTCCGCACCCTGCCGAAGCTCTTCGAGCACCTCCGCAGCAAGCTGGGCGACGACGTCGAACTGCTCCACGATATCCACGAGCGGATCTCCCCCAGCCAGGCCGTGGCGCTCTGCAAGGAGCTGGAGAAGTACCGCCTGTTCTTCCTCGAGGATCCCCTGCCGCCGGAGGAGAAGGAGCACTTCCGGATCATCCGCCAGCAGTCGAGCGTCCCGCTGGCGATGGGCGAGCTGTTCAACACGCAGCAAGAATATGTTCCCTTGATCGCCGAGCGGCTGATCGACTTCATCCGGATCCACCTCTCGCAGATCGGCGGCCTGAGCATGGCCCGGAAGGTCGGGGCGCTCTGCGAATTCTTCGGCGTGCGGACCGCCTGGCACGGGCCAGGCGACACGTCGCCCGTCGGCCACGCCGCCGGGCTGGCCCTGGAGCTGGCGAGCCACAACTTCGGCATCCATGAGGGCTACATCTTTCCACCCGAGACGCGCGAGGTGTTCCCCGGCTGCCCCGAGGTGAGGGACGGCTCCCTCTACGCGACCGAGGCGCCGGGGCTCGGGATCGACATCGACGAGAAGCTGGCCGCGAGGTTCCCGTACCCCGAGGGGCCGACCTTCGATCATCGCTGGGGGGAGACGCGCCGTCGCGACGGGACGATCATCCGTCCCTGACGGCATTCGATCGCGGACGCCTCGGCCGGCCTCTGTTTTTCAGGCGACGACTCATGCCTACCTGGTCTCAGAATTACGATCCGCTCGGCTCGTGGCCGCTGTCGACGGCGGTCTCCGCGCTGCCGGTACTCACGCTCTTCTTCACGCTCATCGTGCTGCGGAGCCGGGTCTGGGTCGCGGCGCTGGCGGGCCTGGTGGCGGCCGTCCTGCTGGCGCTGGCGGTCTTCGGGATGCCCGCGCCGATGGTCGGCGCCGCGTGCCTGCACGGTGTGGTCTTCGGGTTGATCCGGATCGCCTGGATCATCATCGCGTCGATCTTCGTCTACCAGGTGTCCGTCGAGACGGGGCAGTTCCAGGTGATGAAGGAGTCGATCGCCGCGCTGTCCACCGACAAGCGGCTCCAGCTCATCCTGATCGCCTTCTGCTTCGGGGCGTTCCTGGAGGGCACCGGCGGCGGAGGCGCCCCGGTGGCGATCGCCGGGGCGTTCCTGATCGGGTTGGGATTCGAGCCGTTCCAGGCGGCGACGCTCTGCCTGGTGGCGAACACGGCCCCGGTCGCCTGGGGGGGCGTGGGAAATCCGATCCGCGTGCTCTCGGGCGTTACCGGCCTGACCGAGCACTCGCTCAGCGCCATGACCGGGCGGATCCTGCCGCCGGTCTCGGCGATCCTGCCGCTCTGGCTGGTGCGGAGCATGGTCGGCTGGCGCGAGACGTTCGAGGTCTGGCCGGCGCTCGCGGTCAGCGGCCTCTCGTTCGCCGCGATCCAGTTCTACTGGTCCAACTTCCAGGAGAACGGGCTCGTGGACGTGGTCTCGGCCCTCGGCTCGCTGCTGGTGATGGTCGCCTTCCTCAAGCTCTGGCGGCCCAGGACGGTCCTGCCGGTGCGCCGCGTCGAGGAGGCCGCGGGAGAGTCGGTGGATCTGGATTCGGCCCGGTCGCACTCAACCCAGGCGGTGCTCAAGGGCTGGTCGCCGTTCCTGCTCGCATCCGTGCTGATCTTCATCTGGGGGATGCCGTCGACCGGGAAGTACCTTTCCTCCACGGCGCTGAAGCAGCCGGTGCCATACCTGCACGGCAATGTCCTGAGGACGCCGCCGGTGGTCCAGGCCCCGAAGCCGGAGGAGGCGATCGCGGACCTGAACATCCTGTCCACGCCGGGGACGGCGGTCTTCCTGGGAGGGCCCTGGCCGGGCTCCTGCTCGGGATGCCGCCGGCCCGGATCGGCGGACGTTCGCTCGCACGGTGGTCCACCTCGTCCCTCGCTGCTGGCGATCAGCTTCATGGTCGGGCTCGCCTTCGTGACGCGGTATTCGGGCATGGACACCGTGCTCGGCCTGAGCCTGACGCGCACCGGGCTGGCCTACCCGTTCTTCGGCACCCTGCTCGGCTGGCTCGGGGTGGCCCTGACCGGGACCGACGCCGGCTCCAACGCCCTGTTCGGGAACCTCCAGAAGGTGACCGCCGAGGGCCTGGGCCTCAGCCCCGTGCTGATGGCGGCCGCCAACACGAGCGGCGGCGTGATGGGGAAGATGATCGACGCGCAGTCCATCGTGGTCTCGAGCACCGCCACCCAGCAGGTCGGCCGTGAGGCGGAGATCTTCAAGGCCGTGATTGTGCACAGCCTGCTCCTGGTCGGGGTCGTCGGCCTGATCGTGACCCTGTACGCCTTCGTCTTCCCGGACCTGATCCCCGCGGTCGCGACGACGGGCGGTTGAGCCCTGCCGCAACGACCTACGTCCCCCCGATCGCGGAGGGCCCCTGCATGAGCGGCAAGCGCGTTCGAGACGTCCGCCGGTTCGCCGCGCTCATCCTCCTCGCCGCCGTGCCCTCCTCCCTTGCCGCGAATGTCGCGTTGCGAACCCAGGCCGACGCGGACGCCGCTCGGGAGCTGGAGCGGCTGGGCGGCACGGTCTTCCGGCGGTCGGGACGGGTCGTCGAGGTGAATCTGAATCGGACGAAGATCGGTGATGAGAGCCTGAAGCTGCTCTCCGGCTTTTCGAGCATGACCGACCTCTCGCTGGAGGAGACGGCGATCGGCGACGAGGGCCTGGCGCATCTCTCCGGACTGAAGGCGCTCCGCTGGCTGAACCTCTACCGCACCCGGGTCGGCGACGCCGGGCTGGCGCGACTGAAGACGCTCGAGCATCTCGAGCACCTGCCGCTGGGCGAGACGCGCGTGACCGACGCCGGGCTCGCCAGCCTTGCCGCGCTCAAGGACCTCAGGTACCTGGGCCTGCGCGGCGACCGCGTGACCGACGCGGGCCTGAAGCACCTCGGGGCACTCGCCCGGCTTGAGGGGCTCCATCTCGGGCAGACCGAAGTGACTGCCGCCGGGCTTGGGGAGCTTTCCGCGCTGCCGCGGCTCAGGGATCTCTGGCTCCACGACACCCGAATCGGCAACGAGGCCATCCCGGCGCTCGAGAAGCTCTCAGGCCTCGAATCCCTCTACGTGTACCGGACGAACCTCACAAACGAGGGGGTCCGCGAGCTGAAGCGGAAGCGGCCCGGTTGCCGGATTTACTACCGCTCTCCTCAGGATTCCGAGTGAGCCCTCATTGTTTATCCTCGATCGCGGAGGCATCTTCATGAAAGCGGCCTGGCTCATCCCGGTCTGCTGCATCATCGCGACGGCGAGCCCGACGACGACTCGCCCCGCGGAGCCGCATCCCCTGGAGGGCGTCCATCGCGTGGTCTTCCTCGGCGACAGCATCACCTACGCCGGGGAATACATCGCCTTCACCGAGGCGATCCTGCGGGTCAAGCAGCCGGCCCTGCGCTGCGAGTTCCTCGACCTGGGGCTGCCGAGCGAGACCGTCTCGGGGCTCTCCGAGCCGGGCCACGCGGGGGGCCAGTTCCCCCGTCCCGACCTGCACGAGCGTCTCGACCGCGTGCTCCGGCAGACGAAGCCCGACCTGATCGTGGCCTGCTACGGCATGAACGACGGGATCTATTATCCCTTCGGCGAGGACCGGTTCTCCCGGTTCAAGGAAGGTATGGAATTCCTTCGCGAGCGGGCGAAGGCCGGTGGTGCCCGGGTGCTCCACCTCACGCCCCCGGTCTTCGATCCGCTGCCGATCAGGGAGCGCACGCTCCCGGCGGGACTGGCCGAGTACCGGCAGCCGTATGAGGGCTATAACGACGTGCTGGATCGCTACGCCGAGTGGCTCATCGGCCAGAGGTCGAAGGGCTGGGATGTGGTCGACGTCCACGGCCCGCTGAAGCGTTACCTCGCCGAGCAGCGGGCCCGCGATCCGCGGTTCCGGCTGGCGGACGACGGCGTGCACATGAACGCGACGGGCCACTGGCTGATGGCTCGCGAGCTCCTGCAACACTGGGGCGTTCCCGCAACGGAGCTTGCGGGCGAGAGCGGCGAGCAGGCCCTGGCCGCGTTGCCGCGCGGAGCCGAGATCCTCAAGCTCGTCTCCCAGCGCCAGACGGTCATGAAGGATGCCTGGCTCTCCGCGACCGGCCATCGCCGTCCGGGGATGAGCCGCGGGTTGCCGCCGGACGAGGCCCGGCGACGCGGCCAGGAGATCGAATCGCGGATCCTCCGCCTGCAGGATGCGGCGCCGTGAGCCCGGTCCCGCCACCAGCACAAGCGCCCGGACGCCCCGCTCGGCGATGAGCCGGCGGCGAAACTCGGGAGCCGGTCTGACCGGGTCGGCTCCTCGGAGCGAGCGGGGCTCATCACGTGTGATGTGCCGTTCGGTTCGAAAGGCCGATCCCCGGAAGGACCAGGCTCGTTGCCGGTCGTCCCGGGTCGGATGCCGAAGACCGGCGGATGGGACCCGGCACGCCGGCCCGGCAGGTCGATGAGCCGCTGGGCCGTGGATCCGATCCGGTGGCCGTCCGGACGGAGTCGGGATGCGGCCCGTTCAGACCGCGGCCGTCTTCTTGGCCGGCTTCTCGCGGGCGGCCTTCCAGTCGTTGAAAAGCGACTTGAGCTCGTCCACGGTCACGCCGCCGTGATCCTCGCCGGAATTCCAGCGGTCCATCAGGGCCTTGTGGCGATCGCGGAGCGGGCCGCGGGGCAGGAACTTGCCGTGGAACTTCTTGAGGAACTTGAGGCGCGGATCGGCCGGGGGACGGGGCGCGGCCGCGGCCTTGGCCTTCTCTTCCTTCGCCGCGGCGGCGGCAGCGGCCTCGGCCTCCTTGGCCTTCTCCTTGTCCTTATCCTTGTCCTTCTCCTTGGCGGGCTTCGCGGCCGCCTTGGCGTCGGGCTTGGGCGGGCTCTTCTTGGCCTTGTCCTTGTCCTTATCGGCGTCTTTGCTGGCCATCGAACGGATCCTGCTTCGTACTCTGAGGTTCAGGTCGCCAGATTCAGTCCGGTGCGAACCGGTTGAGGGGAAAGCGGTCACGACTCGCTTCCCTGGGTTCGACCGTCGAGCGTGTGGTCCGGGCAGACCCAACAGGCCCCCGCTGCGGGGCCGGGACAGGGGCCGGCCGACCCGGGAGGCTCGCCCGGGGCGGTCGGCTCCAAACGATCCGTCAGTCTACTCAAAGGCCGGCACGGCTGACAAGCGAGCCAGCGGGCAGGTTCACGGCGAGAGGGCCGTCGGGGCCGCTCAATGTCCGGCCGTCCGCGCGCCCGGCCGCAGGCTGCGGAGCCGCCAGGCGTGGGGGCCGTGGAGGACGGACGTGCTCTCGGCCGGGAGCGGGGCCGGGGAGCCCTCGCCGTCCCAGTGGTGGGCGTCCAGGCTCTTGAGCACCTGGTCGGCCAGCCGCATCGCCCGCAGGGCGTCGTCGCCCCGGACCCGCGGGGTGACCTCCCCCCGGACGGCCCGCACGAACTCGTCGAGCTCGAGCGGGAGCTGGTCATTCCCCTCGGGCTGGACCCTGTCCACCCGGAGGACCTTTCCGAAGAGGTGCTCCTTGACGGCCGCCGGCTGCGAGACGTCCACGCCCTCGAGGTCGAGCTGGCCCGCCAGGAACTCGTCCGACGGGCGGACCAGCGTGGCCGACCTGGCGGCGAAATCGAGCGAGGCGTAGCCCTCGCCGGCCCAGATCCTCATCTTCCGGAGAGCGGCGTAGCTGGCCCGGCTCGCGGTGAGGTTGGCGACGGTGCCGTCGGCGAACTCGACGCGGGCGTTCGCCACGTCCTCGTGGTCGCCGAAGAGGCTCACCCCGACGGCCGCCACCGAGCGGACCGGGGCCGGGACGAGCGAGAGAACCAGGTCGATGTCGTGGATCATCAGGTCGAGCACGACGCCGATGTCGCTGGAGCGGAACGTGTAGGTGGAGAGCCGCTCGGCGCTGATGTACTTGGGGCGGATCGCCATCGACTGGAGCGCGGCGAGCGCCGGATTGAAGCGCTCGATGTGGCCGACCTGGAGCAACGCCCCGGCGCCGTGGGCGATCCGGACGAGCTGCTCGGCCTCGGCCAGCGAGCTGGCCAGCGGCTTCTCGACCATGGAGGCGACGCCGCGGGCCAGGAAGCTCCCGGCGACCTCGCGGTGCAGGGCCGTCGGCACGGCGATCGAGACGGCCTCGACGTGGCCGAGGAGGTCGCGGTAGTCGCGCACGGCGCGGGTGCCCAGCCGATCGGCGACCGTCTGGGCCTGCTCGGCCCGCGAGTCGGCGACGGCGACGAGCTCCACGTCGGGCCGTGCCGCGAGGATCCGGGCGTGGTGCTGGCCCAGGTGGCCGACGCCCACGACGCCCACTCGAAGTCGCTTCAAGGTTCAGGCCCTCCCCGCTTCCCGGCCGCGGCCGTGCTTGCCCTTCTGCTGGATCTCCACGAACTCGAGCAAACGTCTGACCTCGGCGCAGAGGTGCCCGTGCGCCTCGAGGATGGAAGCGGCCTGCTGCGGCGTCATCCGGGCCCGGAAGATCAGGCGGTGGGCCTCGTGCAGCGCGGAGATCGCCTCGGCGCTGATGTTGTGGCGTTTCAGCCCCACGGAGTTGATGCAGCGCACCTTGGAGGGGTTGCCCTCGATCAGCATGAAGGGCGGGGCGTCGTGGTAGATTCGGGTCAACGCGCCGACGTAGCTGAGGGTGCCGACCCGGACGAACTGATGCAGGCCGACCCCCGCCGAGATGGTCGCGAGCGATTCGACGTGGATGTGCCCGGCGAACATCGTGTTGTTGGCCACGAGGATCCGGTCGCCCATCATGCAGTCGTGGCCGATGTGGACGTTGGCCATGAAGTAGTTGTTGGAGCCGATCCGCGTGAGCCCGGTCTCCTTCTCGCTCCCCCGGTGGACCGTGACGGCCTCGCGGAACACGTTCCGGTCGCCGATCTCGACGCGAGTGGCCGTCCCCCTGTAGGAGAAGTCCTGGGGCTCGCCGCCGATCACCGCGAACGGATGGACGGTGTTCTCTTCCCCGATCGTCACGTGGCCGAGCAGGCAGACGTGGGCGATCAGCCGCGTGCCCCGGCCGATCTGCACGTGGGGACCGATCACGCAGTAGGGTCCGATCTCCACGTCGTCCGCGATCTCGGCCCGCGGGTCGATGCTCGCCGTGTCCGCAATCATCGTGGCCATGGGAACGTTACCTCGCTTGCCTGGAGTTCTACCCCGGACGCACGGGACGTCCGGGCGGTCTCGTCGGGCGGCGGAGAAGGGCGTCGGGTCGGTCCGCGCCGGCCCCCTCAGGCCGCGAGATGGGAATCGACGAGGATGAAGCGGATCTTGGCCTCGGCCGCGACGGCGTCGCCGACCAGGGCGACCCCGGAGACCGCCGCCGAGTTCTGCTTGATCCGACGGCTCTGGACCTCCAGCCGCAGCTGGTCGCCCGGGACCACGGGCCGCCGCAGCTTCACCGCGTCCACCGAGGCGAGCATCGCCACCCGCTCGCCGGGGTCCACCGTGGCCGCGATCAGGACCCCCGCGGCCTGTGCCATGGCCTCGATGATCAGGACGCCCGGCATGATCGGCCTCCCGGGCCAGTGCCCCTGGAAAAACGGCTCGTTGGCCGAGACGTTCTTGATCGCCACCAGCGACCTCGACGGCTGGATCTCGAGCACGCGGTCGACCAGGAGCAGCGGGTAGCGGTGCGGCAGCACGCTCAGGATGCCCTGGATGTCGATCGTGCCGTCGGGGCGGATCGGGATGGTCGGCGGCCGGGCCACCAGCTCCTTCTCCTTCTCGATGCTCTGGAGTAGCCGGCGAACCAGCGCCGCGTTGGTGCTGTGGCCGGAGCGATGGGCGACGACGAAGCCGTGCAGGTCCATGCCCAGCAGGGCCAGGTCGCCGACCATGTCCAGGACCTTGTGGCGGACCGGCTCGTCGGGGAAGCGGAGCGCATTGCCGATGACGCCATCTCGCCCGAAGATCAGCACGTCGGCCTCGGTGGTCCGGCGGCCGATGCCGGCGGCGCGGAGGGCCTGGGCCTCGGCCTCCAGCAGGAAGGTCCGGCTGCCGGCGATCTCGGACCGGAACGACGAGGGGTTCAGGTCGATCAGGAAGCTCTGGCTGCCGATCGGGGAGTTCGCCCCGTAGTCCAGGTGATAGGAGAGCGTCAGGCTCTCGCCGGGCCCTGGGTGGGCGGCCAGGATCGCGTCACCCTCACGGACGGTGTACGAGCGCTCGATCACCATCGCCTGCCGGGGCTGGTCCTGCTCGGCGGCCCCGGCGTCCTCCAGGGCGTCCACGATCACCTGGCTCGAGCCGTCGCAGCCCGGGCACTCCGGAGCGTCCACCTCGATCCGGCAATTGTCGATCCTCGTGCCGGCCAGTGCGGCCATCACGTGCTCGATCATCTCGACCGAGGCGGGACCCTGCTGGATGGTCGTCCGGCGCTGCGAGGGGACGACCTGGGCGATCCGAGCCGGGACCGACGGCCGCCCCTCCAGGTCGGTGCGCTCGAAGACGATCCCCGTGTCGGGCGGGGCGGGATGGAAGCGGAGGGTGACGTCGTTGCCGTGGAAGAAGCCGATCCCCCGGACCTCGGTCGGTCGGGCAAGCGTTCGCTGGGGACGCCTGGCGATGAGCATTCTAGGCCTTTCGTTGGTGTGCCGGATTCGTGGATCGAGGGCGCGGGCGGGGACCGTCTTCGTCTCCCGCGGCGCGCTCGACGGCCCTGGAGGATCGTCGGGCCGTGGCGAGTCGGCGCCCCGCCGGGCGTCGTCGCGCGGCCCTCGGATCCTCGATCGGAGGCGAGGGGCCTGTCCGCTCCGCTCAGTTCCCGTCGCCGGCGGCGGGGGCGGTCGGGGCGGCGGGGGCGGCGCCATTGCCGGCGGCGGCCGGGGCGGCCGAGCCGGGCGCGGTCCGGGCGGCGCTGCCGTTGGTCGCCCTGTAGAGGCGGTTCAGGTTGAAGACGACGTCATTGGTGACGTCGTTGCGGGGGTCGGCGTAGACCATCGTGTTGGCCATCGCGGCCATGACCGAGTTCGGGTTGCTCCCGGAGATGGGCTGATTGGAGACCTTGACGATGTAGGTCATCTTCTTCCACTTGGCGACCCGCTCCACCATCTGCTGGATTTCCTTGTAGAGCGTCGCCATGGCCTCGGCCTCGCGGCCGGCGAAGTCGCGCTCGGCCTGCTCGCGGCCGGCCTCGAACCGGGCCTTCAGCTCGGTGACCTTGTTCTCGTGCTTCTTGAAGTCCTCGGTTCCGGGGGTCAGCTTGGCCAGCATCTCGGCCTCGGCCTGGGCCTCGCCCTGGATCTTGACCAGCTCGGCCTTCCGGGCCTGGGCGGCCTGCTTGAACTCCTCGCTGGAGACCTTGACCTTCTCGTATTCCTTGAAGACCCGGTCCATGTCGATCGTGCCGATGATCGGCGGGACCGGGGCCGCGGGAGTCTTCGCCGCGGTGCTGTTATTCGTCCTCTGGACGCCGGAGTCGGCCTGCTGGCCCCGCGACGGATTCACCACCAGCGCGAGCCCTACCGCACACAATCCCACCGTCAAGCACGCACGAGTCGAAATGCCCATCGGTATCACTCCTTTTCTACCGCTGGTGATGTTCTGCTTTGCTGATGTCACAATCCTTTTCTCGGCACGGCCTCGGGCCGGCCGGGACGACATCAGGCTCCGCGGGATCGTCTTCCCCGGGCCCATCCGATCCGGGGATCGTCGGGGGCCCGCGCGATGCAATCCGGCCGCCGGCCGTCGGCTCCGATCCTGCACGGCGGCATTCTGCGCCGAAGCCAGGCGGGGGTCAAGGCGAACAGGGGAGGGATCCGGGGGAGGGGGGGCGACCCCGCGACGGGGCGAGGGCGGGGCCGGAGGGACGCGGGGCGTGGTCCCGGGAAGGCGACCTGGTTTGCCCTGTCGCCGGCGGCGAGGCGACCCGGGCTCTCGCAGGCGGCGGGGGCGGGCGGAAGGCCCGGATCGACCGGCCCGGCGCCGCGGGGGCCCCCATCGGGGCCCCACGCGATGCGGGTGGCTCAGGCCCCGCTGTAGGAGAGGACGAAGTCGTGGAACTTGTACTTCTTGTTCCGGGGAACCTCGCCGGCCGCCGAGAACAGGCTCAGCAGCAGCTCGCCGAAGTGATCGGTGCGGACGCTGTAGAAGTTGTGCTTGCCCTCGCGGCGCGACTCGATGAGGCCGGAGACCCGCAGCAGGGCCAGGTGATGGCTGACCGCCGGCTGGCTCTGGCCGAGCCGATGGCAGAGATCCGTGACGTGCAGCTCGCGGTTCTCGGACAGCGCGAGGTAGAAGAGGATTCGCAGCCGGGTCTCGTCGCTCAGGAGCTTGAAGACCTGCGCGAGTTCACGGATGGCCTGTTCCGACACCTCCGGGAGCAGCGCCGGGGATTTGCCGTTATTCTCTGCGACCTGCTTCGACTCTTTTCGAGCCATGGTGGAGTTTCCTTTGGTGGTGGGGGTCAGAGGGTGCAACCGGAACGGGGGCCGGGACGAGGAGGAAGGAGCCGATGAGGACGGAGCCCTCGGCGATGGCGGTCAGGGGAATCCGGCCGGCCCGCCGTACCCCTCCCCGAGAGCGATGACCCCGATCCCCGATCGGGGGAGCGGGCGCCCGAGCTATCGCGTGCCCGACGCGGGGAAGGGAGCGTCCGGGCGCGACCCGAACCATCGAGCGGCGCACGACACGGGCCGTGCGACCGGAGGCATCGACGTCGATGCCAGGAGCGCGTCCGGCGATGCCCCGATTCGACAAAGCCGGGGGCGGACCATGGTCGACAGGCCCGATGAGCGTTGATGTTTCGTGTGGTCAAACATCGGTGCTCATGATTCGAGGACATGATTGTCATACCGTTATTGGGAGACCCCGGTCAAGAGGCCGTAACGAATAAGCGACGCGCGGAGGGCGGCCGTCGCCGCATCGGGGAGCGGGCAGAGCGGCAGCCGGAGCTCGCCGTTGCCCCGGCCCAGCAGGGCCATCGCCGCCTTCAGGGGCACCGGGTTGGGTGCCAGCCCGAGCAGGTCCCGGCAGAGCGGGAAGAGGCGGCGATGTTGCTGACGAGCCTCGTCCAGGCGGCCCTCCGTGAACGCCCGGATCATGGAGTCCACGTCCCGGGGGACGAGGTTGGCGATCACCGAGACGACGCCCTCGGCGCCCACGGCCAGCATGGGCAGGGTCAGGCTGTCGTCGCCGGAGAGGACCGTCAGGGAGGTGCGGTCGATCAGCTCGCTGACCTGGTCCAGCGAGCCGGCCGCCTCCTTGATCGCGACGACGGGCCCCAGCCGCGCCAGCCGCTCGACGGTCTCGGGCTCCATGTTCCGGCCGGTCCGGCTGGGGATGTTGTAGAGCACCAGGGGCAGGTCGACGCTCTCGGCGACCGCGGCGAAGTGGCGATACAGGCCCTCCTGGCTGGGCCGGTTGTAATACGGCGAGACCAGCAGCGCGCCGTCGGCGCCGGCGGAGGCCGCGAACCGCGTCAGGCGGATGGCCTCGGTCGTCGAGTTCGAGCCCGTCCCGGGCATCACCTGCGCGCGCCCGGCCGCCGCCTCGACGACCAGGGCGATGACCCGCTCGTGCTCGTCGTGCGAGAGCGTCGGCGACTCGCCCGTCGTGCCGACCGGGCTGATCGTCCGCGTCCCCTGGGCGACGTGCCATTCCACGAGCCCGCGCAGCGCCGCCTCGTCCACCGCGCCGTCGCGGAAGGGCGTCACCAGGGCGACGGTGCAGCCCGCGAACCTCCGGCCTTTGGTTGCCATGCCAGTCCCCTAGAATCCGTTCCCCGCCGGACTATCCACGACCTGGAGAGCTCAAGGGGGAGTGCCGCCCGAGCGCGCCCGGGCGGGCGCCTCGCTCAGCGATAATCAAGACATCTTAACAACGGGGGTCTCACAACGGAAGTAGGACATTCTGAAGAAATCTCATAGTCTCCAGATTCGCGTCCCTGTGCACCTAACTTGCGTTCAAGTTCGTGGGATTATCCGATGATTCAACGATCGAACATGCACGATTTCATTTCGCGCACGGCCCGCTCCAGCCCACAGAACAGGGCGCGCGAGACGATGCTGTGGCCGATGTTGAGCTCCTCCATGCGGGGGATCCGGGCGATCGGCCCGACGTTCCCGTAGTTGAGCCCGTGCCCGGCGTGCAGCTCCAGGCCGGCGGCGACGATGATCGCCGCGGCGGACTCCTGCGCCTCGAGGGCGGCCCGCCGCTCGCGGCCGGGGGCGGCGTTGGCGTAGCGGCCGGTGTGCAGCTCGATCGCGTCGACCCCCAGGCCCAGCGAGGCCTCGATCTGCGCCGGCTCGGGGTCCAGGAACAGGGCGACCTCCATCCCCGCGTCCCGGCAGCGGCGGACGGCCTCGGCGATCCGCCCGCGGTGGGCCAGGACGTCCAGCCCCCCCTCGGTGGTCAGCTCCTCGCGGCGCTCGGGGACGAGGGTCACCTGGTCGGGCCTCGCCTGGACGGCGATCGCCACGATCTCCGGGGCCACCGCCAGTTCGAGGTTGAGCCGCACCTGGACCGTCTCGCGGAGCAGACGCAGGTCGCGGTCCTGGATGTGCCGCCGGTCCTCCCGCAGGTGGATCGTGATCCCGTCGGGCGCCGCCCAGCTCGGCGGCGGCGGCCGCCCACACGGGGTCAGGCTCTCGCCCGCCGCGGGCCTGGCGGAGGGTGGCGACGTGGTCGATGTTGACGCCGAGTCGCGGTCGATTCACCTCACGTCTCCCTGAAAACGCTGTGGGATTGCCTCGGGGGCGTCGCGTGGCCCGCCGGGGCGGAAGGGGTGCCGATCGGGCCTCAGCCCCGCGCGCCGCCGGGCTTGCCGATCGGGCGGAGCGGGGACATGCCCAGGACGAAGGTCCTGGGCGGCCCCACGGCGAACGCGACGGTCGCCTTCCGCCTCGGGCCCGCCCCCTCCACCGAGGCGATCCGGCCGATCCCGAACTGGGGGTGGACCACCGTGACGCCGGCGACCATGGCGTCGAGTGTCGGCCGGGGCCGTCCCCGCCGGCTGGCCGTCGCCCGCGAGCTGGGCGGCCGTCGTCAGGCGGAATGGGCTCGCCGCCGCGCCGGACGGCGACTCGGGCCGGGGCCGCCGCGGCCAGTTGCCCGGTCCCCGGGCGTCCCGCCCGTAGCCCGACTCGACGCCCGAGCGGTCGTGATACTCGATCGGCCCCTCCGGCAGCTCCTGGAGGAACCGGGAGGGGACCGTGGCCTGCTGCTGGCCCCGGAAGGTCCGCACCCGGCAGCGGCTCAGGTAGAGCTCGCGCCGGGCCCGCGTGATCCCGACGAACAGCAGCCTCCGCTCCTCCTCCAGCTCGCCCTCATCCGTGTTGGCGCGGGTGTGTGGGAGGAGGCCCTCTTCGAGGGCGACGATGAAGACAACGGGGAACTCCAGGCCCTTGGCCGCGTGCAGGGTCATCAGGGTCACGGCCTTCCCTGCTGGTCCCAGCGGTCGACCGGGGAGGCGAGCGTGATGTCGGCGAGGAAGTCGTGGATCGCGGCGCCGGGGTGCTCGTGGTCGAACTCGCCGGCGGCGGAGATCAACTCGTCGAGGTTCGCCAGCCGGTCCTCACCGTTCTCCCGCGAGTCCTCCTCCAGGTACTTGCGATAGCCCGTGCGGTCGAGGAGCTTTCGGATGACTTCCTCTGCGGAATGGTCGCCGAGGCCGGCGAGCTCGGCGATCAGGCGGGCGAATTCCTGGAAGGCCCGCACCGCCTTGTCCTTCAGCCCCTCGGCCAGGTGTGCCTGGGCGGCCATCGCCAGCAACGGGACGGCGCGCTCGCGCGCGGCCCGCACCAGGTGGTCGAGCGAGGTCTTGCCCAGGCCGCGCGGCGGGACGTTGACGACCCTGGCGAAGGCCAGGTCATCCTTGGGGTTGGTCAGCAGGCTCAGGTAGGAAAGCACGTCCTTCACCTCCTGCCGCTCGTAGAAGGACACGCCCCCCACGATCTGGTAGGGGACCCTGGCCGAGCGCAGGGCCTGCTCGATCGGCCGGGTCAGGGCGGTCATCCGGCAGAAGACCGCCACGTCGCCGTAGCCGTACTCGCCCTCGCGGACCAGGCCGGCGATCCGGCCCGCCACGCCCTCCGCTTCGTCGACCTCCCGGGCGTACACGGTGAGCTGCACCGGCTCGCCGCGCGGGTTCTCGGTCCGCAGCGACTTGGGCTAGCGATTGACGTTGAACCTGATCAGGTGGTCGGCGACGCTGAGGATGTTCTTGGTGCTGCGGTAATTCCGCTCGAGCTTGACGACGCGGCAGCCCGGGTAGTCGCGCTCGAACTCCAGGATGTTCGAGAGGTTGGCCCCGCGCCAGCCGTAGATCGACTGGTCCGGGTCGCCCGTGACGCAGAGGTTGGGGTGGTCCGCCGACAGCGCCCGGACGATGGCGTACTGCGCCAGGTTCGTATCCTGATATTCGTCGACGAGGACATATCGATAGCGGCGGTCCAGCGCGCCCCTCACGTCGGGGTGGTTCTTGAGGATCGCCACGACGTGGATCAGCAGGTCGTCGAAGTCGACCGCCGACGACGCGCGCAGCCGCTCCTCGTAGGCCGCGAAGGCCTTCGCGGCGGGCGCCTCCTTCTCGTCGCGGGCTCGCTGCCGCAGCACGCGGGGGCTGACCAGGTCGTTCTTGGCCCGGCTGATGACCGCCTCGACCCGCTCGGGCGTCAGGTTGAGCTCGTCGCCGCCGATCGACTCGAGCACCTCCCGCACGGCGCGGATCCGGTCCGACTGGTCGTAGATGGTGAAGCCGGGGTCGAGGCCCGCCAGCCGGCCGTGGATCCTCAGCAGCCGGGCGCAGAAGCCGTGGAAGGTCCCGATCCAGACCCTGGATTCCGGCACCAGCGCCTCGATGCGCTCGCGCATCTCGCCCGCGGCCTTGTTGGTGAAAGTAATCGCCAGGATGTTCTCCGGGGCGATCCCCGAGCGGAGCATATGCGCGACGCGCCGGGTGATCACACGCGTCTTGCCCGAGCCGGCGCCGGCCAGCACCAGCAGGGGGCCCTCGACGATGGTGACGGCTTCCCGCTGTGGGGGTGTAAGGTCGGCGAGCAGATCCATGGAGAGCGGTTCATTCCGGTGGGCCGTTCCTGCCTCGATCCCGGGCAGTGCCGGCGGACCTGAGTTGCGGGGGAGGTCGTCCTGGTGATCGATGGCCCCAGTATAGCCTCCGCGCCCCCCCGCCTCGATATCGGTTTGCGCGTCGGGGCGGCCGGGGATGACGGTTCTCGCGGCGGCAGCGGCGGGGCGATCGGCCGGGCCCGTCGGCCGGCGCGCTTCCGCCCGCGCACGCGGGCGTGCCCGCGGCGAATCCTGTACACGGGCCTTCCCGTCCGCTAGGGTGAGACGTGCTGACATGGAAATACCGAAACGTCTGCCGGACCTGGCGAGTCCGGCGGCCGATGGTTCTCCGAACGAGGCGGGGCCGGCGCCCTTCAGAGATCTCCCGAGCGGCCGCCTCGAGACGCCCACGAAGGGACGGGTCATGGGCCCAGACGACTCTGGCGACTCGCCCGCGGGCCGGGCCGGGCCCGACCCCGTCGCGGCGACGGACGTCACCCTGGTCGACCACGCGGCGGCCGCCGCCGTCGCCCCCGCCCGGCCGGGGGCGATCGCCCCCGGGGGCTGCGGAACCTGGTCGCGACCCAGTCACTCTATACCATCGATGACGAGGAGTCCCCCTTCGCCGAGGGGGCGATGGGGACGATCCTGCTGGCGCGGGACGAGACGCTGGGCCGCGCGGTGGTCTTCAAGATCCTCCGGAAGTCGCACCAGGACGATGCGGAGCTCAACGGCCGCTTCCGGCGCGAGGCGGCCATCACGGCCCAGTTGCAGCACCCCGGCGTGCCGACGGTCTTCGGCCTCGGCGCGCTGGCCGACGCCCGGCCCTGCTTCAGCATGACGCTCGTCCAGGGGCGCACGCTGGCGCAGCTCCTGGCCGGTTCGGCCGATCGGCCGCGCGATCGGCCCCGGTTCCTGACCGTCTTCCAGCAGGTCTGCCAGACGATCGCCTTCGCCCACGGCCGCGGGGTGATCCACCGCGACCTCAAACCCGAGAACATCGTCGTCGGCGAGTACGGGGTCGTGTACGTGATGGACTGGGGCATCGCCCGGCTGCTCCGCGACGAGGAGCCCCCCGGCGGCGGGCGGACGGCCGTCCCGTCCCTGCCCGTGGCGATGTCCGAGACCGCCTGCATCTCGGGGCCGACCGGGGGCCGCCCCGACGCCGAGCACGACGCCGCGATGACCGTGGCGGGCGACCTGCTGGGGACCCCCCAGTACATGTCGCCGGAACAGGCCAGGGGCGACCGCGACCAGGACGAGCGCGCCGACGTGTTCAGCCTGGGCGCGATCCTGTTCGAGATCCTGGTCGGCGAGCCGCTCCGGCCGGCGACCGTCGTCCCCAGGCGATTGCTCGAGCGATTCGCCGACGACCACCTCGAGACCGCGGCCCGCCGCCTCGACGCCTGCGGCGCCGACCCACCGGTCGTCGAGCTGGCGAGGCGATGCCTCGATCGCGACCGCGACCGCCGGCCGGCCGACGCGTCGGAGGTGGCGTCGCTGCTGACCGCCTACCTGCTCCACGTCCTCCAGCGGCCCGAGCGCGAGCTGGCCCGCTTCTTCGAGCTCTCACTGGACCTCTTCTGCGTGGCCGGGCTGGACGGGTACTTCAAGCAGGTCAACCGGAACTTCACCCGGGTCCTCGGATACAGCAGCGAGGAGCTGCTCTCCAGGCCGTTCCTGGAGTACGTCCACCCCGACGACCGCGAGCAGACCCGGGCCCAGGTCGAGGCCCTCTCGCAGGGGCAGCCCGTCGTCCGCTTCGAGAATCGCTACCGCGACCAGCGCGGCAACTACAAGTGGTTCGAATGGGCCTCCCAGTCGGTCCCGGACGAGGGGCTCATCTTCGCCGTCGCCCGCGAGATCACCGCGCGGAAGCACCTCGAACAGCGGATCGAGTCGATCGTCGAGTCGTCGCCCGTGGCCATGGTCGTGACCGACCAGCGCGGGGTCATCGTCCTGGTCAACCACGAGACCGAACGCCTCTTCGGCTACGATCGCCGGGAGCTCGTCGGCCGGCCCGTCGAGTCGCTCATCCCCGAACGATTCCGCGCCGGGCACCCCGCCCTTCGCGAGGCCTTCTTGAAGGACCCGAGCGTCCGCCCCGGCTCGGGCCGTGAACTCCGCGGCCTCCGCAAGGACGGCGCCGAGATCCCGATCGAGCTGGGGCTCAGCCCGTTCTCGACCGAGGAGGGGCTCTTCGTGGTCAGCACCATCACCGACCTGAGCGCGCGGCAGCACGAGCTCTCGAGGCAGCGGGCGGTGTTCGAGGCGTCGCCGGTCGGGATGCTGCTGGTGGACGGCAGCGGCACGATCCGGCGGACCAACCGGAGGGCGGAGCGCCTCTTCGGCTACTCGCAGGGCGAGCTGACCGGGCGGCACGTCGGCGGCCTGGTCCCCGCGGGAGAGTGGGAGTCGCTGACCCCGCGATCCGGGATGGCTCCAACCCTCGGGCCGGCGGCGAGCCGGCGGCCGCGTCGGGTCCGCGGCCTCCGCAAGGACGGCGCCCGGGATCCCGATCGAGCTCAGGGTCGATCGGGTCAGAAACGGCCGAGAGGGCCTTGCTTCCTGGCCGCCGTGCTGGAGTGACCGAGTCGCGACGGTCCCCGGGCCCGAGGATGTCCCCGGGACCGCCGCCTCCAGTAGACTGGGCGGATGGAGATCCGCCCGGAAGCGGCTCCGGCCAGAAGAGGAGAGCATGAACATCCTGGGAATCGGTACCGACATCGTCGAGTGTCCCCGGATCGGCAAGATGATCGAGCAGTACGGGGAGCTCTTCCTGCGGCGGATCTACACGCCCCGGGAGATCCGCTACTGCCATTCCCGGAAGCACGCGATCGAGCATTTCGCCGGTCGCTGGGCGGCCAGGGAGGCGATCCTCAAGGCGCAGGGACCGGCTGGAGCAGGGGCATCTCCTGGACGGACATCGAGGTGCGGACCGGCGAGGAGGGCCAGCCCCGGAGTCATGATCGGCGGGGTCGCCAAGGAAGTGGCTCGCGAGCGAGGCATCGGGGAGATCCTGATCTCCATCTCCCACTGCCGGACCTACGCGACGGCCTACGCCATGGCCCTGGCACGGCAGGCCCCCGCCGAGCCGGCGTCGCCGCCGGCCGCCGAGGGATAGCCCGGCTCCGAAGGCCGTCACGGACGGATGCGATCGGGACGTCTCGCGCCCGGGATTCACGAGACCGGCGAGGCGCCCACGACGCTGTTGATCTTTTCCAGCGTGGCCTCGCTCGGCTCCTTGGTGCCCTTGCACTTGGGGTACTTGGCGCAACCGAGGAAGAAGCCCCGGCGGCCGCGGCGGACGACCATCGACCCGCCGCAATCGTCGCAGGTCTCCTCGACCTCGATGGTCTTGAGGTCGGGCCCGGCGCTGGCGGCCGGCGGCGGGGCGAGCTCGGCGAGCTGGTCTTTCAGCTCGTCCGGGACCGGCGCCGTGCCCCGGCACCTGGGATAGCCCGTGCAGCCGAGGAAGGCGCCGCGGCGGCCCTGGCGGACGGCCATCGGCTTGCCGCATTTCTCGCACTTCACGTCGATCTTCGGGGTCTCCACCGGCTTTCCCTCGGCATCGACCTGCATCACGTTGCGGCACTTGGGGTAGCCGGTGCAGCCGAGGAACGGGCCGCGCTTGCCCTGCCTGAGGGCCATCGGCTTGCCGCACTTGTCGCAGACGTGCTCGGTCTCGATCCGGGAGGGGACCGGGTTACCCTGCTCGTCGATGTTGAACGACTCCTTGCAGTCGGGATACCCCGAGCAGGAGAGGAACTTCTCGCCCCGCTTGTTCTCGCGGATCAGCAGCGGCTTGGCGCACTTCGGGCAGGCGTGCTCGCTGGCCACGGCCTCGGCCCGCGGGGCGCCGCCCAGCGGCCGGGTCGTCTTGCACTCGGGGTACTTGGAGCAGCCCAGGAACTGGCCGGTCTTGCCGAACTTCAGGACCATGGGGGCGCCGCAGACGTGGCAGACCTCGCTGGTGGGGATCTGCACCCGCTCCATCTGGGTCTCGGCCGTCTTCAGCGCGTCCTGGAAGGGATAGTAGAACTCGTCGAGCACCTTCACCATGTCTTCCTTGGCGGTGGAGATGTCGTCGAGCTCGTCCTCCATGTGGGCCGTGAACTTCAGGTCCAGGATCTTCGGGAAGTGCTTGACCAGGAGGTCGGTCACGACCATGCCGAGGTCGGTGGCGAAGAACTTCCGCTCCTTCTGCTCGACGTAGAGCCGGTCCTGGATGGTCTGGATGATCGGGGCGTAGGTCGAGGGGCGGCCGATGTTCTCCTTCTCGAGCGCCTTGATCAGCGCGGCCTCGGTGAAGCGGGGCGGCGGCTGGGTGAAGTGCTGGCTCGGCACCAGGTCGTGGAGGTCCAGGGCCTGGCCCTCGACCAGGGCCGGCAGCAGCGCGTCCTCCTTCTTGCCGCCCGGGGGCCAGACGCGCTTGTGGCCGTCGAACTTGAGCACCTTGCCCTGGGCCTTGAAGAGGCCGGGGCCCGCCTTGATCTGCACGTCGGTGACGGTGTAGATCGCGGGGCTCATCTGGCTGGCCACGAAGCGGGCGTAGACCAGCTGGTAGAGGCGGTGCTGGTCGTGCGTCAGGTGGCCCTTGATCCGGTCGGGCGACAGCTTCAGGTCCGTGGGCCGGATCGCCTCGTGCGCCTCCTGGGCGTTCTTGCCCGCTGCGTAGCGGTTCGGCTTCGGCGGCAGGTACTTCTCGCCGTAGGTCGAGCCGATCAGCTCGCGGACGCCCTGGACCGCCTCCTCGGAGACGCGGAGGCTGTCGGTCCGCATGTAGGTGATGAGGCCCACCGGCCCGGAGCCGTCGACATCGATGCCCTCGTAGAGCTCCTGGGCGATCTTCATCGTCCGCTTGCTGGAGAAGCGGAGCCGGATCGCCGCCTGCTGCTGGAGGGTGCTGGTCTTGAAGGGAGGGTCGGCCCGGTCCAGCTTCTCCTCCTCCTCCACGCTCGAGACGACGTAGGGCGCCGAGGCCAGGACGTCGCGGATGCGGTGGGCGTCGGCCTCGTTCTTCGCCTCGAACTTCTTGCCCTCGAACTCGGCGAGCAGGGCCTCGAAGCGGTCGGACTCCTCGGCCGAGCCGGCGGGGCTGACCGTGGCGGTGACCTTCCAGTATTCCTCGGAGACGAAGGCGCGGATCTCCCGCTCACGGTCGGCGATCAGGCGGACGGCCACCGACTGGACGCGGCCGGCGCTGAGGTTGCGGGCGACCTTGGTCCAGAGCAGGGGGCTGAGCTGGTAGCCCACGAACCGGTCGAGGAAGCGCCGGGCCTGCTGGGCGTTGACCATGTCCATGTTGATCGGGCCGCAGTGCCCGAAGGCGTCGCGGACGGCGCGCTCGGTGATCTCGTGGAAGGTCACGCGGCGGACCCGGTCGTCGGGGAGCTCGAGCGCCTGCTGGAGGTGCCAGGCGATCGCCTCGCCCTCGCGGTCGGGGTCGGTCGCCAGGTAGACGATGTCGGCCCGCGAGGCCTCGCGCTTCAGCTCGCCGACGGTGTCCTTCTTGTTCGGCACGACCTCGTACGAGGGCGTGTAGCCGTGGGCCACGTCCAGCCCGAGCTTCCGCTTGGGCAGGTCGCGGACGTGCCCCATGCTGGCACGAACAACATACCTGGATCCGAGGAACTTGTTGATTGATTTGGCCTTCTTCGGGCTCTCGACGATGACCAGGGAATGGCCCGAGCCGACGGCCGCCTCGCCGCCCGCGGGCTTCCGGGCCGACCTCCTCGCCGGGGCGGCGGCCGCCTTGGTCTTGCCGGAGGCCTTGGGCGCCGAACGCTTCCGAGCGGTTGGTTTCGAGGGGCTGCCGTTCTCGCCCGGCGTCGATCCTGGGGACTTTCTCGCCACGGTGTCTTCCTACCTATCCTCTTCCGTCTTCAACGCTTGGGTCGATCCATCTCGACCTCCTGAGGCGCGGGACGGTCGCATCGATTGAGGTTGCCCTGGGGGAGATTCCTGATACGATGATTGAAGAGCCGGCCACCATCTGCCCCCGCGACCTTTCCCACTAGCGGCATAGCTAGGGTATCGGGGCCTGTCAAGGGGGGGTGAGGAAGAACGCCCCCCGCGGCCTGCGTTGTCAGCACCGAGGAGCCCCATGCCGTTTGAGGTATTTCGTCGCCACCAGCGCAAGCTGCTCGCGATCTTCGCGATCATGGCCATGTTCGGCTTCGTCGTCTCCGATAGCCTGCCGCGGCTCCTGAACACGAGCTACGCCGGGCGGGACCAGGAGGTGGCCGAGCTCTTCGGCAAGTCGGTCTACCAGAGCCAGCTCAACGACCTGGCGCGGCAGCGAGCCCGCGCGAATCAATTCGTCTCGGGGATCTCGCAGTTCATGCCGCGGGAGATCTTCGGCGGCCTCCGCCAGCGGGACCTGATCGACGGCGTGATCCTCCAGCACGAGGCCGACCGGCTCGGGATGCCGGCCACCGCCGAGAGCGCCCGGGAGTGGCTGCGGCAGATCACCGGCAACCGGATGAACGCCGAGATGTTCGCCGCCCTGTACAGCCGCTTCAGCAGCGAGGTCAGCGAGGAGCAGCTCCTGGCCGAGATCGCCAACCAGCTCCGCCTGGCCAACGTGCGCCGGCTGCTGGGCCCGCCGGTGGTCACGCCCTTCGACGTCTTCCGTTCCTACCGCGACCAGAACGAGCGGGTCGGCGCCAAGGCCGTCGAGGTGCCGGTCGAGTCCTTCCTCGCCAAGGTCGCCGAGCCGTCGCCGGGCGAGGTGCAGGCGTACTTCGACAAGTTCAAGGAGGTCCTGCCCGACCCCGCCTCCGAGACCCCCGGCTTCAAGGTGCCCCGCCGGGTCCAGCTCGAGATCCTCTCGCTGGACGGCAACGCCCTGGCCCGCGGGCTGAGGGACAAGCTCACCGAGGCCGAGCTGCGTTCCTTCTACGAGAACCACAAGCAGGAGTTCGAAGTCCCCCTCGGGCTGCCCAACGACGTGTTCGCCGGACAGCCGGACCTGACGCCCCCGATCGTCCAGCCGTTCGCCGAGGTCCGGGAGTTCCTGGCCCCCCGGCTCGCCGACGAGCGGGCCCTCGCCGAGATCCAGGACCGGTTCGCGCAGCTCAGGGACGCCGAGATGATCCCGTTCGCCGACAGGTATCTCACCGCGATGGACGAGATCGAGGAGCAGAAGAAGCAGGGCGGCTCCCGGGGCGGCGGCCCCGCGCTGCCCGAGCCGACCGACCTCAAGTCGGTCGCCGATCGCGAGGGCCTGAACTACGAGAAGACGGGGCTCCTCACCCGCGAGGAGGCCGAGCGCCACGGGACCATCGCCACCGCGGAAGTCGGCCTGACGCCGCTCGCCGGGGGCCGGAAGTTCGCCGAGGAGGTCTTCGACGCCAAGACGAGCCTCTACGAGCCGATCGAGCTGACCGACGTGCTGGGGACTCGCTTCCTGATCCGCAAGGTGAAGGACGAGGCGCCGCACGTGCCGACGCTCGACGAGGTGCGCTCCGACGTGATCGTCGCCTGGAAGAGGGCCCAGGCGCGGCCGCTCGCCCAGAAGGCCGCCGAGGAGATTGCCAAGCAGCTCAAGGCCAAGGGCGGGGCGATCGGCGAGCCGAAGGTCGAGTCCTACCGCGTCGTGACCATCCCGCCGATCACGCGCACCCAGCAGGGCCTCCAGCCGATGTCGATGTTCGAGCCCAGCCCGGTGAGCCCCACTCCCATCCCCGAGGTGTCCCACCCGGGCGACGCCTTCCGCGACGCCTTATTCGGGCTCCAGAAGGGGGAGGTCGAGGTCGTCCCGAACCAGCCGAAGGACGTCTACTTCGTCCTTGCCGACGTCCGCCGCGAGCCCGCCAGCTTCGCCTCGCTCTACTCCCCGAACGGGGACGAGTTCCGCTACAAGGCGATGGCCCGGGAAGAGGCCGCCCGCCGGCAGGATACCCAGTGGATGGACTGGCTCCGGCAGCAGGCCGGACTCAAGCCCGGCTGGGTCCCCCCGGACGAGGCGAAGAAGCAGGAGGCCGAGAGGGGCTGAGCCCCCGGCCTTCCGCCCGGCGCCGTCTCCATTTCTCGCGGCCCGCCGACCCATCGGCGGGCCGCAGCCGCGCATGGCCACATGGACAAAATTGACGGAGCTACTTGACGAGCCGGGTAGAGGCACTATCTTATGCCGTTTCATGGACGACCCCATCTCTCACGGATGAGGATTCCCGCTATGAACGGCTCCCTCTACTTCGAGCGTCTCGTCGCCGCCGTCGAGCGGATTGCCCGCCACGCCTACTATCCCGGCATCGATGAGGCCATCGATCAGTCCCTCGAGGATGTCGACGACCTGCTCAGCGCAGGCCGGATCACGAGCGAACAGCGGGACGCCTTGCGATTCGTCCTGCTGGGCATCTCGATGAGCGAGGCATCCAAGGCGACCGCGGCCTGATCGGGCCGAAACCCCGCGTCCGCCCTCGATCAGAACGCGTCCGCTGCCAGCACGACGAGGCAGATCCAGGCCGGCGGCCACGTGACCAGCAGGGCGACGGCCACCTGATGCGTCCAGGGGCCGCCGTCGGGATGGTGATCTCGCGGCCGGGGCCCGACGAACCGCATCACCAGCCCGGCCGCCAGGGGGATCGCCCCGAAGAGGAGCGTGTCCCCCATCCGGAAGCTGTGCAGCCGGATCGGCAGGACGAACACGCCCAGCACGATCCAGTAGACGCCGATCATGAGCCAGGCCATCTCCGCCCAGGTTCGCGAACCCGCGGGGTCTCGACGGGGCGAGCCCGCCTCCTCCTCGGCCGCCGCCGGCCCGCGCCGCAAGAGCAGAAGCGGCCCGCTCATCGCCAGCCCCAGCCAGAGATAAAAGCCGATCGCGAAGAGGCCCATCGCCACCGAGACCCCCGCGCTGGGCCAGAAGGCCCGGAAGAGCAGCGCGGCCAGGCCGTAGCCCGCCACGATCGCGCCGATCTCGACCAGGTCGATCCGCCAGGGGGGACGGGGACGCGTTTCCTGCGCGTTCATGAGAGGGCGTCTCCCGGCGGATTCTCGGCGAGGAACTCGCCGCCGTGACTGTCCGCGAGCGGGCGCGACGGCGGCGGCATCAGCTCAATATTACCATCCCGAGTCCACACTGGACTGGCCAGGCGATCGCCAGGATCAGGCCGACGCGATTGGTCCAGGGCGCGGCCTCGAGTCGTGCGGCCTGCTCCGCAGGCACCATCACCCAGGTGCGCCAGAGGATCACTAGCGCGATGATGCATGCGATGGCCAGGCCCAGGCTCAGGGCCCCGACGAAGAGCGGATTCTGGCCCGGTTCCGACGCGGGCACTGCCGACTGGATCACCGCCGTGAGCAGCCAGGGAAGGCCGAGCAGGGTCCAGAGCAGGTCCCCGATCTGCGGGTAGCCGGGCAGGTGTCGGGAGTATCGCCGGGCGAGGAAGATGAACGGGCCGGAGGCCGTGACCGCCACCCAGACGAACGTCAGCCAGACCAGCAGCCAGCCCGCGGCGGTGAGGTCACTTCGGATGACCCGCAGGATGTGCGCCGAGGCGATCGCCGACCCCATGACCAGGGCGATGCCGTCGAGGACGTTGAGATCGCCGCCGGGGGTCGACTGTTCCATGCGGGCATGCTCTCCGAAACGGCCTCCCCGCGTCCATCGAAACGCGATGCCGGAATGGCGGCCGGCGTCGAAGGACTCGCGGTTGGCCGGAATGTGCCAGACAAGTATAATCGTCAGGTGGTCTATGGCTTATCAATCGCCATCGACGGCTTCCCCAGTGCGGAAGCGTCGGGCCCGGGGGCCTTCCTGACTCATCCATTCTGTCCATCCCGCCAAGCCCCGCACGCCGACGCATCCACGGCTTCAAGATCGCATCGCTGATGCGAGGTGACACCCATGGCGCTCCCAAAGGTCGTGATCGTGGGCCGGCCGAACGTCGGCAAGTCCTCGCTGCTCAACTGGCTGGCGGGGCGGAGGATCGCCATCGTCGACGACGTCGCGGGGGTCACGAGGGATCGCCTGGGCGCCCTCGTCCAGTATGGGGACGAGGACAACCCCCGCTTCTTCGAGTTGATCGACACCGGCGGCGTCGGGATGGTCGACCGCGACGACCTCGGGGATGATGTCGACCGCCAGATCGACGCCGCCATGAACGAGGCGTCGCTGATCCTCTTCGTCGTGGACATCCGCGAGGAGCTGATGCCGCTGGACGAGGAGGTCGCGCGGCGGCTGAGGTACGTCAAGACCCCCGTGATCCTGGTGATGAACAAGGCCGACTACCCCGAGATCGACGCGCGGGGCGGCGAGTTCTACAAGCTCGGCCGGGGCAAGCCGATCGCGGTCTCCACCCAGCAGAACCGCAACCGCAAGGCGCTGCTGAAGCTGATCGAGGAGCACCTGCCCGCCGCCGACGAGGAGCGGCCGACCGAGGCCGCGATGAAGATCGCCGTCGTCGGCCGTCCCAACACGGGCAAGTCGACGTTCATCAACACGTTGGCGAACGCGGAGCGGATGATCGTTTCGGAGCGGCCGGGCACGACGCGCGACTCGGTAGACGTCCACTTCGAGCTCGACGGCCTGCCCTTCCTGGCGATCGACACCGCCGGGGTCCGCCGCAAGGCCAAGATCCGGGACAGCCTGGACTTCTACTCGATCCACCGCGCCGAGCGCTCGATCCGCCGGGCCGACGTGACACTGCTGTTCCTCGACCCCACCCAGGGCATCACCCGGCTGGACAAGCAACTGGCGGATTACATCGCCAGGGAATACAAGCCCTGCATCTTCACCGTCAACAAGTGGGACGTGATGCTCGCGGACCAGGCTGACCCCTCGCAGGGCAAGATGGCCCGCTTCGCCCACGTCGTCCAGCACGCCTTCCGGAACATGAGCTACATGCCGATGGCGTTCATCACCGGGAAGTCGGGCAAGAACGTCAAGGCGCTGCTCAACCTCGCCCAGTCGCTCTTCAAGCAGGCCAACCGCCGGGTCGGCACCGGCACGCTCAACCGGGTGCTCCGCGAGGCCGTCGAGGCCCATCCCCCGGCGATGAAGGAGAACCGCGCGCCCCGGATCTACTATGCGACTCAGGTCGACTCCGGGCCCCCGACGATCGTCCTGTTCGTCAACAGCCCGCGGCTCTTCGAGCCGACCTATCAGCGGTACCTGCTGAACGTCTTCCGCGAGCGGCTCCCGTTCAAGGACATCCCAATCAAGCTCTACCTGCGGTCGCGCAAGCAGTCGGAGCCGGGAGATCGGGCCTCCGCCGGCAGGGAGGAGGATCTCGACCTGGACGAGCTGACGACCGAGGGCCGACCCGCCGGGGCGGCCGGATCGGACCCCGAGGGCAACCCGGAGGAGTTCCGGTTCCTCAACCGCGAGGTCAACGAGATGCTCTCGGACCTCGACGGCTGAGCTGGCTCACGCCACCGACAGACCATGGAAACGTCGCCGCGCCGCGAGTAAGATCCGGCCAGGAGCGTACCCGCGCGGCATCCTCGAACCGCTTGCCGCCGCGCGGACATCATCCGCGACGCAAAGGGGAGGTCCGAGTCGATGCGGCAGTTCACCCGGCGGGGCGTCTTGAGGACGGCAGGACAGGCGATGGCGGCGGGGCTGGTTGGCTCCGTCGGTGTGCCCGCGGCGCGGGCCATCCCGCCGATCGGCCGGAGCCGGCCGTCGCACCTGAAGCTGAGCATCGCGGCCTACTCGTACCGCGACTACCTGACGTCCAAGCCCCCGCGCATGGACCTCTTCGACTACGTGAACCTCGCGGCCGACATGGGCCTGGACGCCATCGAGCCGACGTCGTACTACTTCCCGGACGACGTGACGACCGGGTACCTGCACCGGCTCAAGCAGCACGCCTTCCTGCTGGGCCTGGACATCTCGGGCACGGCCATCGGCAATAACTTCTGCCTGCCGCCCGGCCCGAAACGCGACGAGCAGCTCGCCCTGACGCGGACCTGGATCGACCGCGCCGCGGAGATGGACGCCCCGGTCATCCGCATCTTCGCCGGCAGCGTGCCGAAGGGGGCGGACGAGGACCAGGCCGTCGCCTGGGCCATCGACGGGATCAAGCAGTCGCTCCCCTATGCGGCGGAGAAGGGCGTGACGCTGGCGCTGGAGAACCACGGCGGCATCACCGCGACCCCGGCGCAGCTCCTGAAGCTGGTCAAGGCGGTGGACGCCCCCAATTTCGGCGTGAACCTCGATACAGGGAACTTCCACGGCGCCGACCCCTACGCCGAGATCGCCGAGCTCGCCCCCTACGCCGTCAACGTCCAGGTGAAGACCGAGATCCATCGCCAGGGCTCGTCCGCCAAGGAGGACGCCGACCTCGCCCGGCTGATCTCGATCATCCGGGAGGCCCACTACTCCGGCTACATCGTCCTCGAGTACGAGGCCGCCGAGGACCCCCTCAAGGCCATCCCGCGGCACATCAAAGCCCTGCGCGAGCTGATCAGCCGGGGATGAGAATGGGCTATGGATTAACACGGATGAACACACATTGGCTCGTATACCCCCGCGTCGGATCCGGGCGGGCGGGGCGGCTCCGTGAAGATGGCGAGGACGCCCTCCGATGACGATGCCCATCAGTGGCAACGTGGATCAGGTTGCGGGCTCCAGGCCATCCCGGACGTTCAATGTCGGTGATGCGATGATCCTCGTTGCGGGGACAGCCTTCCTCCTCGCATTCGGGCGGTGGCAACACCTCGCGTACCTGCTCGGCCAGATAGGCGGCCTGTGCCGGACGATCGCCGCCTACAACTCCTCGTTTACCTCGGCTCAGCGAGCAATATGGCAAGAGCAGCTCGCGAGCTACTGGTCGACCGTGTGCTGGTACGGCCTGCAGTTGTCCGAAGGGCTGCTCCTGGCCCTGGTCCCCACCTTCCTCCTGGTTCGCTTCAGGAGGCCCCGGCCGCCGATCCGAGCCCTGCTGAGGCAGCCAGGCACGGTGGCCAGCCTCGCATTCGTTTTCGGAGTCGTCTGGGTCACGGGCTGGCTCCACCGGCTTTTCCTCGGCAAGTTCAACTACTGGACGGCCAACTCGGTGGCGGCGGGTTGCGCCGTGGCCGTCGCCTGGGCGCTCCTGGCCCTGAGCCGGAAGTGGGAAGCCGAGCCGAGCTGGGTTGACCGCCTGGGGCGTGTCCTCGGGGCCGTCGCGATCGCGAACGGGCTGCTGGTCGTTGCATGGTTCGGCATCTGAGCGGAGGAACCGGACGCGACTCTGCCAGCGTGTCCAGCGAGTCGGGGCTGCTCTTCGGAGGAGTCCTCACGAGGAGACTGAACGTCGAGATGCGTTCGCCAGGCAGTCGAGTGTGGATGCTCGCGATCGGTCCGATACTCCTCGCGGTCGGATCGCTCCTGGCATTCGGCGCTTATCGGTTGCTATCCCTTGACTGGGTCGATGACGGCTATGCGCTCTGGGGCGCGGGCGAGATGGTCGTGGCCTACCTGAGGGACCACGACGCCCGCTGGCCGGCCGGCTGGGAGGACCTCCGGCCCTACTACGAGGCGGGGGGCGGGCGGGTCGGCGGCTGGTCGTTCGAGGAGTATCAGCGGCACGTGAACATTCGGTGGGACGTTGACGTGACTGCCATCCGGGGGGCGGCGCGGGGCCATCATCGGCCCTCGTTCCGGGTCATCGAGCCGCGGGAGTGGCTCGCCGGCTCGATTGGGGGCCGGGAGCCGAACCAGATCCTGCACGACTACTTCAGGGAGGCCTCGCGGCCACAGGTGCGGCCGGGGTGAGGCAGAGTCGGGACCCCGCATCCTCCCGACGCGGGAATTCAAGAGGGATCGCCATGCGACGAAGCGGCACGATCCGCACCTGGAAGGACGACGAGGGCTACGGGTTCATCGTCCCGGAGGGGGGCGGGCCCGACGTCTTCGTGCACATCTCCGCCTTCGGGGGACGCGGGAAGGGGAGACGGCCGGTCGCGGGCGACCTCGTCACGTTCGAGCTGTCGACCGACAAGCGGGCTCGCCCCCGAGCGCAGGATGTTACCTTCGGCGATGAGGGCGTCGTGACCCGCGCCCTGGACCATCGGGGAACGGTGCCGATCGTGGTTGGTCTGGCTTACCTCGGATTGCTCGCGGTCGCGGCCGGGTTCGGTCGGCTCCCCTGGCTGGTCCCGATCCTGGTGCTCGGGATGAGTGCCGCGGCGTTCGTCATCTATGCGGTCGACAAGTCGGCGGCGCGGAACGGCCGGCGGCGGGTCCCGGAATCGACCCTGCACACGCTCTCCCTGCTCGGCGGCTGGCCCGGGGCGATGCTCGCCCAGCAGACGCTGCGTCACAAGTCGAGCAAGACTTCCTTCCGGCTCGTCTACTGGGCGACCGTTGCGCTCAACGTCCTGGCCGTGCTGGCCCTCACCGTGCCGACGGCCCGCCACGCCCTGCTCACCTGGCTACAGGCCGGGAAATGAGGGACGGGTGAGACCACGGGGAGGTCGTTCATGACTGCGTGATCGCACTGTCGCCTCTTGTAAATGATGAGTTCAGTCTTATAATGCACATAATCATGGAATCGACCGGACAGTCGTGCGGATCGTCCCGGACGCGGTGGTCCGGGCGGGGCTGAACCAGACGCTGCGCTGGACGGCTCCCTTCGCCTCGTCTCCTCTCGATACTCCTTCCATCAGGCCGAACATCATGATGTTCCGACCACGCTCCTGCCTCGCTTCCAGATCTTCCTCCCGCAATGATCGTCAGCGGCCCCGGCATTCAAGGCGGCCGTGGCGTCCCCAACCGGAGCACCTGGAGTCCCGGGCGCTGCTGGCGACCTTCCTGGTCACGAACATCAACGAGCGGGGGGAGGGATCGCTGGCCGAGGCGATCGTGGACGCCAATCGGTCCCCGGGGCACGACTTCATCCGGTTCGCCATCCCCGGCAGTCCCGAGGAGGTTCACACCATCCGAATGGTGAGGCAGCTGCCGGAGATCACAGCACCGGTTGTCCTGGATGGCTACACGCAGCCGGGTGCCGCCCCCAACACGAGCGAGACGGGGGGCGACGCACAGATCCGCGTTCAGATCGAATTCGTCACCGCGCAATCGCTCACGCTCAGGGAACGGGCCTCGGTTTCGACGATCCGCGGCCTGGCCATCTTCACGAGCAACAAACACAACGAGCCGGCAATCCTGCTCCAGGAGATGGGAAGGGTGAGGATCGAGGGCAACTACCTCGGCCTGACGGCGACGGGACAGGCTCGGGGACAGGCCGGAGTGGGCGTGGCGATCCGCGGGGGTGCCAACAACATCATCGGTGGTACCACGCCCGCGGCGCGCAACGTGATCAGCAACAACCGCGTCGGCGTCGACATTCGCCTCGGCTCGTCGGGCAACGAGGTCTGGGGCAACCTGATCGGCACCAACCCCGAGGGCACGGCCGTCGGGGGCAAACAGGATGTCGGCGTGCGGGTCCATAGCGAGGGCAATTTCATCGGCGGAGACGGCGGCGAGGCGGGGCGCGGCAACGTCATCTCCGGAAATACGCAGTACGGGATCGAGCTGGAAAGCAGTTACAATACGATTGTGAACAACCTTGTCGGCGTGGATCGGTCGGGGTCTGCGCCCCTGGGCAATGGCATCGCCGGGGTGTGGATGAAGGGCCCCAGGGCGACGCTGAATGCGATCGGCCTGCCCGGTCAGGGGAACGTCATCGCCGGCAACAACACCAGCCGGGCGGCCGACGGCGGCGGCGTGGTCATCCTCTCGTCCGCAAAAGACAACTACCTCAGGGCGAATCGCATCGGCCTGGGGACCGACGGCGGCGCGATCGGCAACCTCGGCCGAGGAGTGCTGATCCTTGATAGCGACCTGACGCGCGTGGGCGGGGGCGATCCGGCGGCCGGTAACATCATCTCCGGCAACGACGGCCCCGGCATCGAGATCTCGGGCTTTCGAGCCGACCAGAATCTGATCGTCGGCAACCGGATCGGGACCAGCGCCGACGGCTTTTCCGCGGTGCCGAACACGGGGGATGGCGTGCTCCTGACGAACCAGACCTCCGATAACTGGATCGGCCGCCCCGACAACGCGCTGGGCAACCTGATCTCGGGCAACAAGGGGAATGGCATCCGCATCGCCCTGGGGGCCCGCGGGAATGACATCGTGTCCAACTTCATCGGCCTGGACGCCTCGGGGACGGTCCCCCTGGGCAACGCCGGCAGCGGGATCCTCATCGACGGCGGCCGCTCCGTCCGCAACAAGATCGGCGTGGGCAGCAGCTCGTCGTCGCGCAACGTGATCTCGGGCAACGGGATGGACGGCGTGACGCTGCAACGAGCGGAGGACACGGACCTCCGGGGGAACCTCATCGGTACCGACCGATCGGGCAATGAGGCCGTGGGCAATGGCCGCGACGGGATCCATCTCGAGGATGCCCGAGACACCCGGATCGGCGACGAGGCCGACCTGCACGACAACGTCATCTCGGCGAACAAGGTGAACGGCGTTTATGTGGGCGGACAGTCGATCATGACCCGGTTCGAGGGGAATACCATCGGCCTCCGGGAGGACCAGCGGGGCGTGCTCGGCAACGGCTCGAACGGCGTGGAGATCGCCGGCGGCGCGATCGACACAGAGATCGGCCTCCGTGGCCCACGCCGCAGCAATGTGATCTCGGCCAACGGGAGCAACGGCATCCTGGTCGGCCCGGACACGAGGCGCACGAAGATCCAGGGGAATTACATCGGCAGCGGCCGGTCGCAGCTGCCGGACTTCCCGCAGGGCAACCAGGGTCGCGGCATCCTGATCTACGGCACCAGCCACAGCATCGTGGGGGGAGTTGTGGATGGCCAGGAGAACAGGATCCTGGACAACAGGGCGGGCAGCGTGGCCGTCCAGGCCGAGCCCTTCCGCTGGGAGGCCAATTTCAACCGGATCCGGGGCAATGTCTACGGGGCCATCGGCAAGGGCATCGAGCTCATCGACGGCGCGAATCACGACCAGCCGGCCCCCGTGCTGACCTCGGCGACTAGCCCGCGCGGCCAGGTCCGGGGCCGGCTCCAGGCCAGTCCGCTGACCATCTACGACATCGACGTCTACGGCGTGGATCGCAACGGCAACATCCGCTACTTCGACACCAGGGAGGTCCGGACGAATGCCGACGGGCTGGCGATCCTCGACTTCTTCGCCTACCCGGTCCCTGTATGGGCCAGGGCGATCCGGGTCACCGCCACCTCGGATCCAGGGGATACCTCGGAACTCTCCAACGAGGTGCCCGTCTGAGGTCGATCCGCGGCGGACCGGTTGCGACTCCAAGATCGGCTGCTGCGCGACGAACGCCCTGGAGTGGGGGCGACGTCCCCGAGCCCCCCGATCACGCCCGACGCGAGAGGTGCAGCATGACGAGAGCCATCGTCCTTCCCTTCGCCGCGATGTTCATCCTGATCACCGGATCCGGGCGCTCCCAGGAAATTACACTGGAGTCCGTCCCCCCGGTCGTCGTAAGGACTGTCCCCGAGGCCGGATCGGCCGAGGTCGATCCGGGAACGAAGGAGATCCGGGTCACGTTCAGCCAGGCGATGCAGGACGGCAACTGGTCGTGGGCCACGGCGAGCAAGGAGAGCTTCCCGCAGACGGCCGGCCAGCCGAGCTACCAGAAGGACCATCGCACCGCCGTGCTCCCGGTCAAGCTGGAGCCCGGCAAGACTTACGCGCTCTGGCTGAACAGCCAGAAGTTCCGCAACTTCAAGGGGACAAACGGCCAGCCCGCGGTCCCCTACCTGCTGGTGTTCAGGACGAGGGGATGAGGGAGACGCCCGCGATGCTCGCGCGGCCGGACGCCCGGCGAGATCCTCCGGCCGGGCCCGATCGTTGCGTCCCTTGATTCGACGGCCAAGGTCTGATCGAATACTCCTTTCGGGCCGCGCGGCCGGCCGGGCATCGGTTCGGCATCAGGTCGAGTGGCCTGAGCCGGGCCGGGCGGGGGCGAATTCGATGATCGTGGGCGTTCCCAGGGAGATCAAGGCCGACGAATACCGCGTCGCCATGCTGCCGGTCGGGGCCGAGGAGCTGACCGGTTCCGGCCACGTCGTGCTGCTCGAGGCCGGCGCGGGGCAGGGGAGCGGCATCGCCGACGCCCAGTACGTCGCCGCGGGGGCGACCATCGTCGAGAGCGCCCAGGAGATCTGGTCGCGGGCCGACCTGATCGTGAAGGTGAAGGAACCCCAGTCCGCCGAATGGCCGCTGCTGCGGCCCGGCCAGGTTGTCTTCACCTACTTCCACTTCGCTGCCGACGAGGCCCTGACGCGGGCGATCATCGACAGCGGCATCACGGCCATCGCCTATGAGACCCTCCGCGACGCGCGCGGGACGCTCCCCCTGCTGACGCCCATGAGCGAGGTGGCCGGCCGGATGAGCATCCAGGAGGGGGCCAAGTTCCTGGAGCGTCCCCAGGAGGGCCGGGGGATCCTGCTGGCCGGCGTGCCGGGCGTCGCCCCGGCGGAGGTCGTGATCCTCGGCGGGGGCGTCGTCGGCTCGAACGCGGCCAAGGTCGCGGCCGGGCTTGGAGCGAATGTCCACATCCTGGACATCAACGTCGATCGCCTGCGGTATCTCGACGACATCATGCCGCCGAACGTCACCACGCTTTACTCCGACCGGCACACGATCCTCGAATCGGTCGAACGCGCCGACCTCGTGATCGGGGCCATCCTGATCACCGGCGCGAGGGCGCCGCGCCTCGTCCGCAAGCAGGACCTGGGCCGGATGAAGCCGGGCTCGGTGATCGTGGACGTGGCCATCGACCAGGGGGGATGCATCGAGACCAGTCGGCCGACGACGCATCGCCAGCCGACCTACGTGGTGGACGGGGTGGTCCACTACTGCGTCACGAACATGCCGGGTGCGGTGGGGCGGACCAGCACCTACGCCCTCTGCAACGTGACGCTCCCGTACGTCCTCCAGTTCGCGAAGCACGGCTGGAAGGCCGTCTGCGCGAGGGATTCCGGGGTGGCCGAGGGCGTGAACATCGAACGGGGCCGGGTCACCAACCGGGCGGTGGCGGCGACCTTCGGCCTGGATTACACCCCGCTGGATCAGGTCGGACCCGCGCCGGCGGGCGCGGCGTCTTCCCTCCATGCGTGAAGCGGCTTCGCCGGTCCGGACGAGTCGACCGGCGGCCGCGGACCGCGATTCCTAGAGAAAACCCTTGCCCGAGAGGCCAATCCGATGAGCGACGAGAACGAGCAGGACCCCCGCCACACTCACGACCACGATCACGACCACCACCATGACCACGAGGTCGAGGAGGCGCTTGAGGAGGCCCTGGAGCTGGATACCCAGAGCCAGATCTTCCTGGAGATGCGCCGCCAGAATCTCGAGCTGCTGAGGATCGCCACCGAGGTCGCGGGTTACAGCGGGGAACACGGGCCGCTCAAGCAGAACGACCTGCGGAACGCCTTGCGGAGCATCTGGGAAGTCTTCGCCGAGTTCTACAACTGGGTGGATCCGGAGGAGGGCGAGGACGACGAGGAAGACGAGCTCGGCGACGAGGACGAGGATTGACCTGGTTGGATCCGGATTGAAGCCCGAGGTCGCACGACCTCGGGACGGAGCGCGCGATGGAAGAGGCAGGGACCGGGGAGTCGTTCCGGACGGTGGACTGGGTCGGCGATGCGGCCAGCGGCCGCCTCCGGCTGATCGATCAGACCCGCTTGCCGACCGAGTTCGTCGAGATCGAGTGCGAGGACGTGCCGACCGTCTGGGAGGCCATCAAGGTCCTGCGGGTCCGGGGGGCGCCGGCGATCGGCGTCGCCGCGGGCTACGGCGCGGTGCTGGGCGCTCGGGTGCGCGGCGTGGATGACGTCGAGACCGTGCGGGATTCCCTCCGCCTGGCCACGGCGCACCTCCGCACCAGCCGGCCGACGGCCGTGAACCTCTTCTGGGCGCTCGACCGGATGGACGCGGCCGGTCGCGCGGCGAAGGCCGCCGACGGCCGGCACTTGCTGGACCACCTGCTCGCCGAGGCGCACGCGATCGCCGAGGAGGACCGGGCCATGTGCCGCTCCATCGGCCGTCACGGCGCGGCCCTGGTGAACCCGGGCGAGGGCATCCTGACGCACTGCAACGCGGGAGGGCTGGCCACCGCCGACTACGGGACGGCGCTGGCGGTGATCTTCACCGCCCACGAGCAGGGCAAGCCGGTGCGCGTCTTCGCCGACGAGACCCGGCCCTTGCTCCAGGGTGCCCGGCTGACGGCCTGGGAGCTCCAGCGCCGCGGGGTGGCCGTCACCTTGATCTGCGACAACATGGCCGCCCAGGTGATGAAGGAAGGCAAGGTCCAGAAGGTCGTCGTCGGCGCCGACCGGATCGCGTCCAACGGCGACGCGGCCAACAAGATCGGCACCTACGGCGTGGCCCTCCTCGCCAGGGCCCACGGCATCCCGTTTTACGTGGCGGCCCCCTCCACGACGTTCGACCTGACGATCCCCGACGGCTCGGCCATCCCGATCGAGCAGCGCGAGCCCGGTGAGGTCACCCACGGCTTCGGCCGCCCCACGGCGCCGGAGGGGGTGGACGTCTACAACCCTGCCTTCGACGTGACGCCCGCGGAGCTGATCGCCGGCATCATCACCGAACGCGGGGTCATCCGCCCCGTGAACCGAGACACCATCCGCGAAGTGATTGGCAGCTGATCGCTCATTGATCCCGACGAGGTCCGTCATGCTCGTTCACAGCGTCTTCTTCTCCCTCCACGACAACTCCCCGGCCGCGATCCGGAAGCTGATCGACGCCTGCAAGACCTACCTGCCCCGCCACGACGGGGTCCTCCACTTCTCGGTCGGCACGCTCAACCGCGAGCTCGACCGCCCGGTCAACGACCGCGACTTCGACGTCTCGCTGCACCTCGTCTTCGACTCCAAGGCCTCGCACGACACCTACCAGGTCTCGCCGGAGCACAAGCAGTTCATCCGCGAGTCCAAGCCCAACTGGCGGCTGGTGCGGGTCTTCGACTCGGACGAGGAGAGCAAGTGAGCCCGTAACAGATGGCTAACCACGGAATACACGGAAAAGAAATGAGGATCAGGCGGCCGCATCAGCATGCTCAGCCCCAATATCTCTTTCTTTCGGATTTGTTTCCGTGTATTCCGTGGTTCTCCTCCCCTCTGGATGAGAGGGGTTACTCGGCGATGTGGCCGTGCGGGAGGATGTAGCCCAGGGCCAGCAGCTTGTTGATGATCTCGTCGACGCACTCCTGGACGGAAAGCTTGCCGGTGTCGAGCGTGACCTCGGCGTTCAGCGGCGCCTCGTAGGGGTCATCAACCCCGGTGAAGCCCATGGGCTTCCCTTCGGCGACGGCGGCCCGCGCCTTGGCGTACATGCCCTTCACATCGCGCTGCTCGCAGACCTCGATGGGGGTCGAGCAGTAGACCTCCACGAAGTTGCCCTTCGACGACTTCCGCGCCTCGTCGCGGATGGCGCGATACGGGCTGATCACCGAGCAGAGCGTGGTGCCGCCGTGCTGATTGACGAGGCCGGCGACATACCCGACGCGGCGGATGTTGGTGTCGCGGTCTTCCTTGCTGAAGCCCAGCCCCTTGGAGAGGTGGGTGCGGATCTCGTCGCCGTCCAGGAGCGAGCAGTTCCGGCCGAACTCCGCGAGTCGCTCGATCAGGGCGTGGGCGACCGTGCTCTTGCCCGAGCCCGAAAGGCCGGTGAACCAGATCGTCAAACCCTGGCGGAACTTCGGCGGCGAGGTCTCGTTGAGGATCTCGGCCACGGCCGGCCGGCTGAACCACTCGGGGAGTTGCAGGCCCTTGGCCAGGTAGTTGTCGCGGACCTGCGTGCCGGAGATGTCGGCCGTCTTCGTCCCCTTGGGCACCTCGTCCACCGGGGAGTACCGGTTCTCGTCCGGCAGGAAGACCATCTGCTTGAAATCGACCATCTCCATGCCGATCTCGTCCTTGTGCGTCGCCATCGACTCCTGGGCGGCGTACGGGGGGTAGAAGGGCTTGCCGGTCGAGTCGTTGCCCGGCCCGGCGTGGTCGCGGCCGACGATGAAGTGCGTGCAGCCGTAGTTCCGGCGGATGATCGCGTGCAGGAGCACCTCGCGCGGGCCGGCCATCCGCATCGCCAGCGGCAGCAGGCTGAGCACGACGGAGCCCGGCTCGTAGTAGTTGTCGACCAGGGCGCGATAGCAGCGGACGCGGGTGTAGTGGTCCACGTCGCCGGGCTTGGTGACGCCGACGACCGGGTGGATCAGGAGCCCGCCGCCGATCTGCTCGGCGGCCCTCTTGGTCAGCTCCTCGTGCGCCCGGTGCAGGGGGTTGCGGGTCTGGAAGGCGACGATCCGCGACCAGCCGAGCGACTTGAAGTGCTCGCGGAGCTCGGCGGGCGTCCGCCTCAGCTCGACGAAGTCGTAGTGGGGAGGCGTGCGGATGACCTCGAGCCGGCCGGCCGCATTGTGCGACGGCTGGCGCTGGAGGTGGGCCACGGCGGGGTGCCTGGCATCCTTCGACCCGTAGGCGTGCTGGGCCTCACGGTCCTTGTCGACCGGGTAGATCTCCTCGACGTGCAGGAAGGCCAGCAGGTTGCCGTAGACGTCGCGCAGGGCCAGCGACTTACCCTCCTCGACGCCGTTGCCCGGCGTGACCGGCAGCGTCACCGGCAGCGGCCAGAGGGTGCCGTCGGCCAGCCGCATCTCGCCGACGACGCGGTCATAGTCGGCCTTGCCCAGGAAGCCCTTGAGCGGGGAGAAGCCGCCGACGGCCAGCAGCTCCAGGTCGCAGAGTCCGCGCTCGTCGAGGGTCAGGCTCGCGTGATCCTTGGCGGTCGCCTTCATCTCGGACGAACGTTCCGGGGCCGCGATCAGGTCCACCAGGGTGCCGCCGTAGGGAGGATTCAGGCTCTTCGTGGAGTTTGACGGAGTGGAAATGGGACGTCTCCTTCAACGGGATAAACGATGGCAAACACAATGAATCAGATGGTCCATTCGTGGGGAGAGGACTGCTCGACCAGCTCGGCGATGGTCGTCCGGTCGAGGACGCCGCGCTCGGCCTGTCGCACCCTCTCCCAGACGCCGGCGAGGATCCGAGAGGCGGGGGAGCCGGCCTGAGGGTTCTCGCGGCCGGCGTGGTCCGGGCCGTCGATGGCCAGGAGGACCTCGCTGAGAGCGATCTCCTGCGGCCGGCGGGAGAGGCGGTAGCCGCCGGAGGCGCCGCGGGTGCTGGCGACCAGCCCCGCGCTCTTGAGCTGGAGCAGGATCTGCACGAGGTAGCGCTCGGGGATCCCGTGGGTCCGGGAGATCTCGCGGATCCGCAGCGGGGGGGCGTCCGCGCTCTGCTGGGCCAGGGCCAGCATGGCCAGGCACGCATACTCCGCCTTCGCCGATACCTTCATCCCGCTTCCGTCCTCGTCCTCATCCCCCGCGCCGGCTCGCTCAGAGCTGGCTGCTGTCCAGCGAGTGCAGCCCGCACTCGGTCTTGGCCTGGCCGGCCCAGCGCCCCGCCCGCTCGTCCTGCCCCTCGGCCACCGGCCTGGTGCACGGCCAGCAGCCGATCGAGGGATAGCCGCGGTCGTGGAGCGGGTTGTAGGGGACCTGGTTGGCCACGATGAAGGCCCAGACGTCCCGCCGCGTCCAGCTCAGCAGGGGATTGACCTTCACCAGGTTGAACTTCGGGTCCCAGCCGATCACCTTCGCCTGCGCCCGGTGGGCCGACTGATCCGCCCGGATCGCCGTGATCCAGGCGTCGTAGCCCACCAGCGCCCGGCGGAGCGGGACGATCTTCCGCTCGTAGCAGCACTGGTCGGAATTGGCGACGTAGAGCGGGCCGCCGTGCTGCCGCTCGTACTCCTCGACGCTCGTCTCGGCCCCCACCAGCTCGACCTCAATGCCGTAACGATCGGCAATCCGGTCGCGGAGCTCCAGGGTCTCCGGGAACTGGTACCCCGTGTCCAGGTTGAACACCCGCAGCCGCGGCTCGACCTCGGCCAGGAGGTGGATCAGGATACAACCCTCCGGTCCGAACGCCGTGGCCATCGTCAACCTCGGGAAGAACCGCTCCACGCCCCAGCGGATGATCTCGATCGGCGTGGCGTCGGCGAGCTGCTCATTGACCTCGGTCAGTTCTTCCTCAGCCAGCATCACGGAAACCCCGGACATGCCCGTGCTCCTCAGGTGATTCTTCCCGACTCGGGGACAATCTTACGTTTCTTTTGCAGGATGGTCAACATTCTGCTCCCGGAGGGAATTGCCGTGCCTGGCCTGCGCCCCGCTGGTAGTGTGAGCTGCATCCAATTTCGCAGCGAAAGGGTTTTCCACCCGAGCGGGTTTCGACGATGAGCGACGTGACGCGGATCCTCTCCGCCATCGAGGCCGGCGACTCGCAGGCGGCCGAGCAGCTCCTCCCACTCGTCTATGACGAGCTGCGCAAGCTCGCCGCGCAGCGGCTCTTGCAGGAGAAGCCCGGCCAGACGTTGCAGGCCACGGCCCTGGTGCACGAGGCTTACGTGCGCCTGGTGGATCGAGAGACGCCCCAGCGGTGGGACGGCCAGGGGCACTTCTTCGCGGCGGCGGCCGAGGCGATGCGGCGGATCCTGGTGGACGCGGCCCGCCGCAAGCAGAGCCTCAAACGCGGCGGGCAGCACGCCCACCAGGAAATCGAGGACGCTCAGATCGCCGCGCCTGCGACGCGCGTCGATGTCCTGGCGCTTGACGAGGCGCTGGACCGGCTGGCGGGGCGGGATCCGGAGGCAGCCACGCTGGTGAAGCTGCGGCTTCCGCCGCGGGCATGACCATGCCCGAGGCCGCGGCCGCTCTCGGTGTCCCGGTCCGATCTGCAGAAAGGATCTGGACTACGCCCGCTCGTTCCTCGCCAAGGAGATCGGTACCGGGGACGCCTGAACGACCGCGGGATTTTCCCCCAAATTCCTGGCGGACTCCGACCCGCGATTCCGCATTGTCGTGCGGCAGAGTTCCCAACAGCCCTCTCACCGAGCCCGACGCCATGAAGGAGCGAGAAATCTTCGACGCCGCCCTGGCGATCGCCGACCCGGACCGGCAAGGCGCCTTCCTGGCCGCCGCGTGCGAGGGCGACGTCAGGCTTGAAGAGCACCTGAGGGCCATGCTCCGGGCCCAGCGAGACCTGGGCAGATTCCTCGAGACGCCGGTCTCGGCCCCCACAATCGACGCGGCCCCGCCCGCGCCCGCCGAATGCCCCGACACGGTCATCGGGCCCTACAAGCTCCTGGAGCCGATCGGCGAGGGCGGCATGGGAGTCGTCTCCATGGCCGAGCAGACCGAACCGGTGCGCCGCCGCGTGGCGTTGAAGGTGATCAAGCCCGGCATGGACTCGAAGCAGGTCGTCGCCCGCTTCGAGGCCGAGCGCCAGGCCCTGGCGATGATGGACCACCCGAACATCGCCCGGGTCTTCGACGGCGGCATGACGCCGTCGGGGCGGCCCTACTTCGTGATGGAGCTCGTCCGCGGCCTGCCCATCACCGAGTACTGCGACCGTGAGGAGCTGTCCATCCCGGAGCGGCTGGAACTCTTCGTCCTGGTCTGCCGGGCCGTCCAGCATGCCCACCAGAAGGGGATCATCCATCGCGACCTGAAGCCGTCCAACGTCCTGGTGACGGTCGTCGACGGCGTCGCCACGCCCAAGGTCATCGACTTCGGCGTGGCCAAGGCCACCGGCCAGTCCCTGACCGACAAGACCCTCTTCACCGGCTTCCACCAGTTCGTCGGCACCCCGCTGTACGTGAGCCCCGAGCAGGCCGACCTCGCGGGCGCGGACGTCGACACCCGCAGCGACATCTACTCGCTCGGCGTCCTGCTCTACGAGCTACTCATCGGGACGACGCCGTTCGACGCCGAGACGCTGAAGAAAGCCGCGTTCGACGAGATGCGACGGATCATCCGCGAACAGGAGCCGCAGTCCCCCAGCTTCCGGTTGAGCACCCTGGGAGAGACCCTGACGACCGTCTCCGCTCGCCGCAAGGCCGACCCGCGACGGCTCGGCCGGTCACTTCGCGGCGAGCTGGACTGGATCGTGATGAAGTCGCTCGAGAAGGACCGCCGGCGTCGCTACGAGACGGCCAGCGACTTCGCCTCAGACGTGATGAGATTCCTGACCGACCAGCCGGTGCAGGCGGGCCCGCCATCAATGTGGTACCGGTTCGGCAAGTTCGCCCGCCGGAACCGGAAGGGCCTCGCGACGCTCGTCCTGGCGACGGGAGCGGGTGTGATCATCGCCCTCGTCCTGGGCACGGTCTATCTCCGGGACATCAGCCGGGCCCGGCAGCTCACACAGGACGTGCGGCTCGCGCTGGCGGGGGCCAGAACGGCCATCGAGGCGCGCGACCTGACGATGGCCGGCCAGCGGGTCGCGGAGGCACAGGGCCGCCTGGGGGCCGATGCGGCTTCGCTCCCGGCCCTGGCCGCGGAGATCGGTGAGGTCAAGCGCGAGATCGACGCCCGGCAGGCCGACGCGGCTCGCCTGGAACAGTTCCTCAAGGGGGCCAGCGACGCGGGATAAGATGAGCGTACACAAGAATCAGGGCGGAGATCGTGTCGCCGAGGAAGACGCTCGGGCTCTCGGCATCTTGACCGATCAGGATTGGTTATCGCGCTGGAGGGTTCCTTCCTGACCGCGGACCAGAAGCAGCAGGTCCGGGAGGCGGCCTACGTCACCCTCGTTTCCCTGGCCGACGATGGAGTCCGCTGGACCTGGGTCGAGGGATGGGGCCCGAAATGGGTCGAGCGTAGCCTGGATCTACTTCAACGTGCGCAGGCCTTCCATCAGCCGACGCGGGCCTTTTACTTCGTACGCTCCGAGTGTCGGCGACTTCAAGGAGACTCTGCCGCGGCCGCCGAGGATGACCGGCGATTCAAGGCCTCCGCCGCCCAAACGGCCTGGGATTACTTCCTGCCCGGGCACAGGGCCGGCTGGAGTGGCGACATTGACGAGGCGATCCGCTCGTACAAGGAGGCATTGCGACTCCAGCCGAATCATCGCAATTCGCTGTTCTTCCTCGCCTATCGCCTTATGGAGGACAAGATCAATCGCCGGCCCGAGGCCATCGCCTACCTCACCGCGTGCATCGCGCTCCGGCCTGACGACGACTTGGCTTACGGGAACCGTGCCTACTGCTACCTCGCCCTCGGCCAGCCGGACGAGGCGATCGCGGATCTCCGGCAGGCCCTTCGTAATGATCCGGGTCGTGCTTCCACCCACCTTGTCTTTTCCGCGGCGCTGCTGGATCTCGGGAAGCTGGGCGAGGCCGTCGCGGAGAGCCGGGAGGCCATCCGCCTCAAGCCGGACTATGCCGAGGCCCACGGGAACCTCGGCGAAGCGCTGCGGGGGCAAGGGAAGCTGGACGAGGCCATCGCGGCATACCGGGAGGCCATCCGCCTCAAGCCGGACCTGGTTGGCGGCCACGGCAACCTGGGGCTGGCGTTGCTGGAGCGGGGGAGGCTGGAGGAGGCCCTGGCGGAGTGCCGGGAGGACGTCCGAGTCCAGCCTGACTCTTCCAATGCCCACGAAAACCTCGGCGCGGCCTACTACCGTGCCGGCGACTTCAAGGCCGCCATCGCCGCCCTCGAGAAGTCGATCCAGCTCGACACGAAGCCGATCCCTTACGGCGTGAGCGGCAGACCTCTCGGCTGGTTCATCCTGTCGATGGCCCACTGGCGGCTTGGCCACAAGCACGAGGCCCGCACCTGGTACGATCGCGCGATCGCCTGGATGGTCAAGTACCAGCCGAAGGACGTCGACGTGAAGTGGGCCCACGCCGAGGCATCGGCCATGCTCGGCCTGGCCGATCTTCCCGGTGATGTGTTCGCTCGGCCGTGAGCGTGCCGACGGAGCCTTGGATCGACGACTGAACCGGAGACGCCCCGCCGCCAGGGGATGAGGCCATCGGCGGCGGTGCCGAGATTCACGGGCAAGGCCGTTCCGCGCGGCGGTTGGCCCTGTCCCACCATCCCCGTGCGCCCGGTCTGCGCGCACTTCGGATGCCTCTGGACCCCGACGCAGACCAGTTGCTGACCCTGGCTGAACTTCAACCCGAAAGGAGACTTCGATGATTCTCTGGACTCGCCAGCGCACGGTTCGCTCCCACCGCCTCTCAGCAGACCGGGTCCGGACCCGGCCCCGGCTCGAGCGCTGGAGGATCGAATCGTGCTGTCCCCGACCGTCACCGAGTTCCCTGTCCCCACCGCCAATTCCGGCCTGTGGGACATCGAGACGGGGCCCGACGGCAATCTCTGGTTCACCGAGGCCGGCGCCAACAAGATCGGGATGATCGATCCCACGACCCATGCCATCAGCGAGTTAGCCACACCGACCGCCAACTCCTTTCCCCGGATGATCACGGTCGGTTCAGACGGCAACCTCTGGTTCACGGAGGGCGGAACCACGCTTGGGAGCCTGAACCAGATCGCGATGATCAACCCGACGACGCTCCGCCATCACCGAGTTCGCCACGCCCACGGCCGGTTCCTCACCCCTCGACATCGCGGCGGGCCCCGACGGCAATCTCTGGTTCACCGAGGCCGGCGCCAACAAGATCGGCATGTTCAACCCTGCGGCCCACACGTTTAGCGAGTTCACGGTACCCACCCCCAATGCGAATCTCCGGGGGATCACCTCCGGCCCCGACGGCAATCTCTGGTTCACCGAGGCCGGCGCCAACAAGATCGGGACGATCAATCCCACGACCCATGCCATCGCTGAGTACTCAGTCCCGACCGCGGGTTCGTTCCCCAAGTTCATCGTCGCCGGACCCGATGGAAACCTCTGGTTCACCGAAGGGTTCAAAGCTCGCGTCGCGAGTATCAACCCCACGACCCATGCCATCAGCGAGTTCATCGTCAATACCCCCGGATCCGGGCCGTCCGGGATCACTGTGGGCTCCGACGGCAATCTCTGGTTCACCGAGGCCATAGCGGGGAGCATCGGCAAGATTGACACGGTGACGCACACGGTCGCTGAGTTTCCCATCACCTACACCAGTGCCTTCCCCGCTGGGATCACTGCGGGCCCTGACGGCAACATCTGGTTCGCTGATCAAGGGACCAACTCGATCGGGGTCGTCACTGTATACAGCACCAACCTGGTCGTCACAGCGCAGCCGCCGGCCAGCGTGACCGCCGGCAGCGGCTTCAGCCTGACGGTCCAGGCCCAGGACAGTTCGGGCAACCTGATCTCCACCTTCAATGGCGCGGTGACGCTGGCGCTGGCGAGCAACCCCGGCGGCGACACGCTGGGAGGCACGTTGACCGTGAACGCCTCCGGCGGCGTGGCCACGTTCTCCGGGCTGACGCTCACCAGGGCCGCGTCCGGCTACACGCTCACCGCCGCCGCCAGCGGCCTCGGCCCGGTCGTGACGAGTGCCGTGACGGTGACCCCCGCATCGGCCTCACAGCTCGTGATCACGCAGCAGCCACCCGCGACCGTCAAGCTGAGCACCGCATTCTCGCTGAAAGCCTCCATCCAGGATGCTTATGGGAACGTCGTAACGACGGCCTCCGGGGGCGTCACGGTGGCGTTCGCCGGCAACCCCACCGGCGCGACGCTCGGCGGGACGAAAACGGTGACCGCGAGCAAGGGCGTGGCGAGCTTCAGCAACCTGACGATCAACAAGGTCGGCTCCGGCTACACGCTGAAGGTCTCCGGCGGCGTGCTGGCCCCGGCCACGAGCAGCCCCATCAACGTGACCAGGAACGGGCAGGCGGCAGTGACGCCGACCGCTTCGACCGCGAGCACGACGACGGATATCTCGCTGGCGACGCTGGTGCTCGACAGCCCGGACCTGTGGGACGTCGTGCGGTTCCGGAAGCGAACGCGGCCAAGTTGACGCAGTGCGTCAGCCTCCGCGAGAGCATCGCCCCGGCCTCTCACCCCGCGGTGGGCGTGAGCCAGGCCGGGGCGGTCTTTTCGTGCGCGGCGATGGCGGGCTCATGGAGCAGGGTCTCGCCGATCGCGTCCAGGCCGTTCAGGAGGCGATGGCGCTGGGCCTCGGGGATGTCGAAGGAGACCGTGGTCGTGACGCCGGCGGCGGCGTGGAGGATGATCTTCTGCTGCCGGAGGTCGATCACGGCCTCCGCGCCGCCGGGTCGGGCCGCCGCGGCGAGGGTCTCCCAGTCGGCGTCCGGCAGCTCGATCGGGAGCAGGCCGTTGTTGAAGGCGTTGCCCTCGAAGATGTCGGCGAAACCCTCCCCCTTGCCGGGGGCGATCAGGGCTCGGTAGCCCGCTTGGGCGATCGCCCACACCGCGTGCTCGCGACTGGAGCCGCAGCCAAAGTTGCGACCGACCATCAGGATCGTCGCCCCCTTTGACTCCGGCTGGTTGAGCGGGAAGTCGGGGGCCTCGGGGCCGTGGGCGTCGGGGTCGTCGATCGGCGGCGCGGCGCCGGGGGAGTAGCGCTTGTCGGCGAACAGCAGCTTGCCGTAGCCGGTCCGCTCGATCCGCTTCAGATAGCGGGCGGGGATGATCAGGTCGGTGTTGACGTCGGTCCAGTCGAACAGGGCGAGCTTGCCCCGGTGGATGGTGAACGGTTCCAAGGCGGAAACTCCTCGGCTGGTGGCCAAAGTTCTCGTTGGCTTCGTGCGGATGCTGGCCCGACCCTCACCCGGCCTTCGGCCACCCTCTCCCACTTCGCGGGAGAGGGGTTCGAAGACCCTTCTCCCCCGGGAAGGTGCCCAGAAAGGGGCAGATGAGGGGCCGCTCAGTTCTCCAGCAGCCGGCGGACGTCGGTGAATCGGCCGGTGACGGCGGCGGCGGCGGCCATGGCGGGGCTGACCAGGTGGGTCCGGCCGCCGGGGCCCTGGCGGCCCTCGAAGTTGCGGTTGCTCGTGCTGGCGGCCCGGTGGCCCGGCTGGAGGCGGTCGGGGTTCAGCGCCAGGCACATGCTGCAACCGGCCTCGCGCCACTCCGCGCCGGATGCGGTAAAGATCCGGTCGAGCCCTTCGGCCTCGGCCTGCTTCCGCACCTGCTCGCTGCCGGGGACGACGAGCGCCCGGACGCCCTCGGCCACCTTGTGGCCCCGGAAGACGCGGGCCGCGGAGCGGAGGTCCTCGATCCGACCGTTCGTGCAGGAGCCGATGAAGACCACGTCCACCGGGATCGAGTCGATCGGCGTGCCCGGCTTCAGGCCCATGTACTCGAACGCCCGGCGGGCGTCCTCCCGCGCGGGGGCGGGGATCTCGGAGAGGTCCGGCACGCGGCCGGTCACGTCCACGGTCATCGCCGGGGTCGTCCCCCAGGTGACCTGCGGCGCCAGCGTCGACGCGTCGAGCTGCACCCGCTGGTCGAACGCCGAGGGGTCATCCGTCCGGAGCGTCTTCCATTCGGCGATGGCCTCCTCGAGCGCCTTGCCTCTGGGCGCGAACGGGCGATCCTGACTGGTGAAGTACTCGATCGTCGTCCCGTCGGGGGCGATCAGTCCGGCCCGGCCGCCCGCCTCGATCGACATGTTGCAGACGGTCATCCGGCCCTCCATCGACAGGGCCTCGATGGCGGGGCCGTGATACTCGATCACGTGCCCGGTGGCGCCCCCGGTGCCGATCGCCCGGATGATCGCCAGGATGATGTCCTTCGGCTCCAGCGCCGGATGCAGCCGCCCGGTCACCTCGATCCCCAGCGAGCGCGGCCTGCGCCCCTGCCAGAGGGTCTGGGTGGCCAGGACGTGCTCGACCTCGCTGGTCCCGATCCCGAAGGCGAGCGCCCCGAACGCGCCGTGGGTGCTCGTGTGGCTGTCGCCGCAGACGATGGTCGTGCCCGGCAGGGTCAGCCCGAGCTCCGGCCCGATGACGTGGACGATGCCCTGCTGGCCGCTCTTGATATCGTAGAGCGTCACGCCGAACTCGCGGCAGTTCGTCCGCAGGGTCTCGATCTGCCGTCGCGAGAGCGGATCCCGGATCTCGAGCTGATTGTCGGTCGGGACGTTGTGATCGACCGTGGCGAAGGTCAGCTCGGGCCGGCGGACCTTGCGCCCGGCGAGGCGCAGTGCGTCGAAGGCCTGGGGGCTGGTCACCTCGTGGACGAGGTGCCGGTCGATGTAGAGCAGCGTGTCCTGGTCGGTCGCCGTGACGACGTGGCGATCCCAGACCTTCTGGAAGAGCGTCTCTGGCATACCGTCTCACCTTTGCAGCGTCATTGCGGGGTGGTGTGGGTCGGCGGGTTCAGGGGAGTGGCCGGGGAGCCGGCAGCTCGATCCGGGCCATCTCGTCGGCGTGATAGCTGGAGCGCACGAACGGGCCGCTCGCGACGTCCGAGAAGCCCAGACACCGGGCCATCACCCCGAGTTCGTCGAATTCCTCGGGCGGGAGGTACCGCTCGACGGGCAGGTGCCGGGGCGACGGCTGGAGATACTGGCCGAGCGTCAGCAGGTCGCAGCCGGCGGAGCGGAGGTCGGCGAGCGTCTCCAGGACCTCCTCGGTCGTCTCGCCGAGGCCGAGCATCAGCCCGCTCTTGGTACGGGTCTGGGGGCTGACCCGCTTGACGTGGCGCAGGACATCCAGGCTGACGGCGTACTGGCTCTTGCGGCGGACGTGGGCCTGTAGCCGCGCCACGGTCTCCAGGTTGTGATTGAACACCTCGGGGTCGGCGGAGAGCACCGCGTCGATCGCGGCTCCTCGCCCGTCGAAATCGGGCGTGAGCACCTCGATGGTCGCCCCGGTCCGCTCCCGCACCGCGAGGATGCAGCGGCGGAAGTGCTCCGCGCCGCCGTCGGGCAGGTCGTCCCGCGTGACCGAGGTGATCACCACGTGCCGCAGGCCGAGCCGGGCACAGGCCTCGGCCAGCCGCTCCGGCTCGTCCTCGGCGACGGCCTCGGGCTTGCCTCGCCTCACCGCGCAGAACCCGCAGGGCCGTGTGCAGGTCTCGCCGAGGATCATGAACGTCGCGGTCCGGCGGGACCAGCACTCCGACCGGTTCGGGCAGCGGGCGCTCTCGCAGATGGTCTCGAGGCCCAGCTCGCTGACCAGGCTGCTGGTGAAGTAAGTCCCCCCGGAGGCGGGGATCGGCCGCTTCAGCCACGGCGGCAGGCGGCGACTCGGGCCGGGCTCGGGTACGCGGGGAGGCAGGCCCGGGAGGATGGGCAACGCGGAACCATCATCCAGGACTGGGAGCGTAGACATCGCAGAGCACCTTGCGGCGGATCAGGGGATGGCTCGTGTAGACGTGGTGCCGCTCCAGGCCCATGACTCGCTCGATGTGCCGGATCAGCGACTCACGCACGCGGGACATCGAGGCCGGACGCTGGCGCCTCGACTCCATCGACGTCTGCCGAAGCGGGGACGAGCCGATCCCCGGCTCCTCGAGCATGTCGAACAGGTCGAGGTAGGGTCCCACGTTGAGCGTCAACCCATGATACGCGATCCAGCGGTTGACGGCCACTCCGACCATGGCGACGCGGGCCTGGCCCAGGAAGACGCCCGGCAGGTCGCGCCGGGTCGAGCCCTGGAGGTCGAAATCCGCCAGCAGCTCGACGACCGCCCGATGGAGCCGATCCAGGTAGCCGGCCAGCGTCAGGCGTTCGGAGAGGGGCAGGATCAGGTAGGCCGCGAGCTGCCCCGGGACGTGCAGGTTGCATCCGCCCCCGCGGTTGACCCAGTGGACGCGGACGCCCAGCTCACGCAACGTGTCGTTGTCCGGCACGATGTGCGAGCGGCTACCGGCGCGGCCGACGCTGATGGTCGGGGGGTGTTCGCAGAGCAACAGGGCGGCCCCGGGAGATTCCCCCTGCTCGTACACGATCCTCCTCTGGACCTGCTGCACTTCCAGGAAATCGACCAGCCCGAGGAGGTAGATTTCCAGGGGGGTGGAGGCGGGCGAGACACTCATGGCCAGTCCGTCCCCCGGCAGAATTGAGGAAGCGTTCCGATGATCTCCTCCACAGGTCGAAATGCGACCGGTTGGTCGGATTGGAGGGGATATCCGAGCGGGCGCACCGTCCCTGGCTCGCCCGGCCACCTCCTTACGATCGGAGGTCGAGGCCCCGGAAGTCAAGAGCCGTCGCCGCTGCGAGCCTGTTAGGGTGGGCTATCCATCCGTAAGTCGTTCTGAGTGAAGTTCCTGCGCGGCAATGAGGGGGAGGGATACCGCGTCCGGAACGCCACGCCCGGGGCGCAGTCCGCCGGGATCGGTTTCAATAGGAGTCGGAACTGATGACCTCGCCGCCGTTGACAGTGGACAGCGCACGCCAAACGGGGGGCGTGATGGAGTCCTTCAGAAATCGCACGCTGCCGTCGAGGAAGAGTCCGTGCACCCCGGAGGCGTGGTAGCTGCGGCTGGTGAACGCTCCATAGGTCGGCCCCCCACTCGATTCCATGATGCCGACCATGTCCTGGTCAATGAGCGAGCCCCAACCCCGGATGGGAGGGGTGGTGGGATCATCCGATGCCGGCAGATCGAGCACGACCCGGAAATTCGGCGGGTAGACCGAATTGAACCCGGTCTGATGGGCCTGGCCATCAGTCCACCTGGTATGCCCGATGGCGGAGAGGACCCCGCCACCAGCGCCGGGCCCCGGTTCGAGTTCCTTACGATCGGGATCGAAGCCCATCGGGCGGGACAGCCAGCCGCAGTTGGAACGGAGGTTCTGTCGGCTGCGGACCTCGGCGGCGGCGAGCGTCTGTGAAGCGCCATCGCTAATCATCGCCAGCGTCCGACAAATATTCGGACCGAACACCCCGAAGTTGCCAAGGCCCCGAACACCACCGTAAATGTAAGGCCCGCCCATGTCCCAGGCGTACGACGACACCCCGTAGGTCCCGTCGGGAGATTCGACCGGCCGGGGATACCGCTCGCTGGGGCAGATGAAGACGCCGATCGACTGGCTGCTGACGGTCGAGTTCGCCGCCGGATCCGTTGCGGAGAAGTTGAACGCGCTGAAGAGTGGTGCCTGCTCCAGATCGCCGAGGATGCGGACATGCACGCTGTGATAGCCCGCCCAGCTGACCTTATCTCCCCTGCCATCGATCAGCGACGCCGGAGGCAGCTTACCATACGTGGATTCATAATTGTGAAGGGCTATGCCGAGTTGTTTCAGGTTATTCCTGCACTGCACCCGCCGGGCGGCCTCGCGCGCGGACATGATCGCCGGGATCAGCATCGCCATCACGAGCGTGACGATGAAGATCACGACCAGCAGCTCGATCAGCGTGAATCCGGCTCTTCGCTTACGGGGCATCAGACGTCTATGCTCCCGCGGGGGACATCCCGCTCCATGACCGGTTCGATCGCTACGCCACGCCACGGAATCACGGCCAGACGGACGGACTCACCTCGCTTCCAGTACACGGAATCCCTTCATCCTTGCTCCATCGGCGAATATCGGGACGATGATCACTTCCTCACCACGGCCCACGGGGCGTCTATCCATCAGATCGGCTGACGTTGGACGCCGTCGCTCGATCGACGGGCGACGGCTCACGGCACCGCCGCCACTCGGGGCTCTCGGGAGAGATTGGAGGGTCGATCGATGACGACTCCCCGCATCCCGGGAGAGGCGGCCGGGATCGAGGAGTTCCCGTCGTATCCGACCCGATGCGAAGCGATCGGACATCCGGGAGATCGTCCAGGCTGAATCGGAGGCAACTATCCACACAAGATAACGAACTGGGCAGCCAGAACAAGTCAGTGGTATTCGTTTTTCTCAAATCTTGAACGCCTCCGCACATCCCTCGATACACGCAAGGATTATCCGGGGAGACCACCCATGCGCGATCACGGCGGGGCAATCACGGCGCAACCATCCAGCAATCGATGCCCCTCCTCATGGCCGATACCGAGCTGCGCCAGCAAACGCCGGCGAACCGTGCGGCGGACCGAGTCCACGTCCGGCAGGGAGGTCAGGGGGATCAGGCCCCCCGCCCGCTTGTCATGCCCGCCGGCGTTGCCGAGCTCGCCGACGACCTGACGCAGCACCTCGCCGGACTTCCCGCCGAGGCCCGCGGCCCGCAGGGAGAGCTTCAGGCCACCGGCGAAGAGTCCCATCGAGAGGACCCAGTTCACCCGGTCGAACCGGATGAAGAAGTCGGCGACTTCCGCGATGATGTCGGGCTGGCTGACCTCCCCGCACCAGGTCACGATCACGTCGCGATAGAGGAAGGCATTCACCAGTGCGTTCTGGAAGGTTGCGAAGTGGCTCTGGGGCAGCTTCGGGTTGCGGATCCGCGCCAGCAGGTCCTTGTCCGCTCGGGGGAAGAGCCAGACCATCGCGCCGTCGTCCAGGGTGCTCGACTCGCGGGGATAGCCCGTGGTCTCGGACTCGATCCCGTAGAGCAGCGCCGTGGCGAGTTCCGGCGAGACCAGCACCCGCTGCTCGATGAGGTAGCCCGTGATCATCGTGCTGGTGGCTCCGAGGTGGGTCCGGATGTCCCGGAACGCCACGCCGTTCAGGTCCCCACCGGTGTCGTGGTGATCGATCACGAACTGGGGGGCGGCCGCCTCGCTCTGCCGCCGCCCGGTGAAGGGTTGACTGTCGACCATCACAACGGCGGTCTCGGGATCGAAGCTCACCGATTCCACCGGGACCAGGGGAATCGGGATCAGATCCACCATCGCGCGGTTCTCGGCGCGTGCGATCATGCCATCGACCGTAAGGATCACCGGCTTGGACGGCCGGCAGGCCTCGACCAGCCGGCGCACGCCCAGCATGCTCGCCAGCGAGTCCGGGTCGGGGTTGACGTGTGAGACGAGGGCCACCTTCCCGTACGGGTCGAGGGCGGCGAGCAATCGCTCCGAGCGGGTCTGCCGGACCATCGCCGGCGGGCGGTCAGGGCTTTCGGGCTCGGGTTCCGCCGCCATGTGTGAACCGTCCGGTCACGAGGATCGCTCCGGGCGCGTAATCCACCGGCTGCGGAATGCGCCCGGGGCCCACCCCGAGTCTACGCCATCCGGCTCAGCGTCCGCCAGACGGTCGCGGCTCCCGGTCGTCCGCCGAGGTCCTCGCCGGCGGCGCGGGCAGGGGACCCGGCTGGGGTACGGGCCGGCCCCGCTCCAGGTCGCGTTGCCGCTTCTGGGCATAATAGGTGTCGATCTCCCGGATCATCTCCGCGGGAAGGGCCGGGCCTTGGCCCCCGGCGTCGGCAGCCTGTCCCGGACGCGGCCGCCGGTAGCCGTACTTCGTCTCGATCTCCTCGATGGCCCGATCGAGCTCGACGTCGAAGCGGCCGCGATCCGCGGGGCTGAGCTCGGCCAGGCCGGAGGTCCTCGGAGCCGGCCGGTTGGCGAAGGCCGCCAGCAGCCCCAGGCCGACCACCAGTACCAGGGCGTTGAGTCCGACCGAGCGACGATGCAGCCGCTCGAACCGCTCGTGTTCGGACGGCCCGGCGTCGCGGGCGGCGTTGATCGCCGGGGTCAGCGAGTTCCCGGCGTAGAGCATGACCAGGATGCACCCCAGCAGGATCATCGCCTGCACGCCGATCCAAGGCCCGCGGTACTCGGGGTAGCAGAGGGGGACTGCCACGTAGGCCGGCAACGCGATCGCCCCGGCGATCGCCCCCCAGGCGTAGTACCGGGGGAACAGGGCCCGCACGAACTTCGCCCCTGACTCTTGGCCGAGCACGCGGAAGATCAGCGGGGCGACCCCGAACGAGAAGAAGAGGATGCTCCCCACCCAGGCGCACAGGGCGATGACATAGACGGAATCGAACAGGGCGAGCAGGTATCGCGCGGACAAGAAACCAATCCCCCTTCAGCGAACGGGCCCGGGCCGGGATCCCAGATCCGCGCAACCTTGACGTAGTCGCCAGGAAGGGGTCGGATCACGATCGGGCGGTTACGTCCGGCTTCTCACGTCATTTAGCGTAGGTTTCGCCGGTTCGGCCGGCAATGCCCCAGGACCGCCCGCCATTGCTGCTCGGGCAGGAAAAACCGGCCAGGCTCCGGCGCGTCGCGCGTAATCCCCCGGCGGCTCGCGAGGACGGAGCGCGGGGCCCGCTCAGCGGGCCTTCGCGGCGCGGCCGCGGATCTCCGCCAACGTGTCGCGCGCTCGACTCCACTCCGCGTGGTCCAGTGTTACGAGATTCCCCTGCGGGTCGAGCTTCGCGTTGCTGGCGAGCTTGCAGCGGAGGGACAACTCCTCGAGCGTCCCTCCAGCCGGATAGGGGACGTCGAGATAGTCGATCGTGCCGTCACCCAGGCCGATGGCGACCGCCGTGCCGTCGGGCCGGTAGGCGATGTCATGGACGATGCCTGAGCGGCGCTCGGACCTTCGATCCAGTAGCTCGCCGCTTCGGGCGTCCCATAGCGAGAAACGGCGATCGCCGCCCCCGGCCGCGACCGTCCTTCCGTCGGGGGAGATGGCCACCGCGTTTCCCGCCTTTCCAATCGCGAATTCCCGGATCGACCGCCGTGCCGCGAGGTCCCAGAGAACTGCCTTCTCGTCGCTCAGTCCCACCAGCAAGGATTCGCCCTGCGGGGAGAGGGCGATATCCAGGATCTGCGACCCATTCTGATGCGACAGGAAGCCTTGCCGAACGCCCCGGTCGAGGTCCCAGATCAGGGCCCGGCCATCGTCTCCGGCGGTGACGGCGACACAACCATCGGCGCGGATTGCCGCGCAGCGAATCGGGGCTCCGTGTCGAAGCTCAGGACCTCTCGGTCGGCCGCTCTCGATGTCCCAGAGCCTGGCTGTTCCGTCCTCCCCGCCGATCAAGAGGCCCCCGCCGACCGGCCGGAAGGCGAGGCTGGTCGCGCCAGTCGTCCCGACCAGTTCACGGATTGGCGCGCCGGTCCGCCCGTCGTAAATTCCCACCGCCTGGCGCAGGCCGGCGGTGGCGAAGAGGCGACCGTCGGGCCCGAAGGCCACCGCCACGATCCTCCCGGGCGTCTTCGAACTAGCCCCGATTTCGACACCGATCTCGGTATCCCAGAGCACAACGTCCCCGTCATGGTTCCCGGTCGCGAGGCGCGTGCCGTCCGGACTGAAAGCAAGTGACTGGATCCCCCAGTTGGCCCGGTTCATCGTGGGCACGAGCGTCACGCTCGTCGGCGTCTCCCAGACGCGCGCCACGCCGTCGTCGCCGCCGGTCAGGATCCAGCGCCCCCTCGGGTCCATCGCGGCGGCCCTGAGCGGCCCGGGATGGAGGCAAGGACCTCCGAGGGGGACGCCCCGGGCCGGGTCCCACAGTCGCGCCACACCGTCTCGTCCCGCCGTTAGCAAACGGCGACCGTCCTCACGGTAACAGACGACATCGATATTGCACCTCTCCGGGTGTACGAGCATTGCGAGACGGCGGTCGAGGATCGCCGGATCCCACACGCTGATCGTGCCGTCGCCGCAGCCGACCGCGAACGAGCGGCCATCGGGGCTGAAGGCCGCGGAGAAGGCGCCATCGAGGTGGCGAAACGGGCCGGCCTTCGTCTTCCCGGTCCTGGCGTCCCACAGCCATGCCGAGCCCTCACCGATACTCACGGCCCGACCACCCTCCCGATCGAAGGTCCATCCCCAGACGGTCGGGGAGTCGTGCGTGATCTCCTCGCCGATCGGCTCACCCGCCGGCACGGTCCAGAGCCGGCTGACCGCCGGCCGCTTCCTGGCCATGTCGATGCAGGTCGCTATCAGCCGCGTCCCGTCCGGCGCGAACCGGACGAGCCAGTTGATCACCCATTTGCCCGGCGGGATCTCTCTCGGCAAACGACCGAGCTCGACGGAACGGCCGTTCGACAGGTACCAGAGCCGGGGAAGCCGGTTGGGACCGGCCGTCACGAAGTGGCGGCCATCCGGCGACAGGGCCGCACTCGTGATCGGTCCCCCGTGCTCGAGCGCAGGCCCGGCCTCCGCCCCCGTCTCCACATGCCATCGGCGCGCCCTGTAGTCCAACGAGGCCGTCAGGGCGAGCTTGCCATCCTGGCTGAAGGCGACGGCCGTCACGGCGGCGCCGTGACGCATCGGCGGGGCGACCGGCCGCCCGGTCGCCACGTCCCACAGGAGGACCGTACCGTCCTCGCTGCCGGCGATCGCGCGTGCCCCGTCCTGGCTGATCGCGACAGTCGTCACGGGCTTCGGGAAGGCGTGCCCGTAACGTAGCCCGGGGGCGGCCCGGATCCAGCGGTCGATGTTCAGGCGGATTTCCCGTTGCAGTTCCGGCTGGTCCTCCGGCGCGGATTCCAGGGCCCTGGCGAACCAGAGCAGGCCGTAGCCGACCTCGCTGTGCTCGCACCGGCTGATGCCTTCCTTGAGTGCCACGCGCGACAGCAGCGTCTCGGACGTGTTCCGCAAGCTGTCGGACGCGCTCCGTAGTTCCAGCTCGCGGCTGGCGGCACGGCTCTGTTCCCGGGCGTAGTCGGCGATGCGGGATTGCTGGAGGGCATAGGCCACGGAGACCGCCGCGGAGGCGACCAGCGCCAGTGCCGAGAGCAGGGTCGCCCCCGCGAGCAGCGGATTCCGTCGGGCCCATCGGGCCGCCCGTTCCCAGGGCCGGGCACGCCGGGCGAGGATCGGGCGGTCCTCGAGGAATCGCCTCAGGTCCTCGGCCATCGCGCCGGCGGTCGCATACCGCTGCCCCGGCTCGCGGGCCATCGCCCTCAGTACGATCGTCTCCAGGTCGCGGGAGATGCCCGGCCGGACCTCCCGGGGAGCCGGAGGCTCCTGGTGCAGCACGCGGTGGATGACGGCCGCGCGGTCACCGGCCTCGAAGGCGGGACGGCCGCAGATCATCTCGTAGAGCGTCACGCCCAGTCCGTAGAGATCAGACCGGGCGTCCCCCTTGCCGCTCAGACGCTCGGGAGCCGCGTAGCGAAGGGTGCCGATGAAATCGCCGGTCGTGGTCAGGCTCCTCGTGTCGCTGCTGTCCTGGGCCAGGCCAAAGTCAGTCACCCAGACCGTTCCCTGGCGGTCCAGCAGGATGTTCGACGGCTTGATGTCGCGGTGGATGACGCCCTGGCCGTGCGCATAATCCAGCGCCTCGGCCACCTGGACGCCGATCCGGGCCGCCTCCCGGTCATCGCACGGGCCGCCATCGGCCGCGTGGCCCCTGAGTACGGCGTCGAGTCCCTGGCCGGCGATGTACTGCATCACGTAGTAAGGCCGTCCCTCGTGCTCGCCGACCCCGAAGACCGGCACGATGTTCGTATGGTGGAGCCGCCCCGCGGCGCGGGCCTCGCGGCGGAACCTCTCCGGATGGCCACGCTCGGCAAGGACCTTCAGGGCCACGTGCCGGTTGAGGGATCCCTGGTAGGCCTCGTAGACCACGCCCATCCCGCCGCGGCCGAGCTCTCGTACGATCTGGAACTCGCCCCAACGCTCCAGGGAATGCAGGGCGGGCGCCAGCCGGTCGGTGCAGAAGGTCTCCGTCGGTTCGGAAGTGCCGCCCGGCCCCCCGTCGAGACACCTCAGCTCCCTCAGCACCGGGTCGGAGGGGGTGTCGAGCCGGCCCGCGCGCTCCTCGCAGGTGCTGCACGAGTCCAGGTGGGCGGCGATCTCGGTCAGTTCCGGTTCGGACAGAGCCCCGGTCGCGAACGCCGCCAGCTTCTCGGGCGGGGGGCACTCGGAGATCTTCATCGATTCCTCGATCGTCGGTTCCTTCGCGAAATGTTTGAAAAGACTCTTGCGGCGGACGAAGGGAAAAGGAGTATAGTATGGCTCGCCTGAAAAAAGCATCATGACACGAGAGAATTCTCCGCAGCGTGACAGCATTTTCCTGTCGTCACGCGTGGGGAAGGCTTGCGCCTGCGGAGCTGCGGACATGAGCCGGGACGATTCGACGTCCACGTCCCTGTTGCGCCGGGCGATCGACCGTCAGCCCGACGCCTGGAAGAACCTGGTGAAGATCTACACCCCGCTGGTGCGGCACTGGTGCCGGCAGGCGGGGATCGGCGATGCGGACGTCGCCGACATCTCACAGGAGGTCTTCGCGGCGATCTCCACCAGCCTGCCCAGGTTCCGGGCGGACCATCCCGGGACGAGCTTCCGCGCCTGGATGCGCGGGATCGCCCGCAACAAGCTGTGCGACCACCGGGCGGCCCGTCGCGAGCCCGCCTTCGGCGGCACCGAGGCCCAGCAGCGGCTCCAGCAGATCCCCTCGCCCGCGCCCGCCCTCGACAGCGGCCTGGAGCTTTCCGAGCCTCCGGCCGAGCTCTCGGCCGTCTACCGGCGTGCCCTGAAGCTCATCCAGACCGAGTTCGCCGAGACCACCTGGAAGGCCTTCTGGCGCGTCGCCATCGACGACGTCCCCACCGACGAGGTCGCCCGCGAGCTCGGCCTCACCCCCAACACCGTCCGCCAGCACAAGTCCCGCGTCCTGCGCCGGCTTAAAGAAGAGATGGGCGAGGTCATCGCCTGAGCTAGGTCAGATCTTGTGCTTCCATACCCGGTCACCCACTGGGGCGACCGGCGCTTCCGACGCCTCCTCGGGGTGCCGTAACGAGGGTCTTCCCCGCCGTGTCCGGGGAGCCCGTCCCCGCCAAAGTCACACCTGGAAAACATTGCTGTCGCGCTTCGGAGAATTCTTGAGCGGGAGGGAAAGCCGCTCGCGGAGAAGTCATTAATCTCGAACTGACCCCGGAGACCCGTGGTCCCGACACCCGCGAATCAATTGAAAACTCGGCCTGGCCCCAAGGCCGCGCCAGGACGGCGAGACCCCAGGGCCGTGAGGCGTGCCGAGCAGCCGTAGAATCGCCTAGACGCGCACGCCGTCGACTTACATAGAGGCAGCGTGACAAGAGACTTGGATTGCCCCGCTTCCCCTTCAAGTTCCGCACCTATCTTCACCGTCCAAACAGAGGAGGTCGTTCCAATGGTCGAGAACCTTCGCGAGAAGCGAGTCATTTCTTACATGCTGGCAAATGAACGGTATAGCTCGCGCATTTCAGAGTCAAACCGCGCGCCAAGTAGAACTCCATCCCTACCCACCCCCGACTCGGGAGATACACCACCGACAGACACTTCCACGCCTCACGAGATGCCGAGATACTTCACATTCAATACCACGGGTCATGTAATGGTTTCATCCACAAGTTCTGATACAGGAATACCTCAAGAAGTTAGGGATACCTTCGAGCAAGCAAATGTATTCCTGAGTGGCATGACAGCCGCTCTCGCTTCGAAGCAAAAGACACTCTACGACTATGATGCAGTGCACAAAATCCTCGCGAACTCTGGACTTTGGGTTGGCCAAGGTATCCAGGATCGAGATTTCACTGCCGAGACAACGGATGTCAGCCTCGATACTCAGATTATCCTCGATGCCCTGGGAGGAGTAGCAGCTGGGGGGCCTGCCTTCACAGTTGCGCAGAAGACTTTGTCCGCACTTCAAGGGCAACTGAGATTCGCACGCAGTCATTCGGCGAGCAATAAGAGCATCGCGATGCTATTGATGATCTGTGAGAACTTGTTAGGGATCCCAATTGCCTCTGTCTCCTTATTCAATGTGAGTGCAGAAGAAGCACAAACGGTAATCGATACGAATTGTAGTCATGCGGCGACTACCAATGTGCACTACACGTATCATCAGGAAGACTTTATGTTTGTAGATCCAGCAGAGATTACCAAATACACCCCGACGTTTACGCTTGGCCCGGATTATCAGGCTTTCATAAAGAGGTTGGCTGGATACATCACCTAGGCTGCCTTATCATGAATTCAGCAGTATACTAGATTGCTATTCAACAGGGAAAGGCAAAGGGACGGAGAGGCAAAGGGACATTCCTATTGCCAAGCGTAGTCAGGGCAGACTGGAAAAGCCGGTGCCCCATCTCCTGTCAACAGGAGTTCGCATCGGCTTTTTCGTGCAGTGCGTTCTGGCGATCTGAGTTGATCCGCAGTGCCTGGACCTCGGTAGATGCTCCTTGACTGCCAGGCGACATTGATCGGGAGAACTTGGAGGCTCGGACAAAACCCCCACCGCATGTGTGTGATCAGGCGAAGCGGGAGATTCTGTCCGAGCCTCTTAGCTCGATTGCCTGCTTCTAAACCGCGAATAGCGATGTCCCTTTCGGCCCTCAAACTTGCTGTCTGTGGTTTCAAGTAATGCTGTGGCGGTTTTGGGAATTCTTGATGCAGGGGTAAGAAATTCGGTGATCTCTACCGAAGTTGTCCCCCGTTCTGTGGTCGCATCCGACGAAATTCTTCGAGGAGGAACAAGATGTCCGCGAGCAGACCTACTGGCCCCGGAGAGAAGTTGTTTGAAGTGAGCGCCACGTGCGCCGATCCCGGCGCGAGAGGCTACTGCAAGAATCAGGGAACAGCGTGGAACAACGCCACATGGATCGAGGTCAACCTTAGCTGGACCTTCAGCGACCCAAGCAAGCACATCGTCGACCTTTACAACAAGGTCATTACAGTGGAGTGGAAATTTCCACTGAATTTGGAGACTGTAGCAGCAAAGTAGTTGAGGAGATCGCCTTCTCCATCCGGATGAGCATCGTGGATCGGCCAGGGGAGGATCCGGAGGCGCATGTCGAGCGGAGGCGCAACCAATGCCTCCGGGCAAGGCCGGGATCACCATCGTGATCGCCTTCCAAGCAGGCCGGTGCTTCAACGTGTCCGATGATACTGAGGATCGAATCGAGGGGCTTGCCTGCCGATGGAGTAGCCTGGCGGACGCGGGAGGACGGTGGCCGTCCGATTGGCGAAAACACACGGCTCGGCCTCGAGAAGAAGCCCGCGGCAGTCGGAGGACCCGCTGGCCAAGCGCACGACGCGACATGCGGGACGGAGATCACGGGAAGTGTCGCAGTCCAGCCGGTCCGGGATCGACGAGGCCCTCCACGTCGTTCGTCGCACGGCGACGGCCTGAAGCTCTTGGACGCGGGAAAGTGACGTGGGGGCGGGGTTGGGCCGCCGACGACGCAGCCGGAGCCACGCCCCGGCGAAGCCCGGTCCGGTGGAGGATGGAGCTCGTCGAAGACAGCGGAGCAATGCTCGACGAGAGGGCGCGGCTTCGAGATGTGACCGACAAGAGACGCCGCTCTGCACGGAAAAGGGAAGACCAAGGGCCGAGATGCCGGCAACAGCGACGGGACACGACCAGAGCGGATCGTGCGTGGCGAGTTGCGGCGAGGACCGTCTACGACAAGGGGCGTGCTGGTGGGATGCCGCTGGCGGCGACGATTTACGCGCCGGCCGGTCCGCGCAGGTGCCGGTGACGAAGTACGACGGCAGCATGATCTGAAGTACGGCCGGCAGGGGGCGGCTGCCGACCCAGTGGGACATCGTGAGGGGAGCCTCCGTGCTCGAGAGATGCGGCGGCCCAGGGGGAGTGCACAACGACGACACGACCGTCAAGATCGAAGAGAGCGCCGGCCGGTGGAGGACGCGACATCGGGCGTGGGACGGCCACGCTTCAGCGGCCACCGGAGAGCGATCCAGATGTGAACTGAGACGATCGGGCGAACTGGCCCAGGTCGATGTCTAGGCCCCGCTGGATCGCAACGAGGAGCGACCCGAGGCCCGGCTGCGGTTCAGGAAGCGAGCGGGCCGACGGATTGGAGCAACTGGGCGAGAAGCAGAGGATCGGCTATACGCTGAAGCTGGGACGGTTGGACAACAACGCGAGCGGTGAAGAAGGCCAGCACCGCAAGATACAGGACCACGTGGGTGGTTCATGAGCCGATCTACGCCCAGGCCAGTTCGACTACCTGAGAATTGCAGCGCCCGAGGCGATGGCGAACGATCCCCAGCTCGATGCCGGCGATGGTGGACGATACGGGTCAGCACGGATCTTTGATGAAGGCCGGGATCGAGGCCAATCCAAGCCCAAGAGCTCGGGAAACCATGGACAACAAGCGGATCGAACTGGCCGAGGCGGGTGGAGCCTCCGGTTTGGGCGACGATCTGGTGCCAGGCCATCGCCGACGCACATCGCCTACGACGACCAGGCCTACAGCGCCCGGCCGCGGCTCGGGATGAAGCGAGGAAGCGGTCGAGATGAGCGACGAAGGACTGATGACCGAGGATATCGAAGACTGCTTGATCCTCGAGGCACTGAGGGCGGCCGAGATCGGTGATCGGCGATGCTCGAGAGCGACCGCGTCGGCTTCATCGGTGGTGAGTCCATCAGCTCTGCGAACTGAGGGGCGACGGCGCCGGCGAGGCCGCTGCCATCTCGGTGCCACCGATTGCAACGGTGTCCGGCCCGGCACCGGATTGCAAGCCTACGACACGCCGGGGGCCGGTCCGCCGGGGATCGGTGAGGCGGGGATGGCCAAGAAGAATCGAAGCCCAGGTCCTCCTCGATCGGATGGGACAACGCCGAGTTCGATGACAAGGGGGATTCCAGTTCGGCTACGTCCAAGGCATCATCGACTACCGGGAGGGACGGTCTGCGGCAGAATGGAAGGTGGGCACCTTGACGGGGGCTGGGCGAGACGGCATGTCTTCATCCACCAGGGCGACCGGCGTGGGCGACAAGGGCGAATGACTGACCATTCGGACCCTTGACCGATACCGGATGGGAGGTCCGGTTCCGTCAACAACGTCAAGACGAAGGAGGGCGGATCTTTCTTGAAAGGGGTGTTCTTCGACACCGAGGATGGCCCTCTTGATGGACACTCTACTATCCGAATTGATAACGAAGCTCTTCGGAGATGACCCACGCCTACTACTCGCTGCTCCAGGTGCTCGGTGTGGAGCGAGGGTCGGCGTGAGTGCCGGGATGCAGGGCGAGACTCGTCGATGTCGTCGGGAACACGCGGGATGGCATCAGGTCATGCGGGCGTCGATGCGTCGGGGACGGTCTCCAAGTGCGAAGACGGATCGAGGTCGCTCATCTTGTCGGTCCGCGGATGTCCATCGCGGAAGAGTCATACCCGACGCCCATCGGTCGAGCATCGAACGGAGCAGCGTGCTGCGGTCTTCGGCTTGATCTGTCCAGAACGCTTGCAGGATCGGTGGCTTCCGCCCCGCCAGAAACTCCGCCCACGCACCAGATCGGGCGGCAACTTCCCTTTTCGTGCCGATCGCGGTCCTCCAGGACAAGGACCGCCACAGCCGATCGGCCAAACGGGCAGCTTGGAAGGCTTCAACGCCGACATGGCCGCTGCCGAAGTGCCGCTACCACCGCCGGCCGTCCGCCTGGTCGTCGAGGAGGATCGGTCGGCGATCCCCTGGGCCACGATCCAGAACTGGGTCGAGGGGGAAAAGGCGGATCGAGGCCGAGTCCGCGGCCGGAGGAGGCTACATCGCCGTCGATTGTACGACGGCGCCTGGTCGACAAGCCTTCGATGGGGTCGAGAAGGGATGCTGCCGGTCAAGGCCCGCGATGCTCGTGGCCTGACGATCTGACGGCCGGAGTTGGCCGAGACTCCCCATCAGGTTTGCCGGTTCCACGGATCCAAGGGAAGGAGATGAAGCCCGGCGAAGGATATCCGGGTGCGAAACGCCAGGAGCGACGGATCGGGGAGCACCGGCGTTCGTGAAGAAGCTGACGGCGAGGGGCGGGGAGGTCACGCGAGGGGGACGTCTACCGCTGGGCTCGTTCAAGCGGATCGGTGTACACGCCGGAGAGACGTACGGACGACAAACGCCGGGGACGAGCAACGGAGCGGGCCGCTACCGCCAGCGGGTCGGTACGGGGCATCCGGCAGCGGATGGACATGCAACGGGCCGAGGGCCGGTGACCACGAAAGCGGGATGCTACAGTCTCTGAATTTGAATAAGGGCTTGAGCGGCACAACATCCGGAATGCTCACGCTAGTTCCTGCTGACTAGAGCGGAGATGGACAAAGGGGTCAGAACTCTTTTGCGACGAGATATGCCGTTGTCAGCTCTCATTTCCGGATGAGCTGGCACCGGCTTACTCTCGCTGGGAAGAAGGGTGAATCATACCACCTCTAGACTTGCGTCGCTCGCAAACTGGCCCCGGGGACATCGGTAAGAGCTTGCCTGGCCGGATCGGGTCGGGGAAGATGCCGGGAGTCTTGACGGGCTCCGGATAGCGGGCTCGCGTACTTCTCCTTCCATTCCGTGCGAGGTCTTCACCGATGCCAGGGACACAGGCCAATCGGCGGCAGTTCTTGAAGGCGGCCACCCCGGTGATCGCCATGCCGTACGTGATCACGTCCTCAGCCCTCGGCGCCGGGGGGCGGGCGCCGGCGAGCGAGCGGATCGTCATGGCGACGATCGGCTGCGGCGGGCAGGGCACCGGAGATATGCAGGGCTTCATCGGCTTCCCGCAGGTGCAGATGGTGGCGGTCTGCGACCCGGTCGCGTCGCACCGCGAGAATGCCCAGCGGAAGGTCAATGATCGCTACAACAACAAGGACTGCAAGGACTACAACGACTTCCGCGAGGTCCTCACCCGACCGGACATCGACGCCGTCCTGATCGGCACGCCCGACCACTGGCACGCCATCATCACGATCGAGGCCTGCAAGCACGGCAAGGACGTCTACTGCGAGAAGCCCGAGTGCCTGACGATCAAGGAAGGGCGGGCGATGGCCGACGCGGTCCAGCGCCATGGTCGCGTCTTCTCGGGAGGCAGCCAGCGGGTGCTCGGCGACTACGGCGACTGGCCGAGGCTCGTCCGCGGCGGGGCCCTCGGCGAGATCAAGGAGATCTACGCCGACTGCTGGGGGCCCTCGGGAGACTGCTACCTCGAGACGCAGTCGATCCCGCCGGGCGTGGACTGGGACCTCTGGCTGGGCCCGGCCCCCTGGCGGCCCTTCCACGACAGCCTGATCAACGGCGGCTTCCGCCCTTATCGCGACTACTCGGGCGGCGGCATGACCGACTGGGGCGCCCACCGCTTCGGCGCCGCCATGTTCGCCGCGGGCCTTCACAAGACGGGTCCAGTCGAGATCATCCCGCCCGACGGCAAGGACCACAAGCATCTTACCTACGTCTTCGCCAACGGGACGAAGATGTACCACGGCGGCACCAGCGACATCACCTACGTCGGGACCGAGGGCCGGCTGCCCGGCAAGCACCGGACCACCACCGCGCGGGTGGACATGGAAGGATACCGGGGCCAGGGCGGCATCTTCGGCGACTTCCTCCACTGCGTGAAGACCCGCGAGCTCCCCTTCCGGAACATCGAGGTGGCCCATCGCGCCACGACCGTCTGCCACCTGGGGAACATCGCCTACTGGCTCAAGCGGCCGCTCAGGTGGGACCCCGTGGCCGAGCAGATCGTCGGCGACCCCGAGGCCAACCGCTGGCTGGACCGTCCCAGGCGAGAGCCCTGGGCGATCTGATCGCGGCCGCTTCACCGCTTCCCACACCTCGAGCGACGAGAGATTTCCATGCGAACACGACGATGGTGGATCACCCCGGCGACCTGCGTGCTGATGGCCGGTGCGGCGCGGGCGGACCAAGCCGAGATCAAGAAGGCCTTCGACGAGGTCCTGCCGAATCTGGGGCAGGAGCAGGCCCAGCAGCACTGGCAGGAGGTCTGCTGGCAGGCCGGCGCTCCGGGTCGCGAGGCCGACCGGGCCTGCGCCAGCACGCTGATGGCGGCGAAACTCGGCCCGGAGACCCCTGCGGCCGCCCGGATCTGGCTGCTCAAGCAGCTCGAACGGATCGGCAAAGGTGAATGCGTCGACGCCGTCGCCGCGGCCCTCGGCGACCCGGACCCGCTGGTGCGGGACGCGGCACTCCGGGCCCTCACGAACAACCCCGACCCCTCTGCCGGCGACCGGCTCCGTCGCGCCCTCCAGGCGGCCCGCGAGCCCGCACCGCGTGTGGCCCTGATCAACGCCCTCGGCTTCCGCGCCGACCCGGCCAACGCGCTGGCGCTGTCTTCCCTGTACCTGGGGGCCGCGCCGCCCGACCGCGACCCGACGGTCGCCGCCGCGACGGCCCGGGCACTCGGCAAGATCGCCACGCCCGAGGCGGAGGCCATCCTGCGGGCCATGTACGCACGGTCCAGCGGACCCGCCCGGCTCCAGTTCGGAGACGCCCTGGCGCGGCTGGCCACAAAGATGATCAGGCAGGGGAAGGCCCCCCAGGCGCGATCGATCTACGAGCTGCTCTACCGCCCGGACAATCCCGCCCGCCTCGCGGGCCTCGAAGGACTGTTGCGAACCGCCGACAAGGACGCCCCCGAGACGATCCTCCGGGTCCTGGCGAAGGCGGACCCGGACGAACATTCCATCGTCATCGGCCACGTGCAGCACCTCGACACGCCGGCAATCGGCCGGCTGGCGAAGGGGCTCGCCTCGCTACCGACCCCGTCGCAGGTCGGCCTGCTCGCCGCGCTCGGGGCGAGGCGTGATCGGGCGGCACTGCCCGCCGTGGTCGCCGCTGCGGGCCGCGACGACTCCGAGGTGAAGCTTGCGGCGCTCGGCGCGCTGGGCGGGGTCGGCGACGCCTCCACCGTCCCATTGCTCCTCAAAGCCAGCCAGGAGGGTGGCGAGGCCGAGAAGGTCGCGCGGCGCAGCCTCGAGACTGTCTTCGCCGACGGCGTTGACACGGCCCTGGTGGACAGCCTGAAGTCGGCCCCGGACAACGGCCGCCGCGCCCTGCTCATCGAGATCCTGGACAACCGCCGCGCCTCGGCCGCCGTGCCCGCCTTCATGGCGGCGCTCACCGCCGACGACGGGGACGTCCGCCGCAAGGCGATCACGGCCCTCGGCCACGTGGCTGGCGACCGGGATATCCCGGCGATGGTCCAGGCCCTGCTGAAGATCAAGGACGGAGGCGAGCGTGACGAGGCCGCCGGCGCGGTCGCCGCCGTCTGCGGGCGGATCGCCGACGACGCGAGGCGGGCCGACGCCGTGCTCGCCGCCTACAAGGGCGGCTCCGCCGACGACCAGGTCATTCTTCTGCCCCTGCTGGGACGGATCGGCGGCGCGGAGGCCCTGGAGGTGGTCCGCGGCGCCGCCGGCGCGAAGGAGGAGCCGCGTCGGAAGGCCGGGCAGCTCGCGCTCCTGAACTGGCCCGATTCGGCCGTCGCTGAGGACGTGGCCAGGCTCGCCGAGACGACCGGCGACACGGACATGAAGACCCGCGCCGTGCAGGTCCTGGCCCGGATCGCCGTCCAGCCCGGCCCGCTCTCGGACGACGAGAAGCTGGCGCTGCTGACGCGCGGCTTCAAGCAGGCGGCGCGCGACGAGGAGAAGCGCCTGCTGCTGGACCGGGCCCGCGAGGTCCACACCTTCGCAGCCGTCAAGTTCGCGGCCGAGCACCTGGGCGAGCCCAAGCTCGCCTCGCAGGCGATCGCCACCGTCGTGGACCTGCTCCACCGCGACGAGATCCGCAAGCCCAACCAGGCCGAGGCCGACAAGATCCTCGACCAGGTGATCTCGCTCTCCAAGGACAAGAGCCTGATCGAACGCGCCAAGAGCTTCAAGAAGGCGGGATAAGCTCGACCGAGGGACAACGAAAGTGACTTCCAGTCCCGGGCCGCCGAGGGGTTCGCTCAACTGATCCCTTCCCGGTCCGGGTCTTGCGCACGCCGATCGCGCCCGGCGTCGGACCCTCTCTGATGAATGAGGGTGCCGCGCCTCCCGAGACCGCGTCGATCCGCCGGGGCCGCCATGGACTTGGACCACTCGCGGGATGTGACGCTTTCGCCGCTGGACGCCGCCTGCCTGCGGATCGAGGACCGAACCAGCCTGATCGTCAACGCCGGCGCGATGGTCTTCGACGGGCCGCTCGATGACTCGAAGGTGCGAGAAGTCCTCCGTACCAGGCTCCTCGCCTTTCGACGCTTCCGCCAGAGGGTGGTGCCCTCCGGCTTTCCCCTCGGCCTGCCCCGCTGGGAGGACGACCGGCTGTTCGACCTGGGCTCGCACGTCCACCGCATCGCCCTGCCGTCGCCGGGCGACGACCAGGTGCTGCGCGAGGTGCTCTCCGATCTGATCAGCACGCCCCTGGATCACGCGAGGCCGCTCTGGGAGGTGCACCTGATCGAGAACCACGGGGCGGGGAGCGTCGTGTTCTTCCGGATCCATCACGCCCTGGCCGACGGCCGGGCCCTCCTGAGGGTGCTCCGATCCCTGACGGATCGGAAAGGCCCGGTCGAGCCGGGAGAGTCGATCTTGGGTGCGCCGGAGCCGCCCGGCGAGCCCGACCCATCGCCGGAGGCGAGTCGGACGACGGGCACGGCCGAGGATATCCTCGCGGAGACCGAGGCCCTGCTACACCGGGCGATCACGCTCCTCTTCCATCCCGGTCAGGTGCAGGACCTGGCGGGCTCGGCGTCGGACGCCGCGGCCAGTCTGGGGCATCTCCTGACGCTCTCCGCCGACTCGGCCACCCCGTACAAGGGCCCGCTCGGCGTCGCCAAGCGCGTCGCCTGGTCGAACCCCGTGCCCATGTCCCGGATCAAGGCCGTCGCGAAAGCCTCCGGGGCCTCGGCCAACCAGGTGATCCTGTGCGCGATCGCCGGCGCGATTCGCCGGGACCTGGAGCGGCGTGGGCTCTCGGTCTGTGATCTCACCTTTCGCGTCTCGATCCCGGTGAGCATGTGGCGGAACGAGCCGGCCGACCGCCTGGGCAATCGCTTCAGCCTCAACCTCCTGGAACTCCCGGTGGACCGGGGCGATCCCCGCGAGCGGCTGGCGGTTCTCCGCGAGCGGCTGGAGCGGCTCAGGTTGTCCGCGGAGACCGACGTCATGTACGGCCTGATGCAAGTCTTCGGGATGCTCCCGCCGGAAGTGGGCAACCCGATCCTCGGTCTCCTGAATCGGAAGGTGACGGCCGTCCTGAGCGTGGTCCCCGGCCTGCCCCGCGTCGTGGGATTCGCCGGCCGGCCGGTCGAGCGGATGATCTTCTGGGTCCCCCAATCGGGCCGGCTGGGCCTGGGCCTGAGCGTGCTGCCCTACCGCGGCGCCGTCACCCTCGGCGTGGCCGGTGACGCCGGGCTCATGCCGGACCCCGGCCTGCTCGCCGCGGCGTTCGAGGATGAGCTGAATGAGCCCGTCCTCGGATGACGGCAAGTCAGCGATGCGGACCGCCTCGACTCACTCGATCCGCAGGCCCCGAAGCGTGGCGCGGCCGTCGGAGGTCAGCGCGACCTCGGCCGAGAGCCGATGCTCCCGGATGGCGGCCTCGTAGGCCTTACCCCGACCCTCCTGCACGAAGTACGACTCGATGCCGAAGCCGATCCGCCCTCCGGCGGCGAGGCGGCCGGTGATGTACGGGGTGCCTGGCGGGGGCCGGGACACGCTCACCCGTCCCTGGCCGTAATGCAGCCCGTCCTCCTCCGGCACCAGGCTCACGAAGACCTCGCGGCCCTGCCAGCTCTCTGCGTTCGACCTCTCGAGCGGGCCAGGCAGGCCCTCGATCCCCCCGGGAGGGAGCTGGCCGACCTCGTAGCCGAGGATCACGTAATCGCCCCGGAACAGGTCGCGAGGATCGACGGGCACGACCCGCAGCAGGACCACGTCCCCCGACCGGAGGATTGCGGCCTTGCCGGCGATCATCCCGCCGAGGACGAGCAACTGGAAGCCCACGGTGGCCAGGAGCACCCAGCGCTCCTGTGCCCGCAACCAGCCGAGGACCCTGCCAGCGGTGTCGGTCTTCCATTCGGCCTTGGCCGGGCCGACCGGACCGTCGTCGATCTCCGGGTCAAACATGATGCACGACCTTTCTCCGCCGCCAGTACTGGGCCATCCCGAACAGCGTCGCGCCGCAGAGGAAGAACAACAGCGCCGCGCCGAGCATGCCGCCGAAATCGCCGAACAGGTCGATGTAGCGGAGCACGGCCCAGAGCAGGAACAGGAGCACCCCGGAGGAGAAGGGCATGCCGCGGTCTTCCCTCAGGCCGACCTGCATCAGCCAGAGCGCCAGCGAGATCAGCGCGGCGTTGGCCAGCAGGGTCGGGATGAGCGGCTCGTGGAGGAACACGTTCCAGAATCCGAGGAACGTCATGAACGCGATGATGCCCAGCGGGACCCACCGGCGGCCCTGCCCGAAGACGGCCCGGGCCAGCGAGGCGCCCGCACCCGACGACCTGCGCTGGTAGTCTCCGACGACCGCCGCCAGCCCGACCGCCAGCGAGCCGGTCAGCACCAGCTCCGCGAGGACGCCGATCGTGCCCTCCCGGATCTCGATCGCCCTCTGGAACGAGTAGTAGGACAGGGGGATCATCGACCCGGCCGCGAGCAGGCTGCCATAGAACCGGAAGGGGATCGCCAGCCGGCTCTCCTCCTCGTGGAACTCCGCCACCAGCAAGAGGAAGCCCCCGACGCAGCCGATGAAGTACACCGGGTTGGCCTCGAGCCGCCAGGCGAACGGCTGGAGGACGACCCACCAGGCGATCAACGGCACGTACAGGGCGACGGTCCCGGGGGATCGCTTCCGGTAGGCCCAGGACAATCCGAGCAGGGACAGGGGCAACACGCTGTAGGCCCCGTTCGCCGGCAGGCCGAGCAGCGGCAGCCAGCCGCTGCCCGACAGCACGGAGCCGAAGACGGAGAACCCCGCGTACAGGGCCAGAAGGAACACCACCAGCGCGTGGAGCAACAGGGTGTCCAGGCAGAGGGCAAACGGCAGGACGCCAAGCGACCACCACCAGAAGCCGTCCGCATCGCCGGCGTTGATGTGGAAGATCTGCGCCACCAGCGAGATCGCGGCCCCGTAGAACAGCGACGCGGCGAAGAAGACGATCTCCGAGGCCGTGCGCCGGCCCAGGCGATATCGCAGGACGAAGCCGCAGGCGTGCGTCCCCAGCAGTACGAGGAAGATGATGGCGAGCTTGACCGCCGCGGGCATGTCCTGCCAGTTGTAGCCGATCAGCAGCAGGACAGCCAGGCAGACGAGCAGGGCGGCCAGGCTGGTCAGGGTGAACAGCGCCCGGGCACCCCGGCGTTCAGCCAGCTCCTCCGGTGTGCCATAGAGCTCGAGGATCCCCGCCATCTGGTCGGAACGGATCAGGCCCTGCGCATTCCAGGAAGCGATCTCGCCCAGCAGCCAGGCCCGCTGCCGATCGCTGATGTCTCGCGCTGCCACCTCGGGCCCTCCTCTCTCACGCCGGGAACACGGCGTCGGGCCCGCGATGAATTCGGGTGCCGATCGCGTCCCCCTCATCTCTGATGTGCGAACCGGGGCATGTCGTGCCATCGACGGCCCGGCGCTGGCGGGGATCGGCTACCGACCGGCCCTCCCGGCACGGATGTCGAACGCCCTGACAGCGCCGGGTGTGGCGATGTCCGGCCCCTCGCCGCGGGAGACGCCGACGACGGTCGCATGCCTCCCATCGCCCGACGCGTCCCCGACGAGGGGTCAGTATACACGATCGGGTCGGGTCGGAACTCGGACAGGAAAAGCCACGAGATCTGCGATAAGATGGGGCACCCAGATGGAGCCCAACCATGAGCCGAGCCTTGCTGGTGATCGACGTCCAGAACGAGTACTTCCAGGGAGCCCTGCCGATCTCGCACCCGGGGGGGCACCTCGAGCGGATCCTCGCGGTGATGGACGCCGCGGCGGGTAAGGTGCCCACGGTGGTCATCCAGCACCACTCGGACAACCTGCCGATCTTCCGCAAGGGCTCGACGGAGTGGGAGCTGCATCCCGAGGTCGCCACCCGGCCGAGGGACCTGCTGATCCAGAAGACCTTGCCGGGCAGCTTCACCGGCACGCCGCTCGAGGAGTGGCTCCGCGAGCGCGGTATCGACACCGTGACGATCGCCGGCTACATGACCCACATGTGCTGCGACACGACGGCCCGCCAGGCCGTGCACCGGGGCTTCAAGTCCGAATTCCTGTCGGACGCGACCGGCACGCTCCCCCTGTCCAACGCCGGCGGCACGGTCACCGCCGAGGAACTCCATCGCTCGATCCTGGCCGCACAGGCCCAGTTGCTCAGCGAGGTGCTCCCCTCGTCGGAGTGGATCACGCGGCTCTGAGCCGCAAGGATCGAGGGCCAACTCCTGAGACGACTTGCCGGACACAATCTCGGAAACCGAGGAGGCGAGGAGGGGCCATCCGAGCCGGAAGCATCAACGACGGCCACCCCGGCAATGCCAGATCGTCCGGCCCTCCCTGATGCTCCTGGCTTCGTGTGGGCCACAAGCCAGACGAGACGTCCGTGGCCGCAACACTGCGCCTCGGGGAAGTCGCGAAGTGCCGGCAATGGGTCGGACCGGAAGTCTCGGCCGCTGGATGAGGTGTGAAGATTCCCGAATCCTTCAATCGCTCATGACTGGTCCTTGCAACGGGAGACGTGGCGGGTGTCGAATGCTCTTGGATCGGGTGCTGGATGTCGCCTTGAGCGTCAGCTTCGTCGGCATCCGGGACAATCCGGTACATGCTTTCCAACGGGGGCTTTGGATCGGCGAGCGGTGGGTTCGGAATGAACGTGCAGGCCCCGGTGGGTGGTCCTGGGGGTCGTGGGAAAGGGTATGGTTTCTCGGAGGGCAGAATGATGCGAATCTGGGAGCGTCGCCTTGGCATTCGCGGTCTGTTCGCCGCGATGGCGATTGTCCTGGCGGCAGGTCCTGGATGTTCCGACCTGGAGAAGGACTCTCACCGAGTCCGTCCTGGCATGACGATCGCGGAGGCGGACGGCATCCTGGGGCTCGGGAGGGAGGTGGCCGCCGATCGATTGCCCGAGGTCTATCGTGAGATCTTCCTCAGGGAGACCAAGGGAGAAGGCGTCTCCTACCGCGAATGGACCGAGGAAAGCGGTCAGCGGAAGACGAACATCCACGCCGCCTTCATAGACGGCAAGCTCATCTTCGGTCCCGCAGTGTGGAAGACAGGACCAATGAGCGTGGAACTCAATCAACCGGCTCGGTGACCTGGAACGGCCGAGGCCGCGGTCATGAGCTTCGAGGTTCATTAAAAACACAAACAGATAAAATAAGATAAGAATCGATTTATCGTAACGGGAAACTGACATGCGATCCGGACGCGGATAGTGATCGTGAAGCGCAAAGTTGTGTCCCGAGTCTTCTTGTTTCGTTTGCGCAGACTTCCTATAGTGTTTCGATCGCGAGGGCGCTGACGGAAGTCATCGAGTCGTTGCTGACAGAGAGAGCTGGCGAGGATAGGACCCCGTCGTTGGGCTTTCCCGCGTAAGGACCAGCTCCACACTCTTCGTCGACCTTCACACGCCCAGCCAGGGAGCATCACGGCGATCCGGCCCGCGACGAATCGGCGAGCCGGTCGCCGTCATTACCGGCTCGCCTCCGAAGCGGGGATGTCTCCTTGCCGATCGCGCGACACTCATCACGATGAACACCCGAATGGGGAGGTCCGGCATGGGGGTATCCGACTGGTCCAAGCATCGCAGCCGATCCCGAAGGCCTGCACGTCGCAGGTGGAACCCCACGGCGGCCTGGGGCTCGGAATGGCTGCTGGAGGAGCGTTGCCTGCTGGCCGCGAGTCCGTCTCCCGTGCCGTTCCCGAACGCACCCAACACGAAGGTGGAAGTGCTTTCCGACAACGTGACGGGCTCGTACCAGAAGACGATCACGATCAAGAACAACAGCCAGACTCAGACGATCTACGCGTTCATCGAGGGGGCGAACTCGCGAAAGACCACCAACACCGAGTACCTGGGCACGGCGGCGTTCGACCCCTACGATCCGGCCGATCATGAGTACCGGGGCTACATCGGCTACGCCGACGGCGCGAATCAGTATGCAGGCCTGCCGCCCCAGTCCTCGATCACGTTCACCGTGCCGATCGTGTTCTGGGACGGCGGCCGGATCATCTTCTCGACCGACGGCGCCAACCAGTTCAACACGTACAACGCGGCGTCCCAGACGGGCGCCCCGTTCTTCTACCTGGATCAGAACACCCAGGCGAAGTACTTCGCCTCGATCGATCCCAACGACGGATCCAAGCTGAATTTCACCCCGATCAACAACAGCTTCGTCGGCGGAAAGCCGAGCACCCAGGCCTGGACGTCGCCCGTGGCCGCCGGGGTGTTCCAGGACGGTCAGGTGCTGACCGTGACGGCGCCGTCGGGGGCCACGCTCACGGCCACGGTCTCCGCCGCGAATCCCGGTTACCTGACCATCTCGCCCGCACAGCCCACGGACTCGGCGCAGTTCGGGGGCTATGTCTTCCAGGCCAAGTCGACGCCGACCATCTCGCCGACGCTCCGCAACATCGAGGGCGGCTTCGCGATGACCGGGCCGAGCGGCACGACGACCAACGGGCTTGTGATGTGGTACCACGCCTCGATCTCCCAGAACCCGGGCAACGACGCCCCGTTCCAGCTCAGCGAGCTCTCGTATCGCGGCACCTATTACAGCACCGCCGTCACTCCCGGATTCCAGTACCTCATCGACGCGACCGCGTTCCCCGGGGCCCAGCTCGATTCGGCGGACTATGATCTCTCCTTCGTCGATACCATTAACATGCCGATCGCCCTCGAGGCGACCAACGTCACCGTGCCGTACGCCAACGTCCCGCAGCCGTTCGGCTGGGTCGGGTCGGCGCAGACGATCGAGGACTTCCAGCAGGCGCTCGTGAGTTTCACCTCCACCAACCAGGGGGGGGTGAGCACGAACTACCTCGGCTCTTACTTCGGGGGCAAGGGATTCCCCAGCTACGTGAACGTCCAGAACGGGAACATCAAGCTGCCCGCCGGCCAGAATATCTTCCTGGCCAGCCCCGTGCTCGGCGCGACGGCCGACATCGGGTATTACCAGAGCTTCGCCGACGGGAGTTCCATCAAGGCTCCTCTCTACGCGCTGACGACCGGAACTCCCGGACCGACCACGCTCAACTTCGGGGGCATTTCGGGCAGCCAGGGCAACTACCTGGCGCTGAATCTGCCCGACGACGCCCATCAGTACGCCCTCAATAACCTCATCCTGGCGGACGTCGCAGCGGGGAAGACCTACAACGTCACCTACAACGCCGGCCCTCCGATCGTGGGGCACGTGGTCGGGCCCTACACCAAGGACGGCAAGGTCATCGGCGTGCAGCTCGACGTGGCGGTCCCCAGCGACGCGGCCGGCCAGGTCTGGATCTTCTCACAGCCGCAGTACGACTACGCGGCCAGCACCATCGCGGGGCTCTGGTATTCCTGGGCGAAGTACTACGCGGAGAAGGTGAACGCCCCCGCGCCGCCCCCGGCCGCAGGCACCGTCATCGGCAACGTCGTGACCCTGAATCAGAAGACCCCGGGGTTGGTCCCGGGCATGGCGGTCACGGGCACGGGAGTCGCGCCGGGGACGGTCATCCTGTCGGTGGGGTCGGATCAGCGGACGGTCCGGCTCAGCGCGGTGCCGACCGGCAATCCCACCTCCTTCACATTCGCCAGCCCCGCGGTCAGCTCGATCGCCGGTTACGATCCCAGCCCGACGGGCAACACGCCCACCGTCAAGCTCTCGTTCTCGACCAAGGCCGACCAGGCGCAGGCCCTGGCCTTCGCGCAGACGGTCTACGTGGTGATGAGCTCATGGGGCCCGAGCGTCTCCAACGTCACAAGTAACCAGTGGGTCTACCTGCTGGCCAACATCATCGGCGGCAACCTCGGCTCGAACTACCTCCCGAATGCAAATCTGGACGTCGTCAACACGCTGACGGTCCTGAGCAAGTCGGCGCTGCGGGGCGTCCCCGACTTCACCGATCCGCTCTACTCCAACCAGGCGCTCTGGTATCCCGACCCGGCGCTCCCGGCCGGCGGTCAGACCTTCAACGCGTACAACCTCGATCCCCTGGTGTGGTTCATTCACCAGAAGCTGGGGCTCACGGCCTACGCGTTCTCTCTGGACGACGATATCGGCAATGTCCAGGGGGGTGGCGCGAACAACATCGCGATCGGCGTCGGCGGGATCAAGGACCTCCCCTCGGGGGATCCCTACACGAATGCCTCGCCCTGGGGCGTCGTCACGACCATGGCCAACGCCGCGCAGAATGCGAGCGTGCTGACCAACCTGGGGAAACCGAAGGTCGTCGGGCAGATCACCCCGTTTGACTACAACAAGAATCTGGCGGGCACGTTGATCAACGGCCCGGGCCTGCCCAGGGGGGCCTACGTCCAGTCGATCCTGATCCCGCCCGACTTCACGAACTCATCCATCACCATCAACACGCCGCTGTCGAATGCCCAGACCGGTTCGACCTACTCGTTCTTTGGCGCCCTCGTCTACGCGGGGACCGTGCTTGCACCTGGCCAGGACCCCAAGACGATCATCCTGAAGACTCCCGATGCCTACGAGACGCTGAAGAAGGTCGGGCCGCTCCAGAATCTTCAGGTCACCGGCGCGGGCATCCCCCCGACGGCGACCTACTATGTCACCCATATGGTCCCGAACGCGCAACCGGTGAAGTGACGATTACGCTCAACAACAGCCTCGACCCAGGGTCTCGCAACTCGGCAGCTTCTACGCCTACACGTTCGGTAATCCGATCGTTCCGACGTATTCGCGACCCCGGATTCGAGTGGATCAGCGTGCAGGGGCCGGGCTTCATCCACGGGACCCAGGCGAACAAGGACATCCCCGATTGGACCTTCACGGATAGCGCAACGCCCCGAAGGGGTCGAACTGGTACGCCGGCTTGGCCTACAACAGCAGCTCCTACACCAGCAAGAACCCTCCCGCCCCCCAGGGCTTGCAGGTTGGGTTCGTCCAGGGCACCAGCAGCATCACGCAGATGGTCACCCTGCCGCCGGGCAAGTACACGCTTTCGCTCATGGCGGCCCTGTCCGGCAGCTACGCGGCGGCCCAGGCGCTGAGCGTCAGCTTCGCCGGTTCGCCGGTCGGAAACATCTTGCCATCGGGCACGAACTATGCCTCGTACTCGTTCAACATTACCGTGAAGGCGTCCGGCACGTATCCGCTCAGCTTCGCGGGCACTCGAAAGTCGGCCGGCACCGTGCTCTTCGATTCGGTCGTGATCAGGCCCGCTTCCTCGGCGCCGGGGCCCGCAGCAACGCCACCCGGCGAGCGTCGAGTTCGTGGCGCAACCCGTCGGCACGGCCGTCGGGAACCCGTTACCGCCGGTGACCGTCGCCGTCTTCGACCGGTTCGGCCAGCTCTGGTCCGGCGTCGGCGTCAACGTCACCCTGATCCCGCTGGGAGGGGCGAGGGGCCGCCTCGTGCGCGGCAGCGTGCTGAATGCGACCACGATCAACGGCGTGGCGACCTTCAGCCAGCTGGCGATCACCGCCCCAGGCCGGTACGTGCTACGCGTCCAGATCGGCCGCCGGCGCGTGATCTCCGATCCCTTCGAGATCGTTCCCGGGCAGGCGACCGGGCGGGCTCGCTTCAGCCGCAAACCACTTGCGGGCCGGACGCACCCCTTGCAAGCGCGCCTGGCGGTCCAGCGGCCGATGGGAGGAGGGCATTCCGACTGAGCCGCGAGATCGGCGGGAGAACGATGCTGATCACGGTTTGCGGCCGAGAGTCGCCCGCCGGTCGAGCCAGTTGTCCCAGAGAGCGAATTCGGGTGGTGCCGGCGGCCGGCTCCTGTCGAGCCGGTGCCGGCACCATCGATCGAGGCACAGCGACAGGAGTGCCAGGCACCATAACAGGGCCGCGATGATCCAGATGGCCCCACTGACGGCCGGGATTGCAAAGAACAGAGCCGGTATTGCCAGGAAGGCGGTGGCCACGATCGCCTTCGCGATCAGGACCACGACGACCAGGCGGTTGACCAGCCACGCAGCGAGGACGACCCTCGGGAGTCTCGACCCGCCCGACTTCGTTCGCCGGGCAGGCTTCCCTCCCGGCGGGCCGTTTTTCGCCATGTGAGGCGTCCTTCGCGACCGTGTGCCCCTGTCCTCGCGAGCCGACAACCGAGGTTCCGACCGGCGCCACGTCGTCATCTCCGGGGGTTTCACGATCGCACGCGTCGAACCAACCGCCGAGCGTTTCCCAGAACCAAGGCAGACTCAACCGCCTCGACTCCGGCCTTCGGCCATCTCACGGACCGCCCTCAGCGCGTCGATCGTTCGTCGGCCGCTCCCATCGTCGCTCCGTTGCGCGGCGGCGATGATCTCGTTCCAGCGCTTCAGGTCGGTCGTGGTGATCTTCCGAACGCCCGAATCCTTGGCCCATTCGAATCCGATGATCCTGCCCAGTTCGTTGACCTGCGTGGCGACGGCCCGCCGCGTCTCCGGCGCTCTCACCGAGCTTACGCTCACTTCACCGAATCTGCTCCACCCTTCCGACACCAAGTTTCCTTCGTAGAACGTCCGGACCCAGCCGCGGTATTGCTCCCAGCTCTGCAAACGCTGGTTCGACAGATCGCCCTGATAGGCTACGAGCAACTCGGCATCATCGGGCGCGCCGAGGACGGTCGCATCCCGGGCAGGCGCGGCCGTGCCCTGGCCGGCGACGGGGTCCAGTGACGACAGCCCGAGCGAAACGAACGCCACAAGGGCCGCCCGGTACCCACTCCGCTTGACGGGGATCATCTCTTGCCCTTTCTACACGCTTATTCGCCGCATCCCGGCTGATCTTCCTGGTCTCAGCGGCTGGCCGTGGCTTCGCTTCACTCCGCCTGCCTCCCACCCTGGCCCTCCTCGCGAGGGGGGGAGGGAAGGACTTTGAAGCCCTCCCCCTCGTGGAGTGGCCGGCCACGGAAGACAAGTCCAGCCGCCTGGCTATCCCCATCCGGGATGCGACCGGACGCAATTCCAGCGCCCTGTGCGGATCTTCCTTGGCCGGACGCGTCGACCGGGGAATCCGCAAGCGTCTGATGTCCGCTCGTCTCCCGGAGGGTGATAGTCCCCGCAAGAGGGCCGGATGTCGGCCCGATTTGAGGTGTCGCAAGCGGAGTTTCGCCATGATGTGGTTCTACGGTCTCGTGGCCGTGCTCGGGATGGCCGGGAAGGATGCGGCGGAGGCGACCGATTGGATGAAGCCGGCGACGTGGCGGGGCAACTTCTGGGGGCCCGAGGCGACCCGCGCCCGGGAGACGGGTGAGCTCCCGCCGCTCCCCATCAATCCCGCGATGACCCGCTGGGCCATCTGGGGTAAGGGCCTCCTTCGGGATGGGGACATTGTCTTCCGGCTCGGCGACGCGAAGGCCCTGGGTGGGGCATTCCCGCTCAGCCAGTTCATCGCCGCCGCCACCGGCAGTCGCTTCTCCCACACGGGGATCGTAGCGGTGGAGGGCGGCTCGCCGGTGGTCTACGATTGCTCGTCGGCCGGCGTCCAGTGCCAGCCCTTCGAGATCTGGATGCTCGACTGCGTGGGCGCCCTGGGGGTCAAACGGCTCCGGCCCGCGTACCGGGATCGCATCCCCGGCATCCTCGATTACTGCCGCGCGAAGTTCGAGCGGCAGGTCCCGTTCGATTTCGGATTCCGCCCGGACGACGCCGCGTTCTACTGCGTCGAGCTCACGGAGAAGGCGTTTCGATCCCAGGGGCTGGCGCTCTCCGAGCCGGTCCGGATCGGCGATTGGGAACACCTGGGCAACTATCCCCTGACCGCCATCGCCGCGCCGCTCGCGACCCGGCTCTTCGCGACCGGGCAGATCAGCCTGGAGCAACCCGTCTACGTCCCCGGGAACGATCGGGAGGGGGTGTGGGCTTCGCCCCTGCTGGAGACCGTCTACAGTGGGGATGCCCATCCCGGCGAGCGGGCGGAACACGCGGATGGCGCCCGCGTCACGATCCGGCGAGACCTGGACATCATCCTGTATGCGATCGGAGCGGTCCGCAGCGGGATCCATGTCGCGGCGACACAAGCGAAGTGACGGGCGAAGCCGGTTCTTGCGTGCGATGCGGCTGTAAGGGGCTCTCATTCAACAGTGTCGAAGTTCACCGGAGACGCGCGGCGGGGATGAATGACCGCGCAGGCGGACAGGCCAGCCCAGAGCATTGCGGAAAGGGTGCTGATGATTGCACCGGTTCGCAGTCCGGGGGGATGGTACTCGAGCTCGATCCGATGGGATCCGGGCGACCGCAGCGGGATGACCTGCTGGCAGTGGTTGCCGCGGAGGACGGGGACCGGAACGCCATTGAGCCGGGCGGACCAGCCGGGCATCCAGGTCTCGGCGATCACCAGGAGCCCTTGTGCCGCGGTGGTCACCTCGACCGCGGGGCGATCGGGATCCCGTCCGAGCCAGCGGGCCGGGGTGAACGGCTGTCGCGGGATCGTCGGTGTTCCCTGGAAGGGGTCGGAGTCCAGGATCACGGCCCGACGCGGATCGACGTCCGGGAGGCGGCTGAGGAGCAAGGACCCGTCCTGGGCGATCACCTCGGCGAAGGGCACCACGTAGGCTCGAGGCAGGGCGTTCGGGTTGCGCTGGATGACGAATGGCCTGCCGTCGGCGGCGGTGCCCGTCGCGGCGACGGGCCAGGGGGGATCGTCCTCGCGGCGGTCGGACACGAGGTAGGAGACGGCCATGCGATCGAAGACGCCCTGGCGGATCTGCTGCCGCTTCTCCAGCTCGGACGGGGGAAGCTCGTTCGCGGGCCTTGAAGGAAGCTCGTCCGCGACGGCGTAGAGCGACTCGTAGAGCAGCGCCGGGTGGCCGAGCTGGAAGAGGTCGTTCACGTTCGTCTTCTCGATCCCATGCCGGGCCGCCTGGAGGTCCTGATAAAAGCTGTCGCGGGCCCGCACGCGGGGCGGGGCTCCAGAGGGGTCGCCCGGGGTGAGCCGCAGGATCGCCTCGCTGACCGGGTCGGGGCCGAGGAAGGCCCCGGCCGGGGAGACCTGGATGAATGAGTAGCCCTGGACCGCAAGCTCCACGATGGCCAAGATCCCGACGAGGTGGGCGGGATGAGGCAATCGCCGCCGCGTCCACCCCGAGCAGCCCAGGCCGACCGCCATGCCAAGCAGGCCGACCGTCAGGCCGAACCGCGGATCAGCCAGGATCCGCCCTGCGGCGCGGCGGACCAGGACGTCCCTCGGCGTGGGGGCGTTCGTGGTCGCCGCGTCCCCCGGCCGGCGGGAGTCAGCCTGGCCGACGGCCGCGAGTGGGGCCCGACGCGCGGGCTCCCGGCCGTCCGGCGCGCGGGGCGGTAGTGACGCGAGGATCAGGAAGCCGATCGCCAGGGCGCCGACTCGCGCCAGCCGGATCCCGAATCGCCGCCACTGGTGACTCGTCCTGGCGAGCAGGGCGTCCAGGCCGAACCCCGCGAGGATCGCCGCGGCCAGCGAGGTGAGGAATAGCGACCGCGCCGGGACCCGGAACAAGCCGATCCCGGGCACCACGGTGTGCAGGCCGGTGTAGAGCCCGAGGCTCGGCCCCCCGGCGAACCAGGCGGAGAAGAGGGCGAGCATCACCCAGCCCCGGATGTTCGAGGGACCACGCCCCCCTGCGGGCTCCAGGCTGGCCCTGACGCCGGCGATGATCAGGACGAAGGGGATCAGGCAGAATGAGAAGAGGGTCTCCCAGAGGTTGTCCGGCCCGAAATAGTCGGCCGGGCCGCCGAGTGCCCACGGTGACAGGAGTTGGAGGGCACCATGCGCCTTGAGCTCGTAGTTCAGGTGCAGCGCCATCGCGGCGTCGGCGAGCGGCTCCTTGCGGAGCCAGGGGAGCATGCAGGCATCCGGGAGCAGCTCGATCGCCGCGAGCCCGAGGCCGACGCCCAGCGCGACGGACCATCCGAGCAGGCCGCGCACCGCGTTGCGGATTTCCCCCCTCGTCGCGGAGACGGTTGTCTGTCCGACGACCCAGCAGGACAGGGCCAGGATCAGGAGCAGGCATTCCTGGGGGTGTCCGGCGAGCAGGGCTAGCGCCAGGATGGGAGGCAGGCAGAAGAGGCCGCGGGGCCTCCCGGCGAGGAGTTCAAGCAGTGCCAGGAACGCCCAGGGGAACCAGCAGACGGACCAGACGTGCGGGTAGTGCCCCTCGAAGGTCTGGGCGAGCAGGTAAGGCGACGCCTGGAAGACCGCCGCCGCGAGCGTCGCTGGCCAGCGTCCCAGCCCCTCGCCGCGGGCGAGCAGGTAGACCCCGAGGCCGCCCCAGAGCAGGTGCGTTACGGTCAGCCAGCCGAGTATCGAGGGGGCCTCCGCCCACCAGGTGATCCAGACCGGCGGATAGAACAGGCCCGCCTGCGGGTTGCCGACCATCGGCCGCCCGCCGAAGCCCGAGGGATCCCAGGCGGGCAGGCGGCCCAGGCTCCGGAGCCGCGAGGCCACCTGCAGGTGATGGGGCAGGAACACGAAGGTCACGTCGTTGCCGAGCGGGCGCGCGATGCCGTGATTGGCGTGGTCGACGCTCGGATGCCGCCCGTCCACGATCAGGCCTGTCGGGTCCGCGGCCAGCCGGGCGAAGCAGACGCCCAGCAACGCCACCAGGACTGCACCGGGGAGCAGGGCCGACCCGGGCCGCCGCATCAGTGCAAGGGCCTCTTCGCGCCGGTCAGGGGGTCGCGGGCCTCGGCGGCGGTCTCCGGCCGGTGTGGTCGGTAAAGCGTCCGGCCCTCACGTGCCCGGCGGAAGCCGTTGATGAGATCCATGTATCGGTGGACGTGCTCGGATTCCGACCACGGCCCGATCCGCCGCGCGAAGCCGCGCTCCGCCAGTCGCTCTCGCAGGGGGTCGTCGTGGAGGATCCGGCGGAGGGCGACGAGCAGCTCGCCCTCGGTCTGGTAGCCGAGCCCGCCCCCGCTGCGGACGCCCGTCTCGAGCAGGGCGCCCCCGCCCTCGTGGACCACCACCGGCGTGCCGACCGCGAAGGACTCGAGGACGACGTAGCCGAAGGTCTCCGGGAAGAGCGAAGGGACGACGACCGCCCGGGCTCCGCGGAACAACCGGGCGAGGCCCTCGCCGCCGAGCAGCCCTTCGAAGTGGACGTTCGGCAGGTGCTCCGCCATCGCTCGTAGCTCGGGCTCATAGGGCCCGGTACCCGCGATCCGCAGGTCGGCCTCGGGCAGGAACCGCATCATCGGGATCAGCCGCTGGAAGCCCTTCATGGCGACGAGCCGACCCGCCGCCGCGAGGTAGGGGCGGGCGCGGGGCTCCGGCTCCTCGTCCTCGATCCCGAGCGACCAGTCGTCGGGGAGGAAGTAGGGCAGGTGCACCAGCCGCACCGCCTCGCCCAGGCCCCGGATCCGGTGCTCCTCCAGGGCGTGCCGGCTCGGGAAGAGCAGGGCGTCGAGCTGCCGGAGGGCGCGGGGGATCGCCCCGGTGTATCGCCAGGCCTGCGGGGGCCGCCTGCCGGCCAGGCTGCAGCGGATGCAGTTCGGCCCGTCGCAAGCCTTGCGATCGAACTTCCAGAGCAGGTGCATCGGGCAGATCAGCCAGTGCTCATGGGCCGTCATGATCCGCACCGCGCGGCGATTGCTCCCCAGGCCGAGCACCCCGGGGCCGCCGACCAGCGAGACGTTGTGGAAGTGGATCACGTCGGTGTCGTCGGCGTCGAGGGCCTCGCGCAGGGCGCGCGACTTGAACAGCGGCAGCCCCGTGGCCTGGGTCGCAAGCGGCGAGAGGAACCCGTAGGGGCTCGCCAGCGGGTGCAGGTGCAGCCCCGGCGCGGGGCGGTACTCCCGCAGCGGATGCCGGCCCCGGACGGCGTTGAACGCGTCGACGCAGTAGTAGACGTGGACCTCGTGCCCCCGGCGGCAGAGCGCCTGGCAGAGCCGGTCCACGTAGGCGGCGTCGCCGCCGAAGCTGTGCTCGCCGAAGAACGTCGTGACCATGCAGAACTTC
>JAXMBE010000014.1:0-142448 GCA_046349995.1 Isosphaeraceae bacterium | reverse complement strand
TCGGGAACCGGCGGTCCTCCGGCTCGAAGGGGGCCGGTTTGATCGTCACCTCCAGGGCCAGGGGGGATGTTCCCGGCGCCGTGGGACGTCCTCGCGGCGAGTCGAGCCTTCCCCCGGAATCCCCGCCTCCGAGTGCCCGAGCTGGTCGCGGCGCCACCGGCTCGTCGAAAGACGGCGATCGACGGGCGGTCATGGGGGCCGGGACCGGTGTGTGCGCCGGCGGGATCCCCTGCCGGACCAGGCGTTCGATCGCGGGCGACACGGTGGATGGGAGCGACTCGATCGATCCGCCCCCGGTCGGTCGGCCGATCAGGCCCTCCGCGTCGTGAGGCGCGGGCGATCGGCGCGTCGTCCTCGGCGCATCGGTCGCCGACGCCGATGGGACGGGCGTCTCCGCCGCGGCCGGCGTCGAGCGACCGGCGGGGCCGAGCAGGGCCGCGAGGATCATCAGTGACCGGGCGGATCGGTCCATCAAGCGAGCTCCATGCCCGGCGTTTCTCGATCGGCACCGGGGATCCGCCCGTCGCCCGCCCGCCGAGACGCCCCCGGCGCCGGCGCCCAGGGGCCTGTGCCCCAGGTCAGGCCTGTCCCGCCGTGCCGTCGTCAAACCCGTCCTCCCTCTCGTGCCTGTTTCAGGTTCCTGGCCGAATTCCCGCGTCCGGGTTAGAAATGCCCGGCGAAGTCGATCCGCCGGGTCTTCGCGGAGACGAAGCCGTTGATCGCCGTGTCGGGCAGCCCGAACTGCGGGCCCTTCCCCTGCTGCGCCCCCGGCCCGAACGCCACGATCCAGTCCAGGGTCCGCGCGAACGTCTCGGGCCGGTAGGTCAGCCTGAGGAAGATGCCTGACGGGCCCGGGGGGAGGGTGGACGATCGGCCGCCGAGGTTGAACTGGAAGCCCCCCGAGACGAAGGAGACCGGGTAGTACTTCTTCGTCAGGACGTAGAAGACGAAGACCTCCTCGGGCTTCCACTGCTGCGACCCCGTGAGGATCGGGTAGGCGTGCGACCTCGTCTGGTTGTTGAGCCTGACGGTGAAGCCGCTGCTCGCGTCGAAGGTCTGCGCGGTCATGTTCTTGAGCGCCACGTAACAGACGTTGTACACCTGGCCGGGCACCGGCTGGGCATCCTGGACGAGGACCTGCTGGAAGGGGGGGATCAGGGTGTAGGGCTTCTGGGTGACGCGGAACGCGAGGAATCCGCCGCCCGGGGTCGTCGGCTGCCGGTGTCGGACCGCGGCCGCCGGGGCGTCGCGTCCGCTCGCGGGCGGCGTGCCGACGCCGGGCAGGATCCTCGGCTCGACCCGTTCGAGCGCTGGGCGGAATCTCACGATCGGGCGTCGGCTCATGGGCGGGACCTCTCCGGCTTCGGCGGGGGCACGGCGCGCCTGGGCCGTGCCCCGGGACGGATCCATCAGCGAGTGGCCGGCGGCGGCCCGTTGCCGACCGGCGGCAGGTAGGGCGGCCGATCCGTGTCGACCGGCACCGGCTCGCCCGGGGGCCGGAGCTGGGCGAGCTCGCGGGCGGGGTATCCCAGCGCGTGGAAGAGCTCGAACTGGGAACGGTTGTACTCGGCGACCGTGGAGAAGTAATGGTCGAAGGCGATCTTCAGCAACTGGAGCGCGAAGACCGCCTCCTGCGGCCGATTGACCAGCACCAGGACGTCGCCGAGGCGGGTCGTCTGGCGCAGGCCCTCGTAGTTCCCATTGAAGGTGATGATCGCCTCGCGGAGCCCGCGGTCGGCCTGGGCGACCCGGGCGGCGGCCGACTGCACGCGCGCCACCGCCCGGGTCACGTCCGCGGCCACCGCGTCCTGGTTCATCAGGAAATCGATGATCTGCCTGGATTCCATCCCGCGCGCCGCCTTGATCCGGGCGAGGTTGCCGATGCCGAAGGCCTCGGCCTGCCAGAGGGGCTGGTAGCTCAGGTCCACGCGCCCGGTCCACTGGTTCAGGCTGCTGTTGGGCCCGAGCCCGAAGATGCCCGCCTGGATCATCTCGTAAGGGGTCTGGAACCCGTTGATCAGCAGGTTGGGGACGAACGGGCGGGCCTTCTCCAGGCGGATCCGCTGGATCGCCGCGTCCACGAGCGCGCGATGGGCGGAGAGCTCGGGACGATTGGTCAGGGCGATCGGCATCAGGTCGTCGAACGGCCGCGAGGGATCGATGAGCGTGATCTGGGCGTGGTCGTGCTCCAGGGGCTCGACCACGGCGCGGGGATCCAGCCGCAGGACCTGCGTCAGGTTCGCGCTGGCGACCCGCCACTCCTGGCGATCGGTGACGGCCCGCTGCTCCAGGTCGGCGAGCATGTTCCTGGCCCGGTCGACCTCGACCTTCGGGACGAGCTCCTCGCTGAGCCGGGCGATCCGGTCGACCAGCTCGCGGCCCCGCTCCACCGCGTACAGCCCGCCGGTATACATGCCGCGATGCTGGTGGACTCGGAAGTAGGCGTCGGCGGTCTGGAGCAGGGCGTCATTCTTCGCCCGCTGGACGTCCCAGTGGGCGGCGTTCAACACCTGGCGCGCCGCCAGGGGCTGGAAGATCGCATCGGCCAGCGGCAAGTTCCCCCACATGCCGCCGCCCGCGTAGAAGAAGTTCACGCTCGGCGCGGTCATGATGCCCTTGTTGAAGTCCGGCCGCCGCCGTCGTGGCGGATGTGGTCGAAGCCGATGTTGAGCGTGGGCACCCAAGAGGATCTTCGCCCGGGTGAGCTCCTCGGCGATCCAGACGCCCGCCTGGGCGGCGGCGACGATCAGCAGACTGCGCGTCCGAGAGCCGCAGGGCCGCGCGGAGTTGATCGAGAACCGGCGCGGTCCTCCGGCTCGGGGGCCGCCCTGAGCCTCACATCGCTTCGCGAAGATCGACGTGCCCGGCCCGTCGGCCGCCGGCGACGCGTCGAGGCGTCGCGGCGCCGAGGAACTCGAGGAGAGCGCCGGCAGGTCGGGTCATCCTGATCCCCGACCCTCGGATCGGGGCCGCGGATGTCGCCCGGGCGAGCTTCGGCCGTTCCACGGGACCGTTCGGCCGGCCGGATGCCCGGGGCAGCGACGACGAGCGCGCGGACTGCGCGTGCCGGATCGCGGCAGCCGGCCCAGAGAGCAAGAGCCCAGGCCGCCAACGGCATGCATGTCCAGGCGGAGTTCGCCCCATCGCGTCCTGCCTCGCGAGCACGGCAAGGCTCCCCGGTAGGAAAAAGCCGAGGATCCGGGTCGATCCTCATTGACGGCCGCTCCTGATTTATCGGCAGGCGGTTCGGCAGATGCTCGAATTTCCCTCCCGACTCGGAAAATTTGCCGGAGGAATGACTCAAGTCGAGAATGGCCCTTGCCGACCGGCGAGATCGGTCCGGACGCGAAGTCGCGATCACCCGCCCGTGCCCGAGAGGGTCTCCACGGGCACGGGCGGCGATCGCGTGCCGAGGACGGCCCAGGGCTCCGGCCGGATCGTGGGGCGGAGAATAAGACGGCCAGCAGCTCCCGGGCCTCGACGGATTGCGATCCGCGGCTCGTCTCCGAACCGTCGCGACGCTGCTCCCGAGGAGCCCTCCTCTCGTAGAGCAGCCAGTAGGTGACGGGAATCACGAACAGGGTAAAGACGGTCGAGGCGAGGAGGCCGAGATGAGCGACCAGGCCAGCCCGGAGAAGATCGGATCCAGCGCACGATCAGGATGCTCGGAGCATGGCCGCGCTGGCGGTCGGAGGATCGGCCGGAGCCGGACGACGCGGCTCTCCATGATGGCGTCGAACAGCGACCGGCCCTTCGCCACCGACTGGTGGATGAAGTCGACCAGGACGATCAGTCGGGTGACGATCGGCCAGGGCGATCATGCCGATCATCGCCGTGGCGGTGAAGAACACGGGGTCCGCGGTGAAGCCGCCGACCGTCTGGCCGGACAGCCCAGGTTGAGCGGCCAGAAGCCCGGCATCACGCCCAGCACCGTCGGCGGGATCGCCAGCATCACGACCATCCGGGACCACGAACGAGTTGGTCTGGGCCACCAGGATCACGTAGATCATCAGCATCGCCGCGGCGAAGGCCAGGCCGAGGTCGCGGAAGGCGTCGATGGTGATCTTCCATTCCCCTTCGCCCGCGAATCCCACGCGGATCCCTGGGGGACGGCCCAGGCGATGCCGCCGTTGCGGAAGTAGTCCCTTTCGGCGAGCGGACGGGCCGGTGAGTCGGCCACCCAGTTCGTCGAGGCCGTCTTTCCCGACCCGCTGGTCGAAGGTCACGTCCAGCACGCACTCCGCCGGAGGGCGCGCCGGCCGTCTCGGCGAAGACGTACACGACGCGGCCAGGTTCTTGTGGTAGATCGTCTGGTCGACCCGCGTCTCCTCCCCAGCGGCCGATCTCGGCCAGCGCGACGCCCTGCTGCCCCGTGCCTCCCTTCACCCGGATCAGTGCAAGGTCGGAGGGGCTGGACGAGATCGGCCTGGGAGGCGGACCTCGATGTTCAGCGGATTCCGCTCGCCCGCCAGCCGCACCGTGCCGGCAGCCGGCAGCATCGAGCACCAGCCCCAGGGGTCCGGGCGATCTGATCCACCGAGACCCCGCTGAGCGCGACCTTCTCCTGGTCGGCATGGAACACCCAGGTCGGCGCGGCCGCCTCGACCGTGTCGTCCACCTCGATCACGCCCGACCATGCCCAGCCGATCGGCGACCGTCCCCACCGCGGCCACCAGGTCGGTGGTCTGTTCCGGCCGCCGGTGACCTCGGCCACGATCGACGAGAGGACGGGCGGGCCCGGAGGCAGCTCGACGATCTTGACCCGCGCGGTGCTTCGCCGCGACCTCCGTCAGGGGCTCGTGGAGCCGCAGCGCCCGCGCGTGGCTCTGGGCCGCCCGGTGCTTCTTACCGACCAGGTTGACCCGGACCTCCGCCTGGTGGGGCATCTGCCGCAGGTAGTAGTGGCGGACCAGCCCGTTGAAATCGATCGGGCTCGCGGTCCCGCGGCAGCCAGCTGGTGAAGTCGATGACCTCGGGCACCCGGGCCAGCGCCGACTCGATCTCCCGGACAACCGTGGTTCGCTCCAGCGTCGTCCCCTCGTCGAAGTCCAGGACCAGCAGGAGCTCGTTCTTGTTCATCGAAGGAGCATCTTGAGGGGGACCGACCGCATCGCCGCCAGGCCCGTCGCGGCGACGGTCAGCCCGGCGATCAGCAGCAGGAGGAAAAGGCCAGGCCGAGCCTCGAGCTGGGAGACAGCGGCTTTCATCAGCGGTGAAGACCTTGTAGAGCCTCGTCTCGCGGATCGCGTCCGGGTCGTCGGGATCATGCGCATGGTGGCCGCCGCCCCCGGGGCGTTGAACTTGCGGTGCAGGACCTGGTACGACCCGGCTTGGGTGATCGTGAAGGCGACGACCCATCGACATGAGCATCGCCACCGGCACGTTGAGCGCCCATCAGGGCCATGCAGGGCCACAGCTCATGGCCACGCCGGTGATGAAGGCCTCGGCAGGACCACGGCGATCCACGTAGTATTGGCGCTGATCAGGGCAGCCGGATCTCGACGGCCTCCAGGACGATGTCGCGACTCGCCTTGCCCCGCATCGCGAAGTGGCGACGTGTTCGGCGTCGACGATCAGGTCGTCCACCAGGGCCCAGCGAGAGGATCAGGGCGAAGAGGGTGACCCGGTTGATCGTTGTAGCCGAAGAGCAGGTTGACCTTGGCGACCAGGCCGATACGGGCACGGCCACCACGACGATGAACGCCTCGCGTAGCCCAGGCTGAGGGTCGAGCGACGACGATCAGGACGGCCACCCAGAGCACGACCAGCTCGTTGACCTTGTCGTCTGCGGTCAGGCCGGAGTTCCGCGTGACGACCATCTCGGCATGTTCCGGGAGGATAGCCGGCGAGGCCCTCGGCGGCCTCCGGCGCCGGCCCTCGCCACGGCGACGGCGTTGGTCCCCTTCTGCTTGGCGATCGCGACGGTGACGGCGGGCTGCGCGCCCCGGTCCGTCGGGCGGACCCCGATGCTCGGCGAACTTCGCGCGGCCAGCGTGCCGGTCAGGCCAGGCTCGGCCTCGAAGCCGCGAGGCTTGGCCCCCAGCCGTGGCGGACATGGGTCGAGACCTCGGCGGGCCCGTCGCGGACCGTGGCGGCGTCCTTGAGGAAGATCGAGCGGCCCTGGAAGACGCCGACGACCAGGCCCGAGCTGGTCAGGACGCTCGACCTGGCCAGCCGCGGCCAGACCGCGCTGAAGGCGAAGTCGTTGCGGTGAAGCTGCGCAGGCTGGATCAGGTTGGCCCTGCAACGCCTGCTGGACTCAGCGGGCTCCAACCCGAAGCCCTGGAGCGCCAGCGGTCGAGGTCGACCCGCACGGTCCGGGGCTCGCCCTACCACGTAGGCGCCGAGACGTTCGCCAGGGTGGACAGCCGCTGGACGACCTCTCCCCGACCCGCCTCAGCGCGTGGCTGTCGTCGGGCTCCAGTCGGGTGACGTCACGACCGGCACGTCGTCGATCTCGACCGGCTTGACCCACCGGTGACCCCCGGCGGGGCCTGGTCCTGGTGCTCGTCCAGCTGGCGAACAGCTTCACCAGGCTGCGGCTCGCGGTCCTGCCCGACGTAGAACCGGACCGTGATGATCATGGTCCTCGCGCGACATCTGCTGTGAACGTACTCGACTTCGTCGATCTGGTAGAGGATCTTCTCCAGGGGCGTGGCGACGAGCTGCTCCACCTGATCGGCCGAGAGCCCGGGGGCCCGCACCGGCATCGGCCATCGGCACGACGATCTGGGGGTCCTCCTCGCGGGGCGATACGAGCGCGCCGCCAGACCGATCAGCAGCGAGACGAGGTCGGGATGATCGAAGTGGACTCGGGGAACTGGTGCACGACCCCGTTCAGGAAGTCGTGCTTCCCGTCAGGCTTGGCTGCCTGGCTGGCTCATGACCGTCCCTCCTGGCGAGGCCGCTCCGCCGGCACGACCACCCGCTCGCCCGCCCGGAGCCCGGAGAGGACTTCCGCCCCCTCGAGGCCGACGCCCGAGCTGGACGACGTGGCCGCCGAGCGCGCCCCGTCCTGGACGGCCGTGACCTCCTCCTAGAGCTGGCCGATCCAGCCGGACGGCCCCAGAACCCACGACGGACACTTCTCTTCATCCAGCGGATGAAGATCAGCCGAACATCCCTTCTTGCACGTCAGGGGCACGGGCCGGTGACCTTCTGGAACAAGCGGCTCTCGGCCTGCGCCTCGGGACGATCTCGAGATCGAGGCGTGGCGATCGAGGTCGAGGAATCCAACCGGGCGGCCTGCTGCCGGCCGCTGTCCCCAGCCAGCAGCAGTTCCACCGTGGCGACCATCTGCATCACTGGCGTCGCGCAGCTGCTCAAGGCGCTGGCCAGGGCTGGCGTGGTCATCGCCAGTTGACCCTGCCCGTCGGCCGACGCCGGAGATCGAGACGCGGATCGAGGCGTAGCCGAGAAGATCTGCGCCTCCTTCCTGGCCTGGGCGGCCCACTCCTGCTCGGCCCTGGCGCCCCAGGAAGGCGGTGTTGGCCTGCTCGAGCTCCTGCTGGGAGACCGAGTTGGCGGCCGCGCAACCGCCTGGCCCGCTCCACGTCGTTGCGCGCCCTGGACGAGCGGGCGGCGGCCCCGGCCTCGGCCGCTGGGCCTGCTGGGCCGCGGCGGAGGTCGGCGTCGTCGAGCACCGCCGGCTCGTCGCCCTCGCCGGCTGCCCGGCCGTCACCTTGACCTCGCACGCGGGCCGGGATCTTCCAGGGCGACGGCCACCTCGTGGACGGCCCGGATGGTGCCGAAACGGCCGACTCGGACAGGGCGCCCTCCACGAGCCTCACCTCGGCCAGGCCCTCGGCCTCGACCTTCGGCACCTCGATCGCGGGGGGCGGGACGCGGGATTCACCTTGTGCTCGAACGGAGCCGCCAGGGCCATCATCCAGGAAGGTAATCGCGGCGGTGAACAGGACCGTGAGGCCCAGCAATCCGACCGTTCGCAACCAGTTCCCGGGTCCTTTCCGGGTTCCAGGGGATGCCGCAAGAGGCAGTCATGACTCAACTCCGATGATCGGGGCCGATGAGGAGGGATCCGCAGCACGCTCGAGGGAGCCGCGGTCGGGGGCGACGAGCCGACCGCAGGCCGCCCGCCGCGGCGCTCAGCCGGCGCGAACAGGCCGCCCCTCGACCGCGGCCTGATTCCACGGCATCTTCGCGATGACCCACGCCAGCGGGCAGAAGCCGGTGGCTCCCGCAGACCGGGGCCGCATCCGACGAATCCCCGAGAGGTGAACCAGCCGGGATCCGCGAATTCGCCCAGCACGAATCCGGCGAAGGCCATCGTCCCCGCCGCGAGTTGCACCTGCCGATCCAGGGGCAGCATCTTCTTGCCCGCGCGGACCACGGGCAACCCGGCCTGGACCCAGGCCGCCGTCCCGCCAGCGACGTTGACCACGTTCGTGAACCCGGCCGCGAGGAGCGTTCTCGCGCGCTTCTCTTCGGGTCCCCGAACGGCAGATCACATAGAGGGGTCACCGGCCGCCCTCGCCTCGTGCGCGATGACATCCCGGGGGTCCGGCGTGTCCAGCGGCACCGAGCACGTCGTCATGCTCGCTGCGATACTCGGCCGGCGATCAGGGCGATCGATCAGCTCGATCGCTTCCCCCGCCCGCTGGCGTTCGAACAGCCGCTGGGGCGTGATGCTCGACTCCGCGGGAGGGCTCTCCACCATTCTCATCATCGTGCCTCCGCTCCACCTGCCGCGACTCGGGGCTCGGTCCCGGGCCGGTCACTCGACCGGACGCCTCGCCCGGGGCAGCAGAATGCGCCCGGTCCGCTCGACTATATCACTGATTCGTCATACAGTCAACATCTCTCGCTGGGCTCCGCCGCACGCTCGGGCTGGGATCCGGATTGCCTCCGGGTTCTGACGCCTCTTGACCGGCGGCGGGCTACCCTTGGGGCCGGGACGTGGGCGCAGGATCGCGCCGGAGAATCCGCGTCGATTCGAGGTCATCGGCTGGGAACGGACAGATCGGCGAGATAAAATAGAGGAGGGACCGAGGTTAATCGGTTCCGATCCGCACCCTCAGGAGCCCGTGGGCATGCCGGTGCGTACCGGTGGCCTGCCTCCGGCCAGGCGCGGCACCAGTCTCACACGCGGCCGCGCGGCATGATTGGCCAGTCCACCGAGACCTGATCGAGACCCCTCGTCCCCGGTCTCTTTTCCAAGTTGCTGCTTCGATGTTGATGCGGACGCGGCCGCCCCGCGAGGACGGCCCCGTGGTCCCGCGGCGAGGCCACCGATCGAAGACGCGGTTCCTTCGCGGCCCGACCACCGGCCTGCTGGGCGTCGTGCCCCCGGGGAGGCGGGGAAGCACCGCCGTCGGTCCGCATCCCCATGCTGTTCTCTTCTCCGACATCGGGGCGCCGGCGGCCCTCGTTGGTCACCTCGGCGCCCCACCCGCGGCGGACCGATGCGCCGTCGCGGCCGTCCCCCTGCGAGGGAACGACGATGAACACTCCTCTCCAAGTCTCATTCCACAATCTGCCCCATTCTCACCTCGTCGAATCCGCCGTCCGCGAGGCGGTCGCACGCCTGGAGGGGCTCTACGACCGGATCATCAGTTGTCGCGTCGTCATCGACCAGCCCCATCGGCACCACAGGCAGGGCAATCCCGTCCAGGTGAAGATCGACCTGAAGGTGCCCGGGAGCGAGCTGGTGGTCAAGCGGGAGCCCGCCGAGGTCCTCGCGTCCGACGACCTGGTCGGGGTGATCCATGAGGCGTTCGAGGATCTTCAGCGTCAGCTCGAGGGATTCGTCAACCGCCGCCGCCGGTTCGTCAAGAACCACGAGGGCCCGCCGCACGCGAAGGTGGCCAGGGTCCTCCCGGAGGCCGGCTACGGGTTCCTCGAGACGTTCGATGGCCGAGAGCTCTTCTTCCATCGCAACAGCGTTCTCAATCAGGGGTTCGATCGCCTGAAAGTCGGAGCCGAGGTGACCTTCATCGAGGAGCTCGGCGACAAGGGCCCCCAGGCCAGCACCGTCAAGCCCGTCGGCCGGCACAACCATGCCTAGTCGTCGCGGCGGTGCCCCCCGGGGCGTTCACGAGCAGAGGAGTCCGAATCATGCCAGCCACGACCGAAATGCCGCTGCACAGCTTCATGATCAACGAGGACGAGCGCGGTGAGCTCGTCCGCCTGCTGGAACAGGCGCTCGGCGAGACCCGGGTCGAGATCCATCGGACCCACACCCCGGAGTTCCGCGAGCGGGTGATCGGGGAGCAGGCCCTGCTGCGCGGCCTGCTCGACAAGTTCCAGCACATGCGGGTCGACGAGTAAGCCCGCGGGACCGGCCCGGATGGGCTCCGGAGCCCCGAGGGAACCGGGGAGCCACCCCCGGGCCGGTCATCGTCCGCCCCAATATTTGCCCCGAGTTGGCGAATGGCGAAGGGGCGCCCATCGGTGGCGTGCCCGCCGGAGGCCGCAGGCATGCGGTTCTTTTTCCGGGAGCACCCCTTGATTCGCCCCGCGCCGGCCCCTATGCTGAAGTCAGACAAAAATACTGAATGTTCAGACGATACGACTGACTTGGCAGGCGAGGCATGGGACGACCCGCGCAGGACATCACGGAATCCGAACTGGGGATCTTGCGGGTCCTCTGGGACCAGGGTCAGGCGACGATCCGGCAGCTGACCGACGTGCTCTATCCGGGCGGAGGCCCCGCCCAGTACGCCACCGTTCAGAAGTTGCTCGATCGGATGGAGGCGAAGGGCTTCATCCAGCGCGATCGGACCCTGTTCGTGCATCGCTTCACGGCCGTCCTCGACCGGGATCGCTTCCTCGGCCGCCAGTTGCGTTCGTTGGCCGAGTCGCTCTGCGACGGCTCGCTCACGCCGCTGCTCACCCATCTGGCCCGGGCCGGAGACCTGACCGAGGAAGACCGTCGCACCTTGCGGGCGATCGTCGAGGAGGCGGATCGCGAGGCGTCTTCCCCCGGGGCACCGGCGGACACCGGTCCGGCGAGCAAGGCGGATCCATCCCCGTCCGATCGCCGTCGCCGGAATGGTCCGAAGGGGCCGCCACGTTCCTGATCGAACACCTCTGAGCGTCCGCGGAGATCCTGGGCCCATGGAATACCTGGTGCATTCCGTGCTGAGCAATGCGCTGGTCGCGACGGGCCTCGCGCTGGTGCCGCTGGCCCTGGGGCGGATGAACCGATCGCCGGCCCTGGTTCACGCCCTCTGGCTGGTCGTCCTGATCAAGCTGCTCACGCCCCCGATCCTGCCGTTCTCCGTCGTCCTCCCCGCGCAGCCGGTCGCGGCGGCCGACGATCGGACCCCGGTCGCCGGGCCGCGACCGGCGGACAAACCGTCCCCGGCGGAAGACGAGCCCGAGCCGGCAGCACCGGTCTTGCTCGGCATCGCCGAATCTCCGCGACCGGACGAGGCGAGTCCGGTGCAGCTCGTCCGCGAACGCGGGGATGAGGTTCCGCCCGATCAGTCTCCGCGACCCGCCGCGGCCGGTCCGGACGCCCTCGCCCGCTTCGTCCACCCCCGGTGGGAGACCATCGCGATGGGGGCCATGCTGATCGGTTGCGTGGGCTTCTGGAGCGTGTCCGCGGCCCGCGTCCGCCGCGTCCACCGGCTGGTCTGCGGCCTCCGGCCTGCTCCGGCGGAGCTGGAAGAGCGGGTCGCCGCGGTCGCCCATCGACTCGGCCTGAAGCGCGCCCCGGTCGTCGCCCTGGCGCCCGGGCGGATTCCTCCCATGCTCTGGGCCCTCGGCCCCCGCACCCGGCTGCTGCTGCCCGCCGACCTCTGGGGGATGCTCTCCGAGGGCGAGCAGACGGCCCTCCTGGCGCACGAGCTCGCACACCTGAAGCGGAAGGACCACTGGGTACGCTGGCTCGATCTGGTCGTGGCCGGGCTCTACTGGTGGCACCCCGTGGTCTGGCTCGCTCGCCGGGGGATGCGCGAGGCGGAGGAGCTTTGCTGCGACGCGTGGGCGGTCTGGGCCGTCCCCCGCGGGTCCCGGGCCTACGCCTCCGCGGCTGCTGGCCGCCCTGGATTTCGTCTCGGCCTCTCCCGTCGCCGAAGCGGCGCCGGCGGCTCGGTGTGATCGGCGGAAACTCGTATGTCCGATTCCTCGAAAGGAGAATGCGCATGATCGTGCAATCGACAACCCCGAGATGCCTGAGCTGGGCCGCCCGGCTCGGCCTCCTCGGCCTCGCCGCCCTGATCCTGCCCCTGGCGCCCACCTGGGCGCGGGCGACGGCCGTTGCGGGCTCCGCCGACGATGAGCAGGCCGCCGTGACCCGCGACGACGGGCGCGCCCACGAGGAGCTCGCCAGCCGGCTCGCGGGCCAGGAGCCCAGGGAAGAGGCGGACGACGATGACGATGACGACGACGACCGCGAGCACAGGGAGCACGCCGATCACCTCGAGCATGTCCTGAAGGACCTCGGCGACCAGCTCAGCAAGGATCTGGGCCCCGTCGCGCAGGAGGTGGCCAAGGCCCTGGAGAGTGCCGCGAAGCAGGTCGCCGAGGCGATCGACAAGGACGGGATCATCTCCAAGGACCTCCAGAGGGCGTTCGAGAAGGCCCGCGAGGAGTTGCAGGAATCGTTCAAGTCCGGCGGCTCCGTCGATAAGCAGGCGCGCGAGTCCGCGGAGAAGGCCCGCGAGGACATGCGAGAGGCCGTCGAGAAGGCTCGCCGCGAGCTTCACGAAGCCGTGCGCGAGCGGGCCGACAGGGCCCGTGAGGCGGCCCGCCGCGGCCTGCTGCCGGAGGGGGCGGACGAGGCCAGGCAGGGGGACTCCGCCCGTGACGACGGGCCGGACCGCCCCGCCGACCTGGAACGGGCCCGCCGTGAAGTCCGCGAGATGGAGCAGCAACTCCGCAGGGCGATGCGGCGGCTGGAGGCCCTCGAGCGCCGCGGAGAGCGGCAGTCGCGCGGCCCGCGTCGCGGCGAGGGTCCGCCTCCGAGGCCCCCCGTCCCGCCTGTCCCGCCCCAGCCTCCCGCCCACGCGGAAGGACATCCGGCCCCGCCGGACGCCCCCGAGGCGCCCAGGCCCCCGGACGCTCCGCGCGGCCCGAGGGGACCGGTCGGCCCCGGCATGCGCGGCCCGGGCGCCGGCATGCGAGGCCCCGGGATGGGCGGCCCCGGCGGCCCTCCCGTCATGAACCCCCGCGTCGAGCGCCGGCTCCGCGACCTCGAGGGCAAGATGGATCGGCTGCTCAAGGAGCTGGAAAATCTCAAGGGTGACAGGAAGGACAAGGGCGAGAAGCACGAGGAGTCGAAGGAGAAGGGCGGCGTTTCCGCCTGACGGCAGGACGCCGTTCTCTCGCCGTCACCCCGATCAATGCTGAGGCTCACCGGGCCGCACCGTCGCCCGGTGAGCCTCGATCGCTTTCAGGAGCCGCGCGACGACCTCGGGATGCCCGCTCGCGACGTCGTACCGCTCCGACGGGTCCTGGTCGAGGTTGAACAGCAAGGGCGGCGACTCGACGTGCGTGGTCGTGCGACCGGATGCGGCCTCGATCGTCTTGAGGTGCAGCTTCCAGGGGCCCTGCCTCATGCCGGTGAGCTGGTCGTCGTAGTAGTAGATCACCTCGTTCCGCTTGCCCGCCCCCTTACCCCGGAACACGTCCGCAAGCGAGAAGCCATCGATCGGCCGATCCGCGGGGACGGCGCCCCCGGCCAGCTCCACGCAGGTCGCGAACAGGTCGAGCTCGCTGGCGAGGTCGTGCACGACGCGACCGGGCGCGATCGTGCCCGGCCACCAGGCGAGGAAGGAGACGCGGACGCCCCCCTCCCAGTTCGTGCCCTTGCCTTCGCGCAGCAGGCCCGCCGAGCCGGCGTCGAGCTGCTTCACGAGCCAGGGTCCGTTGTCGCTGGTGAAGACCACCAGCGTGTTCTCGGCGAGCTTCAGTTCACGCAGGGTTTTGAGGATCCGGCCGACGCTGGCGTCGAGCTCCTCGACGACATCGCCGTAGAGCCCGCGCGGACTCTTGCCACGGAACGCGGCGCCGGCGTGCAGGGGCACGTGGGGGAACGTGTAGGGCAAATAGAGGAAGAAGGGACGCCCGCCCCTCGCGGCCTCGGCCCGGTCGCGGAGGAAGCGGACGGCCTCCTCGGTGTACCGCTCGGTCAGCGTGTCCTGATCGGCCGGCTGCTCGACGATCGTTTCGTCCCGCATGAGGGGCACGGGCGGCTCCTGCTCCTTCGCCCGGTCCATGTCGTTGCTGTAGGGGATCCCGAAGTAGTGGTCGAAGCCGTGCCGCGTCGGCAGGTAGCGGGGCAGATGGCCGAGGTGCCATTTGCCGATGCACATCGTCGCGTAGCCCCGCGCCCTGAGGGCCTCGGCCAGCGTCACCTCCGCGTCGGGGAGCCCGCCGGTCGACTTCGGGAACAGGACCCGATTGAGCCCGCTCCGGATCGGCAGCCTGCCCGTCAGGAGCGCCGCGCGGCTCGGCGTGCAGTAGCTCCAGGCATAGAACTGGGTGAGCTTCACGCCCTCTGCGGCCATCCGGTCCAGGTTCGGCGTGCGGATGGTGGGATGCCCGTAGCAGCCCAGGTCGCCGTAACCCAGGTCGTCGGCGAGCAGGATGACGACGTTCGGCGGGGGTGCCGCCTGCACCCGGCAGGAGATGATGCCGATGAACACCGCCATGATTCGAACGCAACCTGTTCGCTTATGCATTGATCTCATCCTGGACCCCGTGAAACTCGGGGTTGGATCGCGAACCAGCCGGCTCGGCCGAGGCCCGAGACTTTGGCGGTATACGGCAGGTGATCGCATTCATGCTTGTCCGAAGCGAGGAATTTTCTTGAGTACGCTTGCCAGTCGTGGCGATACCCGGGTATCTTACTCGGCAATCCGCTGATCTCCGACTCATGTTCCCGCACTCTCAATTCCTTCGTCGCAGATTTCGGGCACTGGTGCGATCGTTCTCCTGCTTGCCGGTTGAAGGTTCATGATTCTTTCGCGACCCAGGCAAAGAATGCATCCCGTGGTCGGAGCACTGATGTTGCTCCTGATCTCGGCGGTGTCTTCCCGTCCGGCCTGGGCCGGATGCAGTCGTCTCGCCCATCCGCGCCAGGGATCGGAGGCATCGGGAGCGTTCTGGCGGCTCAACGGCCTGCTGACCGGGGAGACGCTGGCGCTGGTCGGTGGCGACCCGGTGCACGCCATGCCCACCCAACCGTCGCCGAGGCGCCCCGCCCCCTGCACCGGCCCGAGTTGCTCGGGCCAGTCGCCCCTCCCGGTCTCCACCGGCACCTCGGTGGTCACGCCGATCGAACCCTGGGGCCTGCTCACGCTCACGCAGCAAGTCCCCGGGCCCCCCTGCCGTCATCGGCGTGAGGGAAGCTCGCTCAGCTTCTCCTCCCCGATGACCAGCTCGATCTTCCACCCTCCCCGTCCCTCCCTTCGGACATGGGCGTCCCCTGCCCTGTAAACTCGATCGGGCTGCTCCGCGACTTTGGATGAACTTGGGTCTCCGTAAGGGACTCGACGAAACGCTGTCGGCCCGGCATCGAGTGGGTGGCGCCCTTCCGCGGTCACTGTCTCCGAAATCGAGATACCCGAAGGGAGCTGACTCATGTTCCATCTTTCCACGATCGACCGGTTGAATGTCCAGGCCGAGATGAGCGCCGAGGGCATGACGCGGCTGGGCACCTTCGCCGTGCTCGCCGCCGGGCTGATGGCCATCGCGGTCTTCATGCTCTGACGGCGGGACCTCGCGATCGACGTCCTTGATCGCGACCGCCGTTCGGGGCGATGCCCTCGCGTGAGATCCGCGGATGGCCCTCCAGCAACCTGAAAGTTCGAGCCCCGGGACGAGCGACCACCTCTCCCGGCAACTCGGCCTGGCCTCCGCCACCGCGCTGGTGGTGGCCGAGGTCATCGGCGTCGGGATCTTCCTGACGACCGCGGGGATGGCCCGGTCTCTGGGGTCGCCGTTCTGGCTCCTGGTGATCTGGCTGGCCATGGGTGCCGCCGCGATCGGGGGCGCGCTGTGCTTCGGTGCCCTGGCCTCGCGCCGGCCGGAGGAGGGCGGCGCCTTCGTCTACCTGAAGGAAGCCTATGGACGCCCGTTCGCGTTCCTCTTCGGCTGGCTCTCGATGCTGGTCACGGATCCGGGGATCACGGCGGCCCTGGCCATTGGCCTGGCGAGCCACGTCGGCTACCTGGCGCCGCTGCCGGCGTGGGGCGAGCGTGCGGTGGCCGTCGCCGCGGTCTGGCTCCTTGCCCTGCTGAACATCCGGGGCGTCCGGCTCGGGTCGGGCGTGATCCGGAGCCTCGCGGGGCTGAAGCTGGGCCTGCTCGGATTTCTGGTCCTCTGGGGCCTGCTCCTCGGCCGGGGCGACTGGTCGAACCTCGCCCCCTTCGTGGCCCAGCGGCCGGGCTCGCAGCCCCTGGTGAAGGCCCTGATCGGCGGCATGATCGCCGCCTTTTTCTCGCTCGGGGGCTGGTGGGACGTGAGCAAGATCGCCGGGGAGGTCCGTGACCCCAGGCGGACGCTCCCCCGCACGCTCCTCCTGGGCGTTGGGATCGTGACCCTGGTCTACATCCTCATCAGCCTCACCTTCCTCTACCTGGTCCCGCTCGAGCGGATCGACTCGCCCGAGCGGTTCGCCGCGCTGGCCGGCGAGGCGCTCTTCGGCCCGGCGGGGGGCGTGATCTTCACGCTCATCGTCATCATCGCGGTCGCCGGGAGCCTGGCCGCGGTCCTGATGGCGATGCCCCGCGTGTACTTCGCCATGGCGAGCGACGGGCTGTTCTTCCCGGCGGTGGCGGCCATCCATCCCGTATTCCGGACGCCGGCGCGGGCGATCCTGATCCAGGCGGTCCTCGCCAGCATTGTGGCCCTGCTCGGCACGTTCGAGCAGATCCTCGCCTACTTCGTCGTGCCGACCGTCGTCTTCGTGACGCTGACCGTCGCGTCGGTCTTCCTGCCCCGGCTGAGGAAAGCCTCGGCGGAGGCCCCGGCCCTGGAGATCCCCTGGCACCCGCTCCCCCCCCTGCTCTTCCTGATCCCGACGGCCGCCGTCCTCGGCTTGATGGCACTGGACAAGCCGCGCGAATCGCTCATCGGAATCGGCGTGGTCCTCGCGGGGCTTCCGGCCTATGCCCTTTTCTTCGCGCGGACCCCGTCGCGGCCGATCCCCGCGGAAGCGGCCGACCGGCTCGTCTCGCCGGGCGCGGAGACCTCTTGACCCCTCGTGTCGAGGCTGCCACGTCGTTTTATCTGTACGTTTATTGAAACGCGCATTCATTCGAGGTGAGAATCATGGCATGGATCCGCATCGTTCCCCCCGAGGTCGACCCCGCCGTGGGGGAGGCGATGGACGGGCAGCGCTCGCTGTATCCGGTGGAGTACGCCGAGCCGGTCCATGAGCTGGACCAGGGGCTGCCCGGGATCGTGGCCTCGCACACCCTGATCCCCCAGGCGCTCTACCACGCCTTCTCGACCTTCGGCGCCCTGATGTCGCCCGATCTGCCGCTCCAGCGGCGACAGCACGAGATGATCGCCACGATGGTCTCGGTGACCAACAAGTGCCATTACTGAATTGTCTCGCACGCAGAGTTTCTGCGTCGGATCACCCTGGATGACGCACTCGTCCAGGCGCTTCGCACGGACTACAAGACGGCCCCGATCACCGAGTCCGAGCGGGTCATGCTCGACTACGTGGTCCAGCTCACCAAGGACGCGACCAAAATCTCCCCGTTGGATCACGAGCGTTTGGCCGCTGCCGGCTTCGACGACCGCGCAAGGCTTCAGATCACCCTGATCGCCGCCTGGTTCAACTACATCAACCGCGTCGCGGACTCCCTGGGCATCGGGCGGGAGTGAGCCCCTGAAGAGAATGAGCCACAGATGAACGCAGATGGACGCAGATAGGAGGCAGGGTGGGTCAGTCGCCGGAGGTGCAACCCACCGGGGGGATGCCCCGGCCGGCGCGGTGGGTCGCGCGTCGCACGCGACGCCGACCCACCCTACCACGACCACCCCTTCCGACGCCCCGGACGCTTCGGCTGATCCCTGAACCTCCCGTTCAGGAGAGGTGCTCCAGGGCGATCGGGATCTTCTTCAGCGCGTAGCCCGCCTCGCGGAGATAGTCCCCGTAGATCGTCATCCAGTGGAACCCGGGCATCCGCTCGGCCAGCTTGCGGCTGTCGCCGGTGAACTTCACGTCGATCTGCGACCGGCAGATCGGCAGGAACGGATGATCGACGATCTCGCCCGTGAAGCCGACCCACCGCTTGCCGGCGAAGTCGGGGATGATGTTCGTGACCTTCTGGCCGATCCGCATCTCGACCTTCGGGGCGGCGCCATAGTCAGACTCGAAGTGGGTCAGGATGCGCACCGGCTCGACGGTCTTGCCGTCAAGTTTCCGAGGCGCCGTGCAGTGGGCCAGGGTGATCACCCCCTCGTGCGGGAACGTCGGGTCGTTCAGGAACATCGGGTGGCCCGAGATCCCGGCCATCAGCATGCCCGAGGGGATGACGACGAAGTCCGACTCGCAGAAGGCGAGGTAGCCGTCGTCATTCAGCGTGCTCAGGGACATGCACGCCGAGGTCTCGGACAGCGGCATGATGGTCCCCATGCACTGGTTGATCGTGATCATGCGGCACTTCTGGTCCGCCATGACGGCCCGGAAGATCTGGTCGAGGAGCATCGCGTTCTCGACGAACGGCCGGCCGGTCTCCAGGCTGGTGCCGGGCTGCTTGAGGTAGGCGTCGGCCCGGCGCTTCGCCAGGGCCACGGCCTCCTTGTCGGCCCGCGCCATCTTGATCAGTGAGCCCAGCTCCTCGTAGGGGAGGTCGCGGATGTCGAGCTTCCACTTCGACTTCACCATGTCGACGACTTCCTTGCCGTGGGCCCACGCGCCGGGCCCGCCGACGGCCACGATCCGCGCGCCGCGGGTGTTGGCCAGGCCGCAGAGGGCGCGCAGCCGCCAGGTCAGCTCGTCCAGGCTGTCGACGACGACATCGTCCGCGTCGATCGCGGCGACCTTCGGGTCGTCGGTGTGCTGGCGGAGGTAACGCGGGCTGATGATCTCATACCAGAGCGAGACGGGCCCCGAGCGGTGGCGGAGGAAGAAGATCACGTCCTTGCCCAGGGCCTCGATGCCGTTGACCTCGCCGCCGGCCGCATAGACCAGGAGCACGTCGGCCCCGGCGACGTCGGCCAGGCCCTTGACGGCCTTCAGGCTCTTCACGGCGGCGACGGGCAGCACGGTGATCGGGAAATCGGCCTTCGTCTGGACCTGCGTAAGCTCGGTCCCGATCCGCGCGCATTCGCCATTGGCGTCGCCCTCGGTCTCGATGCCGCCCCAGTTCCGCCAGCTCGTCTGGGCACGGCGAACCGGCACCGAGTAGATCAGGATCGGCTTGACCACCAGCGGACGTCGCGGCGGCGGCGCGGGCAGTTCGTCGCTCCGGGTGGCCGCGAGTGCCGGCCAGGAGAGACCGGTGAGCGCGGTCGTGCCCAGCACCGTCCCTTCGAGGAAACCTCGGCGGGTCAGGCTGACGAGGGCGTCCCCGGAGCACCCGCAGCAGCGGTGCATCCCGTGGGCGGAACACGCGTGGTCATGCGAACTCGGATACATGCTTGGCCTCCGTTGGGGGAGTGGTCTCACCGCGGGGGCCGGGTCGCAAGCGGAAGCCTCGAGTCAACCGGCTCCGCGTGCGAGGCGGTCCGACAGTGATGAGGCCAGGGGAGAATGAGGCGGGAAAGCAGGCGGTGCAGTCATGAAGGCGAGGACTACGTCCATCCCTGATCTTAGCCGTGCCGGCGGGGCCGCTCCAGGGGCTCACCTCACGAGCGGCTCCTCGACCCGCTCTTCTTCCAGAACTTCGAAAAGATAGCCATTGGGGTCGCGGAAGAAGAAGCGGTCGAAGGGCGTCTCCCGGAGCGGCGAGATCGCCTCGACGCCCCGCCTGGCCAGCCGGTCCTTGAGGTCGCCGAAGCTCTCGTGCGGCACGCTCACGGCGATGTGGCGGCCGTACTCCTGCTCGAACGGAGATGGCTCGAAGTCGGGGACCTCGACCAGGTGCAGTTCCTGGCCCGGGCCGACCTGGAGCCAGGCGGCGGGCCTGGCATTGTTGCTCGGCCGGCCGATGGGGCGCCAGCCCATCGTCTCCTCGAAGAACGCCGCCGACCGTTTCACGTCGCGGGTCGCCAGGGTGACGTGTGCTAAGGGCACGGGCTTACTCCTTTGTAGGCTCGGGTTGTGCATCGCTCGGCCACCCCTCCATAATAGAGCCGAGTCGGCCCGGACACACCGAGACACTGCCTGGTGAGTTGCCCCAGCATGACGCGGATCACCGGACCTCATCTCTGGCTCGTGGTCTTCCTGCCGGTTGCGTCCGCCGCCGCGGGCGAACCTTCGGCGGAGCCCACGCTCGAGCGAGACGTGCAGCCATTGCTCAAGGCGCGGTGCGTCAAGTGCCACGGGCCGATCAAGCCGAAGGGGAAGCTCAACCTCTCGGGACCTCGGGCGCTGGCGCGGGGGGGCGAGGGCGGTCCGGCCGTCGAGCCGGGGTCGCCCGACGACAGCGCCCTCTGGGACATGGTCGCCTCCGACGAGATGCCGCCGAAGCCCGAGGAGCCGCTGACGGCCGACGAGAAGCAGCTCATCCGGCGCTGGATCCAGCACGGCGCGAAGGGACTGCCCCGGATCACCGAGGCGGACGCGGCGACCTCCGCGGGCGCCGAGCACTGGGCCTTCGCGCGGCTCGCCGAGGTCGCCCCTCCGTCGGTCGCGAATGGGGCGGCGATCCGGACTGCGGTCGATCGCTTCATCCTCGCCTCGCTCCAGGCCCGCGGGCTCTCGCTGAGCCCCGAGGCCGACCGCGCGACCCTGATCCGGCGCCTGAGCTACGACCTGACCGGCCTTCCCCCCACGGCCGAGGAGATCGCCGCGTTCGCCACCGACGCCCAACCCGACGCCTACGAGCGGCTCATCGATCGGCTGCTGGCCTCCCCTCGCTACGGCGAGCGTTGGGGCAAGCACTGGCTCGACGCGATGGGCTACGCCGAGTCGAATGGATATTTCAGCGCCGACTCCGAACGCCCCCTGGCCTATCGCTACCGGGACTACGCGATCCGGGCGTTCAACGCCGACAGGCCGCTCGACCAGATCATCCGCGACCAGCTCGCCGGCGACGAGCTCTCGGGCTACCGGCCCGGCGCGGAGGTCACGCCCGAGATGATCGACCAACTCGTGGCCACGCACTACCTCCGCAACGGCCAGGACGGGACGGGCGAGAGCGACGGCAATCCGGACGAGGTCAAGGCGGACAAGGTCTTCGTCCTCGACGCCGCCGTCCAGATCATCGGCTCATCCCTACTGGGCCTGACCCTCCAGTGCGCCAAGTGCCACGACCACAAGTTCGAGCCGATCACGCAGAAGGAGTACTACCAGCTCCACGCGATCCTGGCACCGGCCTTCAACCTGGAGAAGTGGGTCAAGCCCAACAATCGCGTCGTCGAGGTCGCCCCCCGCGCGCTGGCCGGTCCCTGGGAGGCGCATGAGAAGACGCTCAACGTCCAGGCCAACCGGCTGCGGCGGGCGCTCGCCCCCGAGCCGAAGGCGTCTCCGCAGGAGAAGGAGCGGCGACAGAAGGCGCTCGACAAGGCACTCGAGCCGATCAACGCCCAGCGGCGGCCGCATCCGGGGCGAATCGCGTGGGTCTCCGACCTCGGCCCGGAGCCGGTCGGGGCACCGTTCCTGATCCGCGGCAACCCGAGCACGCCGGGGCCGAATGTTCAGCCGGCCGTCCCCGCCTTCCTGGCCGATCGGGACAACCCGTTCGAGATACGTCCTCCGGCGGCGACCGCGGCCCCGGCCCGCACGACCGGCCGGCGGCTGGCCCTCGCCCGCTGGCTGACCCGGCCCGGGTCGCGGCCCGCGGCCGTGCTGGCCAGGGTCCAGGCCAACCGCATCTGGCAGTACCACTTTGGCACGGGACTGGCCGCCACGTCCGACAACCTGGGCTTCACCGGCTCGCCCCCTCGCACCCCGATCTGCTCGAGTTCCTCGCCGGCGAGCTCGTCCGATCGGGCTGGAGCGCGAAGGCACTGCATCGCCTCATTCTGCTCTCGGCGACCTGGCGGCAGTCGAGCGCGCCGCGGCCGATGCCGAGTCGATCGATGCCGACAACCGGCTGCTGGCGCGATACCCGCTGCGCCGGCTCGACGCCGAGGCCATCCGCGACGCCATGCTGGCCGTCTCCGGGGATCTCGACAACCGGCAAGGCAGCCCCTCCGTCCCGACCCGCCGCACCGACACCGGCGAGGTCGTGCCCGTCGCCGAAGCCAGCGGCGAGCTCCGCCGCTCGGTGTACCTCCAGCAGCGAAGGACGCAACTCGCCAGCCTGCTGGAAGTGTTCGATGCGCCGTCGATCGTGGCGACCTGCACCCGGCGGCTGCCCGCGACCATCCCCCTGCAATCGCTCAGCCTGATGAACTCGGACTTCGTCGTCTCCCGCGCCGCCAGGTTCGCCGAGCGGCTCGAGCGCGAGTGCCCCGGCACGGGTGACGCCGCAACCCACACCCGGATCTCGCGGGCCTTCGTCCTGGCCGTCGGCCGTCCGCCCGACCTCCACGAGCGGGAGGCCGCGGCGGAGTTCCTCGGGACCCAGCCGGCCCGCTATCCCGATCGGTCCGCGCCGGAGGCCGCCCATCGCGCCCTCGCCGACCTCTGCCAGATGATCCTGGCCAGCAATGCCTTCCTCTATGTCGAATAGTCGAGGACGTCCATGCAGATGGATCAATCGGGCCTGTTTCGCCTGAACCGACGCGCGTTCCTGGGCCGTCATGCCGGGGCAGCAGGGACGCTCGCGGCACGGCTCACCTGCTGGACAGCGGAGTCGCGTCGGAACATGGCGAACGCCGCAGGGCCGGGGGCAGACCTCGACCGCCGTCCCCCGCTCCCGGCCCGTTCCCTGCCGGCCCGCGCGAAGTCGGTGATCTGCCTGTTCCAGCACGGCGGTCCGAGCCAGATGGACCTCTTCGACCCCAAGCCGGCGGCGGCGACGAGGTTCCACGGCAAGCCCTATCCCGGCAAGCTGGAGATCCACTTCAACACGCAGGCCGGCAACGTGCTGGCCTCGCCGTTCCAGTTCGGACCGAGGGCAAGTCGGGGACGGTCCTCAGCGAGCTGCTGCCCCACGGCCGGCATCGTGGACGACATCACCCTGATCCGCTCGATGACCACGGAATCGGTGGATCACGAGGCGGCGCTGCGGCTGATCCACACCGGCAAGATCCTGGCCGGCCGGCCGACCTGGGGCTCCTGGGTGATCTACGCGCTGGGCACCGAGAATCACAACCTCCCCGCCTACGTGGTCCTCTCCGACCCCGGCGGCCTGCCCGTCGACGGCGTGCGGAACTGGGCCAGCGGCTGGCTGCCGGCCATTTATCAGGGCACGCCTTTCCGCTCCGGCGGGAATCCCGTGCTCAACCTGGAGACGCCCCGGAAGCTGACTCACGAGGCCCGCGAGGGGCAGCTCCGGCTGCTGGAGACGCTCAACCGGGCCCACCTCGGCCGCCATCCCGGCAACAGCGAGCTCGAGGCGCGGATCACCAACTTCGAGATCGCCGCCCAGATGCAGACGGCCGTCCCCGAGGCGCTGAACCTCGCCAGCGAGCCCGCCCACATCCGCCGCATGTACGGGCTGGATCGCGAGGAGACCCGCGAGTACGGCACCCGCTGCCTGATCGCGCGCGACGGCTGATCGAGAGCGAGGCGTGCGGTTCGTCCAGCTCTTCATGAGCGGCCAGCCCTGGGACACCCACAGCAAGAACGCCGAGACCCTCAAGTCGCTGTGTGCCCGGACCGATCAGCCCTCCGCCGCGCTGGTCCGCGACCTCAAGCAACGGGGGCTGCTGGACGACACGATCGTGCTCTGGACGGGTGAGTTCGGCCGCCTGCCGGTCTCTCAGGGAACCGACGGCCGCGACCACAACCGGCACGGCTTCTCGCTCTGGGTCGCCGGCGGCGGGTTCAAGCGGGGCCATGTCCACGGCGCGACCGACGAGTTCGGCTACGCCGCCGTCGAGGACACCGTCTCGGTCCACGACCTCCAGGCCACCCTGATGCTGGCCCTCGGCCTGGATCACCGCAAGCTCACCTACCCTTTCGAGGGCCGCCTCGACAGCCTCACCGACCCCGAGGTCACCAAGGCGAAGCTCGTCCCGTCGCTCTTGATGAGCTCGCGTGCCTGATCCGCGAGTTCGGAGAGGCTCATTGGCCGCGCGGCGCTTTCGGCGTTACTCTCGGTCATGGTTTCGGAAATTCGGCCGGGTTCCGCGTTATCCTGCTGGCGGGCGCACGAGAGCCATTCATCTCATCGAGCCGGGCTGACCCCGGCGCGTCGGGGAAGGCGATCCAGCATGATGGAGTTGCGAGCCAGCAGACGTGGACCGGGAGTACTGAGCCGCTCCTCGACGAGCGTGGCGGTGGCCCTCGCGGTCCTCCTGGGCTTCACGACGGTCAGCCTCGCCCTGATCACCGGCGGCGAGGGGAACAAGCCGATCACCGACCCGGGTTGGCCCAGGGGGGCGGCGTCCATCTTCAATCATCTGTCGCGGGTGGCCTGGTGGGAGGGGCCCCCCTTCGGCGGCGGCCAGTGGCACGCCGAGTGCCGGGGCGACGCGCGGACCCTGAACGCCATCCTGATCGGTTTCTCGAAACTCGAAGTGAAGACCCGTCGCGTCTACGTGCACGACGGCGAGGGCCGCAGTTTCTGGATCAACCCGAACCGGGAACCGCAGAAGGCGGACGCCGCGCGCATCGACTGGAGCTTCACGGTCTGGCAGCCGGACCGTTGGCAGCGGCTGAGGCAGCTCCCCGCCGACCTGAATCCCACGAAGCCGGGGGATGCCGAAAACGGGCCCCCGGCGGAACTCCACATCTACACGGGCGGCCGGGTCCGCTGGCCCGAGGTGGTGGTCCCGAAGGGGCTCGAGGTCATCGACGAACGGCTGGAGGCCCACGGCTTCAAAACGTCTGACGGGGTCGTGTTCGAGGGCCAGATCCTCGAGTCGGCGACCCGGAAGCCGATCGCCGGCAAGGTCCGTCTCGAGCGTGTCCAGCCGAGGCAGCGGGGAGGCTATGATCATCCGATCATCGCCGAGACGTCCGCCGACGCGGAAGGCCGCTGGGTGCTGAAGCAGGTCCCCTCGGGTTGGCTGAGGGTGGTGGTCGAGGCGGACGGATACGTGCCTCGGATCGCGGGTTACGCCCAGACCGAGGGGCAGCCGCTCTGGTCGTCTTACCGCACGAGCCTGGCACCACCCGCCGTCGCCTCGGGCATCGTGACCGACGACGCGGGCAAGCCCCTGGCGGATGTGACCGTCCGCTTCGGCGACGTCGCGATCGGGAAGGGTGAGCGGTATGAGTCCACGGCGGACTTCGAGTGCAAGACCGGCGACGATGGCCGCTTCAGGACCGACCGGCTGCCCGCGGGGACCGCGAGGATCTGGCTCTCGAAGTTCGGCCACTGCCGCCCCGGGCTGGGGCTGCCGATCCAGACACCGGCGCAGGACGTGTCGCTGACGATGCTCAGGTCGGCCCGGCTGCGGGTGAAGGTGGATTTCGGCGAGAGGGCCCGGCCGGCCGAGTACATCGTGCAGATCGAGCCGGAAGGGGGCTCGAAGGTGGGCTCATGGGGCGGGTCGGGGAGGATCGACGCCCACGATGAGCTCACGCTCTCCGACATTCCCCCCGGGCGCTACACCCTGACCGGCCGGCCGAACCCCTCCAGCGAGAATCAGCGGTCGAAGCCGGTCACCGTCGCGCTCAAGGGAGGACGGCTCACCGAGGTCACGCTCTCGGCGGTCCCGTGAGCCGACTCTCCCATGCCCCGCTCGGGCGTTCAGGACTTCGTGGTGGGGTCCGAAATGGTCGCCGGGGCGGTCTTCGGCGGAGGCTGGACGGCGAGCTGATCGACGACCTCGGTGATCCCGACCGTCTCCTTCGCGAGCTCGACCGCCCTCGCCTTGGCCTTGGCGCTCGCCACGCTCCCGCGGAGCGTCGCGACCCCGTTGTTGATCTCGACTTCCAGGACGCTGTTGGTCAGCAACTTGTCCCAGTGGAGGCGGCCGTAGACCCGGGCCTCGATCCCCATGCTGTGGATCGAGTCACGCGCCGAGGCGAACTGCCCCCGGATCCGGTCGCTCGCATCCTTGAGTCCCCGTTTGACGGACTTCCCCGCCTCCTCCAGCCTCTCGGCCGCCCGCTCCACGGGCCCCTGCTCCTGTGCCGGCTGTCCCGCGAGGACGCCGCCTGCGATCACCGCCGCCACGAGGGCCGCGGTCGCCGCAGCTTGAAGGTGTTTCATCGCTCTCACTCCTTGTATTCACCCCGATGGCCGTTTCACCGAACCGGTAACGGGGAACATGAGAGCAAATCGGGGACCGCTCCGTGCCGAGGGCCGGTGCCCGATGTCACACCGGCAAACGCCATCTCGTCGTGATCTCGGGAGACCCTCATCTTCATCCCGAAATCCATGAAAGGAGACGCTCATGCTGAGGTGGCTGTACCGGAGACGGATCGATGCCTTCGACCGCGAATTCGGCTATGATTCGACTTACGTCCGCGAGATCCTGGAAGAGGATCTCGGAGCGGCGATGAAACTGGCGAGGATCCTGCCGATGACCGAGTACCGGGGAGGCCTCCCGAAGGCGGCCTGGTACACCGCGAAGCTGGTCGGGGCCGTGGCGGAGGATTGTGGGCCCTGCACGCAGCTCGTGGTGAACATGGCGGAGAAGGCGGGCGTGTCCCCGAGCCTCCTTCGGGCCGTCCTGGAGGGCGACGTCAACGCGCTGCCCGAGGATGCCGCCCTGGCCTATCGCTTCGCGCAGGCCGTCATCCGGCGCGACGGCGAGGATGAGGCGCTCCGCGATCGGGTCGTCGCGGCCTGGGGGAAGCGGGGCCTGATCGCGCTCGGCTTCGCGCTCACGATGGCCCGGTTCTTTCCCACGCTGAAGTACGCCCTCGGTCATGGGCAGGTCTGTTCCCGGGTGAAGGTCGGTCAAACCGTGGTGAGCGTGAACCATGGGCAGCCCGCGTGAGGATCCGGCCGAGCGGCTCGCCGGCGATGAGTTCGAGCGGCACCGCAGGCGTCTGATGGGCCTCGCCTACCGGATGCTCGGATCGGTCGCGGAGTCCGAGGACATCGTCCAGGACGCCTACCTCCGATGGCACAAGGCCGACCGGTCCGGCATCGCGGACGCGCGGGCGTTCCTCTCCAAGGTGGTCGCCCGGCTCTGCCTGGACCATCTCAAGTCGGCCCGGGTGCGGCGCGAGTCGTATGTCGGGCCCTGGCTCCCCGAGCCGGTACTCGACAATCGGGCCCTGACCGTGGACGGGGCCGGCGAGCTGGCGGACGACCTCTCGGTGGGGCTCATGCTGACGCTCGAACGGCTCTCGCCGCTGGAGCGGGCCGCCTTCCTGCTGCACGACGTCTTCGACCTCGACCACACCGAGGTCGCCCGTGTCCTCGGGCGGTCGGAGGCGGCCTGCCGCCAGCTCGCCGCGCGGGGACGCGCGCACGTGAAGGAGTCGCGGCCGCGCTTCCCGGCCACCGACGAGGGCGCGGTGCAACTGGCCGCGGCCTTCCTGAAGGCGTCGCGGACGGGGGATGTCGAGACCCTGGGCCGGCTGCTCGCGGAGGAGGCGGTGCTCCATTCCGACGGGGGAGGGAAGCGAACGGCCGCCCTGAGGCCGATCCTGGGGAGGGACCGGATCACGCGGTTCTTCGCCGGCCTGGCACAGAAGGCCGGCGCGGTCGGCCCGCTCTCCTACGACACCGCCACGATCAATGGCCAGCCCGGCTACGTCGTCACGGAGCCGGACGGTTCCCTCACGACCGTGGCCCTGGAGATCCTCGACGGTCGGATCCTGGCCGTCTACATCATGCGGAATCCCGAGAAGCTGGGCCATCTCATGGGCCCTCGTCGCGATCCGGCCGAGAGCATGCGCGACGATCGAGAGGGCGCCGATAGCCCGGAGTAGGCCGACGACGCACCGGGATCCGCGACCGGCTCAATGGTGCCGGCGAGCCGCAGCTTCGGGACCATCTCGACGCCGAGAAGAGCCTGCCCGGCTCGCCCATCGATGAGACGCTGAGGACGCTTCGCACCGCGACGCGGAGGTCACTCCCGACGGCGCTCGACCGTCGACCGCCCGCGGCAGATCCGGTCCGGGCCTCGGGCGACGTCGCGGGCGTGATCGCCCCTTGCACCTCGCGGGACGACCCTCGGCGCGGGCGTGCGGCGGCCCGGCCGCCTCGCCTCGGATCGCCGGGAGATGAGATTTTAATCCCAGGACGTCTCGAAACGCACATGAGAATGGGGTGAGCGGACGCAACTGGTGGATATATCCGGATAGAATCTCGTAGAAAATCGAAGATTCGTGCGAAATCGACCTTTATTGTGGTGCCGAGCCTGTTATATTAACTAATGATTCCACGGGAGATCGGCGAATTCGCCGATCCACAGGCTCTCAAGACGCTCCGAGGGATACCCACCATGGCCAAGTCCAAGACCGCTGGAGTGACCAAGGCCAAGACGGCCGCGAAGGCCACCTCTGCCAAGAAGGTTGCTCCGAAGAAGGCCGCCAAGGCTGCCCCCAAGGCGAAGGCTGCTCCCAAGGCCGCCGGGGCCAAGAAGAGCGCCCCCAAGAAGGCGGCCGGGCCCAAGCTGAGCCCGACGCAGAAGACGCTCCTCGAGGCGATCTCCAAGGTGACCGAGCCGCAGGGCTGGGTCGCCGCGAAGAAGCTTGAGCAGAAGACGGTCGACGCCTTGCTCAAGCACAGGCTGGTCAAGAAGGGGAAGAAGGACGAGAAGACCAAGAACTTCTTCGTCGTGATCTCCCAGGCCGGCAAGAAGCTCCTCGATTCCATCGCGGCCGCGGCCCCCAAGGCCTGAACCGGACCGGCAGTCACGGGATGGAGTTGACCGAACAGTCCCGGCGATGCCAGCCGGGCATCGGGCCCTGCCGACCCTGGCAGGGCGCCATGACGACTTTCAAGTCCTGAAGCTCTTTCACAGGCCGGATCACAGAGGAGGCCGACTCGAGGATTGAGTTCGGACGGAGTGCGCGCTCTCCACACCAGTCAGGTGCGGGGAGCGTTTCTTTTTGCGCTCGATCCTGTGTCCCGGGGCGATCGGCGAGGGATTGTGTCCGGTCCCGCCCTCGCGGATCGGCGTTGTGGCGAGGCGAGTTTCCGCCGATGCTCGACCCGGCCCCAGGGCCCGCGAGACTCGACGGATCCGGCACGCGTCCTGTCCCTGCCGGAACGGAGGAGGACCCTGGGATCTGCCGCCCGCGGCAGTACATGATCGAGCCGGCCGTCGTTGGCCCCCGCGATCGGGGATGGTACGCTGATCTGGCGTCGATCAGCGCGCCTCGACTCCAGGGGCCACGAATCGCTCGATCTGGGAGAGTCCCCCATGCTCCGGGCATGCATCGCTCTGGTCGGGGTTCTCTGGTTTGCACAGGTTGTGCCGGCTGGACGGAAGGCGGGCCTCGAGCCCATCCACCTGAGCGACGACCATCGCGGCTTCATCGGGATCCGGTCGCGATCGCCGTTCATCCCCTGGGGCTTCAATTACGATCGCGACCACCAGAGCCGCCTGCTCGAGGACTACTGGGAGACGGACTGGCCCAGGGTCGAGGAGGATTTCCGCGAGATGAAGGAGCTGGGGGCGAACCTCGTGCGCGTTCACCTCCAGTTCGGCAAGTTCATGAAGGGGCCGGGGCAGGCCGATCCCGGCGCCATCGATCGGCTGAAGCGGTTGCTCCAACTGGCAGAGCGGACGGGGCTGTACCTGGACCTGACCGGGCTGGGCTGTTATCGCAAGCGAGACGTACCAGGCTGGTACGATCAGCTCGATGAAGCCGGCCGGTGGGCCGAACAGGCACGCTTCTGGGAGGCGGTCGCGGGGGCCTGCGTGAACAGTCCCGCGGTCTTCTGCTACGACCTGATGAACGAGCCCGTCGTGCCCGGAGGCCGGCGCAAGGAGGGCGACTGGCTGGGACCGCCGCTCGGCGAGTTCCACTACGTCCAGGTCATCACGCTCGACCAGAAGGACCGCCCGCGCCAGGACATCGCCCGCGCCTGGGCCGAGACGCTCGCGAAGTCAATCCGGCGGGTCGATCCGCACCACCTGATCACCGTGGGGATGGTCGACTGGAGCCTCGACCGGCCGGGATTGACCTCGGGCTTCGTCCCCACCGCGGTGGCTCCCGCGCTCGATTTCCTGGCCGTCCACCTCTACCCTAAGGCCGGCAAGCTCGACGAGGCGCTCGAGGTCCTCCGAGGCTTCGCCGCGGCGGGGAAGCCCGTCGTGATCGAGGAGACCTTCCCGCTGGCCTGCGGAGCCGACGAGCACCGGCGGTTCCTGGAGAAGTCCAGGCCCCACGCGACCGGCTGGGTGGGCTTCTACTGGGGCCAGACCCCCGAGGAGCTCAGGAAATCCCGGACCATCCCCGACGCCATGACCCTGGGCTGGCTGGAGGAATTCCGCAAGGGGAGGCCGTGAGCATTGGGACTCACCGTAGACCGGGGGTAGCCGTTCACAGCCCGGCATTGAAAGTCGCCGATGAGTCCGCTATACCGTCGTCATGATCGACCCCCTGCCTATCCCTGACGAATCCTGCAACCAAGGTCCCGCGCGAGGCTCAGGCGGCCATCACCGCCGCGTTTCTGGCGATGCGGCAGAGGGTCGAGCAATTGGAAACGCGGGTCCATGACCTTCGAGGAAGCGCGGCTCAAGCTCAACTCGACCAACTCCTCCAAGCCCCCTCGTCCGATCCGATCGGGCTGGCGCCGCAAGCTCCCCCGGCCCCTCCCAGCGGAGGAGCGCGGGCGGCCAGCCCGACATCGCAAGGCTCGCCGCACCTTGGTCCTGCCCGAGCAGGTCCACCAGACCTTCGACTGCGCCGACGGGCCTGCTGCTGTGGCCGGGGCCTTCGAGGGCGAGGACCCCGAGCCCCGGATCCATCAAGTCGCCGAGCTGCTCAGTGTCGAGCCCGTCGTCGATGAGTATCGGCTCCATCGCCTGACCTGCTCGGGCTGCGGCGCGACGACCTGCGGGCGCGCTGCCCGAGGGCGTCCCCACCGGGTGCTTCGGCCCGCGCCTCCAGGCCGTGCTGGCGATGCTCGCGGGGCCTATCGCCTCAGCAAGCGGCAGATCCAGCAATTGGCCGCCGACCTGTTCGCCCTCTCGATCGCCACCGGGATGATCTCCAAGCTGGAGCGCTCGGCCGCCGTGTTGGAGGCCCTCTACAACGAGCTGGCGATCGCCGTCCATCACGCCAAGGCGATGAACATCGACGAGACGTCGCGCGCGAGCGGACCCGCAAGGTCTGGTTGTGGGCGGTGGTCACCCCACTCTTCACGGTCTTCACCATCGCCAAGGGCCGCAGCGGCGACGTCGCTGGCGCTGCTGGGCAGCGAAGACGATCAAGTCGCTGGCAGCGACCGCTTCGTGCTGCCTACGACTGGATCCCCAAGCGCGATGCCAGGTCTGCTGCCGCACCTCCGCCGGGATTTCCAGGCGATGATCGACCGCGGCGGCGAGGGCGAAGCGATCGGCCGGCGGCTGCTGTCGCTATCGAACCGGTTGTTCCGCCACTGGCACCGGGCGGCGACGGGACCCTGCCATGGGGCCCGTTCCAAGAGCGGATGGGCCTGCGCGCTGGAGGCTGGCGGCCGGGAACATGCCCTCGAGGACGGGTCGCGGTGCGCTTGGCGAAGACGGCGGTTATGACGTGCTTCGAGATCCTCAAGGTAGAGGAGGGCCTGTGGGCTCGCAAGTGGGTCAAGGGGATCGAGCCGACGAACAACGCGGTGGAGCGGGCGTTGCGCCATGCGGTGCTCTGGCGGCGGATCAGCGGGGGGACCGACAGCGAGCGGGGGAGCCGGTTCGTGGAGCGGATGCTGACGGTGGTGGCGACGTGCCGGCAGCAGGGCCGCAACGTCCTGAGAGAGTACCTGACCTCTTGCTTTGAAGCCGATTGTCGCGGCCAAGCTCTCCCCCAACTCTGCTGCCGATCACCACGGCGGAGGTCAAAACCACCTGACGGGAGTTCCCGCATGGTCGGTTTACGCGATGCGAGGACTATTCGGGAAGTCGACCGGGCCGCGACTGGCGCGCCCTGTTCGCGGCACTGAGGCGGCATCAGATGGATCGGGTGCGGGAGCTTCTCGAACGAGGGGCCGACGTCAATCAGAGGGACGAGGATGGCTCGACCCCACTGGACTATGCGATCAGCGACGATGACCTTCCGCCGGAGCTGGTGGGAGAACTCCTGGATCGCGGTGCCAAGCCCGACGCGACCGATGAGGAAGGCACGACGGCCTTGATGGTCGCTCCAACCCCCCTCCTCCCGTTGCTCATCGCGCACGGCGCGAACGTCAATGCACGGGATCGGGCCGGGGGCACCCCGCTGATCCAGGCGGCGTCGCTCGGTGATGTCAAGCGGCTCGAGATCCTGCTGGACCACGGCGCCGAGATCGACGCCACCAACGGACGATCAAACGCACTGATCGCTGCGGTGGAGGCGGGCAGACCGACCGTCCGCTTGCCGCTCGCCCGAGGGCGCGGACATCAGGCCGCCATCCGGGTACGAGTGGATGGGGTCCTCCCAGCGGCTGCGAGCGGGGATACGGATCGCCGCTTCGACTTCCTGATCAAGGCGGGCTCTCCTTGAATGTCCGGACATCACGCGGCGAATCGGCCCTGACGTGGGCATTGAAGGTCATCTTGAGACCGGACTCGCTCTCAAGGGTCGTGGCGCGGAGGAACGTTGCCGCGCCGCTCGCCAGCCCTTCCTCGTTCTGGATCCTCAACCACGACCAATCTTATGACATCAATGCGAGGTCGTCTCCTCACACCGTGAACAGCTACGACCGGGGAAAAATTAGCCACAGATGGACACAGATGAACACAGATATGGGACCGAGGGAATGATCCTCCGGCTCGCCCGATTGCCGGGACGCTCCTCCCTCTTATCTGCGTTCATCGGTGGCTAATTCTCTTCCCGAAAGCTCATGAGAGCAACCTGTTCACCAGGTTGCCGTGCACGTCGGTCAGCCGGAACTGCCGGCCCTGGAACTTGAACGTCAGCTTCGTGTGGTCCAGGCCCAGGAGGTGGAGGATCGTGGCCTGGAGGTCATGGACGTGGACCGGGTCCTCGACGACGTGGAAGCCGAGGTCGTCGGTCTTGCCCAGGGTGATCCCGGGCTTGATGCCGCCGCCGGCCATCCAGATGGTGAAGGCCTGGGGATGATGATCGCGCCCCATGCTTCGCCCGAGGGCGGCGTTCGATTCGACCATCGGCGTGCGCCCGAACTCGCCGCCCCAGATCACCAGGGTCTCGTCGAGCAGCCCCCGCTGCTTCAGGTCGGCGATCAGGGCGGCGCAGCCGCGGTCGGTCTGGCCGCACTGGCTCCTGAGCCCCCCCGCGACGTCGCTGTGATGATCCCAGCCCTCGTGATAGAGGTTCACGAACCGCACGCCGCGCTCGATCAGCCGCCGGGCCAGCAGGCAGTTCGCCGCGAACGACGGCTTGCCGGGCTCGACGCCGTAGAGGGCCAGTGTCGCGGGCGACTCTCCCGAGAGATCCATCAGCTCCGGGGCGCTGGTCTGCATGCGGAAGGCCATCTCGTAGGCGCTGATCCTCGTGGCGATCTCCGGATCGCCGACGACGCCGAGGTGCCGCTGGTTCAGGTCGCGGATCAGGTCGAGCGAATCGCGCTGGAGCCTCCCGTCCATGCCCGGCGGGGTCGCGACGTCCAGGATCGGGTCGCCCTTCGACCGGAAGGGCACGCCCTGGTAGCTCGTGGGCAGGAAGCCGCTCGACCAGTTGGCCGCGCCGCCGCTGATGCCCGAGCCTGACGACAGGACGACGAAGCCGGGGAGGTCCGAGGACTCACTCCCCAATCCGTAGCAGACCCAGGAGCCCATGCTCGGCCTGCCGGGCAGGGATGAGCCGGTGTTGAGGAAGATCTGGGCCGGGGCGTGATTGAACTGGTCGGTGTGCATCGACCGCACGATCGCGATCTCGTCGACGACGCGGGCGAGGTTGGGGAGCATCTCCGAGAGCTCGGCGCCGCACTGCCCGTGCCGCGCGAACCGATAGCGGGCCGACATCAGGCTGGCGTCGGGCCGGATGAACGCGTATCGCTGGTCCTTGACCACCTCGGGCGGGATCGGCTGGCCGTCGAACCTGCGCAGGGCCGGCTTGAAGTCGAACAGGTCGAGCTGGCTCGGGGCACCGGCCATGAACAGGAAGATGACTCGCCTGGCCTTCGGCGGGAAATGGGGCGGCCTCGGCGCGAGCGGATTGGCGGGCGCGGCGATCGTCCCCTTCCCGACGATATCCCCCCTGCCCTGCGATTCGACGAGGAGCGAGGCCAGCGCGATCTTCGCGACCCCCACTCCGCAGTCCCGGAAGAAGTGCCGGCGGGTGCGGGCGAGGAGTGGCGACGAATCATCGGGTGTCATGTGGCTCATCTCGCGGCTCCGGGAGCGGGCGCTCTATTCCTTCGTGATCGTCTCGTCCAGGTTCAGGACGGCCCGGGCGACCGTCGTCCACGCGGCCAGTTCGCAAAGGTCCGCGTCCTTCGGGATGGCGAGTCGCGGCGTGGGCAGGTGCCGAGGGTCGCTCGTCCCGGCGATCCGGGCCGCGTCGAGGGTGCCCGAGCGGAGCCGCCGGAGCTGTTCCGTGAGGAACGATTCCACCCGTGCGGCCTCGTCCGGACCGGGGTCACGGCCGAGACAGACGCGGAAGACGAAGCGGATGCGGTCGCCCGGATCCGACGAGGGACACTCCGCGAGCAGGCGCCGGGCCAGCGCCTGGGACGCCTCGACGAAGACCGTATCGTTCAGGAGCGTCAGCGCCTGGAGCGGGGTGTTGGACCGTTCTCGGCGCACGCAGGCGGTGTCGGAGGTCGGGGCGTCCATCGTGATGAACGCCGCATAGGGTGCCGTTCGCTTCAGGTACGTGTAGAGCCCGCGGCGATAGCGGTCGGCTCCCGTGGCGGTCGGCCAGGCCGTCATGCCGTAGGCGAGCGAGGTGGCCCCCTCGGGCTGGGGCGGGTGGACGCTCGGCCCGCCGAGGGTCGGCGTGAGCAGGCCTCCGGCCGCCAGGGCGATGTCGCGCACGGTCTCCGCGGGCACGCGGAACCTCGGTCCCCGAGACAGCAGCTCGTTCTTCGGGTCGCGGGCGAGCCGTTCGGGGCCGGCCTCGGATCGCTGCCGATACGTGGCGCTGGTCACCAGGAGCCGAAGCATCGCCTTCTGGCTCCAACCCTGGCGGATCCATTCCGTGGCCAGCCAGTCGAGCAACTCGGGATGCGTCGGCCTCGCCCCCTGCGTGCCGAAGTCCTCCGGCGTGCCGACCAGGCCCCGACCGAAGACGGTCTGCCACATCTGGTTCATCACCACGCGGCCGACCAGCGGGTTGCGCCCGTCCACCAGCCACTTCGCCAGGGCCAGCCGATCGCCCTTCATTCCCGGGGGGAGCGAGTGGAGTGCGGCGGGGACACCCGGCGAGACGGCCTCTCCCCGTTTCAGGAACTCCCCACGCTTGTGGACATGGGTCGTCCGCGCGTGCTCCGCGGGGCGCTCCTGCATGACCATGCTCGTGGGCAGCCGCGGCCTGGTTTTCCGCAAGTCGTCGATCGGCTTGCGCGCCTCCACAAGCTCGGGAGCGACGGTCAGGTAATGGCGCTTGAGCCGGGAGGCCTGTTCTTTACTCCTTTTCTCCGGTGCGATCAGCAGGACCTCCTCGACCTCTGCGGGAAGGCCCGAGGCGTTCACGGGGGCGCGATCCGACGTCGCCGAGAGCCGGAACCGGCCGATCGTCATCTGGTGGATGAACTCCTGGTGCATGGTCACGAGGATCGTCTCGGCCCGGCCCGCGGCAAGCGGCGTCTTCAGCTCGAACACCGCCGTGTGCGGCTGGCCCACGCGGCCGTTGACGCTCCAGCCGGTGTCGGTGATCCCGTCGGTCGCCAGGGCTGCGGAACGCCCCGGTGCCGCGTAGTCCTCGGTGGCGCGGCCCACAGCGAGGGGGGCGGGGTTCTCGCCCTTGCGCCCGGCCGCGAGCTGGAACTCGGTGAGCAGGAAGTCGCCCACCTGGAACAGGGGCGCCCGGCCGGGCCCCCCTTCGGGGAGGCTCGGATCGGTCAGCACCTCGAGGCGGATCGCCGTGATGTCCTGGCGCGGGGCCGGAAGCTCGACCTCGTACACGTCGTTGTTCGGCTTGTCTCCGCCGGCGAGGACGGACCCGTCGGGCAGGACGGACATCGTGGCGTTCTTCCGCGAGGCCAGCTTCGAGGGCCTCAGCACCGTCCAGCGCGCCGGATGAAGGCTCTTCTCCCAGGCGGCCATCCTGGCTTCGAGGCTGTCCTTGCCCTGGGCGGGGTACTGCGATTCAAGGCCCGCTTCGAGTGCGGCGATCCGGGCGTCGATCTCGGCCTGCTTGCGGGCGGTCTCGGGATCGGGCACCTCGATCTCGGGCTCATCCGCGTTGTCGAGGAACGCGAGCAGGCGGTAGTACTCGCGCTGGGTGATCGGGTCGTACTTGTGGGAATGGCACTGGGCGCAGCCGATGGTGAGCCCCAGCCAGACGGCCCCCGTGGTGTTGACGCGGTCGACGGTGGCGACGTAGCGGAACTCCTCGACGTCGATGCCGCCCTCCTCGTTGATCATCGTGTTGCGGTGGAACCCGGTGGCGATGCGCTGCGCGAGCGAGGCGCCCGGCAGCAGGTCGCCGGCGATCTGCTCGACCGTGAACCGGTCGAACGGCATGTCCCGGTTCAGCGCCCGGATGACCCAGTCGCGGAAGGGCCAGATGGAGCGTTCGCGGTCCTTCTCGTAGCCGTTGGTGTCGGCGTAGCGGGCCCGGTCGAGCCAGTGGCGGCCCCAGCACTCGCCGTAGTGGGGCGAGGCGAGCAGTCGCTCCACGAGCCGCTCGTAGGCGTCCGGCCGCTCGTCGGCCAGGAACGCGGCGACCTCCTCCGGCGTCGGCGGGAGGCCGATCAGGTCAAGGCTGAGTCGCCGGATCAGGGTCTCCTTCCGCGCCTCGGGCGAGGGCTTCAATCCCTCCTTCTCGAGCCGGGCCAGCACGAAATGGTCGATGGCGTTGCGCGGCCATGCCGTGTCGTTGATCGCCGGTAAGTCGGGCCGGACAGGCGGCGCGAACGACCAGTGGAGCGCCGCCTTCTTCTCGGTTCCCGCCGCCTCCGGCCACCTGGCTCCCTGGTCAATCCAGGCGCGGAGCAGGCCGATCTGCGCGGGCGCCAGGGGCTTGCCTGCCCCGTCCGGGGGCATCAGGTTGTCCGGCTCGAGCCCGGCGACATAGCGGATCAGCCGGCTCTCGGCGCTCTTGCCCGGCACGAGGGCGGGTCCGGTGTCGCCGCCGGACAGGGCTCGCTCCTTCTCGTGGAGCGCCAGGCCACCTTCCTGTTTCCTGGTGCCGTGGCAGCGGTGGCAGTTCTTGCTGAAGATGGGAGCGATGTCGCGCGTGAAGTCGATCTCCTGTCCGGCCGCCGGGGGAAGGCTCCGGGGCGGCTCGTCGCCGAGGCCCGTCGCTGACGCCAGGCCCAGGCCCAGGAGGCAGGAAGTGAGCCGGATCACCGAAGTCGTACTCTTCATCGCACGAGGTCCTCGTCCCTGGGTCACGCGATCAGCTCATTGACCACGCGGCCGTGGATGTCGGTGAGCCGGAAGTCCCGGCCGGCGTAGCGGTAGGTCAATTTCTCGTGATCGAAGCCGAGCAGGTGCAGGATCGTGGCATGCAGGTCGTGGACGTGCACCTTGTTCTCCACGGCGGCGAAGCCGAACTCGTCGGTCGCGCCGTGGGCGTAGCCGCCTTTCGCTCCCCCGCCGGCCAGCCACATCGAGAAGCCGTAGTGGTTGTGGTCCCGGCCGCTGAGCGCCGGCAATTCGGCGACGGGCGTGCGCCCGAACTCGCCGCCCCAGATCACCAGGACCTGATCAAACAGCCCGCGCTGCTTCAGGTCGGTGAGGAACGCGGCGATGGCCTGGTCCCACTCCCCGGCGAGCTGACGATGGTGCTTCGGCAGGTTCTCGTGGTCGTCCCAGGGCTGGCTGGCGCCGCTCCAGACCTGGACGAACCGGACGCCACGCTCCAGCAGCCGCCGGGTGATCAGGAGCTGGCGCCCCTGGGTCCCCGGGCCGTACATGGCCCGGATCGGCTCCGGCTCGCGGTCCAGGTCGAACGCCTCGGCCGCCTCGGACTGCATGCGGTAGGCCAGCTCGAACGACTGGATGCGGGCCTCGATCGCGGCGTCATGGGCCCGCCGGGCGAGGTGAAGCTCGTTGAGCCGGCGCACCAGGTCGAGCTGCCGACGCTGGCTCTCGGGGGTCTCCACCGGATTGCGGATATTCTCGATCAGCTTCGTGATGTCCGTGTGCTGGGTGTCGATGTGCGTCCCCTGGTGGGCGCCCGGGAGGAACGCGGACCGCCAGTTCTGGATGCCGACGATCGGCACTCCTCCGGGGCAGAGCACGACGAAGCCGGGCAGGTTCTGGTTCTCCGTGCCCAGACCGTAGGTGACCCAGGCTCCCATGCTGGGGCGCGTCTGGCGGCCCTCGCCGCAGTTCATCAGCATCAGGGACGGCTCATGGTTGGGCACGTCGGCGACCATCGAGCGGATCACGCAGAGGTCGTCGGCGTGGGCGCCCGCGGTCCGAGCGAACAGCTCGCTGACCTCCAGCCCGCTCTGCCCGTAGCGGCGGAACGAAAACAGCGAGCCCATCGCAGCGCTCGGTCTTGCGTTCGGTCCGGAGGTTCAGTTCGGCAGGGGCTTGCCGTGATACTTCGCCAGGGCCGGCGGGGTCGAACGTGTCGACCTGGGACGGCCCGCCGTTCATGAACAGGTGGACGACCTGACGGGCACGCCCGGGGAACTGCGGCGAGCGAGGCGCGAGCGGGTTGAGCGAGGGAGAAGAGGCCGTGGCCGTCTCCGCTCGCGCCGACGACAGCACGAGCCGCCCTTCATCCTGCGGGACGCCCGCCAGCCCAGCCATGCCGAAGCCCATGCCGAGGCGGCCAAGGAGATCACGACGCGAGAGGCCGGCGGGGCGGAGACTGGATTCGGCCGCAGTTCGCCCGATTGGAGGAATCTCGGTCATGCATCGTCTCCGATCAATCCTGTCGAAGTCCGGGCTCGGCATGAATAGGTCAGGGATGATGTCCTTGGCAGGTCGAGGAGGTCCCGAGCCCAGTCGTCGGCCTCGGGAGAGAGCGGGACCTCGGGGGCGGCGATAGTCGATCGCGAGGTCGAGGCCGCAGCTCTCGTAGACGCTGGTCAGGGCCTGCTGGAGGTCCAGGTACACGTCGGGGTCGCCGGTCATCAGTGGTACGGGAACCGAGGGAAGAGGCTGGTCCAGCGGGATCGGCCACACGTCGGTTCGAGGTCGTCGGTCCGCGCGGCTCAGGAAGACGAAGTAGGGCGACGGGGGCGTCGGCTCCCGCATCGGGACACGCCGCCCTCGGCGGATCAGGTCGATCTCCATCAGGTGGGCCTTGCTCAACAGCAGCCTGTTGCGCTTGGCCAGGCATTCGTCCCGGCCGTCGCCCTGCTTGTTGGTGGGCGAGAGGATCTCGATGACCGTGACCAATTGACGGGTGCCAGTCTGGCGAATCTCGACGGAGGTCTGGGGGATCGCCTCGGGCATCAGCGTGGTCATCTGAACGACGGAGGGGTAGGCATGACCCCCGAGCGTCCCGGCCTCGTCGCCCCCGGCCCGGAGCACGGAGACGTCGGGATAGATCCCTTCGATGAACGTGGCCGATTCCTCGAGAACGTCATCACATGCCGCCGCGTCGTCAGTGCCATGTAGCGGGGCCGTAGCCGGGGGGTCAACTGGCGGACGAACTCGACCGCCAGCGGGGTGTGGACGCTCAACCAGAGCGATCCCTCAAGATACGGATCCATACCCGGGAACGGTGAAGGCATCCGCTGACCTCGATCACACCCTGAGGAAGATTCGCCGGCGGTACAGGTAGAGCAAGAACAGCCATTCGGGACGAGTACGCCGGTGGCCAGGACCACCGGCCCGGAGGATCTTGTGCTGATCGGCCAGCCGCGCGGGCCGCCGAAGAAGAACCTCGCCATGTTGTCGAACAGGATAATTCGCGAGGCCATGTAGATCGTGATCGCGTTGACCCCGATAACCACGAAGAACCACGACCAGAACCGCAACCGGAGCACGTCGATGACGGCGTAGAAGAGGCCGGAATCAGACTCCAGCCGCCGACGATCAGGACGTACGAGCTCGTCAGAGGATCTTGATCACGGAAACTGGAGCCCCCAGGCCGTCCCCGCGCCCAGGCACGCCCCGCCGGCGGCGAGCAGTGCCGTGACCTTCACCCAGGGCGAGTACCGGCTCATGAGCAACTGCCCGGCGAGCACGCCCAGAAGCGCGGTCGCGACCGCGGGGATCGTCGGGCAGGCCCTCGTTGTCGCCGTAGCCGTAGTAGGCTGGAAGATCTTCCCGGGCAGGTAATGGCGGTCAATGTAGCCGGCCAGGTTCGTCTCCCTGGCGAAGTCGCCGGCCTTGCCGGTCTCGGGCGCCGGCACGAACATCAGTACCGCCCAGTAGCCCAGGAGGATCGCCGCGACCAGGATCAACTGGGTCCGCGCCTTCGAGAACAGGTAGATCACCGCCGCGATGCCGTAACAGACGGCGATCCGCTGGAGGACCCCCGTCATCCGCATCGGGAAGTTGAGCTGGAAGAGGCCGCTGTAGATCAGGCCCAGCAGATAGAGGAAGGCCACCCGCCGGGCGAGGCGGCCCAGGGCGTGCGCCTTCGGGTGCCTGCCCGACTGGTACTTGCTGAGCGAGAACGGGATGACCACGCCCACGAGGAAGAGGAACAGCGGAAAGATCAGGTCGTAGAAGCGAAACCCCTCCCAGTCCACGTGCTCGAACTGGTCCGCGAAGCGGTGCGCGGCCGGCGTCCCCCACCACTGGCCCAGCGCCCTGGCCAGGTCATCGCCGCCGATGATCCACAACATGTCGAAGCCGCGGAGGGCGTCGATCGAGACCAGCCGCTCGGGGCGTGCTTCCGTTTCCGCTGGTAAAGACGGTTCGATGACGGACGTTGTCATGGATCGTTCGGGGGGCTCGGGCTGGAGGATGTACGGGGGCAAGTTCTGTCGTTCAATTCTAGCGTGGGGCGTCGGCATTCAGTAGGCCACGCCGCGACCCGGGCCGTCAGTCGATGAACGCAAACTCATTACCCAGCAGCAGCGCCTGGCAGAACGAGACCCAGGGCACCGGCTCGGCGGAGAGGAACGCCCGGGCGAGCGAAGACTCCTCGGGTGTGGGTGGCCGGCCGTAGGCCAGCCGGAAGAGCCGCTCGAGGCGAGCCCCCGGATCCTTCAGGCCGATCACGTCGGGTCGGCCGGCCAGCGCCTCCGCGGCGGTGCGGACGAACGGATGGTTCATGAAGAACAGGGCCTGGGGGGCCACGGTCGTCTGGTCGCGGCGGGGACTCGTGGCGTTCGGGTCGGGGAAGTCGAACGTCCGGAAGATCCCCGGCAAGGTCAGGCGGTCGATGTGGGCGTAGATGGTCCGTCGCCGGGCGGAGGGGTCCGTCACGCCGGCGAACGAGGGGCCGCCGACGCCTCGGTCCAGCCGACCCGAGACCGCGAGCAGGGCATCCCGCATCGACTCCAGGTCGAGCCGCCGCCGATTCGCCCGCCAGTAGAGCAGGTTCTCGGGATCGACCGCCCAGGCCTCGGACCGATCCTCGCTCGCCTGCTGGTAGGCGCTGGAGAGCATGATCCGGCGATGGAGCTTCTTGAGCGACCAGCTCTCTTCCATGAACGAGGCGGCCAGGTGATCGAGCAGGTCGGGGTGGCTCGGCGGGTCGCTGCGGAGGCCGAAGTCGCCGGGGGTCGCCACCAGGGGCCTGCCGAAATGGTGCATCCAGACGCGATTGACGAGGACCCGGGTCGTGAGCGGGTTCCTCGGATCCACGATCGCGCGGGCGAACTCCAGCCTGCCGGATCCCTCCCGGAATGGTTCGGGATTCAGGTCGGCCAGGAGTTGCGGCAATCGGCGCGGGACGGCGTCACCGAGGTTGTTGGGATTACCCCGGAGGAAGACGCGCGGGTCGAGCGGCTGCGCCGAATCCTCCAGGCTGATGGCTCGCGGAGGTGCCCCGGCGCCTTTCACGAGCCAGTCCTGGACGGCGGTTCGCAGTTCCTGGAACCTGGCCTGCGACGGCCGATCGGGCAGCAGCGCGAGGTCTCCGAACGGCGCCAGGGGGAGGTTGGGCGGCGCGTCGGGTCCGTGGAAGACCTGCCGGAGCTGCTCGAGGTCGGGGTCGGGCAACGGTTGTGGAGCCGTCCGGTTCAGGGCCGCGCGTCGGGCCGTTTCCTGCCAGAGCTTCTCCACCTCGCCCAGCACCTTGCCGTAGGCCGCGGCGAGCTCGGCCAGGGTCCGCGGCGGCGCGTCCGCGAGCCGCTTGACCACCACGCGATTGACCCGGCGGGCGGGGTCGTTCGCGGTCGCCAGCTCGCGGAGGACCTCCCTGGTGCGGGCCTCGGCACCCGGCCCCGGGTTGCCGGCCAGCGCGTGCCAGGGCGCGAAGACGGGGTCGAAGTTCTTGCGCGTCCGGGCCAGGTAGGTCTGCCAGCGGAGGAGCATCTTCGGGTTCAGGTCGGTGCCGTCGGCAATCAGCATGAACTCGTCGGTGCTCGGCTGGTCGTTCGCCTGCTGCGCGGCGAGGAGGTAATCCCCGGCACGGGTGCGTGCCCCCTCGACCAGCTCCTGATGTTTGGCCTTCACGAAGGCGGTGAGCTTCGCCTCGCGGGCCCGCAGTTCGGCGACGAACTTCCGGTAGGCCTCGGTCTGCGGGGGCGGCTGGAACTCCGGCGGGACCGTGGGCTCCTCCGCGCTGCCGAGCACGCCGTAGAGCGCGTAGTAATCCCTGGAGGAAATCGGGTCATACTTGTGATCGTGGCAGCGGGCGCAGGTGAGCGTCAGTCCCAGCAGGCCGCGGCTGACGACGTCGATCCGATCGTCGACGATGTCGTGGAAATTGTTCATGAATCGGCCGCCGAGCGTCAGGAAACCGAGCGCCGGCAGGCTCCGCCGATCGTCCCCCTGGACGAGCCGGTCGGCGGCGAGCTGCTCGATCACGAACCGGTCGAAGGGCAGGTCCGAATTCAGCGCGCGGATCACGTAATCGCGGTACGTGTAGGCCCAGTGGAAGCTGGCGTCCTGGAAGAACACGTAGCCCCGCGTGTCGGAGTAGCGCGAGACGTCGAGCCAGTGCCGCGCCCAGCGCTCACCGTAGTGGGGCGAGGCGAGCAGGCGGTCGACCACGTGCGTGAAGGCCTCTGGCGATGGATCGGAGAGGAACGCCGCGATCTCCTCGGGCGAGGGCGGCAGGCCCGTGAGGTCGAACGTCGCGCGGCGGATGAGCGCCCGCTTGTCGGCCCGCGGCGACGGTGCCAGCCCTTTCGCTTCCAGTCGGGCGAGGATGAATGGGTCCACCGACGTGGTGCACCACTCGGCCTGCTGGACCGCGGGCGGCCGGGGATCCCGGACCAGCTGGAATGCCCAGTGCGACCTTGCGTCGGGAGAACGGGCCGGATCGGGCTTCGACGGTGCGCGCGACTCCGGCCAACGGGCGCCGAGCCGGACCCACTCCGTCAGATCCTTGATCGCCTGGTCCGGCAGCTTCCCCTTCGGGGGCATCCTGGTCGGTCCGGCGTACTCCACCGCCTCGACCAGAGGGCTGGCCCCGGGCTGGCCGGGATCGACCACCGGCCCCGAATCGGCCCCCTTCAGGAGCCCCTCGCGCGAGTCGAGCCGGAGGCCGGCTTCCTGCTTCTTCGGGCCGTGGCAGGACGTGCAATGGTCCGCCAGGATCGGGCGGATGCGCGCCTCGAAGAAGTTGCCATGCTCCTCGACGGCGGGAGGCCCGACCGGGTCCGCGCCGCTCGACAGAGCGGCCCAGAGAAGGACGAATCCCGCGGAGATCGGGAGAGATTTCGTGATCATGATGGCGGGCCGTTCGGCCGGCGGTCGGGTGCGATGCAGAACCGCCGCCGGCTCTCGGAGGGATCACTTCGCCGAGCTTGCGGTCGGGAAGTCGTCGGGGATCGGGATGGTCACCTTGCCGGTCGCCGCCCATTCCGTTCCGCGGAGCATCACCGTCTTGAAGCCCACGCAGCGGATCGCGACGTTCTCGTCGCCCATGACATGCCCCAGGACCGTCGTGAAGACGCGTCCCTTGCCGAACGGGATCACCCAGATCATCGGCTCGTTGGTGCCGGTGCCCCCCTTGTCCTTCGCGGAGAAGGCCGTGGCCAGGATGTGCATGTCCTCGGCCGGCCCGCGCTGGCCGTGGTAGAGCTCGTCCTTGGCGTGGAGCCATTCGGCGGGCATCCCCCTGGTGATCGGATGCTCGGGTTCGCGGACCACGATCGTGTAGGGATGCTGCGGCCCGTGACCCGCACCCGGGCCCACCCCCTTTGGCGTGCGGACGACCTTGCCTCTCTCATCGATCGTCAGCCGATCGCCGAAACTCGGCCCGCGCCAGCCCAGGCCGATCATCTTGTTGTAAGCCGGCCAGTCGGGGAACGAGTTATTCGCCGCGTGGATGATCGCCAGGCCGCCGCCGCCCGCCACATAAACCTCGAGCGCCTTCTGGGCTGCCTGGGGCCAGGGCTCTCCGTTGTAGTTGCTCAGGACGACGTCGTACTTGCGGAAGTCGGGGTGAAACGACTCCCACGCCGAGGCGGGCGACTTCGGCGGCGGCGTGGTGGCCACGTCCACGAGGAATCGGCCCGACCGCTCGAGGTCGGCCTTCATCGGCGGGGTCATCTTCCGCCAGTCGTGGTTGTTCTGGCCATCGACGATCAGGACCCGGATGGGATCCTCGGCGCTCGCCGGCACGTTGAACGCTGCGCCGAGGAGTCCGCCGGCCATGATCGCCAGGATCAGGCGGCTTCGGGGGATGAAGAACATGAGCGGTATCTCCGGACGGTTCCTGGATTCGCGAGTCGTGAACCCAGGATACAACACCGTCCGAGCGCGACAACAGCCCGCAGTCGGTGGCGCCGGATCCTCCGGGCGGCGCGGGCGAGAACACGCAACGGAGGCCTGGCCGCGCCGGCGGCGCGGCGGAGCCTCCGCACCGAGTGCTCACTCCTTCTCGCGGCTCAGCTTGAAGTGCGCGGTCTCGACCTTCTTCCCCCCCGCGTAGGCATCCCAGGCGCATTCGACGTTCCCCCCCTCGTGGAATTCCATCGTCAGGCCGTGGATGTGCATGTCCTTCGCGGGATCGAGGTTGCTGCCGCCGTCGAACGCGAAGACCAGCCGCTTCGGCGTGGATGCCGCGCGGTCGAGCTTCATCCTGGGCTGGTTGCCCGCCGCGCAGTAGTGCGTCAGGCGGAGGTCCTCCTTGTCGAGGTGATAGACCGAGATCATCTCGTGGTTCGACCCCGGAAAGTCGGTCTCCACCAGCGCGGAGCCGGCACCGGTCAGGCGATAGGTCACCTTGCTCTCGGACGCCGCAGCATGGTCGTTGCCGTGGCTGGCCTCATTCTTCCAGGTGCCCGCCAGCGATTTCAGCCTGGCGAAGGCCTCCCTGGCCGTGATCGGTGCCTTGTCGGTCTTCGGATCCTCGCCCCGTGCAACCAGCGCGGGCGCGACCGCGACCAGGCCGAACAGCGCCATCGACAGGGCCACCCGGCCCGGGGATCGGAACGTGCGAACCATGGACTCTCTCCTTGAGTGTGGGACATGCCGTTTGCGGTGTGAGGTGCGCCGCGCGTGCCCTCACGGCGCCGCGCGGTTACGATTTGATGCGGCAGAAACCTACCCGCGCCGTGAACGTCCGTCAAGTTCAGGCGTTCGCCTTCACGAAGAGATCACATGGCCGAGCTGAACATCGCCGTCAAGCATGGGCAGACCGCCGAGGCGGCCCGCGCGAATTTCGAGAAGGCGATCCATGAGGCGCAGGCCCAGCACGGGCGGTGGATCCACCGGGTGGACTGGGCGCCGGACCGGAAATCCGCCCTGCTGGCGGGGCCCGGCTATGAGCTCACCCTGAGCTTCGACGACGTCAACGTCTACGCACGCGGCCAGGTCCCCCTGGCCCTGAAGCTCTTCGAGGGGCCCGTGCGGCGGTTCGTGGAGCGGACACTTGGGAACGACCCGGCCTCATCCTGAATCTCCCGGGCGCAGGGCAAGCAGCATGTCGCGATCCGCGCTGATGGGTCTCTCGACCTGCCTCGGCCTCCTCGTTTGCGGAATCGCGCAGGGCGACGATCCCCGCATCTGGGCCGAGCCGATCATGAGCCAGCCCTTCGAGACCGTGCCCTTCCGCGCGATCGCGGTGCCGGAATGGGTCCGGGAGACGACGGGCTGCGGCTACACGCTCTCGGTGATGGACTCGCCTTCGAGAGCGCGGGCCGCCGCACTCGGCGTGACCATCAGCGAGGTCGGATTTGTCGATCCGCTCTACGCCTACTACGACAGCAAGCTCCTGAAAAGGCGGAACCCGGGCGTCCCCCTCGACCGGCTGGACAAGGACATCGCCGAGTACAGGCGGCTCGGCGTGCGGATCCTGGGCGTCTATCCGCCTTCGCTCCAGGGTGAGGTGTACGAGAACCACCCCGACTGGCGGAGGATCGCCACGCCGGATGGGAAGATCCCCCAGGTCGACCTCCAAGAATTTCCCCACGGCGGGATGCTCTGCCTGCTCGGGCCTTACGGCGACTTCTTCATCGAAATCCTCGCCGAGATCCTCCAGCGGTTCCCGGACGTGGACGCCTTCAGCTTCGATGGGCTGCACTACGGCGGCGTCTGCTACTGCCGCCCTTGCCGCGAGGCCTACCACCGGGCCGTAGCCGCGGAGATCCCGCCGGTCAACATGGACGACCCGGCGTTCCGCCGCTACCAGCACTGGGCCGACCGCCGGATGGAGGACCTCGTGCGGCGGATGCAGGAGCGGCTGAAGCGGATCAAGCCGACCGTCGCGCTGGTGACCTGGACCACGAACGCCGGGCGGTTCGGGCACTTCCAGAGCATCCCCCGGAACATGCCCGCGCGGATGAACCTGCTGCTGGACGCCCCGGACCAGGAGTTCTGGCTCGACGAGACCAACCGCGGGGCGACCATCGTGCCGGCGTTCGCCAACGCCTCCATCTGGGCGACGACCAACCACCGGGTCGCCTTCAGCGAGCCGTACCTGATGAGCCACGGGAATCCCTACGGCAAGGACAGCTTCCCGGCCCACGAGGTGCTGCGGCGGATGCTCCTGCCGCTGACCTACGGCGCGGCGCCGAGCATCGCGGTCATCCAGCCGACAGGGCTGCGAAAGGCCGTCGAGCAAGGGCTCGAAGAGGTCAGGAGGCGCAGGCCCTGGCTGACGCACAAGAGCCCAGAGCCGTGGGCGGCCCTGGTGATGAGCGACAACACGAGGAACTTCTACGGGCGCTCGCCGGGACTCGTGGAGGAGCGCTACCTGGCCAACGTTCTGGGCTTCTTCCGGGCGGCCGTCGAGGAGCACCTGCCGCTGACGATCATCAACGACTGGAACCTCAATCCCGCCGACCTCGCCCGGTACAGGGTCCTGATCCTGGCGAACACGGCCTGCCTCGATGACCGCCAGATCGAGGCCGTGGATCAGTACGTCCGCCGGGGAGGCGGACTGGTGGCGAGCCTGGACACCTCACTGTTCGACGAGTACGGGACACCCCGCAGCAACTTCGGCCTCGACCCTGTGATCGGCGTCCGGTATGGCGGGATTCCCTCTCCAGACTCGCCTCGGGCCCCGGAGGCGCTCGACGTGAATTTCACCGCCGCGATCGGGCCCGACTACTGGGAGAAGCGGAAAAACGTGTTCGATTACCACCAGGACGTCCGGTCGTTCCTGAATCAGGGACGGATGCGGGACTACGTGGGCGATGAAAACGTCACCTTCAAGGGACCGGCCGTCCGTGTGGTGGTCCGCGACCGGGCGGCCAGGGTATGCGGCACCCTGCGCCGGAAATCCGGGGACAATCCCGCCGCCGGCGAGATCCCCGCCGTGGTCTACCGCCGTCACGGCGCGGGGAAGGTCGTCTACCTGGCCGCCGGCTTCGACGCGGCGAATTATCTCTACGCCTACCCCTACCAGCGGCTCCTGCTCGCCTCGGCGATCCGTCAGGTCGCGGCGGAGCCGCCGCCAGTCGAGACCCAGGCGCCCATGTGCGTCCACTCGACGCTGATGCGCCAGGACCGGGACGGCCCACGCCTGATCGTCCACCTCTACAGCGACCTCAACACGACGGCCTTCCACGCGCTACCGAATGACGATGTGCCCCTTCGAGAGGAGACCGTGCCGATCGTGGATATCCGGGTCCGCTTCGACTCGCGATACAGATTCTCCCGGATCCACCTCGAGCCCGGGGGCCAGGAACTGAGGTCGCGAACAGGTCCGGAGGGTACCACGGTCGTCGTGCCACGCCTCGACATCCATGCGATGATCGTGGGAGAACTCGCCCCGGGGACGGTTCCCTGAGCGTCGATCGGTCATGATTCCTGCTGGACCTGATCTGGGTGGTCAGCTACCTGCGCCATCCCACCCTGTTTCAGAGTCTCCGGGGCCGCTCCGGCCTGGAGAAGGCGACTGTGGCCTGAGCGACTGGGCGATTGTCCGTCCCTGCCGGTCAGGGACGATTCGAGGCGGGGGCCTGCACCGCGGCCCGGAAATGCGACGCGATCTCCCCGGGGGCCAGCGGGCGGCCGTAGATGGCGACCTCGTCGACCTTGCCCTCGAACGTCTCTTCGCGGTCCTGACGGCCTCCGAGGAAGAAGGACGCGAGCCCCGCGCCGTGTCCGGGGCCGAGCTGGCCGCGGATCTCGGGCGTCTCGTTGCCGTCGAGATGGACCGAGACCTGGGTACCTTCCCGGACGAGCACCAGATGATGCCAGGTCTTCGGCCGGATCTCGGTCTTGCCCGAGAGGGCCTTTGCGCCAGGGCCGCCGCTCACGAACAGTCGTCCCGGCGACGTCCCGGCCGCGGTCCCGCCAAGGCCCAGGACCTCCACATGGGAGGCATCGGACGCCCTCGCGAAGAGGTTGCCCGTCATGGGACGTGCGTCGTTCGGGAGGCCGTTCCAGAACCAGAACTCGACGCTGTAGGCCTCCGGAGACGTCTCCAGGCTCGCGAGGATGCGGCCTCCGGCGAGGTGGACGGCGCGATTCGTGCCGCGAGATAACCCGAGCCCGGGAAGTTCCGGGCCGGGGAGGAACAGCGCGATGCCTCTCTCGAAGGTCCCCGCGCCCTCGCGCCCGGTGGCGTCCCGCGCCGAGGTGCCGTCCATGTCGTCGAGCCGCCAGTAGGCCAGCGGCCGCGCGGCGAGCACCTGCTCGGAGTAGGCCGTCGCCCCGGGCCGGCCGGCTTTCCGGGGGACGCCGGCGACGCGCTCCAGCAAGGTGAGCACAGTTTCGACGATCCTCGGCTCCGCCTCGACCTCCAGCGCGGCGGTGCGGGCGGGCCAGGTGGTGTAGCCCCCCAGCGCGTGCTGCTCCGGCGGGGGGATGTAGCCCTCGGACCCGTTGGCCAGCTCGATGTTCATGGTCGTGGCGAAGGGGCTGCGGGCCTTGATCTTCAGGCCGGTCAGGGCGAAGACCTCATTCGGGATCGCCGCGATGCCCAGGCCGCCGACGCGGATCGCCTGGAGCCTGAGCTCGCGCCGGGGATCCTCGTGCAGGGCGATCGCCTCCCTGGCATAGACCTCGGGCAGGTTGCGCGGGAGCCGGTCCCCCATCTCGGCCGCGACCTTCCGCGCCCAGGCCAGCCGGTCCGGATCGGGGACGCGGCGGTCCAGCACGAGCGTCGTCTCCGCCATGGCCAGGGGGACGCGATCCTGGTAGCCGGTGATCGCCTTGTAGCCGCGGTAGGCGGTCTCGGCGACCTCCTCGGCGTAGCGGTCGAGGCCGGGATCCTTCTTCGGGCTCCCGTAGTCCATCCACATCTGATCGCCGCTGGTGCCCTGGGACATGATCCCGACGAAGGGGGGGCTCCCCTGCTCCGCGCCGATCCGGCGGGCGAGTGCCCGGGCGAATCGGCCGAAGTAGTCGGCCGAGACCGGGGACGAGCCGAAATAGTGCTGTGAGTAATTGGCGAGCACGGCGAGGGGGCGTCCCTCGCTCGTCTGGATGGAGAGCAAGGTCAGGGCGGGGTCGACCGGTCCGGACGGCGCGATCGCGTCCGGATTCTGGTATCCGGGGTGCATGTTGGCCCGGACGGTCCTGTTGCCGAAGGGATCGTCGATCATCTTGTCGGGGCGACGGATCCAGCGCCGGCAGAAGGTGTGCTCATGATCGTCGACGGCGCCCCAGCCGGCCCGCGCGGGGGCGAGGTTCGCCGCGGCCTGCGCGATGCCCTCCGCGAGCCGCTCCGGCAGGAAGGCGACGTAGTCCGGGTCGGGCGGGGTGCCCAAGGCCCCCATGGCCGACGGCGCGGAGTGCGTGTGGGTGGCGGCGATCAGGATCCGCTCGGGGGGGATCCCCGTCCGCTCGGCCGCCTGGCGCTTGGCCCGGTCGAGCAGGTCCCTGGGCATCATGCAGCTATCGACGATCGCGATCGCCAGCCGGATCGCCCCGTCGTCCAGCACGAGGCAACGCGCCAGCAGCGGGTCATTCACGCCGGCGGCCGTGTTCTGCAGGAAGTTGCCGTTGATGATGGCGGGCAGCTTTCTCGGCGAGATGTCGATGGCGTGGGCCCCCGCCCGGAACACCTGGCGGGCGTCCTCCGGCGGACGGGCGTGGGCCATCCCGGCGAGGGCCGTGGAGAGCAGGAGTGGGGGGACGACCAGCCAGCAGGTCGCCCAGCTTCGTTCGGCGCGCGAGCGAACCGTCGGCGCCCGGTCGAGGTCGTGCTGTGTCATCTTCGTCGCTTGCTCCGGGGAGGGTGGGCCTTTGGCTCGCCGGCGATGGACGAGGCCCGACGAATCTACGCCGTCTCCTCCCCGAGTTGCCAGATCAGTTTACCGGCCAGGCGGCGATCAAGATGACATCCGCGCTGGGGATCACCGCCGGGAGCGCCCTCCTGACAGGGAGCACCCGGTCGGTCGGGTTCAATAGCCGATCAGCGAGGACTTCAGGAGCTTCCAGGCGTCGATGGAGAAGGGCTCCTGGCGCAGGAACTTCCACGCGTGTTTGCGCGCGGTCGAGACGAAGCCGCCCATCAGCGCCTGCCATCCCCAGGTCCGGTGGATGCTCTCGTCGGGCCTGCCTTCGCTGCCGCGAGGGCCCGGCGGGAGCTGCCCGACCGGCAGGCCCCTCCTCTGGCGGGCCTCGGTCAGGACCTGCCAGAAATCGTCCCTCGACCGCGCCACGCGGTGGTTGCTCTTGTTGTCCTCGTGGACGCGATACTTGATCAAAACCTCCGGCAGGTTCCCGAGCCGACCACGCTCGGCCATCCGCAGCCACAGGTCGAGGTCCTCGCAGTACTGGAACTGCTGCCGGTACTTCCCCGATTCGACGAGCGCCTGCCGACGCATCAGCACCGAGGGGTGACAGAGGGCGGACTGTCGGCTCCCGTCCAGGTTCTGGGCGTCGAGTTCCTCGTGGGCCAGGCCGTTGAACCGGACGGAGACCGGATCGCCGTCGGGGTCGATGACCAGGGCCCGACAGCCGACGACCACGCAGCCGGGGTTGGCCCGGAGGTAGTCGACCTGCCGCTCCAGCCGCTCCGGCAGGGAGACGTCGTCGGCGTCCATCCGCGCGATGAACTCGCCCCGGGCCAGGTCGATCAGCTCGTTGAGGGTGGCCGTCAGGCCCTTGTTGGGCCTGCTGATCAACCGGATCCGCGGATCCTGCTCTGCGTAGCGTTGGAGGATCCGGAGCGATCCGTCCGTCGAGCCGTCGTCGATGATCAGGAATTCGAAGTCGACCAGTGTCTGGGCCAGGATGCTCTCGACCGCTTCGGCCAGGTATCGCTCACCGTTATAGACCGGCATGCACGCGGAGACCAGCGGGACCCGGTCGGTCACCAGGTGGGGATCCGGGAGGACCCGCCGATTCGAGCTGTCGTCCCGCCAATCGAAGGGCCGTCCCGAGCCGAGGTCGCCCGATCCCGCTGGGGGCCGGGAGATCGCCACTCCAGTGCCTCCGGAATCGCCGTTCGGAGGCTTTCGAAGACTGACGAATCGGTATCCAGGAACCATCTGCGAACTCCAGTTGACTGGGGGTTCCGTCCCGGATTCAGGTCGTTGCGGTCGAGGTTCCTTCGTCCGAGGCCGAATCATGCGGTCGGGGCTGCCTCGGTGGCTCCCCGAATGCTCGGGCCGGTCCTCATGGGGCAGGCCCGCATGACTGCTAAAGTGTTATCAAGTTGTTAATGATGCGAATTTGCATGGTATGCCCGCGAGGAGCTGCGAGGTCTCCCCCTTCCCGTGGGGGGGTTCCAGGTCCCGGATGGCCATCAGAATCGGCATTCCGGTTCGGCGAAGAGAATCCCGTCGGCCATCGAGGCATCCCCAGGCTCGTCCCCGAGCCTTCCGTCCCGTGTCATGATCGGGTCATAACTAAACTCAGTTTGGCAGCGAATAAACCACACTTAATGATTTTAAGTTAGGGACCGGACTTTAGCAAGGTTCTGTGCGTGCAATCCCGCGATCAGCATCGCTTGGCTTAACGTAACGATATGCGAAGTCTCGTGATAAGAAGGGAAAAATATTAAAAATGGGTAATTCAATTTGGACTGTAATCGGAGCACTCCGGTGGCCGTGGTCGCTCGACCACACGGGCCGTGATTGTGCTTTTGAGCACACCGAGGCCTGCCCGGCGCGGCGGCCAACGGATGGCGGGGAGGCCCCATCACCCGCCTGTCGCCCCTCCATGATCCACCCCGGCGTAGTTCGCCAACTTCCCTTAAGGGATGGTGTGCCAAGCTGATCCGTCGATGAGCCGAGATCGGGGCGGATCCGGCGACGCGGCGGGGCTCCGGCCGATCCGGTCTGCCGTACGGCGAGTCGGTCGTGCCTGGGCCCGAGCGAGGCCGGTGTGGATTCGTTCCGATTGGGTCACACTTCCCAGCGGGCGACGGTTGAGGAAGCGGATGCCCGGGGTGATTGGCCGTTCCAGGGACGCTCACGAGGGCGCAAGGTCGCCGGGTCGGGGCGAGTTTTCCGTGATCCCCAATCACCACATTTTGTTTTATTTTGGCAACTTCAACGACGATCTGGAGCTACGGTTCCGGTCCGGGATCGCCACGATCTGGGGATCCACTCAGCGGCGCCGGGATGGTTCTGGGCGCTGGCTCGCGTCGGTCCCTCCGAGGGAGGTGGCCTTCGGTGGCGACCGGCGCTCCGGCGAGTCGCGGTCATCGTCGCGGCCTGGCCTCACTCCGGCGTGCGAGGGCCACCGTCGGCGGCCCGTCGTGCGCCCGCCCGCGGGCTCAGGGGGGTATCCGGGCATCGCGCGGGTGGACTCCCCGGCGGATTCCTCGATCACCGGAGGATTGATGGCTCATGCTTCGCACGCGGCGAGGGCATTGAAGAGCCGTGTCTTTACGGGCATCATTCCTAACGGGACACGATCCCGCCGCCCGCCCGGATGGGGGCGTTTCCCGGTGGTGAGCCCGGCGACGGGACCGGCGGGCCGGTCGTCTCGGGGCCGGAGGGGTCTTCCTCTCACGGGCGGCGGGGCTCGTCGCGTCCGGATCGAGGCCTGATCAAGAAGGTGAGGAGCATCATCGTGTTCGGGTGGATCGTCGGCGCCGTCATCCTTCTGGTGCTGTTCTATCTGGGCTGGACCTATAACCGGCTCATCGGCCTGAGCAAGCGGGCCGACGGGGCCTGGAGCGACATCGACGTCCAGCTGAAGCGGAGGTGGGACCTGATCCCGAACCTCGTGGAGGCGGTCAAGGGCTACGCCCGGCACGAGGCGGGCACCCTGGAGGACGTGGTGGAGGCGAGGAGCCAGGCGACGCGGGCCGGCTCGCTGGACCAGCGGGGAGAGACGGAGCGCGGGCTCTCCGGCGCGGTCAGCCGGCTGGTCGCGGTGGCCGAGGGTTATCCCGAATTGAAGGCGAGCCAGAACTTCCAGGAGTTGCAGAGGTCGCTGGTGGACGTGGAGAACCACGTCCAGTATGCCCGCCGATACTACAACGCCGTGGTGCGCGACCTGAACACGCTCGTGCAGGGGTTCCCCTCGAACCTCGTGGCCTCGGCCCTGGGGTTCGGGGAGCGGGCCTACTTCCAGCTCGAGGCCGCCGAGCGGGCCGCCCCCCGCGTCGAGTTCGCGCGGGACGGCGAGCCGAAGCCCGCCGCCGGGGACGTCCCGCGGTCGGCCCCCGACCCCGGTCCCGGCCGCGTCGGCTGACCGTCACGGAGCGAGGGAGGATCCGATCGTGAAACGCGTCCGATGCGTGGCGGTCCTGTCCGGGGTCGCCCTGTGGCTCGGCCTGGGCACCGGGGCGGCTCGCGCCGATGGCGGCTGGTTGATCCGGAACTTCGACGTGCAGATCGCCATCCAGCCCGACGCGGGGCTGGACGTCACCGAGACGATCGACGCCGACTTCAAGGTCCCCAAGCACGGGATCCTCCGGGAGATGCCGGTCCACTACTACGTGGGGATGCACCAGTACTCGCTGCGGGTCAGACTGCTGGGGGTGGACGACGGCGAGGGCCGGGAATATCCGACGTCGGTGAGCTACGAGGGAAACCTCATGAAGATCCGGATCGGCAGCCCGGACTACACCGTCCAGGGCCTGAACCGATACCGGCTGCGCTACCACGTCGAACGCGCCATCCTCTGGGAGGGCAACCACGCCTGGGAGAAGGGAAACTACGCCGTCCTGCGCTGGAACGCGACCGGCACGGAGTGGCAGGTGCCGATCCTGGCCTCGAAGGTGACGGTCGTGCTCCCCAGGGAGCTGAACGACCTCGAGCTCACCTCCGACGCGTGGACGGGGTTCTACAACGCGCGGGGGAAGAACTTCCAGAAGCGGGCCGTCGACGCCCGGACGCTGGAGTTCACGACCGCGACGCTCCAGCCGCGGGAGGGGATCACGGTGGAGGTGGCGATGCCGTCGGACGCCGTCGCCCGGCCGGGATGGTGGAAGGAGTTCCGCTGGTGGCTCACCGACAACTTCCCCTACGGCGTGTTCCCCCTCACGCTGGCCGCCTGCCTCCTCGGCTGGTTCTTCCGCGGCCGCGACCTGCCCGGCATGGGCACGATCGTGGTGAACTACGAGGCGCCGGACTCCCTGCGGCCGGCCGAGGTCGGCACGCTCGTCGACGAGCGCGTCGACCTCCGGGACATCTCGGCCACCATCATCGACCTGGCCGTCCGCGGCTATCTGCGGATCGAGGAGCTGACCACCGGCTCCTGGTTCTCCTCGGGGACCGACTACCGGTTCACGAAGTTGAAGCCCGCGACCGGGCTCAAGGGCTTCGAGCAGCGGCTGTACAACCAGATCTTCAGCCGGGGAGACGACGTCACGCTCAGCGACCTCCAGGAGAAGTTCTTCCCGGTGCTCCCCCGGGTCAAGAACGACCTCTACCGGGGCCTGAGCCAGGAGCGCTACTTCGACGGCAATCCGGAGACGGTCCGGGGCGCCTTCCTCGGCGTGGGGATCGTCCTGGTCCTGGCCGTCCTCGGGGCGGCCGCCGTGATCCAGCTCGCCCTGGTGGGACGGATCTTCATCCTGCCGATGATCATCGCCGGGGTGCTATCCGTGCTCACGGTCGTGATCACCAGCCGGGTGATGCCCCGGAAGACCCGCAAGGGGAGGATCGCCTGGGAGAAGATCGCGGGGCTCCAGGAATACATCCGGCGGGCCGAGGTCGAGGACATCCAGGAGCAGGAGCGCCAGGGGATCTTCGAGAGGCTGCTCCCCTACGCGATCGTCTTCGGCCTCTCCAAGCGCTGGGGCAAGGCGTTCGCCGACCTCTACCGCGAGCCGCCGGACTGGTACCAGCCGGCCCATCCGACCGACTTCTCGACCTGGGTGCTGATCAACGACATCGACCGCTCCATCTGGATGATGAACCAGACGTTCCCGACCCAGCCGAGGGTCGAGGTCGAGACCGGCAGCGGCCGGGGCGGCGGCTATAGCTGGTCCAGCGGCGGCTTCGGTGGGGGCGGCTCGAGCGGCGGCGGCTTCGGCGGCGGCGGCGGCAGCTCCTGGTAGACCGTCCTGTAGCAGACGGACAAAAAACAACGCCAAGGCCGGTCAGTGCCGAAACTCGGCGGCTGGGACGTTGATCTCGGGACGGGTATCGGAACAGCGTTCATAGGCCTTCCCGGTAGGCTTTGGCTAATCCAAGTGGCAGTGCCGAAATCGGGCGTTTTTGAGACGGCCTCCTGGCCGCATAGCATGGCAATCATCCCCGGCAAAGTGGGGCTGGTTCGGGCGGCGTTTCGGTACCCCGCGGCCGGACTTTCTACTCACATGGATGGCCGGTACCCTGGAAGGATGGCCCTTTGACAACGGCCAGGCTTCGCATCCGATGAACGACGTGACCCGCATCCTCTCGGCCATCGAGCAGGGCGACCCGAAGGCGTCCGAGGAGTTGCTGCCCCTCGTCTACCGTGAGTTGCGACGGCTCGCCAAACAGCGGCTCGCCCACGAGAAGCCCGGCCAGACCCTCCAGGCCACGGCCCTGGTTCACGAGGCGTACCTCCGTCTCATCGACAGCGACGAGTCGCATCGGTGGAACAGCCGCGGGCATTTCTTCGCCGCGGCGGCCGAGGCGATGCGTCGCATCCTCGTGGACAACGCCCGCCGCAAGCGGGCCGAGAAGCACGGCGGCCAGTTCGAGCGGCGTCAGCTCGACGCCATCGATATCGAGGCCCCGGCTCCCTCCGAGGACCTCCTGGCTCTCGATGAGGCCCTCGCCAAGCTCGAAGCCGAGGACCCGACCAAGGCCCAGCTCGTGAAGCTCCGCTACTTCGCCGGGTTGAGCGAGGAAGAGGCCGCAGGCGTCCTCGGGATTTCGCGTGCAACGGTCCAACGCCATTGGCGTTACGCCAAGGTCTGGCTCCTCGGAGAAGTGCGAGGGACCGGGGGTCCCGCAGGAGAACCTTAGAAACCGACCGCCCCGTGATGCTGGTGAGCCGGGGATTTCGCACTGCCCTACGGAAGGGGACAGGCGATGACCGGGGTGCCATCGATGCAGCAGGCCGTACCAAACGTCGAGGAGCTCTTTTTCGCGGCCCTGGAGCTGGAAAGCCCCGAGGCCCGCTCGGCGTTCCTCGACAGGGTATGCGGCGATACGGAGCTCCGTCGTCGCGTCGAGGGGCTCCTAGCCCTCGACCCCGAGGCGAACGACTACCTCGAAGCCCCGGCCTCAACGCCTACGGTGGCCGCCGCACTCGATTCTTACCTAGGTGTCGAGGAACCTGGTACCACTATCGGCCCCTACAGGCTGCTGGAGGCCATCGGCGAGGGGGGCATGGGCGTCGTCTATGTCGCCGAGCAGTCCGAGCCCGTACGCCGCAAGGTGGCGCTGAAGGTGATCAAGCCGGGGATGGACACTCGGCAGGTGATCGCCCGGTTCGAGGCGGAGCGCCAGGCGCTGCGGCGCATGGACCACCCCAACATCGCCAGGGTCCTCGACGCCGGCGCCCACCCGCTCCGGCCGCCCCTACTTCGTGATGGAGCTGGTCCGCGGTATCCCGATCACCGAGTACTGCGACCGGGAGCAGCTCTCCATCCCCGAACGCCTGGAGCTGTTCGTGCTCGTCTGCCGGGCGGTGCAGCACGCCCACCAGAAGGGCGTCATCCACCGCGACCTCAAGCCCTCCAACATCCTGGTCACGGTGATCGATGGCGCCGCCGTGCCCAAGGTCATCGACTTCGGCGTCGCCAAGGCCACCGGCGCGGCGCTGACCGAGCGGACGATCTACACGGCCTTCCAGCAGTTCGTCGGCACGCCGCTGTACATGAGCCCCGAGCAGGCCGACCTCGCGGGCGTGGACGTGGATACCCGGAGCGATATCTACAGCCTGGGCGTGCTCCTCTACGAGCTGCTGACGGGCACGACGCCGTTCGACCGGGAGACCTTCCGCAAGGCGGCCTTCGACGAGCTGCGGCGGATGATCCGCGAGGAGGAGCCGCCGAGGCCCAGCACGCGGCTGAGCTCGCTGGGCGCGACGCGGACGACCATCTCGGCCAATCGCAAGGCCGACGCCAGGCACCTGGACCGGACCGTCCGCGGCGAGCTCGATTGGGTCGTGATGAAAGCCCTGGAGAAGGACCGACGACGACGCTACGAGACGGCCAGCGACTTCGCCGCCGACGTGATGCGGTACCTGACCGATCAGCCGGTACAAGCCTGCCCGCCGTCAGCGGCCTATCGGCTGCGGAAGTTCGCCCGACGGAACAAGTCGGCGCTGACGGTCGCCTGGCTGGTGCTCCTCTTCCTCATCGTGCTGGGTGCCGTCGGCGGCTGGGTGGTGCGCGATCGCGCGGTGCGGCGGGAGGAGACGGCCCGGCAGGCGCGGGAGTCGTTGACCCGGGCGCGACAATGGAGCGGCGAGAACAAGCTGGCACTGGCCCGCGAGGAGCTGGCCGCGACCAGGGTGCGCCTGGGAGGTGAGCGCACCGCGCTGAGGGGCCTGGCGGCAGAGGTCGAGGCACTCGACGCCGAGCTAAGCCGGTTGCAGCACTTCCTGGCCCTCATCGAGCAGGCGCATGAGGCGGAGTTCCCCCTACCCGTCGCGCTGGCCCTCCAGGCTGGCTCTGCCGACGGGACGACGGCGCCCGCGCGAGCGAGCGACGCGTCGCGAGAACCTGGCAAGGCCGTCCCGTTCTTGCTCCGGGCCCTTTCCCGCTATGGAGTCATGGAGCGGGACGACTGGTCCGCCCGACTGGAGGACGGCCTGCTGGAGCAGGACGTGGTGGCGCAGGTGCGACGGACGGCTTACGAGCAACTGCTGTGGCTGGCCGATGACGCCGTTCGCAGGCAAGCCGATCACCGCTCCGGCAGCCAGGTCTCCCGGCGACAGGCCGCCGATCAAGGGCTGGCCTACCTGCGCCAGGCCGAGGCCGCCGCGCCTGCGACTTCCGCCTTCTACCTGGTCCGTGCCCGCTGCCTCAAGGCGCTTGGGAAGCCAGCGGAAGCACGCCCGTACGAGGAGTTGGCCCGTCAGACGCCCGGGACCGTCGCGCTGGACCGCTACCTGCTGGCTCTGGCTGCCCAGAGTGCCAGGGACAAGACGGAAGCGGTCAAGCAGTATGAAGCGGCGCTTCACGTCGAGCCGGCGCACTACTGGTCGCTGCAGGGACTGGGAAGCTGCCTGATCGAACTGGGCCAGCAAGAGCAGGATTTCGCCGTGGCGGCCGCGGTCTTCACCGGCTGTATCTTGAAGCGCCCGGATCACGCGCGTTCCTACTTGGGGCGAGGCTACGCCTACTCGAAGCTGGGGCGCCTCAAGGACGCGGAGGCGGAGTACCGGGAGGCACTCCGCCTCAGGCCAGACTACGCCGAGGCCTGCGCCAACCTGGGCTGGGTACTGCGGGAGCAAGGCAAGGCAGACCAGGCCATCGCGGCCTACCGGGAGGCCATCCGCCTCCAGCCCGACATGGGCTGTGCCTACAACAACCTCGGCACCATGCTGCAGAAACAAGAGAAGGTGGACGAGGCCATCGCCGCGTACCGGGAGGCCGTCCGCCTCGGGCCGGCAAACCATGCAGACCATCACGGCAACCTCGGCAACGCACTGAGCCGGCGAGGGAAGTGGGACGAGGCCATCGCGGAGCACCGGGAGGCCATCCGCCTCGGGCCGGCGCACGCGAACAATCACAACGGCCTCGCGTGGTCCCTCGCCAACTGCCCCGACCCCAGGTTTCGTGACCCGACCCAGGCGGTCGACCTGGCGCGCAGGGCCGTCGAGCTGGCGCCACGGAACGGTACCTATCGGAACACCCTCGGCGTGGCCCTCTACCGTGCCGGAGACTGGCAGGCCGCCGTCGCGGCCCTCGAGAAGTCGATGGAGCTCGGCAACGGCGGCGACGCCCTCGACTGTTGGTTCCTGGCCATGGCCCGCTGGCAACTCGGCCGGCAGGACGAGGCCCGCTCCTGGTACGACAAGGCCCTCGCCTGGATGGAGACGCACCAGCCCAAGGACGAGGAGCTGCTCCGCTTCCGCGCGGAGGCGGCGGCCCTGATGGGGATCGACCCGCACCGGAGCGAGACGAAGCCGCCTGCCGAGCGGGCTCGTCCCCCGGGGTGACGCGGGTCGACCGACCGTCCGGGTCGGTCGCGAAGCCGGGCACCGCGGGCGGTGCCGCCGTCCCGGATGCGCGCCGGTGGCGCCAGGCATCCGCCCGGTCCGCGAACACGGGACCTTCGCCCGAATGTCGTGGGATCATCCTTCGGGATTTTTTTCGAGGAGCCGTTGGGTCGCCCGCTCGCCGATTTCGCATTGTCCCGTGACGGCCCCCGATGACGAGGCCGCCGGCGAAGGCGAGGCGCCCTCGTCCGGGCCCCGCCGCGGCCGGTCCGCGTCGCCGGCGGCCTCCGATTCCGGGGCACACGACCCATCCACCCCTTTCGCTTAGGAGCCTCTCCATGCTTCGACGTAGCTTCGCACTCGCCCTGGTCGTCTGCGTCATCCCGGGTTCGGCCTTCGCCGGGAAGCCCACGCAGTACAAGTTCACGAGCTTCGACTTCCCCGGCGCGACCTACACGCGCGGGGGCGACGTCAACAACAACGGAACGATCGTCGGCTACTTCAACGACGCCGCCGGGGTCCCCCACGGCTACGTCTATGACGGCGGCGTGTTCACCCAGATCGACGAGCCCGACGCCACGGCGGGTACCAATGCACAGGGCATCAACGACGCCGGCACAATCGTCGGCCGCTTCGACGCTCCTTTCTTTGACGATGCGCACGGGTACGTCCTCAGCGGAGGGAGCTTCACCCCGTTCGACGTCCCCGGGGCGACCTTCACCGCCGCCCGGGGGATCAGTCCGGCGGGCGACGTCGTCGGCTACTACAAGGACGCGGCGGGCGTCTACCATGGCTTCATTCTCAGCGGCGGCCAGTTCACCTGGGTTGACTACCCGGGCACGAACTTCACGGCCCTCTCGGGCATGAACAAATTCGGCCAGATCGTCGGCCAGTACCACGACGCCGCGGGCAACGACCGCGGGTTCCTCCTGAGCGGCGGCCAGTTCTCGTCGGTGAACTACCCGAGGGCGGCCTGGACTCGGCCTCAAGGGATCAACGCCGCCGGCCAGATCGTCGGCCTCTACCAGGCGGCCGATGGCTCCCAGCACGGGTTCTTGCTGAGTGGGGGCGCGTACACCACGATCGACTACCCACGCGCGAGTAGCTCCTTCATCTGTGGGATCAACGACCTCGGTGAAATCGTTGGCCAGTGGCGGGACGCCGCCGGGAACACCCACGGCTACTACGCCGTGAAGCAGTAAGGGCTCGCGGCCATCCGCGACCGAACTCCTTCGCGACCCGACGACCTGGGTGGCTCGAAGAGGCTGCAAGGCCGTCGGGGCGCAACTGAATTCCATCGGCAAAGTGGGCGTCGTTTGGGGCAGATGACGCCCTCGACATCCAGGCTCGGCCAGGCGCTACATAAAAGTTGCTTATCAGATGCGGTCCTGCCCGGTGAGAGCAGGGCCGTTTCGCTTTGGTCCGTGCATCTCAAAAACGAGCGTTCTTGAGACTCGGCCAGCTTTGCGTTGTCTTTTGTCCGTCTGCTACGGGAAGGCCTGGTAGACCGCCCGGCCGGGCGGGCGTGGCCGACGGCCTCCTCAGTTGGAGATGCCGTAGCGCTTGATCTTCCGATAGATCGTCGCCTGGCTCAGGCCCAGGTCGTGGGCGGCCTCGCGGACGCTGCCGCTGGCCTTCGCCAGCGCCTGGACGATGGCCTCCCGCTCGATCCGCTCGATGGCCGTCAGGTCGGGATCCGAGGGCGGGGCCGTGTCTCCGGCGCGTCCGGCGTCGGTGCGCCCGACCCTGGGTTCCAGCCGGGGGATCTCGACGGCCGCGAGGGCCTGCTTCACGGCCGCCGCGTCGAGGACCGGCCCGGGGTGGAGGATGGCCAGCCGCTCGATGAGGTTCTCGAGCTCGCGGACGTTCCCCGGCCAGTCGTGTCCCCGGAGCTCGGCCAGGGCGGAGTCGTCGAACCGGGGCACCGGGCGGGCGGAGCGCGCCGCGAGCCGGCCGAGGAAATGCTCGACCAGGACCGGGACGTCCTCGCGGCGGTCCCGCAGGCTGGGCAGGACGATGGGCACGACGCTCAGGCGGTAGTACAGGTCCTCCCTCAGCGATCCGCGGCGGATCTGGTCGAGGGGGTTGCGGTTGGTCGCGGCGATGATCCGGACGTCGACCTGGACGGGGGTGACCTGGCCGACCCGCAGGAAGCTGCGCTCCTGCAGGAAGCGGAGCAGCTTGGCCTGGAGGCCGATCTCCATCTCGCCGATCTCGTCCAGGAACAGGGTCCCCCGGTCGGCGGCCTCGCAGCAGCCCCGCTGGAGCTGCTCGGCCCCCGTGAAGGCGCCCTTGCCGTGGCCGAAGAGGACGCTCTCGGTCAGCTCGCGCGGGAGGGCCGCCATGTTGAGGGGGACGAACGGCGCCGCGGCGCGGGGGCTCAGCTCGTGGATGGCGCTGGCGACGAGCTCCTTGCCGGTGCCGCTCTCCCCGAGGATCAGCACGCCGGCGTCGCTGGCGGCCACCCGCTGGATCAGGCCGAGGAGCTGCCGGATCGCCTCGCTCTTGCCGATGATCGGCCGCGTCAGGCCGCCCGGCTGGCCGGGCGGGCGGGGGGCCGTCGCCCCCGGGCCCGCCGCGGCGCGATCCTCGAGGGCGTGGTTCACCGTGGCCCGCAGCCGGTCGAGGTCCAGCGGCTTGGTAAGGTAGTCCATGGCCCCCAGCCGGATCGCGGCAACGGCGTTGTCGATCCCGCCGTAGGCGGTCAGGATCGCGATCGGGAGGTCCGGCCGGTCGGCCCTGAGCTGGCGGAGGATCTCCACGCCGTCGTGGTCACCGAAGCGGACGTCCAGGAGCAGGAGGTCGGGACGCCGCTCCGCCAGGGCCGCCAGGAGCTGCGACTTGCTCGCGGCGCAGGCGACGTTGTACGACCAGGACCTGAGATGATGGGAGGTGATCCGAAGGAAGTCCTCGTCATCGTCCGCGATGACGATGAGCGGGGCGGTCGACTTGCTCATCGCTTCCTCCGTGACCGGGCGCCCGGCCGAGCGGCCATCGTTGCCCCGATCCATGCCCGGGGACCGAGCGTCTCGCCGCTGCCTCGAGACCGGTCCTAATATAGCATAGGCGATGTCGCGAATCGCGAGGATGCCGCGCGCAGGAATTGCAGCCTCCGGATCGACTCGGGTCGATCCCCGATGGCGGGGACCGGAGGCCGACGAGGCGACCACCCGCCGCGAGACCGCTCGGGCGGCGCGAGCAGCCAGGGGGACCTGAATCATGGCCCGGCCGGACCCGGATCCCGTCCTCTCCGAGGAACGCTTGCAGAAGCTTCGGTCGCTCGGCCTGCTCGACACGCCGGCCGAGCCGCGGTTCGACCGCCTGACCCGCCTGGCCGCCAGGTTCCTGAACGCCCCGATCGCCGTGGTCTCGCTGGTGGACGACCGCCGCCAGTTCTTCAAGAGCCAGGAGGGGCTGCCCGAGCCCTGGGCGACCCGCCGCGAGACGCCGCTCTCGCACTCCTTCTGCAAGCACGTCGTGCGCACGGGGCAGCCGCTGGTCATCCGGGACGCGCGCGAGCACGAGCAGCTCCGCGACAACGGCGCGGTCTGCGACCTCGGCGTGATCGCCTACCTCGGGGTGCCGATCCGGGACGCGGACGGCCACGTCCTCGGGTCGTTCTGCGCGATCGACAGCCGGCCCAGGGCCTGGACCGAGGACGATCTCCGCACGATGACCGACCTCGCCGAGGCGGTCATGTCCGAGGTCAATCTCCGGGCGGACAACGAGAAGCTGGCCCGCGCCGAGATCCGGCTGAGGGAGAGCAGGGAACGGCTCCGGGGCATCCTGGAGTCGTCGCTGACGGCCCTGGTCACGATGGACCACGAGGGGGTGGTCATCGAATTCAACCCGGCGGCGGAGAAGACGTTCGGCTATCGCCGGTCGGAGGCCGTCGGGCGCCGGCTCAGCGACCTGATCATCCCGCCCGAGCTGCGCGAGGCCCACATCCAGGGGCTCCGGCGCTATCTCGCGACCGGGCACGGGCCGGTCCTCGGGCGACGAATCGAGATCGAGGCCGTCCGCTCCGACGGGGCGCGGATCCCGGTCGAGCTGGCGATCTCCGTGCTGCGGCTCTCGGGGCCGCCGCTGTTCACCGCCTCGCTCGTGGACATCACCGAGCAGAAGGAGACCGCCGCCCGGATCCTCGACCGGGAGGCCCGCCTGCGCTCGATCTTCGAGACGGCCGCCGACGGGATCATCGTGATCGACCAGGATGCGCGGATCGAGTCCCTCAATCCGGCCGCGGAGCGGCTCTTCGGCTACTCCGCGGACGAGGTCGTCGGCAGGAGCGTCTCGCTGCTGATGCCCGAGGACGTCGGCGCGAGGCACGACGCGTACGTGGCGAATTACCTGCCGGGGAGGGAGTCGCGCGTCCTCGGCAAGCGGGCGCAGATGGTCGGGCGGCGCAAGGACGGGTCGCTCCGCGACCTCGAGCTGACCGTCAGCGCGATGGAGATCGGCAAGGCCACGAAGTTCACCGGGATCATCCGCGACGTCACCGACCGCCAGCGGGTCGAGCGCGACCTGCGGGAGTCCAACGCCCTGCTCAAGGCGATCCAGCAGGCTCACGAGCAGTTCATCACGGATTCCGAGCCCGGGCTGGTCTTCGAGGGGATGCTCGCGTCGATCCTCGAGCTGACGGGCAGCGCCTACGGCTTCATCGGCGAGGTCCTCCACGACGAGTCCGGCGACCCCTACCTCAAGACCTACGCCCTGAGCGACATCGCCTGGGACGAGGCCACCCGGCGGCTCTACGAGGAGGGCCTGACCGGCGGGCTCGTCTTCCGGAACCTCCGGACTCTCTTCGGCCGGGTGCTGACGACGGGCGAGGCGGTCATCTCCGACGACCCGGCTACCGATCCGCGGAGGGGCGGGTTGCCGCCGGGTCACCCCCCGCTGGACAGCTTCCTCGGGCTCCCCTTGCGGCACGGGGCCCGGCTCCTGGGGATGATCGGGCTGGCCAACCGCCCCGGGGGCTATTCCGAGAGCCAGATCCACTACCTGAACCCGCTGCTGGCCTCCTGCGCCAACCTGATCGAGGCCTACCGCGGCGAGCAGTGGCGGAAATCGGTCGAGGAGGATCTCCAGGCGTCGAAGGAGGCGGCCGAGGCCGCCAACCGGGCGAAGTCCGAGTTCCTGGCGAACATGAGCCACGAGGTGCGGACCCCGATGGCCGTCATGCTGGGTTACGCGGATATCCTCCTGGAGCCCGGGCTCCCCGCGGCCCGGCGCGACCAGGCGCTCCAGGCCATCCGCCGCAACGGCACGCACCTGCTCCAGATCATCAACGACATCCTCGACCTCTCCAAGATCGAGGCCGGGAAGCTCAGCCTCGACCCGGCCCCCTGCTCCCCCTGGAAGATCGTCCAGGAGGTCGCCTCGACGCTCCGCGTCTCGGCGGACGAGCGCGGGATCAGCCTCCGGGTCCTCCATCAGGGGCCGCTCCCCAGCCTCGTGAGGCTGGACGAGATGCGCGTCCGGCAGATCCTCATGAACCTCGTCAGCAATGCGGTCAAGTTCTCCGAGGAGCGGGACGAGGTGGCCGTCCGCATCCGGGCCGGGCGGGCCGAGCCCGACGGCGGCCACTTCCTCGAGATGGTGGTGCGGGACGAGGGCATCGGCATGACCCCCGAGCAGGTCGCCCGCCTCTTCGAGCCCTTCCAGCAGGCCGACTCCTCGACGACCCGGCGTTTCGGGGGCACCGGGCTCGGGCTGAGCATCACCAGGAGGCTCGCCGAGGCCATGCGAGGGACGATCGAGGTGTCCAGCGAGCCGGGCAAGGGGAGCCGGTTCACGGTCCACCTGCCCCTCGAACTCGAACCCAACTGCACCTGGTACGAGCCGGACGAATGCGCGGAGACCCAGCTCGACGAGGCCTCCGCCAACTGGATCGACATGCCTCAGCTCGAGGGCCGGGTCCTGCTCGCGGAGGACAGCGTGGACATCCAGCGGCTCCTGGTCCATCACCTGGGCCGGCTGGGCCTCCAGGTCGACGTCGCGGACAACGGCCTGCTCGCCGTCGAGAAGGCGCTCGAGGGCCGGTACGACGTCATCCTCATGGACCTCCAGATGCCGGAGCTCGACGGCTACGGGGCGACCAGCTCGCTGCGCCGGGCCGGCTACGAGGGACCGATCCTGGCGCTCACGGCCCATGCGCTGCGTGAGGACCGCGAACGCAGCCTCCGCTGCGGGTGCAACGACCACCTCACCAAGCCGATCGACCCGGCCCAGCTCGCCGGCACGCTGAAGAAGTACCTCTCGGCCGGGCGCTCGACGCCACCGACCCCCCCCGCCTCCCTGAGTGCCGATGCGCCCGCGCCGGACTCCCTCGCCTCACCGCTCGGCGAGGATCCCTCGCTGGCGGACCTGGTGCGCGAGTACGTCGACGGCCTGCCGGATCGCCTGGCTCAACTGGAACGGGCCCTGGCCGACGGCGATCGCGAGCGGGTCGCGGGGCTGGCCCATCAGACCAAGGGCGTGGCGGGGATGTACGGATACCCGGAGCTGTCCGAGCAGGCGGCGCTGATCGAGCAGGCGGCGCGGGAAGGGCAGGATGACGAGCTGATCGGCGAGCTGCTCGGGGAATTCGAGGATCTCGTCGGCCGCATCCTCCGGGGCACCCCGCCCCCGCCCGCCGCGGACCTTCCCGCCCGCTGATGCCGCCCCCCTGGTCCTCGCGACGCCGCTCGCCCTCCCCCCGGGCGGCCGGTCCGGCTGCCGCACTCGCGTCCGCCTCTCCCGGCCGGCCACGGCCGGTTTTCTCAAAATGCCACGGCTGCTCATCCGGGGGCTGAGAATCACGATCGTCCGTCCGGCCCGGGGCTCGTCGATCCGGCCGGGCGGGATCCGGGATGTCCGTCCCGCGCGGAGCCCACAAGTGCTCCGCGGGCCGATCGATGCGTCGTCCGAGCGGGCGGGGCCCGGTGCCTCGGGCAACGGCGTGTTGCCTTTCGTAGACGCCCCGGAATCCTGGCATTGGTTTTGGATGAAGGTTGAATGTCCGGATCGATGGTCGATCCGACCGCCTGGCCAGGGAGCCAGGACTCGCACTGACGCGAAATTGCCTCGAGAGCGGCCACCACGACCATGGCACGACCTGCAATGGCGAGCCCGTCGAGCCCGACGGCGGCGACCGTTCCCGTCCCCGTGCCGGGATGGCAGGTCGTGATGCCGACCACGGCCCTGCCCCCGTCTTCCACCCCGGACCCGATGACCCTCGCCCGCGCCCTCCGCCGGCGCTGGAAGCTGGCCGCGGCCCTGGGGATCGTCCTCGCGTCGGCGACGGTCGGCCTCGTGCTGCTGGAGATGCCGCCGCCGAAGTACAAGGCCCAGTCGATGCTCCAGGTCGCGACCGAGGCGCCGCGGGTCGTGCTGGACACCCGGGAGACGCAGACCGATTTCAAGACCTACCAGAAGACCCAGGAGGCCTACCTCCGCAGCCGCCTCGTGCTCGAGGCGGCCATGGAGAAGCAGGGGATCAAGGACCTGAAGGCCGTCCGCACGCAGGGCGATCCCGTCAACTGGCTCGAGAAGCAGATCCTGGTGGATTTCGCGGGCGGCTCGGAGATCCTCCGGATCGGGATGACCGGCGAGGACCCCAACGGCCTGGCCATGATCGTCAACGCGGTCACCGACGCGTACATGGAGCAGGTGGTCGACGCCGAGCTCAAGAAGCGGCGCGACCGCCAGAAGATGCTCAAGGACAACTGGGACCGCTATCAGGGGCGGCTGAAGGACCGGCGCTCCGAGCTCAAGCGGCTGGGCGAGCTCGCCGGCGGCAACGACAAGCAGGCCCTCGCGTCGGTCCACCAGTCGGGGCAGGAGCGGCTGTCGCGGGCCGAGGAGGAGCTGGTCCGGATCCAGTCGGAGCAGCGATCGCTCTCGGTGGAGCTGGCGCTGCTGGAGAAGCAGAAGGAGCTCACCACCAGGCGGGTCTCTCCCGGGGCCGTGGATGAGCAGATCGCCAGGGACCCGGAAGTCCTGGCGCTGGCCGATCGCGTGGCCGAGGCCCAGAACCTCTGGAACAAGGTCAGCCGGGTCGCCCGCAAGTCCAACGACGCCGCGCACCACGAATTCCGCCGCAGCCTGACCGCGGCGACCAGGGCGCTCAACGACCGCATCGCCCAGCTCCGCCCCACGTTCGCCGCCCAGCTCGCGAAGTCCTCCGGCGAGGACGTGCAGATCAAGGTCGAGCTGGCCCGTGAGCGGGCCAACGTGCTCGCGAGGCAGGAGGCGGTCCTCCAGGACGAGGTCAAGCGGCTCTCGAATCAGGCCAGGATCATCACGCGGACCTCGGTCGACGTCGCGTCCATCCAGGAGGAGATCGCGGCGGCCGACGAGGTCGCGAAGAAGCTGGCCATCGAGATCGAGTCGCTCAACGTGGAGCTCCAGGCCCCGCCGCGGGTGCGCCTGGTCCAGAAGGCGGAGGTCCCCCGCGAGACCGACAAGAACCGGGTCGTGAAGCTCGCCGGCGGCGCCGGGATCGGTGTCTTCGTGCTCTGCCTGGCGGGCGTCTCGTTCTGGGAATTCCAGGCCCGCCGCATCGAGTCGGCCCACGAGGTCGAGTCGAAGCTGGGGATCCGGGTGGTCGGCAGCCTGCCTGCCCTGCCCCGGCGTGCGGCCGGCCAGGATGGCTCGCGGGGCGAGATCGAGATCGACTGGGAGAACCGGCTCATCGACTCGGTGGATGCGGCGCGGACCGCCGTCCTGCACGCGGCGAGGGTCGGGAACCTCCGGGTCGTGATGGTCACCAGCGGCGATCAGGACGAGGGGAAGACCTCGTTCGCCTGCCACCTCGCCGCCAGCCTCGCCCGGGCCGGGCGGAAGACGCTGCTGATCGACTTCGACCTGCGGAACCCCCGCGTCCACGCGAACTTCGGCCTGGCCGACGGCCCCGGCGTGAGCGAGGTCCTCCGGTCCGAGGCGACGGCCGCGGACGTGGCGGTGGAGGTCGAGCAGACCGGGCTCTGGGTCATCCCCGCCGGCCGGCGAGACAGCCGGGCCGTCGGCGCGGTGGCGAGTGACGGGGCCCGTCTCCTCTTCGAGGAGGCCCGCGAGGACTTCTCGTTCATCGTGGTCGATTCGGCCCCGGTCCTCCAAGTCACCGACGCCCTCCAGGTGGGCCAGTACGTGGACGCGGCGATCCTCTCCGTGATGCGGGGCGTGAGCCGCGGGCCCGAGGTGTACTCCGCCTGCCGCAAGCTCGCCTCGCTGGGCATCCCCCTGTTCGGGGCGGTCGTCGCCGACATGCCCGAGGGGGAGCCCGGAAACGACGGCTTCTGGCCATTCGTGCGGGCCCCGAAGATGCCTCAGGCGGCAGCCCATGACGTCCCCGAGGATCCCCGTGATCCGCCGCATCGATTCTGAACGAAACAACCGGCGTGAGATGACCCCGATCGTTCTCGTCCTTCACCGAAGGAGTGTGCCTTGAGTCTACCTCGCTCGTTCGCCTCTTCCCTGTCAGACGAAACTGGAAGCCAGTCGATGGGTACCGTCCTGGAGCCGATACGGCCCTTCGAAGAGAGCGTCTCCGAAACTTCCGTCGAACTGAACCGAAACGCGTACGTTGACGTTGAGAGACATTCGAGCGTGTCTGGTCGCAGCCTGAAGAGCTCGGTCGATCTGCTCATCGCCGCCGTGCTGCTGGTCCTGCTCGCTCCCGTGATCCTCGTCGTGATGGCCCTGATCCGGCTGACCTCCGCCGGCTCGCCCCTCTACATCCAGAAGCGGGCCGGGAAGGGCGGGCGGGTCTTCAAGATCTACAAGCTCCGGACGATGTATCACGACTGTGAGCGGGCCTCCGGGATCCGCTGGGCGACGGCCAACGACCCGCGGGTCACCCCGCTGGGCCGGATCCTCCGGAAGACCCACCTGGATGAGCTGCCGCAGCTCTGGAACGTCCTCCGCGGCGACATGAGCCTCGTCGGCCCTCGCCCCGAACGGCCGGAGATCATCGCGCAGCTCGAGCGAAAGCTGCCCGAGTATCGTGAGCGGGAGCAGATGCTGCCGGGTGTGACCGGACTCGCCCAGGTCCAGCTCCCCCCTGACAGCGACCTCGACGGCGTCCGCCGCAAGCTGGCGCACGACCTATACTACTTACAGAATGCCTCCCTCTGGCTCGACGCCCGGATCGTGCTCTGCACGGCCCTCAAGGTCTTCTGCATCCCGAGCCGGCTCACGTGCGTGGTGCTGGGGATCCCCTGCGTCGACGCGGATGGGGCCGAGGCGAGCGGGCTCGCCCCCGCCCGGGGCGCTCGCGCCGGGATCCAGCCGGCCTGATCGGGGCGTCGGGACAGGGAGGCGGACTTGGGATTCTGGTTGTTCGTCCTGGTCAATGGCACCCTGCTGGTCCGCCCCGCGGACCTGATCCCGGGCCTGAACAACCTGCCGATCTACAACGTCCTGATCGTCTCCTGCCTGGCGGCGACCTACTCGCAGATCATCAAGGAGCTCGAGAAGCGCAGCCTGGCGGAGACCCCGATCAGCGCGTGCGTGCTCGGGCTCTTCGGGATGCTCCTGCTCTCGAACCTCGCGCGGTTCGATCTCGCCCTGATGAAGGAGACGGGGGTCGAGTTCGCCAAGGTCGTCCTCTACTACCTGATGCTGCTGTCGGTGATCGACTCGGCGGCGCGGCTCGAGCGCTTCCTGGAGGCGCTGACCGTCTTCGCGCTGATCGTCGCGGGGCTGGCCCTCTGCCAGTACCACGGGTACGTGGACCTGCCGGCCCTCCAGGTGCTCGAGCGGGTCGATTACGACGACGACGGCGGCGCCTCCCACTCCACCCAGCTCCGGAGCGTGGGGATCTACAACGACCCCAACGACCTGTGCCTGCTGCTCGGCATGGGCGTGGTCATCGCCCTCTACGCGATCATCGAGCGCAAGGGCTTCCTGCGGTTCCTCTGGGCCGGGCCGCTCGGCGTCCTGCTCTACGCGCTGATCCTCACCCGCTCGCGGGGCGGCTTCCTCGCCCTCCTGGTCTCGCTCTTCTGCCTGTTCGTCAGCCGCTTCGGGCTGAAGAAGGCGGTCCCGCTCGCGGCGCTCGCCCTGCCGGGGCTGATGTTGATGTCGGGGGGGCGCCAGACAGAGATCTCCGTCGGACAGGGGACCGCCCAGGAGCGGATGGAGAAGTGGAAGCAGGGGCTGATCCTGTTCACGCACCGGCCGATCACGGGGATCGGCGTGAACCGCTACGCCGACGAGGTCGGGCTGGTCGCCCATAACTCCTACGTCCATGCCTACGTGGAGATGGGGTTCCCGGGGGGGACGCTCTTCGTGGGCCTGTTCTACTTCGCGTTCGAGGGGCTGAGGGCCAGGTACTACGAGGGGCTGGAGGAGTACGACGAGTCCCTGTTCCGGCTCCGGCCCTACCTGATCGCCATGATCGCCAGCTACGCCACGGGGATCTTCTCGCTGTCGCGCAACTACATCGTCCCGACTTACATCATCTTCGGGGTCGCCGCCGTGTTCCACCGGATGGCCGCGGAGCCCGAGGCGTCGAAGGGCTACCAGGTGAACCAGGCCCAGTTCGGCCGGCTGCTGATCGTCAGCGTGGGCACGCTGGCCGCGATCAAGCTGTTCCTGGCGGTCGCCTCCCATTGACGCCGCGGCCGCCGCGATCCGGCGGCAAGGACGTCCCGCGAGGGTGGAGCCGGCCGGGCCTTCTGCGAGAACTGACCCAGGGAGCATCGGAAGACCGAGCATGAGCCAGAAACTCCTGTTGATCCGGAATGTCGCCTGGAACTGGGCGGGCATGATCTGCGACGCCGCGACGGCGTTCCTCCTGATGCCCTTCCTGATCCATCGGCTGGGAGAGGGCGGATACGGCACCTGGGTCCTGATCGGGACCCTGTCGAGCTACTTCGGGATGCTCGACCTGGGCGTCCGGGGTTCGGTGGGCCGGTACGTCGCCTACCACCGGGCCAGGGAGGATGAAGCGGCGCTGGGCGCCATGCTCAGCACGGCCCTCCTCGTGGCCGTCGCGGCGGGCCTGATCACCCTGCTGGCGACCCTGGGGCTTCCGGCGCTCTTCCTTCGCGTCTTCGACGTCCCGGCCGACCAGGTCGGGGCCGTGCGGGTCTCCCTGCTCCTGATCGGCGTGAACATCGCCCTGAGCTTCCCCCTGGGCCTGTTCGACGGGGTGCTCTGGGGCCACCAGCGGTTCGACCTGCTGAACGTCATCGAGGTCCCCACCACGGTCCTCCGGGCCGTGCTCACGATCGCGGTGGTCGCCGGGGGTTACGGCATCGTCGGCCTGGCCGCGATGACGCTGTTCCTGGCGGCCCTCTCGGGGGCCGCCAAGGCGATCGTGAGCCTCCGCGAGATGCCCGGCCTCCGCTTCAGCCTTGCGGGCTGCACCCGGGCGTCGGCCCGCGAGCTCGTCTCCTACGGCGTGTCGAACCTGCTGATCAACGTGGCCCGGATGATCCGGGCCGAGGTGAGCCCCGCGCTGATCGGCTCGCTGGTGGGCCTCCCCGCCGTGACCTTCTACGCCGTCGGCAAGCGGTTCATCGACTACACCGAGCGGGTCATCTTCGCGGCGACGGGCGTCGTGACGCCCCTGACGACCTCGCTCCACGCCAGCGGGCGCGAGGACGAGCAGCGCGACCTGCTCCTGGTCGGGGGCCGCTATTGCCTGATGATGACCGCGTTCGTCACCGGGGGCCTGATCCTGCTCGGCAGGCCGCTGATCATCCTCTGGCTCGGGGGCCGCATGGCGGGCGCGGCGACGTTGCTGACGATCCTGGCCCTGGGCGAGATCATCCCGCTCTCCCAGAGCGTCTCCGCCACGGTGCTGCTGGGCATGGCGCGGCACCGCATCCTGGCGTGGTTCGGCTTCCTGGAGGTCGGCCTCGGCGCCTGCCTGGCCTGGCTGCTCGTCGGCTCGCAGGGGCTCGTCGGCGTCTGCATCGCGATCGCCGTCTCCGGGGCGCTCTGCCGGGGGGTGACGCTGCTCTTCGCGAGCTGCCGGCTGCTCGGCATCCCGTTCGCGGAGTACCTGCTCGGGGCCGTGGCGCCGACGGCGGCGGTCGCGATCCCGGTCATGCTGGCCTCGGCCTTCGCGATCGGGGCCGTCCCGCCCGACAGCTGGCTCCTCTTCCTCGGCCAGTCGGGGTTCTACGCGGTGCTGTTCGCCCTCGGCTCCCTGGCGATCATCAAGCCGGAGCATCGCCTGCTCCTGTTCGGTCGGATCCGGAAGAAGCCGGTCCCGGCGTGAGCCTCAGGGCAGTCGGAGAGGATTCGAGAGGTCGGCCCGGGCGGGCTCATCTCCCGCCCATCACACACGCGAGGCGATCGCGATCGAGGTCATCATGATCCCCAGGGTGGAAGTCCTCCTGAGCAACGAGACGAACCTCTACCACTTCTCGATGATCAACACGGGGCTGGTCTCCCTGGCCGATCGGGGGGCGATCGACCTGAGATACCGGGCCCCACGCGGGGGCGAGGAGAATCGCCTCGTCGCGGACCCCCTGGCCGTCTGCCTGTTCGTCCGGGACTCTCCCACGGACCGGCCCCTGCTGCTGGTGATCGACCTGCACGACCAGGGGGACGTCTTCGCCCCCGCCGCGCTCGGCCGCTGCGACGCCTACTTCAAGCGGAGCTTCCACCCCGCCGCGAATCGACGACTGGATGAGAATCAAAACGAGAAAGTCCGCCCGTTCGGGCTCAATTTCGCCTGCCGCAGCCCCGGCAGCACCGGGAGGCTGATGGCGGCGATCGGCCCGCGCCTCGCGCTCCAGGGCCCGAGGGGGTGGAAGAAGATTCGATATTTCCTGGCGCTGCCGTTCCTGGGCGACTACGAGCAACCTCCGGACGTCCCGGTCGAGCCGACGGTCGTCTTCCAGACACGCGTCTGGGAGGCCCACGAGGCCGCCGACGGCGAGGCCGAACGCCTGAACCGCGACCGGGTCGAGGTGATCCGGGCCCTGAAGGGGGCCTTCGGCGGCCGCTACCGCGGAGGCCTGATGCCGACGCCCCTGGCCCTCCGCGAGTACCCCGATGAGGTCTCGCCTCATCCCGCGAGGAGGCGTCTCTACACCGCGATGAGCAAGAAAAACCTCATCGGCGTCTACACCGCGGGGCTGTTCGAATCCACGGCATTCAAGTTGCCTGAGTATCTCGCGGCGTCGCAGTGCATCGTCGCCGAGACGCCGCGCAACGGCCTGCCGTCCCCTCTCGTCGATGGAGAGCATTACCTGAGCTTCCGGACCGCCTCCGAGTGCGTCGCCGCGTGCCGCCGACTGCTGGAGGACCGGGAACTGGCGAGGTCGATGCGGCTGGCGAACTGGAGCTACTACCAGGCCGAGGTGGCCCCCGCCGCCCGGCTCGAGTCCATGATCAACCAGGCACGGCCCGCGCCGTCCGCCGCCTGACCAACGAACCACGATCGCCGTCCCCGGAGAGCCCGAGCCGCCATGCCACACGAGTCCGTGAGCCTGATCATCCCCGCGTACCAATCGGCGCGAACCATCGGACGCACGCTGGACAGCGTGCTCAGCCAGACGAGGCGACCGGATGAGATCCTGATCGTCAACGACGGCAGCACCGACGAGCTGATGCGGGCGCTGCGCCCCTACGCGAACCGGGTCTTCCTGGTCTCGAAGCCCAACGGCGGTGCGGCCAGCGCGCGGAACCTCGGGATCGATCGCTCGGCCGGCGACCTGATCGCCTTCCTGGACGCCGACGACACCTGGGAGCCCCGCAAGCTCGAGCACCAGCTCCGCATCCTGGAGGAGCACCCCGAGGTGGGCCTGGTCGCGGGCCGCTTCTACGAGCAGCAGGACCGGGAGCCTCGCTCCGAGGTCCTCCCGGTCTGCTCGAAGTGGATGGACAGGGTCCATGACGTCCGGGGGACCGAGGCGATGGAGCTGGCGACCCGCGTCTGGACGTCCACCGTCGTCGTCCGCCGCCGGGCGCTCGGCCATCATCGGTTCCAGTCCGGGCTGGAGCCGGCCGAGGACCGCGACCTCTGGTTCCGGCTCATCCGGTCCAACCCGGTCTACCTCTCCTCGGAGCTGCTGGCGACGCAGTTCCTGGTGCCCAATTCCCTGTCGCGATCGAACCTCGACGTGGATTGCGGCAACATGCTCCGCGTCGTCCGCCGGCACGCCGACGAGCTCGGGAGGCGGGGGCTCCGGCACTGGGAGGCCTCCTGCTTCCGCCGCTGGGCCGGGAATCACCTGGCCCAGGGCCGCCCGCGCAAGGCGCTCGCGCCGGCCTACGAGCGGCTCAAGGTCCAGCCGTTCTCGCCGGAGGCCTGGGGCATCCTCGCCAAGGCGGCGCTTCGGGCCGCCCGCGAACTCCCCCGGCGGTCGCCCACCCGGATCAGCGGAGCCATGCCGTGATCTCCAGCCCCGTCCAGCACACGAGGCCCCGGGCAGCCGGGACGACGACGGCCGGCAGCCGGCCGCGGGTCTGCCACGTCGTCCTCTCGCTCGACTGCGGCGGCTTGGAACGGATCGTGGTCGACCTCGTGCGGGACGGCCGCGACCTCGGCATGGAGACCTCCGTCCTCTGCCTCGAGAAGCCCGGCGTCATGGCCCGGGAGGTCGAGCGTCTGGGGGGGGCCGTCGTCTCGCTGGGGAAGCGGCCCGGCCTCTCGCCGCGCCTCATCCTGAGAATCCGGGAGAAACTGGCCGGGCTCCGGCCCGACGTCGTCCACACGCACCAGATCGGCGCCCTCCTCTACGCGGGCCCCGCGGCCCGGATGGCGAGGGTCCCGGCGGTCGTCCACACCGAACACGGCAACCACCTGGCCGGCGCCGGCGGCACGGCACGACGAGCCCGCGGTCGGCTCCTGTTCGGGCTGGCGGGCCGGTTCGCGAGCCGGATCTTCTGCGTCTCGGAGGAGATCGCGGAGGCGCTCGCCAGCGTCGGGGGCGTCCCCCGCGAGCGGATGGCCGTCGTCCCCAACGGGATCGACACCGACAAATTCGCGACGCCTCGCTCCCGGGGGTGGGCCCGCGAGCAGCTCGGGATCCCCGGGCACGCCCGGGTGATCGGCACGGTCGGGCGCCTGAACGAGGTGAAGCGGCAGGACCTCCTGATCCGGGCGTTCGGCCGGGTCGCGGCCCGATGCCCCGATTCACATCTGATGATCGTCGGCGACGGGCCGCTGCGAGGAGACCTGCAGATCCTCGTCGATCGCCTCGGCCTGTCCGGCCGGGTCCATTTCGCGGGGCACCAGGACCACCCCGAGCGTTTCCTGCCCACCATGGACCTCTTCGCGCTCACGAGCCGGAGCGAGGGCATGCCGCTGGCCGTGCTCGAGGCCTGGGCGGCCGGCCTGCCGGTCGTCGCCTCCGGGGTCGGCCGCCTGCCGAAGGTCATCGACGACGGCCGGACCGGGCTGCTTTTCCCGTCCGGCGACGAGGTTCGGCTCGAGAGTTGCTTGATCCGGCTCCTCGAGGACTCCGTGCTGTCCGCGACGCTGGGGTCGGCGGGTCGTGCCGAGGTGAACGCCAGGTACAGCCTCCGCCAGATGACGCGGACCTATGCTTCTCAGTATGAGGAGCTCCTGGCGGCGAGGCCGGACCACCGGGGTCGTTGACACAGGCCGTGAACCACGCGATCAGGACGGGCGCGTCGCGCGTCCCCGATCGCCGTGCGCCCCCGCTCCGTGCCACAGGGACCTGAAATAGCCCGATGTCCAAGATCCTCTTCTTCAGCAGCGTGTTCCCCCAGCCGGGCGACCCGACGCGGGGGACCTTCTGTGCGAACCTGTGCACGCGGCTTGGCCGGGATCACGAGGTCCGGGTCGTCTCGCCCTGGCCCTGGTTCAGGAGGGTCCGCACGAAACGGGCCCTGGTCCGGGACTGCGTCGCCTCGTTCGCGGGCGAAGGGGTCCACGCCGAGTATCCGCCGTTCCTCTATCCCCCGAGGGTGCTGCCGCGGGCCCATGGCGAGCTCATGTGGAGGTCGGGTCGGGGCGCCTTCCGGAGGGCCTGCGCCGGTCGTCAGCCCGATTCCGTCCTGAGCTACTGGGCCTATCCGGACGGCTGGGCCGCCATCCGGGCCGCCCGGGCCATCGGCGTGCCCGTCGGGCTGATCGTCGGCGGCTCGGACGTCCTGCTGATCGATCGCCACCCCGCGCGGGATCGGTTCCTGGAGTCCCTGAATCAGGCCGACCTGGTCATGCCCGTGAGCCGGGACCTGGCGAGGGCGCTGGGCGGGCTGGGGGTCGACGATCGGAAGATCCACGTCGTCTACCAGGGGGTGGACGAGGAGCGATTCACTCCCGGCGACCGGCAAGAGGCCCGCTTGCGGCTGGGCCTCTCACCCGAGGGCCCGCTCCTGCTCTGGGTCGGCCGGATGGTCCCGGTGAAGGGCCTGGAGATCCTCCTGGCGGCGGCGGCCGGGCTGGCGAGGCGCGGCCTGCCATTCGAGATATCCCTCGTCGGCGACGGCCCGCTGAGGACGTCGCTGGAAGCCCGGGCCCGGTCGCTGGGGATCGACGGCCGCGTCCACTTCGTCGGTCCCAGGCCGCAGGCCCAGCTCCCCGACTGGTATCGGGCATCGGACCTGTTCGTGCTGCCGAGCTACTCCGAGGGGATCCCCAATGTCCTCCGCGAGTCGCTCGCGTGCGGCCGGCCGTTCGTGGCGACCCGCGTCGGCGGGGTGCCCGAGCTGCACGACCCGTCCTGCCGGCTGGTGCCCGCCGGGTCGGCCGCGGCGCTGGCCGACGCGATCGAATCGGTCATGGGGGCCGAGGTCGATCCCGCCGCCCTGAGCGGGCGGGCGCTAACCGGTCCTGGGAAGACATGGCCCGCGAGGTCTCCGCCCTGCTCGACTCGTGCCGCACGTCAACGCCGCTGGTCGCGGGTATTGCATGAACAACCCAGGACATTATCTACAGAGGAATTCCCGAATGACGCCCACCACGACACCCGCTCGCACGACGCCCGAGGCGGCTGATCGGCGAGGACATCCTCTGCTTCAGCCACGACTGGAGCGGGGACCCGCTGTCCAAGACGCACGTGATGCGGATCCTCTCCCGGCGGAACCGGGTCCTCTGGGTCAACTCGATCGGCTACCGGGCCCCGACCGCCTCGGGCGCCGACCTCCGGCGGGCGTTCCGCAAGGTCGCGGCGGCCGCGTCCCCGGTCAGGGAGGTCGAGCCGAACATCTTCGTGCTCAACCCGCTGGCCGTCCCCGCCTACGGGAGCCCGCTGATCCGGCGGTTCAACCGCGAGTTCCTCCGGTTCCAGGTGAGGCGGGCCATGAGGCAGCTCGGGTTCGGACGCCCGCTGAACTGGGTCTTCAATCCGGCCGCGGGGCTCATGGCCGGCGGGTTGAATGAGAAGGCGATCATTTATTATTGCGTGGACGAGTACACGGCATTCTCCGGGGTGGACACCCAGGCGCTGGCGGACATCGAGGAGCGGCTCCTGGAGCGGGCCGACCTGGTCATCACCTCGGCGGAGCGGCTCCAGCGGTCGAAGTCGCCGTTCAACCCGCGCACCTTCATGGTCCGCCACGGGGTCGACTTCCAGCATTTCCGCAAGGCGCTCGACCCCGAGCTGGAGGTCCCGGCGGAGATCCGCGACCTGCCCAGGCCGTTGATCGGGTACTTCGGGCTGATCGCGCAGGACTGGGTGGACCTCGACCTGCTGGGCCACGTCGCCGATCGGTTCCCGCACGGCTCGCTCGTGATGCTCGGCAAGATCACCACCGACGTGAGCGGCCTGGAGAGGCGGCCGAACGTCCACCTGCTCGGGCGCAAGCGGTACGAGGACCTGCCGGCGTACTGCAAGGGCTTCGACGCGGCCGTCATCCCGTTCCCGATCAGCGAGGTCACGCTCAACGCCAATCCGCTGAAGGCCCGCGAGTACCTCGCGGCCGGCCTTCCGGTCGTGTCCACCGCGATCCCGGAGGTGGAGGTCCTGGAGCACTGCCTGATCGGCCGCGACCCGGAGGACTTCGTCCGCCAGCTCCACCGCGCGCTCGAGGAGCCGGGGCCGAGGTGGGACCGGAGCGAGACCATGCGGGACGAGAGCTGGGAGGCCCGCGTCGAGACGATCCGCGGCCTCTTCGCCTCGATCGCGGCGGCGGGCTCTCGAAATGAGAATCAAAAGGAGCCGTCATGAGCCTCGGGATGCGAATTCGCGAAGGGGCGGCCGTCGCGTCGCGGCCGGCGGCCGGCGTCTCGCTCTTCCGGCTCATCGCCTCGGATCTGAGGCAGAAATCGCGCTGGTGCTACGAAAAGGAAACATCGGCCGCGCTGCTGAAGACGCTCCTCACCGACGGCACGGCCGCGATGTTGCTGTATCGCCTCATGCAGTGGTCGCGGCGGCACCGGCTGGCCCCCCTGGAGATGGTCTTCAACAAGATCCTCTCCGTCTTCTGCGGGTGCATCATCGGCCGCGGCGCGGAGTTCGGCCCGGGATTTGTATTGATCCATTCCAACGGCGTCGTGATCAACGGGTCCGTGCGAGGCGGCTCCGACGTCGTGGTCGAACACCAGGTCACCATCGGCGCGGAACGCCGGGAGTCGCCCGTGCTGGGCGACGGCGTGTTCCTGGGCGCGGGGGCGAAGGTCATCGGCGGGGTGAACATCGGCGACGGCGTCCGCGTCGGGGCCAACGCCGTGGTCGTCTCCAACCTGCCTCCCCACTGCACGGCGGTGGGGATCCCCGCCCGCGTGGTCCGCATCAGGTCCGAAGCCGGAGGCGCCGTCGCCCGCCCGGCATCGCCGTCCTGAGCGGCCGGGCCCGGGCCCGCCGCCGTGCTGTGAAGTCGCACCGATGAATTTCCCATCCTCCGATGTCGCGGGGAATCCAGATTGATGAACGCCTTGATGCTTGCCACTCTGCTCTTCTGGGTGAGCGCGGTCCTCGTCCTCTACGCGTATGTGCTCTATCCGATCGCGATCTGGGCCCTCGCCCGGGGGTTCGGCCGGGTCGCGGACCCCGCCGAGGTGCCGGACGAGGAGTTGCCCTCGATGTCGCTCCTGATCGCGGCCCTCAACGAGGAGGCCGTCATCGAGGAGCGGATCCGGAACGCCCTCGCGCTGGACTACCCGCGCGAGAAGCTGGAGATCGTCATCGGTTCGGACGGGAGCACCGACGCCACGGCGAGGCTCGTCCGCCGGTTCGCCGACCGGGGCGTCCGGCTCATCGACTATCCGGTGAGGAGGGGCAAGGCCTCGGTGCTGAACGAGAGCATCCCGACGCTCTCGGGGGAGATCGTCCTCTTCTCCGACGCGAACACGGAGTTCGATCCCCGGGCGGCCCGCCGGCTCGCCCGCTGGTTCCGGGACCCCGCCGTCGGCGCGGCGGTCGGTCGGCTCGAGCTGGTGGACTCCGAGACGGGCCGGAATGCGGACGGGCTCTACTGGAGATACGAGACGTTCCTGAAGAACCAGGAGGCCGCACTGGGCGGGCTGCTCGGGGCCAACGGCGCGATCTACGCCCTCCGCAAGGATCTCTACGTCCCGATCCCCGGCGACACGATCATCGACGACTTCGTGGTGCCGCTCCTGGCGAAGGTCCATCACGGATGCGAACTGGTTTATGACAGGTCCGCGTCCGCCGTCGAGGAGACGGCCCCCGACATCGCCTCCGAGTTCCGCCGCCGCGCCCGCATCGGCGCCGGGGGGTTCCAGAGCATCGGCCTGCTCTGGCGGCTGCTCGATCCCGGCCGTGGCTGGACGGCGTTCACGTTCCTCTCGCACAAGCTGCTCCGCTGGTTCTGCCCCTTCTTCCTGATGGCGATGCTGTCCGCGAGCCTCGTCATGGTCCTGCTCCACGATTGGGTCGGGGCCTACCTCCTGGGCGCCCAGGTCCTCTTCTACCTGGTCGCGCTCTCGGCCGGCGACCTGTCCCGGACCCTGGGCCGCACGAGGCCGGTCCGGCTGATGAAGATGTTCACGGAGATGAACCTGGCGCTCCTGGTGGGGTTCGGCCGCTGGGCGACGGGCTCGCAGGCGGCCGCCTGGAGCCGGACGGTCCGCACGGTCGAACTGGAGGTTGCCCGATGAGCATACCCGCCTATCTGACCGGCCATCTCGCCCGGGCGATCCGAGGGGTGAAGGACCGCGGGCTGGATCGCTGGCTCGTGCCGTACCTCACGACGCGGCGGCCTCGCCCCCCCGCCGACGCGCCGGTCCACCTGCTGCTCTGCGTCGCGGATCACTTCGAGCCGAAGCGCGGAGGGCCCCCGGAGGCGGTCGCGGCCCGCCGCGTCCGCGACTGGGTGGGCGGATATCCGCGGCTCTTCGACCGCTTCCGCGACAGCGACGGCAAGCCGCCCCGGCACAGCTTCTTCTATCCGGTCGAGGAGTACGAACCGCGGTACCTCGACGACCTGGCGGCGCTCTGTCGCGCGGGGTTCGGAGAGGTCGAGGTCCATCTCCACCACGACCGGGATCACGCCGAGAACCTCCGCCGCACCCTGACCGGGTTCAAGGAGTTGCTGGCGGGGCGTCACGGCCTGCTGGCCCGCGACCGGGAGACCGACGCGGTCCGTTACGGCTTCATCCACGGGAACTGGGCCCTCGACAACGGCCGTCCCGACGGCCGCTGGTGCGGCGTGAACAACGAGCTGGACGTCCTCCGGGAGACCGGCTGCTACGCCGACTTCACGCTCCCCTCGTATCCCAGCCCGACCCAGACGCGCACGATCAATAGCATCTACTACGCCGTCGACGACCCCCACCGCCCGCGGTCGCACGACACCGGGGTGAAGGTGGGCGTCGGATCGAGGCCCGAGAATTCGCTGATGCTCATCCAGGGGCCCCTCGTGCTCGACTGGCGCCGGTCGCGCCTCCGGCCGCGGGTGGAGAACGGCTGCATCCAGGGCAATCAGCCCCCGACGGACGACCGCATCGACGCCTGGCTCCGCGCCGGGGTCGTCGTGCCGACGAGGCCGGACTGGTCGTTCGTCAAGCTGCACACCCACGGCGCGGAGGAGGCCAACCAGCGGGTGCTCCTGGGCGAGCCGATGACCCGGTTCCACGAGGCGCTCGCCCGGCGGGCCGAGGCGGACCCGAGATTCCATTATCACTACGTCACGGCCCGCGAGATGTACAACCTGGCCTGTGCGGCCGAGGCCGGCTGGACCGGGGACGTCGCCGGGGCACGCGACTTCCGGTTGACCTGCACCTGGCAGGTCGCGCCGAGGCCCGCGGCCGGCCCGGCCACGAAGCGGTCCTCTCTCGCCGGGGCCGGCGTCTGACATCCCCGTTTCGGTCCCGAGCACATCGCGATGATTCCTGTTGGGAAGGGACAACTCCTGGTGATGGCTCCTGAGACGCAGATCGATCCTCGTCCCGTGGCAACCGGAGGCACGATGGAGGCCGCTTCGCCGCCGCTCGTGACGATCGTCATCCCGGTGTTCAATCGGCTCCAGTACCTGGACCAGGCAATCCGGTCGGTGCTGGACCAGACGCATCCCGAGATCGAGCTGATCGTCGTCGATGACGGCTCGCCGCTCGACCCGCAGCCGGTCGTGTCCGCATACGGAGACCGCCTGACCCTGATCCGGAAGCCCAACGGGGGGCTGGCCTCGGCGAGGAACGCGGGGATCGAGCGGGCCAGGGGGACGTACATCCTGTTCCTCGACGACGACGACTACCTCGAACCGACGGCCGTGGAGCGGCTCCTCCGGGCCATCGACGAGCATCCCGGCGCGCCCTGGGCGGCCGGTCGCTTCTGCTACGTCGACGACCGGGGCGGGAAGTCCCCGGGCAGGGAGTCCCTGCACTTCGACTCGGGGGACATCTACAGTCGGATGATCCGCGAGTGCCTGATCAGTTGCCCCTCCACGGTCCTGGTCCGGACCGACGTCCTCCGCAACCTGGGCCTCTTCGACGAGAGCCTGCGGCTCAGCGAAGATTATGATATGTGGCTGAGGCTCGCGCGAGACTATCCGATCGCGGCGACGCCCGCCCGGGTGTCCAACTACCGGACTCATGCCCAGCAGATCTCCCGCACGCAATGGTCCCGCCATTTCGACCATCACCTCCGCGTGATCAAGAAGCACCGCGATCGGGCGCGGCCCGGGTTCGACCCTCAATTCGAGGCGGCCAGGGCCGAGCTCCATCTCCAGTACGGCGACGGCCTCTACGTCGACGGGCTGAACGCCGAGGCGCGGGCCCAGTGGCGGCTGGCCATGGCCGCCGGCGGGCCCTCGCTGCGCCCTCGGCTGCTCGGCCGGTTCGCCAAGAGCTACCTGCCCGGCCCGATCCTGGGCACCCTGCGCGGCCTCGCCGGCGCCTGCCGCTCGGTGCTGAGGGGCCGGGGCCGGCCGCGTCATGAGGCCGCCCCGACCGCTCCGGCCTGAGGCGCGGCCGCCACGGAAAAACCCCCGCCGCCGGGAGCGTAGTCCCTTGGGACGGGGACATTCATCTCCTAGACTGGGTACCGATTGCCGGTCCCGGCCCGCTCGTCGTGCGTGGGCGAGCGGGCGGACCGGCGTACGATTCCAGTCAGGGAGACGACGATGGTTCATGTGCGGATTTCCTGGTGCTACAGGCTGTTCCGGCTCTCGGGATGCCTCCTGGCTGTCCTGCTCGTGGCCCCGGCGGGACCGGCCCGTGCCGACGTGAAGCTGCCGGCGATCTTCGGCGATCACATGGTCCTTCAGCGCGACCAGCAGGATAAGGTCTGGGGCTGGGCCGATCCGGGCGAGGAGGTGACGGTCCAGGTCGCCCCGCAGGGCCAGACGAAGCAGGCGAAGGCGGACGCCGACGGCAAGTGGCACGTGATGCTCGACCCGCTGCCCGTCGGCGGGCCCTACACGATCACCGTGAAGGGGAAGAACACGATCACCTTCCAGGACGTCCTCTCGGGCGAGGTCTGGATCTGCTCGGGCCAGTCGAATATGCAGTGGCCGGTCGCTGCGGCGAACGATCCCGACCTGGAGATCAAGGCCGCCAGGTTCCCCGGGATCCGGCTGATCACCGTACCCAACCGTGGCACCCAGGAGCCCCAGAAGGATTTCGATGGCCACTGGTCGGTCTGCTCGCCGGAGACGGTCCCCGGGTTCTCGGCGGTCGGCTACTTCTTCGGCCGACAGCTCCACCAGACGCTGGGCGTCCCGATCGGCCTGATCAACGACGCCTGGGGCGGCTCCGCCTGCGAGGCCTGGATCCCCCGCGACCGGCTCGCCGCCGACCCGAAGTACAAGGCGCTGCTCGATCGCTGGGCCCGGATCGAGACGGAACACTCGCAGGACAGGAAGGCCCACGAGGGGGAGATGCGCGGCAACGCCCGCCCGGGCAACATCTACAACGGCGTTCTGCTGCCGACGATCGGCTACGGCATCCGGGGCGCCATCTGGTACCAGGGCGAGAGCAACGCCGGCCGGGCGTATCAGTATCGCGACCTCTTCCCCCTGATGATCCAGACCTGGCGCGACCTCTGGAAGCAGGGCGACTTCTCCTTCTACTGGGTCCAGCTCGCCGACTTCATGGACGAGAAGGCCGAGCCGGCGGAGAGCGCCTGGGCGGAACTCCGCGAGGCCCAGACGATGACCATGAAGCGGCTCCCGCACACCGGCGAGGCCGTGATCATCGACATCGGCGAGGGCAAGGATATCCATCCCCGCAACAAGCAGGACGTCGCCATGCGGCTGGCCCGCTGGGCGCTCGCGAAGGACTACGGCGTGACGGTCCCCTGCCAGAGCCCGACCTATGCCTCGATGAGCAAGCAGGACGGGAAGATCGCCGTGAAGTTCGACCACGTCGATGGCGGCTTCCGCCCCTTCGACGTGAACGAGCCGCGTGGGTTCACGATCGCCGGGCCCGACCGCAAGTTCGTGCCGGCGAAGGCGAAGATCGTCGGCCCGAACACGATTGAGGTCTGGTCCGAGTCCATCTCCGACCCGGCCGCCGTCCGCTACGCCTGGGCCGACAACCCGGTCTGCAACCTCTACAGCAACGTCGGTCTGCCCGCGACCCCCTTCCGCACCGACGACTGGCCGGGCGTGACCATCAACAACCAGCAGTAGCCGGCAGGCCCCCTGCTCCACCCACCGCCGCCGTTCCCGGTCCCTGCTGACGGCCTGATCCCTCGGCAGGAACCGAGACCGCGGCGATCGTCGCGGGGGGCCGGAGACGACAGCCACTTCTCGTCGTCCGCCTTAGCGGCCGGCCTTGCCAGGCTGACCGCCCGCGACCGCTCCCGGACACATCAGCGTAAGACTGCACCTGTTCAGGCTTTACCGCCGATTCCTTGGCTTCGTTCGGCGTCGCAGGCAGGGCGGCGATCCCCCGTGTGTCTGCGGCGGGCGTCGTTCCCGGGCCCGCTCACCGCATAGATCCGCGACCGCTTTGGACAGTTTTCCTCATCTCCCAATGCGGAAGAGACTTGCGGCGGGCCGTTGGGTTTGTTTCGTGGAGGGGTCTTGTCCCACGTCCGTGCGAGTGTCGCCGGGCGTCCCCCCCAAATCGTCACCTTCCCCCGGGAAGCCCTCCCCCACGCGGTCTGGCACGGCCGTGGGGATGAGCCTGCTACTCTTCCGGGGAGTGACCAATCAGGTCCGTCGGCAGGTAGAGCCTGTCCCGGGGCAGGTCGTCGGGGTGGATCGTCTGCCCGGCCAGGGCGAGGGCACCGAGGCCGAGGGCGGGGAGACAGAGGAAACGGGCGCGATCGGCCCGGTTGGCTTCGCGTTCGGCCATCTGCTCGTGCCAGGCGAGCAGCGTGTCGAGCCGGGTGAGGAAACCGGGGCCGTCACCCTCGCCAATGGCGAGGAGCAGGCCGGCCTGGTAGGCGAGCGGCTTCGGGAAGCCGCGGACGCGCCAGGCCTCCGAGATCCGCCTGAGGTGGGGGCGAGACTGCTCGAACGCCGGGGTGCCGAGGTCCCGGAGCGCGTAGGCGATCCTCTGCTGCTCCGGCGTGCAGATTTCCGAGCGACGGCCGACGTAGTCCGCATCCGGCGGGTCCCAGATGAGCCGGGTGATCTCGCCGACGAGATCCCGCGCGTCCACCATGTGGGCGAGGCACGCGGTTTCGTATCCGTACCAGGAACAGCCCGTGCCGAAGTCCCGATGTTCGGTCGTGACCGGCTCGTCGCCGGGAGCCTGCGGGGGCCTGGTGCTCGTGTACTGACCGGTGCCCCGCAGCCGGAGCACCCGTAGCCGGGCCTCGACGCACCGGCGGAAGGTCGCAACGACCTCCGCGATCTCGTACCCGAGCGCGTAGAGCTCCAGGGCCATCGAGTGGTACGCGCTCGCGAGGAAGAAGTGATTCTCCTGCCGGTCAGGATGCTCTCGGATCTGCGCGAGCTCGGAATCGATCCGCTCTCGACGACGGTCCAGGACGTCGTCGCCGAGCGTCGCCCGGATGCCGGGGAAACGAGGGTCGCGGTTGGTGCTCATGATCGCCGTCTGACGACTCAGGGGATGCCACTTGTGACGGTCGCGGGATCAGTCGGGGATGGCCGCCATCAGTCCAGGGCCGACGCCCACTCGCGGACGACGCGGGCCATCTCGGCGAACACGTCTTCGGTGCTGGTGCGGGAACGCTTGAGCACCTTGTAGCCGTGGTCGGCCGTGTCGACAAGGTGGAGGGTCGCTCGCCTGCCCAGGCTCTTGCAGACCGGCCGGAGCAGGTCCAGGTCGGCGAGCTCGTCGCGCGTGCCGCTGAGGAAGAGCATGGGAACCGCGACCCTGGCGAGGTGGTCGGCCCGCTTCGACTCCGGCTTGCCGGGCTGGTGGAGCGGGAAGGAGAAGAAGACGAGTCCCCGCACGCCGTCGAGCGGCGTCTCCGAGGCGGCCGTCGAGGTCATCCGGCCGCTGAAGGAGTGGCCGCCTGCCAGGAGCGGGAGGCCCGGGGCGGCTTCGCGCGCCGCGGCGACCGCCGAACGGATCGTCCGGGTGCAGACGTCCTGCGAGTCCCGCCCCTTGCCGTGCTCCGCGTAGGGGAAGTTGTAGCGGAACGTCGCGATGCCCGCGTCGGCCAGCGCCCCGGCGATCGCCTGGAGGGTGGCGTGCCGCATGGTGGTGCTCGCCCCGTGGCCGAGGACCAGCAGGTGGCTCGCGCCCTCGGGCCGGATCAGGAGGGCGGAGACCTCGCCCTTCTCGGGAGTGGCGAGGAATTTCAGCGTCTGCTCGACCATCACCCTTCTCCTCGCTTCACGCCGTGCTGTTCGGGTCCGGAGCGGCACGTGATCATTTGACTCATCCCATAGAGCGTCTCGGGGCCCGAGAACCCGGACCGCTCGTAGAACTCGGCCAGGTGCTGACCGGTGAACAGGGTCACCAGCATGCGGTCGGGCTCCACGCGACGGAGGATCGCCAGCAGGGCCTCGACGATCCGGGTGCCGATCCCGCGGCCCTGCCACTCGGGGCGGACCATGATGTCCTTCAGGTAGGCGAACGTCGCCCCGTCGCCGAGGACCATGCCCGAGCCGACCGCGTGCCCTTCCCGCACGGCGACCACGCCGAATCGGGCCCCGGCGATCGCCGTCGCCGCGCGGTCGGCCTGGTCGTCATCGGCCCAACCGACGGCGCGGTAGAGCGACTGGAGCTCCTCGGGCGTCGGCAGCCGCTCGACGATCGCGACGTCCCTCGCCGGCTCGCGCCCGGCGGTCGCGGACCGGTCCGAGCCCCGCTGGCCGAACCGCAGGAAATGCCCATTCAGGTCGCGGACGGTGTACTCGCGCAGGCCCCAGGGCTTCGCCTCCAGGGGCGAGCAGATCGCCGCGCCGTTGCGGCGGTGGAGGTCGTGGAGCGCGTCGATCCCCTCGACGAAGAACGCGTGCCACTGTCCGGCGAGCGTCGCCGCGTCGGGCTGCAAGGAGAACATCGTGCCAATCTTGCCCCAGCGGACGCCGCCGAAGTCGGGCGGCTCTCCCCAGGTCCACCCTTCCGGGAAGCCCAGCACCTCGCGGTAGTAGCCGACCGTCGCGACCACGTCCGCGACCGGGAGGATCGGCTCGGAGCCGCGCAGCGTGACCCGCCCGTCTTCCATGGCATCCTCCGCTCCGAAGGTCTCCGACGAGTCACAGGGGCTGGGTGAAGCAGAAGCAGACGCCGTACGGTTCCTTGGCGAAGAAGACGCGGTAGGGCTTGCCGTCGTACTCCTGCTCGTCGATGATTCCCGGCCCGATGCCCTTCGCGTCATACTCGCGATGGAGCGCGTCCACGTCGCCGACGGAGGACCAGCAGCTCGCCTGCTCGGGATCGCGCCCGTTGACCGCCAGGCCGATCTGGACGTCGTCCCGCCTCAGCACGGCGGACGTCCGGTCCTTCGAGACGAGCGTGAAGCCGAGGCACTGGGTGTAGTACCCCACCGCCGGGCCGACCTCCCTGACCGGCAAGGCGTGGATGTCCGTGTCGCCGATGGGGCCGGCTGCCCTGAAGGACACACGGTCGGGCATGACGCGTTCCTCCTCGAAAGAGCCGGTACCTCGCCCGGCAACCGGCGCCGTGAACTCGTGGGGCTCTCGGCTTGCCTGAACAGATGCGCAGAAGGTACCCGGGCTCCGCCCGCTCGACAAGGCGGATGCCGCGGAATTGCGATTCCGAGAGAGGGGGCCGCGGCTCGCGAGATCGTCGGGGCGACGAGACGGGGAACGTCCGGGTTTCATTCCCCCGACCGGCTTCCTTTCCCGGGATGCAGCCGGAGCCAGTTGGCGCGGAGGATCACCAGCCCCAGCACCGTGGACAGCAGCCCGCCCAGTTCCAGGCCCCAGATCGAGCCGCCGACCCACGCGTACCTGAGCATGGGGCCGAATTCTTCCGGAACGCCGCGGAATGCCCGCTGGTAGAAGTCGGGGCTCAACGTGGCCAGCCCCATCGCCGCGATGCCACCGATCACCCAGCAGACCAGCGCCGCCGCGACGATCCCGAGCAGATGTCGGGCGGCGAACCCGTAGGTGCATGCCGCCCGCGTGATGATGCCGACGCCCGCGGTGAACACCAGCGAGAAGAACAGGCCGAAGCAGAGGCCCTCGAACAGGCCCTGCGCGATGCTCGCCCGCCACACGTCCTGCACGCCCCGCCAGCCCAGGATCGTGATGAAATAGTCCGGGCTGATCCGAGCGTTGACGGCGTTGGTGACGGCGCCGAGGCCGGCGGCGGCGAAGACCCCGCTGAGCGCGATCCCGCAGAGCGACAGGGCCCGCACGGGAGCCACAGCCTCGGAAGCAGGTCCGGTCATCCGCCTCGCTACCCCTTCAACGCGTTGTGCGCCCCCCGGCGGTCGACTTCCTCATCATCCGTCCTCGCCGGTGCGGGCTCCGACATCGTCCCGCGCACGCCTACCCTCGTCAACACCATGGATTTTATTGATCTGCAAATCATATCAGTTGCGTATAAAATGGTATTTCAAATTAACGGAAGCCTCAGTCCTGCCTGCCGTGCCGTCCGGGTTCCCAGTCCGGTTCGATGAGCCCGTCCCCTCCGCGCTCTGGGAAAGTCGTCGGCCGGTGCGTATCATGGCCGATGTTTAACATCGGTTGTTCAGCACCCATTCGGGCCGAGGATCCTCAGCATACCCTTCTCGGAAAGGACCGGCGTCATGGCGCAGCGCGATCTGAGTCGTCGTCAATTCCTGAACCGTTCCGTCGCCGCCGGCGTGGGGGCGGGATTCGCGATCGGGGGGACGCGGGCCTCGGGGCGGATCCTCGGGGCGAACGACACGGTGCGGGTCGCCGTGGCGGGGCTCAACGGCCGCGGCTCGGCGCACGTCGACGAGTTCGGCAAGCAGACCGGCGTGGCCGTGGTCGCCCTCGTCGATCCGGACACGCGGACCTATGAGAAGCGGATCCGCCAGGTCGAGTCGCACGGCGGGCGGACGCCCTCGACGGTGCAGGACATCCGCCGCGTGCTGGACGACAAGGACGTCGACGTCGTCTCGATCGCCACGCCGAATCACTGGCACGCGCTGATGACCATCTGGGCGGTGCAGGCCGGGAAGGACGTCTACGTCGAGAAGCCGTGCAGCCACAACGTCCACGAGGGCCGGGTCGCGGTCGAGGCGGCGCGGCGGTACCAGCGGATCGTGCAGCACGGCACGCAGAGCCGATCGAGCGGCGAGTGGGCGCTCGCCCAGGCCGCCGTCGCCTCGGGCAAGCTCGGCAAGCTGCTGGTCTCACGCGCGCTGTGCTACAAGCCGCGGCCGTCGATCGGCTTCAAGCCCGCGGGGACGCCGCCGCCCGAGGTCGATTTCAACCTCTGGCTCGGCCCCGCGCAGGAGCAGCCGTACCACGGCAATCTCGTGCACTACAACTGGCACTGGTTCTGGGATTTCGGCAACGGCGACATCGGCAACCAGGGTGTCCACCAGATGGACCTCGCGCGCTGGCTGATCCCCGGGCCGGACGGCCGCGGCGTGACCTATCCGAAGGCCGTCTTCAGCGTCGGCGGGCGGTTCGGCTACAAGGACCAGGGGCAGACCGCCAACACCCAGGTCTGCGTCATGGACTTCGGCGAGACCCAGCTCATCTTCGAGGTCCGCGGCCTGAAGACCGGCCCCTATCTCGGCGAGAAGGTCGGCAACATCGCCCACCTCGAGGAGGGGACGATCATCGGCGGCAAGTTCGCCCGCAAGGGGAGCGACACGTTCGAGCCGCTCTCCAGGCTCGGCTTCTCCGAGGAGCCGAAGCGGGGGCCCGGCAAGGGCCACTTCGGCAACTTCATCGCGGCCGTGCGGAGCCGCAAGACCGAGGACCTGAACGCCGACATCCTCGAAGGCCACTATTCCTCGGCGCTCTGCCACCTCGCCAACCTCTCGTATCGCCTGGGGACGGACGTCACGCACGCCGGCGAGTCGAAGGCCATCGGGGATAGCAGGGAGCTGCACGAGACGCTCGCCCGGACGGCCGAGCATCTCAAGGAGAATCACGTGCCGCTCGAAGGCCTGACGTATCGGCTGGGGCGGAAGCTCTGCTTCGACGCCGGCACCGAGTCGTTCGTGGGCGATGCCGAAGCCAACCAACTGCTCACCCGTCCGTACCGGGCCCCGTTCGTGGTGCCCGAGCGGGTGGCCTGAGCCAACCCCGTCACGAAGGGGCAGTCATGCTCCCCCCCCGAGGAGGCGCCCCGACCTCGGGGGGGGAGGACGCGAAGGGCGTCAGGCGAACTGCGTTCGCCAGGTGAGATAGGCCTCGATCCACGGATAGCCCCGCGGCAGCGGCTCGACCAGTTCGAGCTGCGCGATGTCCGCGGTGCGGAGCTTGCCCCTCCCGGTGCGGCAGACGGCCTGGAGGCCATAGCCGTTGCGGGGCCATTCGAGGCGCAGGCATTCGACCTCTTCGCCGACGAGCCGAGCCCGGAACGGGCAGGCGACTTCCTCGCGGACCATCCCCAGGAGGCCCGCGTGCTCGTCGCTCTCGTCGTTGCTGTCCGTGGTGGCCTCGTCGATCAGGGCCTGGATCCTGGACCGATCCGTCCGGTAGGAACGCTGTGGCGCCACGGACCAGGCCTGGCGGGTGGTTCGATTCATCGCGGCTCTCCCCGTTCTCTGAGGTCGTCCCGTCGCCGGATGATTCCGACGGCGAGCCAACCGGGGCGCAGGACATTGCGCGACACCCGATGACGCTTCCGGGATATAATATACACGACAGTCGCGCCGTTGTCGCCTAATCAGGCAAACTTTCTCCGGCACTCGATGTTGCGATTGACCCAGGCTCACGCGCTTCAAGACCGGGGTCGAATGTGCGTGCCCGAGCAGTGGGCTGGAGACGCGGCCCGTCGCGAGCCTCACCGATCCATCAACCGGGACGCGGCGAGGTCGACCGGGGCGCGTTTACTGGCCAGAGCTGCTCGTGGGAGACAGCGGGCGTCCGGTTGCGAGACGCAGGGCGGCCACACCGGAGGCGAATTGGATCACGAGGATCGAGGCCAACACTCTCGTGATGGTTCCCGCTCATTGATGAACGCAGCCCGCCACGATTGCACGACGGATGGCACTGACCGCCACTGATGGACGTTTCCTTCACGAACCTCTCCTGAAACGATACGGCGGGTCATCAGCCGGTTCAAGTGATCTTGATCAAGAAATCTGCAGATTCGGCCGATCCCTCACGACCTCCCCGGAACCCCATTGCCGCGGCGAACACGAGACATTCGGGCTCGTCGAAGCGGTGGGGATCGACGTGCATCAGATCATGAGGGGCGTCCCGCAATGATCCGGGATCCAGCCACTATGCCTCCCCGCGGCCGCCTGATAGGCTAACGGCCGTTGCTGGAGAACTGCTGGATCATGGCCGACCCGCCGGGGGTCGAGACAGGGGACGAACTCGGGGGAAACGCTCATTCGTTGCCACACGATCCTCCTCGCGCTGAGCATCGGCAGCATCCTCTCGGCATCCGCCGGCGCACAGGGATACCGGCCGCGGGAAGCCGTGCGGCGCATGACCGTGGCCGGGGGGCTTGAGGCCCGCCTCGTCGCCTCCGAGCCGCTGGTGCGTCAGCCGGTCGCGATCGAGTTCGATGACCGCGGACGCCTGTGGGTGATCCAGTATCTCCAGTATCCCAATCCGTCCGGACTGAACCGGGTCAAGGTCGATCGCTACTCGCGGACGGTCTACGACAGGATCCCCGAGCCCCCGCCGCGCGGCCCGAGGGGCGAGGACCGGGTGACGATCCTGGAAGACACGGACGGCGACGGCCTCGCCGACCGCTCGCTCGACTTCGCATCCGGCCTGAACCTGGCGAGCGGCCTGGCTTTCGGTTATGGAGGTGTGTTCATCCTCCAGCCGCCTTATCTCCTCTTCTACGCGGACCGGGATCGCGACGACCGCCCCGACGGCGACCCCGAGGTCCTGCTCACGGGCTTCGGGATGGAGGACGCCCACTCCGTGGCCAACTCGCTCACGTGGGGGCCCGACGGCTGGCTGTATGGCCTCCAGGGGAGCACGGTGACCGCCCGGATTCGCGGCGTCGAGTTCCAGCAGGGCGTCTGGCGCTACCACCCCACGACGCGTCGCTTCGAACTCTTCTGCGAGGGAGGCGGCAACATGTGGGGCCTGGACTTCGACCGCCGGGGCCAGCTCTTCGCCAGCACGAACGTCGGCGGCTTCGTCGCGCTCCACGCGGTCCAGGGCGGCTACTACTGGAAGTCGTTCGGCAAGCACGGCCCGCTCCACAATCCCTATACATATGGCTATTTTGATCATGTCCGCCACGAGGGGGTCCGGGGCGGCCACGTCGCCGTGGGCGGGCTGTTCTACGAGGCCGACGCCTGGCCCACCGGGTGGCGGGGCCGCTACATCGCGGCCGACCTGCTCGGCCATGCCGTCCACTGGCACGAACTGACCCGTGACGGGAGCACGTTTCGCGGCCGGCAGAGGGGCGACGTCGTGCAAGCGAACGACACGTGGTTCGCCCCCAGCGACCAGACGCTCGGCCCCGACGGCGCGCTCTACGTGACGGACTGGCACGACCGCCGGACCGCCCACCCCGACCCGGACGCCGACTGGGACCGCTCGAACGGGCGGATCGTCGCGATCCAGGCCCCGGGGGCACCCGCGGCCGGGAAATTTGACCTCGCCGCGAGCCCGAACGAGGCCCTCCTCGGTCTGCTTCGCCATCCGAATCACTGGTACCGCAGGCGCGCGCGGCGTCTGCTCGCGGAGCGGCACGACGCGACGGTGGCCCGGGGACTCCGTGACGCCGCGCTGAAGGAGCAAGGGCCCTCGGCGCTCGAGGCCCTCTGGGCTGCCTACGGCTGCGGCGGCATGGATGAGACGTGGGCGAGAGCCCTGCTGGAATCCGGTGACGAGGACGTCCGCGCCTGGGCAGTCCGCCTGATCGGAGACGAGCCGTCGCTCTCGTCCTCGCTCGGCCCCGGCCTGGTCCTCCTCGCTGCTCGGGATCCCGGCGCGATCGTCCGGGCACAGCTCGCCAGCACCGCCCGTCGGGTGGGTTCCGGCGTCGGTCTCGGGATCGCCGAGCAACTGCTGCTGCGGGATCTGGATGCGGGCGACCCGCACATCCCGCTGCTGACCTGGTGGGCGATCGAGCATCACGCGCTGGTCGATCGCGACAGCACGCTGCGCCGGTTCACGTCGCCCAGCATCTGGCGATCCCGGCTGTTCCGCGCGGAGGTCGCGGGTCGCCTGATGCGACGCTTCGCCGCCGAGAGGAACCCAGGCGGAGACGAGGCGTGTCGCCGGCTGCTTGCCTCGGCCCCGTCGGAACCGGACCGCCGCCTCCTGGTCGGGTCGCTGGATGAGGAGACGCAGGGCCGACCCCCCAGCGGCTTCGCGCCGGGGCTCGTCCGGTCGGTCATCGCGCTGGCGGAATCGAATCGGAAGGACTCGTCGCTGACGAGACTCGCCGCCCGCCTCGGCGACGGGGCGTCGCGGAGCCGGGCCTGGCGCATGATCACCGATCCCACGGCCTCCGAGCACGACCGCCTGGCGATGCTCAAGCTGGCCGGCGAGCTTCGGGACGGTGACGCCCTGGGGGGCCTGCTCAAGCTGGTCGCGGGCGACGCCCCTGAACGATTCCCTGCCTCGCTCCGTTCCGCGGCGTTCGAGGACCTGGCGCAGTTTGACGACGAGCGCATCGCCGCGACGGTCCTGCGGGCGTACCCCAGCCGCGATGAGGACTGGCGGTCTCGCACCCGCGAGCTGCTGCTGGGCCGTGCCTCGTGGGCGAGGGCGTATCTGCGGGAGATCGACCGCGGCGCGCTGCCGGCGGCGGACGTCTCCCTCGACCAGATCCGGCGGTATGCGGTGCTCCGCGACCCTTCGCTGGAGCCGCTCGTCCGCAAGCACTGGGGGATGACGCGGGGGCCGACGACCGAGGAGCGGCTCGCCGAGATCCGCCGTCTCAACAACGACCTGAACGCCGGCCCCGGCGATCCGGCTCGCGGCCGCAAGCTCTTCGGAGATCGCTGCGCCACCTGCCATCGCCTGGGGGACCAGGGCGAAGCCGTCGGCCCGGACCTCACCTTCGCCAACCGCCAGGACCGCGAGTTCCTGCTGACCAGCCTGGTGGACCCCGGCGTCGTCGTCCGCAAGGAGTATCAGCTCTACCAGCTCGCGACCCGGGACGGCCGGGTGCTCAGCGGCCTGATCGCCGACCAGACGCCGACCTCGATCACGCTCCTGACCGCCAAGGGCGAACGCACCAGCGTCCCGCGTTCCGAGGTCGAGGAGCTGAAGGAATCCGAGGGCTCGCTCATGCCGGACTCCCTGTACAAGGAACTTCGCCCGGAAGAGCTGAGGGACCTGTTCCGTTACCTGCAAGCCGTCCGGCCCGAGGGGCAAAAGGAGACGCGATGATCGGCCCTGTGATCCGGGGGGCGACCCCGGCGCTGCTGGTGATGTTCCTCTCCGCGGTGTCCATCGCGGAGGAGAAGTCCGCGACCCGGACGTACGAGAACCGGCTGACGCCGATCCGCGATCCGAAGCCGCTGCTGGCCGATTTCCCCCGCTTCGTCGAGCCGATCCGCGAGGTCGCCCGGTTCGAGGCCCCCGCGCTGGTTACCGACCCGGGCGCCGACCTCGAGGTCCGCGCCTGGCGGTTCTCCTACAATGCCCGCGGGATCATCGAGATGCCCAATCACCTCCGAGCCGACCGCACCGCCGTGGTCGTCGTCCACCCCTGGGGCATCGACGACGGCCAGGGCTGGCGCACGCCGGAGCCGGCCGGGGTCGCCTTCCAGTGCACGCCCGCGAAGAATCGGATCGTCCTGGAGCACGGGGCCGAGGTGATCAACCCGCTGCTGAAGTCGCTCCGCGGCGCGGTGAAACTCGTGCTCTACAGCCTGCCGGGCACCGAGGACCCGATCCGGCGGAAGCTCTACCGATCGGTGCGCGGGCGGACCGACGAGGCGACTCACCGGCAGGGCCAGCGCGAGCTCGAAACGAAGCTCAACAGCTTCCGCTACCGGGGAGACTCGCTGCCGGCGTCGATCCCGGTCTCCTCCGAGACGCCGACGATCGACTACTTCCGCCAGTTCCCCGGGCTCGACGCCGGCGCCGGGTATGACGCCCCGGGCTTCTGGGAATTGCCGATCCCCGTGATGAAGACGATCGAGGTCGATCGCGAGGACGTGGTGATCTACGACGCCGAGGGCTACGCCCTGCTCCGCTCGTTCCTCAAGCAGCAGGGCGTCCGCCACGTGCTCCTGGCCGGGTACAACACCGACATGTGCGTCTGCTCGACGACGGCCGGCTACCAGAACCTGAGCAAGGACTTCGACGTCTTCCTCGTCGGCGACGCCACCATCGCGACGTTCCCCGCGCATCCGACCCCGCGGTTCGCCACGACCTCGGCGGTCTCCTTCGCGTCGCTCAATCTCCTGATCACGCAGACCTCGTGGATCCGTCCCGCGACGGCAGGCCAGAAACGCTGAGGCGGAGGGGGGAAGAGAGATGAGTCCGGCTCCCGATTCGTCGGTCCATCGTCGAGGCTTCCTGAACTCGCTCGCCGCCGGTGCGGCTGCGGGTTCGGTCCGTCGGGCTCATGGCGCGGGCACGGCGCCCGCGGATCAGGCCCTGGTGGCGATCACCCTCGACCTCGAGATGAGCCGGAACTTCCCCACCTGGGAGCAGACGCACTGGGACTACGAGAAGGGGAACCTCGACGCGGCGACCAAGGCGTACGCCGTCGAGGCGGCCCGCCGGGTCAAGGCCCGCGGCGGCCTGGTCCACTTCTTCGCGCTCGGCCAGACGATGGAGCAGGCCGACGTGGGCTGGCTCCGGGACATCGCCCGCGAGGGGCATCCCATCGGCAATCACACCTACGATCACGTGAACGTCACGGCGACCCGCCTGGAGGACCTCCAGTTCCGCTTCCGCAGGGCGCCGTGGCTGGTCGAGGGGAAGACGGCGGCCGAGGCGGTCGCGGCGAACGTCCGCATGGGGCATCGCGCGCTGGCGCAGCGGCTCGGCATCGAGCCGGCGGGCTTCCGGACGCCCGGCGGCTTCCACGACGGCCTCTCCGACCGCCCCGACGTGCAGGCGATGCTCCTGAAGCTGGGCTATCGATGGGTCAGCAGCAAGTATCCGGCCCATCCCCTCGGCCAGCCCGGCAAGCCGTGCGACCCGGCGACCCTGTCCGCGATCGTCGAGGCGCTGGCGCAGGCCCAGCCGTTCGCCTATCCCTCGGGGCTGATCGAGGTCCCGATGAGCCCGGTCAGCGACGTGACCGCCTTCCGCTCCGGCCGCTGGCCGCTGGAGTCCTTCGTGGAGGCGACCCGGGCGGCCGTGACCCGGGCGATCGAGCGACGCGCCGTGTTCTGCTTCCTCGCGCATCCTTCCTGCCTGGTCGCCACCGATCCTCGGTTCCGTGCGATCGACGCCATCTGTGAGCTGGTCTCCGCCGCCAGGGATCGCTGCGCGATCGTCGACCTGGACGCGGTCGCCCGTCGCGCGGGAAGCCAGCCGAAGGCGAAGTAAGGCCGGTCCTCGTGCCGAAGAATGAGATAGACGCGTGCCGGTCGCCACACGGGCCTGGGCCGTGGACCGTCCCTCCGACCCGGTCGACCGGAGCTCGTCGCCATCGACGATGCGGCTCGTGACCGCCTCCGGAGGGGTGCCTTCGGCCTCCTCCGCTGCCCGACGATGGGTCCGGAGCCGCCCCGTCATTTGATTCGGCCGATTTCCCGCCCTAGGATTCAGAGAGGAGTCACGAAGCGGCGGCTAAGGCTTCCAAAACTCATGGAAGGGCTCGCCATGTTTGATCGTTACAATTTGTTTCGGAACAACTTGGGACACGAGAGAGGGCCGCGCCCCGGGCCCAGGCGCCGGAAACGCGGGCCCCGGATCCACCTCCCTTCGCCGGTCTCGCTGGGGCTGATCGCCCTGTTCGTGGTGCTCCCGCTGGCCTGGCCGGAGAGCGACGAGCTGCCCTCCGGTCCCCAGGAAGTCGCCTCGTTCCACATCGACGCCGACATCACCGCGACGGTCCTCTCGAGCGACGGCGTCCACCTGCTGGCGGCGGCCCGCACGCGGCCGGTCGCCCACTGGCGACGGGCCGAGAACGCCTGGAGTAGCGTCGCGCCTTTCGCGCAGACCCCCGCGGGGACCCGCTCGCTCGCGCTGGGGCCCGGCGAGCGGATCCTCGCCGCCGGGGGCACCGACGGGACCGTCACGGTCTCCGACCTGCACGAGGGCGTCGGTCAGGTGAATGCATCAGCGGGTGTGGACTCGATCCTCGCGGTGCTGGTCTCGCCCGACGCCAAGGTCCTCGCGGCCGCGAGCGCCGATTCCCGCATCCGGCTGATCGAGTCGGCGACCGGCCGTGTCATGGCCGAGCTGCAGGGGCACAGCGGGCCGGTCAAGTCCCTGGCGTTCTTCCCGGACGGCCGCACCCTTGCTTCCGGCGGCGACGACGGGACGATCCGCTTCTGGGATGTCGCCAACGGGTGCCAGGTCGCGAAGCTCGAAGGCTCTCCGGGGGCCGTGCTCTCGCTGGCGATCTCCGCGGGCGGCGGCCTCCTCGCATCGACGGCCTGCGGCGAGCAGTGCATCCGGCTCTGGGACACCGCGACCCGCGAGCTTTCGAGCTACCTTCGCTCCGACGGGGCGAATCTCACCAGCCTCGCGTTCTCCGCCGAGTCGGGCCTGCTGTTCTCGGGTGACGATCTCGGGACCATCTCGCTCTGGGATCTCGCCACCGCGCGGCCGCGCAAGACCTTCCAGGCCCACAAGGGATGGATCCACAGCCTCGCGGTCGCCCAGCACGGGAGGATCCTCGCGACCGGGGGGAACGACGGCTTCGTGAAGGTCTGGGACCTCAGCCCCGGGCCCCGGTGCCTGTAGGCCGGGCTTCTCCCGTCAGGGCGATTCCCGCGCGGCGGTGTCGCGCCAGTCCCTCCCCGGGGCCCGGACGGATCGTGTACAATACGTCGCCCGCGGCGGTGGGCGGGGTCACGGATCCCCACCGAGGCGACCCGCAATCGGGGAGAGTCCAGTCGTCCATGGCATTCGATCCTGCGACGCAGCGGAAGATCATGGGTCAGTTCGCGACCGGGGTCACCGTGGTGACCACGGGGGGGCCGGCGGGGACCCACGGGTTGACGGCCAACGCGATCGCCTCGCTCTCGCTCAACCCGCCCCTGGTGCTGGTCGCCGTCGACAAGCGGGCCCATTCGCTCGAGTACCTGAAGGCCAATCGCTGCTTCGCGGTGAACATCCTCCGGATCGAGCAGGAGGACGTCTCCCGGCGCTTCGCCACGCCGGGGCCGAAGGACTTCCAGGGCCTCGCGGTCGCCCGCGCGGTCACGGATTCGCCGATCCTGGCGGACTGCCTCGCCTACCTGGACTGCAAGGTCGTGGACATCCTCCCCGGCGGCGACCACGAGATCTTCGTCGGCGAGATCGTCTCGGGCGAGCATCACGAGGGCGAGCCTCTGCTCTATTTCTCGGGCAAGTATCGCCGCCTCGCCGGGCTGTAGGGCGGGGCCCTCGCCGACCGCCCGGCGACGGCTCCCTGAATCGGGCGCTTTCCCTGAGCGAGTGGTCACGGTTTTCCTTGACATCCCGCCTCGCGCCGACCCTCACCCGGCCTTCGGCCACCCTCTCCCGCTCTCGCGGGCGAGGGATCCTCGAACCCTTCTCCCGTCGAGGGGAGAAGGTGCCCCGAAGGGGCGGATGAGGGGTCCCGGAGTCACTGAATAACCCCGTCCGTGTGCTTAGCGCACGACTGAATCGGCTCGACATGAAGATCATGGAGACGGAACGCATCCCCTGGTGGCGAGAGTTGTCGCTTGCCCACTGGTGGATCCTCGTCGTCGCGGTCCTCGGCTGGCTCTTCGACGCCATGGACCAGCGGCTGTTCATCATCGCGCGGACCCCGGCGCTGCAGGAGCTGGTGCCAGGCGTGGGGCCGGACCGGCTCCCGACGTTCGCCGGGATGGCGACGGGCCTCTTCATCGCGGGCTGGGCCACCGGCGGCCTCCTCTTCGGCCTGCTGGGCGACCGCTGGGGCCGGGTCCGCACGATGTCGCTGACCATCCTGGTCTACTCGATCTTCACCGGCCTGTCGGGGCTGGCCCGCTCGTGGCCGGAGTTCGCGGCCTACCGCTTCCTCTGCGGTATGGGGATCGGCGGGGAGTACGCGGCCGGGGTCGCCCTGGTCGCGGAGACGATGCCCCCGCGCGCGCGGCCCTTCGCCCTCGGCCTGGTCCAGGCGTTTTCCTCCGTCGGCGCGATCATCGGCTCCGGCCTGAGCCTGCTGATCAGGCCCCAGGCGATGATCGGCGGGACCTCCGGCTGGCGGCTCCTGTTCGGCCTGGGTCTGATCCCCAGCCTGCTGGTCGTCCTGATCCGGTGGCGGGCGAAGGAGCCGGACCGCTGGCTCCGCGCCCGAGACGAGGCCCGCGCGCGGAGCCTCTCGGGCGTCGAGGCGGGCGCCCGGCCCGAGATGCAGCTCGGCGACCTGAGGGCCATCTTCGGCGACCCGGTCCTGCGACGCCGAACCTTAGTCGGCATGATCCTGGGGATGGTCGGCCAGATCGGCCTCTGGAGCATCGGCCTGTACACGCCGGAGCTGGTGCGGAGCAGCCTGCTGACCCAGCGTCGGGGCGAGGTCGCCGCGACCCTGTCCGGTGCGCCGTCGGAGGAGATCGCGGGGCTGGACCTCGATCGGCTCGCCCGCGCGGCGACGCCCTCCGAGGCGGAAGCCGTCGAGCGATCGGCGGCCTGGAAGCGCGAGGATGACTCCTACGTCGGCTGGGGGACGCTGCTCCAGGACGTCGGTTCGTTCTTCGGCGCCCCGCTCTGCACCGCGGTCGCCGTGCGCTGGGGGCGACGGCGGGCGTTCGCGCTGGCCTACGCCATGGCGCTCGCGGCGGTGTGGTTCACGTTTAATTGCTTCGCGCGCGGGCCGGACGTCTACTGGATGCTGCCGCTCCTGGGCTTCTGCACCTGCGGCATCTTCGGCGTGATCATCGTCTACCTGCCCGAGCTCTATCCCACCCACCTGCGGACCACGGGGACGGGCTTCTGCTACAACATCGCCCGGTACATCACGGCGACCGGGCCGCTCGTCCTGGGGCGTCTGACGCTCCTGTTCGGCGGCCTGGGGTACGCCACGCCGATCCGCCAGGCCGCGATGACGATGGCCCTGGTCTATCTCGTCGGGCTCGCCGTCGTGCCCTTCGCGCCCGAGACGCGCGGCCAGCCGCTCCCGGAGTGACCCGACATCCGCCGTCGCGCGTCGGGGACGGTCCGGTCGCGGGGGTCAGTCGGTCTTGACGTGACCCTCGAAGAACCCCTCGATCGACTCCTCGCGGCGCTCGGCCAGGACATGGTCGGCGAGCCGCCGGATGAAGCCCTCGGCGAGGGCCTGGGCCGATGCGTTGAGGATTGACCTCAGGGCACTCGACTCCTCGGGCGTGGGCTCCCGGCCGAGCACCCTGCGCCCCAGGGCCATCGAGCTGGCCTCGATGATCTGCTCGAGCGTCCCCTCGTCCTCGCGTCGTGGCTCTGTCATGTAGGCACCGGCTGTGAAAGAGGGCACTGCGGACGTTTCACGAACTCTTGCGCTGCCGAAAAACCCAGAGAACCCCCCTGTGTCCCTCCTTTGCAAGGGGGGAAGGTCATTCACCCCGCCCCCGACGAGGAGGCGCGGAGGACACACTCCCCCTTGCAAAGGGGGAGTTAGAGGGGGTCCGAGAGCCTCGGCAATCCTCGATGACGAATGATACGACGAAGCGATATCCACTCGTATGGTAGGACCGCCGCCGGGCAAGGGCAACGGCCCGAGCCTCGTCAAACTCACTGCGGCGACGACACGCGCGAGATCCGGGATTGCTGATCGATCCGCCAGGTCTGCGGCTCATCCTTCGGGGCCGGGGTGAAGCGGATGCTCGCCTGGAAGCCGTCGGCGGAGGTGGTGAGCGTCGTGTCGAGCCCGCCGGGGCTCACCGGCAAGGGCGGCAGCCCCAGGGCATCGAGCCGCTCGGCATATCGCTTGTTGGCTCCGTGATAGCGCCGCTGGGCGTGGTAGATCTCGATGAGTCGGTCCCGCACCGGGATCGCGGAGTCCCCTCGAAAGTGGTCGGTCCCCGGCGTGGCCGTCGAGAACTGGACGAAGCCCCAGTACTCCGGCCGGTGCATGTCGACGAAGCCCTGCGGCGACCACACCCAGTTGTCCTCGCGGCGATTGGGGACCTTGGCGTACTTGCCGTCCTTCGTGTCGATCTCCCATTCGACCCGGGAGAAGTTGATCCGCCACTGGTCCCCGTCGCGCGGGGGGGACGGCCGGTGGGCGTACTCGGCCATGACCTTCCAGGGGATGGCGAATTCGACGGTCCAGCATCCGTCCCTGTCACCGGGGTTGTTCAGCGTCCCCTCGACGTGGACGCCCGTCTTCAGGCCGGGGATCTCCCACTCGTTGACGGCCGGGCCGCCGTCCCGATAGGGCTTACCGAGGAACAGGTCCCACTCGGTGTTCAGGGCGTTGATCTCGATCTCGTAGTACTCGTGATTGTCCCCGTCGGGATCGATGAAGATCTCGAAGTCGTTGTCCTGGAAGATGACCGAGTCGTGCTTGGTGAGCGTCCCCCAGACGTGGGGCTCCTCGAGGTAGGCGGCGACGTAGAAGTACTGGTCGTCCCAGAGCATCTTGGCCCGGGTCTCGAGCCTCGGAATCGGCTTGCGATCGCCCTCGATATCGACGAACGACTCCGTCCAGGGCACGGCCTTCCAGGCGGGCTCGTCGAGCTTCCCGTCGAGGGTGATCGGCCGGTCAGCCCGGTATGCGACATAGCCCCTGGGGAGCGAGACGCCCACCTCGGACCGCGGCGCCCGCCTCGCCTTGCCTTCGAGGGAGGTCTTGAACTCGTCCGGCTTCCCGGCGGGCGCGACGGCGAGGTCGATGCCGACGCGATCCTCTCCCAGCTCCTTGTAGGTCAGTCGGAGGCGCGGTTGCGACGGGACGGTCTCCCCGAGGAAGACCAGTGACTTGCTGTCCGGCGAGGGATGGGCCGTGTACTGGATGACGTGCCCCTCGTTGTCCCAGGAGAGGGCCCTGGCCGGCCGGCCCTTCTCGGCCGGGTAGACGACCATCAGGTCCTCGCGGATCGCGGCCGGCTGGTCGGCCCCGCGCGGCCGCTCGGTGCGACCCCGACGCACGAGCACCTTGCCGTGGAGCTCCGGCCGGAACGTGAACGACCCCGAGGCCGGCCCGGATTGGCCCGAGCCCTCGCCGGTCCATTCCCCCATCAGGAAGCGATACGGACCCCACGGATCCCGATCGGCCTCCGCGGCGGGGGCCGCGGCGGCGATTCCGATGGTGAGGATCCCGAGGCAGCAGGCAGGTCTCAGGAATGATGGCATGGCGATTCCTTGCAGGATTCGGGAAAAGAATGAGCCACGGGTCCGGGAGAGGAGAGGCACAGATCCGGAGGGAATGAGCAATCGAGCCAGAGAGAATGAGCCACAGATAAACACAGATGAACACAGGTTAGGTAAAAGGATCCGGCGCGGAGGTTGGCAGACGTCGCGCGACGGCCCGCGCTCTGACCTACTCGGTTTCATTTTTCCGTGTATTCCGTGTATTCCGTGGTTGCCTGATGCCCGCCTCCCCTGGTCCGTTCCGTCTGCTCTCGTGATTTCTACCGTCTGCTCCTACTTTCGGTCGGTTCGACGGGCGGCGTCGGTGGTTGCCCCGGCGAGCCTGGGCTTGAGGATCTCGGCGAGCAGGTCGGGCTTCGTCTCGTCGCGGACGAGCTTCGGGTATCTCGGCCCGCCGGCATAGTCCAGGGTGATCGAGCGGAAGCGGTCGCCGTCGATGAGCAGGAACGAGACCTTGCGCAGGGTGGCGCTGTCGACCAGGGCTTCCTGGAGTCGCTGGGGGCTGAAGACCCGGTCGTTGACGCCCACCACCCTCAAGCCGGGTGCGAGCCTGGCCCGGTCGGCGACGGAGCCGGGGACGATGTCCGCGATCCGCCCGTCCTCGCCGAAGCTCAGCCCGAGCGAGTGTTCGGCGGAGATCGCGGGACGGCGCCGCGAGGGCGGCGGGGGCGGAGGCGTGGCGGCATACTCGAGGCGGTATCCAAGCCGTCCCAACAGGTCCAGGGGGAGTTCCGGCAGCGGTTCCTCCACTCTCCGGCGCAGGAACGACTCCCAGTTGTACTCGGTCGTGTCCTTCAGGTGGCGGAGGATCTCGGCGAGGTCATACGGGACGACGTCGCCCTTCGAGGAATTCTCCCCGAGGAACTTCCGGCTGAAGTCGTCGAGGCTGCGCTTCCCCTTCGACTGCTGGCGGATGATCGCGTCGGCCTCCATCCAGAGGAGGGCGCCTTCGAAGTAGAAGTCCTGGCCGCGCCGCAGCTCGTTCCAGCCTGCGCCGCCGGATCGCAGCAGGTGCCCGGCGACGGCCGTGTCCTCCAGCGGACGCCAGCTCCGGCCGGCCCGGAGCATCAGGCCGCCGATGGTGGAGGTGAGCGTCTCGCGATACTCCTTCGGGTCGACCAGGCCGCTGCGGACCATGAGTAGCTCGCCCAGGTACTCGGCGAGCCCCTCGTAGACCCAGAGCATCGGGGTCCTCATCGGAGTGTGGAAGTTGGGGGTGCACTGCCCCGACGGCCGGCGATACTTGCCGCACCACGAGTGGACATATTCATGGGGGATCAGGTTGGCGATCCATCCCTTGCGGTTCGCCGCGTCGATCAGGTCTCGCTCCCGGACCCCGTTGATGCTGCTGGAGAGGTGTTCCAGCCCGAGGTAGCCGAGCTCGTCGCTGCAGACGACCAGGAAGTCGAACTCCGGGTAGTGGTGGGCGCCGAAGAGTTCGCCGGCCTCCCGCGTCATCCGGCCGTAGGCCTGGACGACGTCCCTCGGGAGCTTGAGGGCCGAGGGCGATTCCGAGGCGAGGTGGAACCGGGCCGGCGGGCCGCCGCCGGTCTCCAGCGGGATCTCGGCCAGGTGCTCCGCGGCGAGTACCGGCGAGTCGGCCAGGGTGTTCAGCGACACGGGCTGGAAGACGATCAGGTCCTCAGCCTTCTCGCGAGGCCTGAGCGCCGTGGCGGCCCGCCACCGCGGGGGGAGCCGGAGCGAGGCGGCGACGCGGATCTCGTCAGCAGTGGGGCCTTCCGGATAGAGCAGGCAGGTGGGCCAGTTGATGATGCCGAGCGAGGCATTCCCATACGTCAGGTGGCCGCTCGCCTCCACGGCGGGGGCGTTGCAGATCGTATCGAGCCGGGCGACGACTTCCCGGGTTCCCTTCGGGACCTCGCAGGTGATCCGGTATAGCTCGACCTGATCGCGTCGCCAGGGGATCGCCTCGCCGCCGGGCGTCTCGATCCTCAGGCCCCCGATCGAGTCCAGCGGCCCGCTCGGCGCGTGGGTGCCGGGGATCCACCTGGGGTACCAGAGGGCGAGGGTCCCCGGCTCGCAGGGGATGCGCAACTGCGTGTGCATGAGTCGACGCGGGAGGTCGCGAGCGTCCAGTTCGAGGCGGAGGACGGGCACGTCGGCGTCCGCGGCCCGCCACGACAGCAGGGTCAGGAGGGCCGTGAACGCGACTCGGGAAGCCCAACTCCGATTCCGACTCGATCTCATGGCGCGGTCCCCGGGGCTCGATGCTCGATCAGCAATCATGCGAGCCGGAGGCTGGCTCGTCAATCGTCGAGAGCCCGCGGGTCTGCCCCTGCCTGCCGCGGTGATCCACAGTTCGGCATTCCTTGCGGGGATCGAGCGTTCCGGATACGCTGGATGGGCCTGGAGCCCATCGGCCGGGACGCTCGCCGGCGAGCCGCTCCGATCCCCGATCGAGGGGGTGATTCATGCCGATCCGAGTGGAGTGCCCCGGTTGCGGAGGCACGTTCCGCGTGGCCGACGCCTCGGCGGGCAAGCGTGGCAAGTGCCCCAGGTGCCAGGGGCCGATCGTCGTGCCGGCGGCCGAGGCCGCCCCCGACGTCGCGGAGCCAGTCCCGCCGGCGCCGGCCCCGGAACCCGAGACCTACGCCCTTGCCGAGGAACAGGGCGGCGCGCGGTACCTCGCGACGAGCGGCTCGTCCGGGCCGCGCGGCCCGGCTCCGCGGAGTCGGGCCGGATCCCGGGCCGCTCCCGCGCCGGCCCCGCAAGCACCGGCACCCGGGAAGCTCTCGCCGGCGGAGATCCTCGCGGGGTTCCGGGGCGAGATCCCCAGGATCCGCCCCTCGATCGTGTATCGACTCTGGATCCTGATCGTGGCCGCGGCGATGCTCCTGCTGCCGCTGCTCTACCTGGCGATCGTCGGCCTCGCCTGCTACGCGATGTACTGGCATGCGACCCACAACTACGTGGTCTTCCGGGACGTCCGGAATGCGAAGGCGGCCCTGTTCGTCTACCTGGGGCCGATGGCCGTCCTGGCGATCCTCATCTTCTTCCTGTTCAAGCCCCTCTTCGCCTCACGAGAGCGCCGGACGCGCGAGCGGTCGCTGGACCCCTCGCAGGAGCCGCTGCTGTTTGCCTTCGTGGACGCCGTCTGCGCGGCGGTTGGCGCGCCGACGCCGGTGCGGATCGACGTCGACTGCGCGGTGAACGCCTCGGCGGGCCCGGAGCGGGGATTCTTCTCGCTCTTCCGGAAGCGGCTCGTCCTGACCGTGGGCCTGCCCCTGGCTGCGACGATGACCCTGCGAGAGTTCGCGGGCGTGCTGGCCCACGAGTTCGGCCACTTCTCGCAGTCCGCCGGGATGCAGCTCACCTACCTCGTGCGGTCGATCAACGCGTGGTTCTACCGGGTCGTCTACGAGCGCGACGAGTGGGACGCCACGCTGGACGCGTGGTCGAAGGAGGGCCACATCGCCACGATCCTCCTGGCGTACCTCGCCCGGCTCTTCGTCTGGCTGACCCGGCGAATCCTCTGGGTGCTGATGATGGCGGGGCATGCGATCAGCTGCATCATGTCCAGGCAGATGGAGTACGACGCCGACCGCTACCAGGCCCGGCTGGTCGGCAGCCCGATGGTGGAATCCGTCCTGAGGCAGGTGAACGTCGTGGTCGCGGCGGAGCGCGGGGCGTTCTACGACCTCGGCGAGAACTGGAAGGAGGGCCGCCTCGCCGACAACCTGCCGCGTCTGATCGCCGCGAACGTGAGCCAGATCCCCGCCGAGGGCATCAAGGCGATCAACGCGGGGATCGACCGTGGCAAGACGGGGTTCTTCGACACCCACCCCGCGGACCGGGACCGGTTCGCCGCGGCCCGGCGGGTGGACGCGCCGGGGATCTTCCATCTCGATGGGCCGGCCAGCGACCTCTTCCGCGACTTCGACGCCCTGTCCCGCGCCGCGACCATCGATTACTACCGCGCCGTGTTCGGGCCCGGCTTCACGCCCGACAATCTCCAGCCCGTGTCCGAGGTCGTCCAGGGCACGGAATCGCTCCAGGCCGGTCAGAAGGCCCTGGAACGGCTCCTCCTGGGGAGTTTCACGCCGGCCCGCGGGCTCCCCCTGCCGGGCGAACCGCCGCTCCCTCCCGAGGATCGCCGGGCGGCGATGCGGCGGCTCAAGCAGTTGCGAGACGAGCAGCCCGTCGTCCACGAGGGTTACGGCCTGGCGCTCTCACGCCAGGGAGATGCGCTCGGGAAGCTCGCCATGGCCGAGGCGGCGACGATGATGTCGCGGGCGGGATTCAAGTTCAAGGCGGCCGACTTCCACGTCCCCGCGGCGAACCTCGACGCCGCGCAGACCGCGGCACAACGCGCCGACCGGCAGGTGGACGAGCAGTCCCAGGCGCTGGCCGAGTTCGAACGCCTCTGCTCCGAGCGGCTGACGACCGCCCTCGGCCTTCTGGAGGACGATGCGGTCGCCGGCCGGATGAACGATCCCGATCCCTGGAGGGACGAGGTCCGCGCCCTGTACCCCATCGCCACCTTCCTGGCCGGCCGGGTCTGGCCCAGGGTCCTCCCCCTGATGCAGGCGCGGATTGCGCTTCTGTCGGTTCTCCAGCACTACCAGGGGAACGAGCAGAACGAACGGCTGACGAACGCGATCCTGCGGGGAGGCCGGGAACTGCGCGATCGTCTCCAGGAGCTGAAGACGGCGCTCGGAGGGAGTCTGCTCTACCCGTTCGACCATGCCCAGGGGGAAGTCACGCTCGAGCAGTTCGCCCTCCCCTCGGTCCCCGCCCACGATTCCATCGGTGACCTGCTCCGGGCCGCGGAGACCGCGCTCGACCGGCTGCTGCCGCTCTACTCGCGGGTGCTGGGCCGGCTCGCCCTGGCCGCGGAGGAGGTCGAGCGGGCCCTGGGCCTCCCGCTGCTGGACCCGCCGGCGTCTCCTTGAATCGACGTGCGCGGCGGGAATCGGTTGCAGGGCGTTGCATTGATCCGGCGTCCCGCCGATGATGTTGCCACTCGGATTGGCCGGATTGCTCGCCTTGCCGACGAGGCGGCCCTCTCGGGGGCGTCCGCCTGGGGACCATGAGACGGGGGACTCGCCGATGATGTGTCGGGCCATGATTGCCAGTATGTTCGTGCTGATGACGGCCGGGGGCCTGGGGGCATTCCTGTCGCCGGCGAACGCCGGTGAGAGCGAGAAGCCTCTACGGGCCGGGATCATCGGCGCCGACACGTCGCACGCGACGGCCTTCACGCAGCTCCTCAACGGCCCCGAGGCGACGGGCGACCTGGCGGGCGTGCGGATCGTGGCGGCCTATCCGGGGGGAAGCCCGGACATCCCCTCCAGTCGCGATCGGGTCGAGGGCTACACGAAGGAGCTCCGCGAGAAGTACGGCGTCGAGATCGTCGATTCGATCGATGAGCTCCTGAAGCGGGTCGACGTGGTCCTGCTCGAGAGCGTGGACGGCCGGCCGCACCTGGCGCAGGCCCGCCCGGTCTTCCAGGCGCGGAAACCGGTATTCATCGACAAGCCGGTGGCCGGCACCCTGGCCGATACGCTCGCCATCTTCGCGCTGGCGAAGGAGACGGGCACGCCCTGCTTCTCCAGCTCCTCGCTGCGGTTCAGCCCGGGCATCCTGGGCATGAGGACGAGCGCCACGGTCGGCGACGTGCTGGGCTGCGACGCCTACGGCCCCTGCCACCTGGAGGAGCACCATCCCGACCTCTACTGGTACGGGATCCACGGCGTCGAGACGCTGTTCACGATCATGGGGACCGGCTGCGAGTCGGTCACGCGGATCCAGACCGAGGGGACCGACCTGGCCGCGGGCGTCTGGAAGGGCGGCCGGATCGGCACGTTCCGCGGCCTCCGCGAGGGCAAGGCCGACTACGGCGCGACCGTCTTCGGCACGAAGGGGATCGCCCCCAGCGGCGGCTACGCGGGCTACAAGCCGCTGGTCGTCGAGATCTGCAAGTTCTTCCGGACGGGCACGCCCCCGGTCTCGGCCGAGGAGACGATCGAGATCTTCGCCTTCATGGAAGCGGCCGACGAGAGCAAGCGGCAGGGGGGCAAGCCGGTGACCATCGAGAGCGTGATGGCGAAGGCGCGGTCCGAGCTGGCGGCGCGGGCGTCGCGCTAGCCCACGTGCTCGGATCCCCTGGTCGATACCTCGTACATTCATCCCAGTCGTTCCTTATCCCTCCGGTGGGCCCTCTCCTCTTCCCACCCCTTCGCGGCGGAGTCTGATCCTCCATGTCCGACACTCCACTGACAGGGGCTCGCGTGGCCACCGAGTTCACCGATTTGATCGATCCGGATGAGCGGCCGACGGCGGTCCGTTACGGCGTGCTGGCGTTCCTGGGCGCGATGACGTTCGTCCTCTACCTCGACCGCGTCTGCATCGCCCAGGCGGCGCCGCAGATGCAGAAAGACCTGGGGATCAACGACACCTGGATGGGGGTCGTGTTCGCGGCGTTCACGCTCTCTTACGCCGTGTTCGAGGTGCCGACCGGCCGCTGGGGCGACAGGTTCGGCTCGCGGGGGGTCCTCACTCGCATCGTCATCTGGTGGTCGTTCTTCACCGCCATGACGGGCGCGGCGGCCGGGCTGTGGATGCTCCTGATCGTGCGGTTCCTGTTCGGAGCAGGTGAGGCGGGGGCCCTCCCCAACTCGGCCCGGGTGCTCAGGGAGTGGTTCCCCGAGTCGAACCGGGGCTGGGCGCAGGGAGTGATCACGACCACGATGATGATCGGCGGCGCCGCGGCGCCGGTGGCCTCGCAATGGCTGATCAATCTGCTCGGCTGGCGCTGGACCTTCGTGACCTTCGGCTTGCTTGGGGTGGCATGGGCGGTCGTCTTCTATGGCTGGTTCCGGGATGATCCGGCCGAGCATCCGCAGACGAACAAGGCGGAGCAGGCCCTGATCGCGGCGGGACGCTCGTCCAAGAAGTCGCTCGAGCCGACCGGGGAGAGTCTGGCGCCGGACGCCGTCGTCGAGGTCGACCACTCGGCGCACGGGCCGATCCCCTGGGCCCTCGTCCTCAAGAACCGGAATGTCTGGCTCCTCGGCGGGGCCATGATGACCATGTCCGGCGTCTATTACATGCTGATCTCGTGGTACCCCAAGTATCTCCAGTCGGCGAGGGGTGTGTCTCCCAACGACTCGAGCTGGCTGGCGAGCCTGGTCCTGGGCTCGGGGGCCGTCGGCTGCTTCTTCGGCGGCTGGCTCACCGACTGGCTGGTCAAGGCGACGGGGAATCGCCGCTGGGGCCGCACGGGGCAGAGCGTCGGCGGCGCGGCGCTGGCGGCGTCAGGCATCCTGATCAGCATCTACACCGATTCGACGCTGCTGGCCTCGATCTTCGTGGCGATCGCCTGCCTGGGTGTGCAGATCCAGGTGCCCGCATGGTGGGCCAGCGCCACGCAGTTGAGCGGGCGGCATCTCGGCGCCCTGTTCGGCCTGATGAACATGATCGGCGCCCTGGGGGCCATCGGCTCGCAACTCTTCCTGGGGCGGTTCGCGGACATGATGAAGGCCCGGGGCTTCACCGGCCGCGCGCAGTGGGACCCGGGCTTCTTCGTCTACGTCGGGGTCGCCCTGACGGGCCTCCTGCTCTGGTCGCTGATCGACCCGACCAAGACGGTCGACGGGCCCGAGAAGGGCCCCTCGACCGACCTTGCATGACCGCCTCGCGTCGGCCCGGGGTCAGACCTCGAGCTTCCACGGCGACCGCATCTCGCGGGAGAGCATCGCGTTGCCCTTCTCGGCCCGGGGGCCGACGAAGTGCTCGGCGATCGGATCCCAGTTGAGCGGGATGCCGAGCCGCAGGGCGATCGCGCCGATGTGGCAGACGCTGACCGAGCGGTAGCCGACCTCGACGTCGCAGATGCATCGCTTGCGGCTGCGGATGCAGCCCAGGAAGTTGTCCATGTGTTCGTTCGACTCGTAGAGCCGAATCGCGTCCTTCGGGAGCGGCTCCTCCAGGAGCTTGGGGTCGCTGGCCTCGATCCGCTCGCGATTGACGAAGATCCAGCCCCGGTCGCCGATGAACCGGTTGCCGTTCTCGCCGTCGCTGGTGGTGATCAGCCGGGCGCCGTTGCCGTAGACGTAGGTCACGGCGAAGTGCGGGTGGCAGTTGTACGAGTTCGGCTTGTCCGACGGCTTCACACCGGAGGCGGTCACGGCGATCGGCCCGCTGCCGTCCATCCCCAGGCCCCACTGGGCGATGTCGTTGTGGTGCGCGCCCCAGTCGGTCATCTTGCCGCCGGAGTACTCATACCACCATCGAAATTCGTAATGGCAGCGCTCCTTGACGTACGGGACGTCCGCGGTCGGGCCCTTCCAGAAGTTCCAGTCCAGGCCCTCGGGCACCGAGGTCTCCGGGAAGGGGCCGCCGAGCGGGTTGTCGCCAATCCGCGCCTCGACGGTGTGCACCTTGCCGATGCGGCCGTTGCGGACCAGCTCGCAGGCCAGGCGGTAGCGCGCGTCGGACCGCTGCTGGCTGCCGGTCTGGAAGACGCGGTCGTACTTCCGCGCCGCCCTGACCATCGCCTTGCCCTCCTCGATGGTCAGGCTCAGCGGCTTCTCGCAGTAGACGTCGCAGCCGTGCTTCATCGCGGCGATGGAGGTCAGGGCGTGCCAGTGGTCCACTGTGCCGACCGTCACCGCGTCGACCTTCTCCTTCTCCAGCAACTCGCGGAAGTCGGCGTACTCGCGGCAGTCCTTGCCGACCACCTCCGCGGCCTTCTTGCGGCGGTTCGCGTCCACGTCGCAGACGGCCACGAACTTGACGTTGGGCTTGCGCTTGGCCCACTTCATGATGCCGGTGCCCTGCCCGCCCACGCCGATGGCCGCCATCACGATCTGGTCGTTCGGGCCGCGGCGCGTGTCGGCCTCCTTCTCGCTCTGCTCCGCGGCGACCTCGCGGGCGTACCAGAGCGGCAGGCCCGCGCCCGCCGTGAGGGCGAACAGAGATCGATCCATGAATCCACGTCGGGACAGGCTTCCACGTTCCAATGCCATGCAAGATTCTCCGATTGCTGGAGTGTTGACGGATGCGTCCCGGGGTTCGGCTCCGCGAACCCGCTCGTCGCAGGCGGGTCATGGTCCATCGTACCAGTTGGCCGACGCGCCCGGAACGACCTCCCCGCCTGGCGAGGCCGCGGGGCTGCCGTTATACTCGGGGACCGAGCCACGAAGGCCCCGGCCGCCTTCCCCGTCCCGTTCCTGCCCGATCGCGGAGTCCTCGCGATGACTGTTCCCACGCTCTGGATGGCCCTGCTCCTGGGGCAGGCCGCTGCCGCGGTCCCGGCCTCGCCGCCCCGTCCGGTGGACTCGCGGCTGGTGCTCCAGCAGGTCGCGAAGGAGCCCCGGATCGTCACGCCGACGGGGCTGGCCGTCGACGCCCGCGGCCGGCTGTTCGCCATCGAGAGCCATACCCACTTCCGGCCCCGGAATTACGCCGGCCCGCCCGCGGACCGGATCCTGCTCTTCGACGACCCGCGGGGCGACGGCCGGTATGAGCGGGTCCGCGTCTTCTTCGAAGGCACGCGGATGACGATGAACCTGGCGGTCGCCCGCGACGGCACGCTGTTCGTCGCGGCACGGAGCGCGATCCATCGCCTCACGGACCTCGACGGCGACGGCCGCGCCGACGGCGAGGCGGCCGCCCGAGTCCCCGCGCCGATCGTCCGGCTCGACACGCCCGGGGATTACCCGCACAACGGGCTGTCCGGGTTCGCCTTCGATGCCCAGCGCCGCGTCTACTTCGGCCTTGGAGAGAACCTCGGCGCGGAGTATCGCCTGGTCGGCAGCGACGGCAAGAGCCTCTCCGGCGGGGGCGAGGGCGGGAACATCTATCGATGTCGGCCCGACGGCTCGGGGCTCGAGCGGATCGCGACCGGCTTCTGGAACCCGTTCCACGTGGCCTTCGACGCGTCCGGCCAGCTCTTCGCGGTGGACAACGACCCGGACTCGCGGCCCCCCTGCCGGCTGCTGCACATCGTCGAGGGCGGCGACTACGGCTATCGGTTCCGCAACGGCCGCAAGGGACTGCACCCGTTCACGGCCTGGAACGGCGAGCTGCCCGGCACCTTGCCCATGGTGGCGGGGACCGGCGAGGCCCCCTGCGCGGTCCTGCCCTACGAGGCGGACAACCTGCCGCCCGAGTACCGGGGGACGCTCCTGGTCACGTCCTGGGGCGACCACCGCATCGAGCGCTACCGGCTCCAGCCGCGCGGCGCGTCGTTCCACGCGAACATGGAACCCGTCGTGGTGGGCGGCGAGGACTTCCGGCCGGTCGGCATGGCCCTGGCCCCCGACGGCTCGGTGTTCTTCACCGACTGGGTGGACAAGTCGTACGACCTCCACGGCAAGGGGAGGATCTGGAGGCTGCGCGGCCGCTCGCCGGGCGAGATTGCGGAGTCCGGCAAAACGGGGTCGACGCCGAAGGCCTCGAACGAGGAATCGCCCGCAAACCGCGCGGACCGGCTCCGCCACACCGCCGACGCCGGGGCGAAGGCGAACCTGCTCGCTGCGCTCGACTCGGACGACCCGTTCCTCCAGCAAGCCGCCCGCGAAGGACTGAAGCGCTCCTTGCCGCGCCAGGAGTTGATCGCGCTGGCCAAGGATCCCGAAGCGTCGCACCGGCTCGCCGCGATCCTGATCCTGCGGGAGCAGGGCGATCGCGAGTCGCTCTCTTTCATCCCCGCCTGGCTCCAGGACGCCGATCCGGCCGTCCGCTTCGTCGCGATCCAGTGGGTCGGTGAGGAGCGACTCACGGAGTACCGGCCGAAGCTGATCGAGCGACTCGCCTCGGAGGCGACGCGGCGACAGGAGTTCGAGGCCACCCTGGCGGCTCTCGAGCTGCTGGATTCCGTGAAGCGTCAGCCGCGCGACGAGTTCTCGGGAGAGGACTACGTCGCCGCGTTGCTGACGAAGCCGGGCACCACGGATGCGACCGTCCGCAGGGCGTTGCCGATGCTCCGTCCCGGTCACCCGGCGCTGACGATGGAGCGGCTGCGACGCTTCCAGGAATCTCCCGATGAGTCGGTCCGGCTCGAGGCCGTGAAGACCCTCGCGACGGGATCGCTCGCGGGACGCTTCGAGGTGCTCGGCCGGATCGCGGACGATGCCCATGCGTCGATGACCTCGCGGGCCTGGGCCGTGCTCGGGCTGGCCGATGACGCCCCGGCGCGGAAGCCGCGGCTGCTTGCCCTGGCAGAAGGGGGCGCCTCTCCTTTACGTCGCGAGGCCCTCCGTTCCCTGCTGGGCGTCGGCCTGAGCGGGAGTGAGCAGGCCAGGCTGGACAACAGTCTGGCATCGGACAGGAATTCGCGGGAGATCCTCCGGTCCGCCACGGCCAGGGCGGCGGGGAATCAAGGCCGTCCGGACACTGCCGTCCGGCCCGGGCCCCCGGACCTCGACGCCTGGCTGAAGCAGCTCGAGGGCCCCGCGGATGTCGAGGCCGGCGAGCGGACCTTCTTCCATCCCAGGGGGGCGGGTTGCTATCGCTGCCACCAGGTGGATGGTCGCGGCGGAAGGGTCGGCCCGGACCTCACGCGGCTGGCCCGGGGCATGGATCGGAGGCGGCTCGTCCAGTCGATCCTGACCCCCAGCGCGGAGATCGCTCCGATGTTCGTCCCCTGGACCGTGGCCCGGACCGACGGGACCGTGTTCACGGGCGTCCTGGTGGGCGAGTCGCCCGACGGGACCCAGAACTACGCCGATGCCCAGGGGCAATTGATCGCGGTGCGTCCCTCGGAGATCGAGGACCGCAAGGCGCAATCGGCGTCGATCATGCCGGACAACGTCGCCGAGGTGCTCACCGTCCAGGAGTTCCGCGACCTCGTCGCGTTCCTGCTCGAAGGTCGCAACGAGTGAGATGCGGCGGGGATCGTCCGGGACCGCGCCGAGAGGGCCTGAGCGAGCGTGCGGCACGGGCCGGGGCATCCAGGCTTGCCGCTGCAACCGGCGCGAGGTAGTGTCGAGGAGACGCTCGGAGGCCATGCAGGGCCGTCGAAGTCCAGAGACTTCAACGGCCCGCGTTCTGTCGAGGGAGCTCGCCGTGCTCGGACTGCTGGTCCTATCCTCAGTGCTCGCCATCTCTCCTGCCGCTTCGGGTGGGAGCGGGCCCGACATCTGCCCGGCGGACTTCTCCCGGTGGTTCGACGAGGCGCGGCACGGCCGTCTGGCGATGCCGGAGGAACTCTCCCGCAACGCGGGCGGCTATCGTTACGTGCTGATCAACGGCCTCGATATCGGGATGACTCAGGGCTGCTTCGTTCAGAATCTCAAGGAGCTTCAGGCCAGGGGGGTGCCCCGGGCCTCCGTTCACCTGATCGATCCGAGCGCGTCGAAGACGGTCGCGGAGTACGCGCCGAGCTTGCGTTCGGAGATCTTCCGGATCGCGTCTCAGGGACCGGAGCCGCTGGTCATCATCGCGCACAGCCGCGGGGCCTGCGACGCCCTGGCCTTCGCGCTGATGAATCCCGAGTTCATCGAGCGGCGGGTGCGGGCGGTGTTCCTGATCCAGGGGCCCTTCGGCGGATCGGGTGCGGCCGACTACCTGGCCGGCGATGGCAAGCCCATCGACCGGCAGATGCGCCCCCTGCCCCGGCTCGGGGCGCGTGTGATCGGCAAGTTTGAGTCGCGGTTCCTTGACGACGACAGGCACGCGGTGGTCACGTCGTTGAGCCGGAAGGCATCGGATCGATTCTGGCGGGGCATGGTCGAGGCTCATCGCGAGGCGTTGCCGGTGGTGAGTCCCAGGGTCTTCTACGTCACGAGCCGGACGAAACCCTCCCGTCATCCGCTCTTCCAGCGGTTCACGGCCTCGTATGTGGACACGTACTATGGCCCGAATGACGGCCTGGTCGCACTCGAGGACCAGACCTTGCCGGGCGTCGGCACCGTGCTCGCCGTGCTGGATGCCGGGCACACCGACCTGACCCATCGATTCCCCTCGGCGCGTCCGCAGCAGCGGCTCCGCAAGGCCCTCGTGGACGCGATCCTCATGGCGGTCGCAAGGCCGCAGCAGTCGACTCCCGCGGTCGACGACCAGCTGGTCCCCACCTCCTACCGCGAGACGATGCCATCACCCGTGCGTCGCCGCGGCGGCCTCGTCCGAGGACAGACCGGCGATCGCCGCTGAAGCGCTGGTCCGATCCTCGCCTCTCAGATGATGATGGCACTGGACTTGCTCCTGAACCACCTGCGGCGCCGACGATCCGCCCCGGCGCAACCCTCGGGAAGTTTCAGGAGCACCACGCATGTCCACGTTCACGATCATCGTCGGTCTGGCCACCGGGATGCTGGCCCTCCAGGCCGTCCAGTCGACTTCGAAGTCGGGCACGGAACTGAGTCCGTCCGATCTGGCCGGCGGCTACACGATCGTCGCCGGAGAGAAGTTCGGGGTGAAGGAACCGGAAGAGCGCATCAAGGGCTCGACGGTCCGGTTCACCGAGGATCGGGTCGTCGTGACCGACAAGGACAAGAATGAGGTCTACGGCGCCAGCTACAAGCTCGAAGCGGGCGCGAAGGCGTGCCGGATCGTGATGACCAGCAAGCTGGCCGACAACGAGGGCCAGGTCGCCCACGGGCTCATCGAGAAGAAGGGTGACACCATCCGGCTGATCTACGCCCTGCCGGGCGGCGAGGAGCCGACGGAGTTCAGGACGAAGGACAAGCAGTTGATGTTCGAACTCAAGAATTTCAACAAGTGAACGGTTGACCGGACGTCGGCGAGTGCGTACGGGCCCGCGTGCCGGCGGGCCCATCTCTTGCCGTTCGTCTCCCCTCCCGAGGGACCCGGTCCGCGCGCACTCTCATGCGGACCGTTGCCTGATCGGGGTATTCTGATCCTGGATCATGACCCATCGTGAATCGCGCCGGGCAAAGACCAGGGTGAGCAGGCTGGACTCATCCACGGGAGCGGCTCCCGGCGGCTCGTCGTGGTAGGCGAGCCTGAGGACGGCGATTCCCAGGTCCGGCGTCTCGGTCGCGGAAACCTGCTCGGCGGAGAGCGTCCAGGTCGGCGACGCGAACCAGTCGCGGTGCAGCTCGATGAAGGTCCGGACGCTCCGCACGAGCTTCCCGTTCGACATGATCAGGAGCAGGTCGTCGTCCCGATCGGGGAGCGTCGCGATGAGGCCATCGAGGTTCCGTTCGCGGATGGATCGAAGGTGCTGATCGAGCGTCTCGAGGAATGTCACCGGGCGGCTCCGCAAGAACTCCGGGCAAACCGGGCCGATTCCCCTGCCCCGCGGCCCTCCGTCGTCTTCCGGGGTGATGCGAGGATGCCAGCAAACGTCGTGCCCTTGTCCGGGAGGGCTTCTCCAGAAGCCGGCCTTCCCGCGGTTCAGGCCGGTGACTCACCCGCCGGGTGATGATGACGGCAAGTGCCGGCCGTAGTATGATCGATGCCCGATCGCCCGGTGCCGAGGCGCCAGGCAGGGATGCCCGGTGCGGATGGATCCGCCGGGCCGGAGAATCTCGGCGGTGAGAGTGAATCGTCCATGTACATCGTGACCGGCGCCGGCGGCTTCGTCGGCAGTAACCTGGTTCGTGCCCTCAACGAACGCGGCATCCACGACGTCATCGCGGTCGACGACCTGACCAACGGCGACAAGTTCCGCAACCTCCGCGACTGCGCGATCGCGGACTACATGGATCGCGCCGAGTTCCGGGAGTTCCTCCGCCGCGGCGCCCCCGGGCTCCAGCCGACGGCGGTCCTGCACCAGGGTGCCTGCGCCGACACGACCGAGTCGGACGGCCGGTACATGCTGGACAACAACTTCACGTACTCGAAGGAGTTGCTGCACTGGGCGCTGGATCGCCGGGTGCCGATGGTGTACGCCTCCAGCGCCTCGGTCTACGGGATGTCCCGCAAGTGCTCCGAGACGCCCGAGCACGAGGGACCGCTGAACGTCTACGCGTACTCCAAGCTGCTCTTCGACAACTACGTGCGGCGGCTGATGCCGAAGCTGGCCACGACCGTGGTGGGCCTGCGCTACTTCAACGTCTACGGCCCGCGGGAAGGCCAGAAGGGCCGCATGGCCTCGATGGTCTGGCAGATCTACCACCAGGTGAAGGCGACGGGCCGGACCAGGCTCTTCGAGGGCACCGACGGCTATGCCGACGGCGATCAGCGGCGGGACTTCGTGTTCGTCGGGGACGCGGTCGCGATCAACCTGTTCTTCGCGCTCGGGCCGTCGCGGCGAGGGATCTTCAACGTGGGGACGGGGGCCAGCCGCAGCTTCAACGACATCGCCCGGGCCGTGATCGGCCTCCTGGGCAGGGGAGAGGTCGAGTACATCCTGCCCCCGATTCGCTCCGCGGCAAGTACCAGAGCTTCACGGAGTCCGACATCACGAGGCTGCGCGAGGCGGGCTACACGGAGCCGTTCAGGACGCTCGAGGAGGGCGTGAGGCTGCTCGCGGAACAGGCGGACAGGGAGGCGGTGAGCTGATGAGCCCGGCGAGTCTCAGGCTCGAGCAGTTGATCCGGGGGCTCAAGCCCTGCCGGGTCGCCGTGATCGGCGACGTGATGCTCGACCATTACGTGAAGGGTAACGCCGATCGCCTCAGCCCCGAGGCGCCGATCCAGGTGCTGGACGTGACGGACGAGTTCCAGATGCCCGGCGGCGCCGCAAACGTCGCCATGAAGGTCGTCGGCCTGGAGTCGCGCGTCCACATGGTCGGGCTGGTCGGCGGCGATCGGGCCGCCTCGGACCTGAAAGGCCTGCTGGCGGCCCACCCTGACGTCCGCGACGGACTGGTCTCCGACCCGGATCGCTCGACGACGATCAAGACCCGGTTCATCGCCCACAACCAGCAACTGCTGCGGGTCGACCGCGAGCGCAGGGCGAAGCCCACGGGGGCGGTCCGGGACCGGCTCGCCGAGGCCGCGCGGGCCGCCGCGGCCGAGGCCGACGCGGTGATCCTCGAAGATTACGGCAAGGGCGTCCTCTGCCCCGAGGTGATCGCCGCCGCGATCGACGGGGCGAGGCGGAGCGGGGCCCCGATCGTGGTCGACCCGACGGGCCGCGACTATCGCCGCTATGCCGGCACGACCGTCCTGACGCCGAACCTGAAGGAGGCCGCGCTCGCCGCGGAGCTGCCGATCACCGACCTGGCGAGCCTGGAGGCGGCCGCCCATCGCCTGGTCGAGCAGTCCGGGGCGGCCCTGGCCGTAACCCGCGAGGCCGACGGGATCTCGCTCTTCCGCCGCGGGGCCCGGGACGGCCCGATCTCGCACACGCACGTGCCGACCGTGCCCGTCGCGGTCTACGACGTGACCGGCGCCGGGGACGCCGTCGCGGCCAGCCTCGCCATCGCGCTGGCCGTCGGGATCGACATGGCCGAGGCCTGCGCGCTGGCGAACCTCGCCGGCCGCGCCGTGGTCCGCCAGCTCGGCGTCGGTGCCCTGTCGCCGGGCCACCTCCTCGCCGAGCTGCGCAGCGAGACCGCCGACTGGAGCTCCAAGGTCGTCGATGCCGCCTCCGCCCGCCAGAAGGCCGGAGAGATCAAGCAGGCCGGCGGCAAGGTCGTCTTCACCAACGGCTGCTTCGATATCCTGCACTACGGCCACGCCTATCTCCTCCAGTTCGCCCGCAACCAGGGCGATTTCCTGATCCTGGGGCTCAACACCGACGCCTCGGTGCGCCGGTTCAAGGGGCCGTCCCGCCCCTTCGTCTCCGAGGATCAGCGGGCGTACATGCTTTCGCTCTATCCCTTCATCGACCTGGTCGTCCTGTTCGACGAGGACACGCCGATGAGCCTGATCGAGGCCATCCGCCCCGACGTCCTCGTCAAGGGGGGCGACTACACGCCCGAGACGGTGGTCGGGCGAGAGGTCGTCGAGTCCTTCGGGGGCCGGGTCGCCATCTGCCCCAGGCTCGAGGGGCTCAGCACGACGGACATCGTGCGCAAGATCCAGGAGCAGTCGGGCTGATCCCCGCACTGCCTCCGATGGTCGCCTCGACGGCGGAACGGGCGGCACTCCCGGCGAATGGGTGAGTCCGTCAGCGGCGGGGGGAGAGAGGAACCCCCCTCAAGAAAGGGGGGTTCCGGGGGGACTCCGGTGATCCTCCGGAGGGCATCACGGCCTGGAAATGCGCCGCCGTCTCGGCGAGCGTCTCAGGAGAACTTCGTGAAGCCCGGGACGGGGACCGGCGGGACGGGATTGGGGCCGAATTCGTACTTCGCCGGGCTGAGATCCTGCTTGGACTGGAGCACCTGCTCGGGCGTGATGGTCTGCCCCGTGTAGGCGGCCTCGCGCCCCATGATCGCCAGCAGGGTGCTGATCGCGGCCTGCTCGCCGTTGTTCACCGGCTTGCCGGCGCGGATCGCCGCGAACATCTCGTCGTGCTCGATCTGGTACATGTCGCGCCGCTCGCCGGCCTGCCCGGTGCGGGCCCGGGTGCTCCGGTATCGCCACTTGTTCTCGCCGCTGATCGAGTTCCCGAACACGTCGGCCATGCCCTTGCTGCCCAGGATGTAGTCCTTCACCTGGTTCGGCGTGTTCACCCAGTGCCGGCAATGGTGGTATCCGCGGACGTCGTCGGGATACTCGTAGACGACAGAGAAATGATCGAATATGTTTCCATATTTCGGATCGGTCCGGGACTGGCGGCCGCCCACGCCCCAGCAGCGGACGGGGAGCTTGTCGCCCATGACCCAGTTCATGGTGTCGATGCCGTGCACCGCCTGCTCGACGATGTGGTCGCCCGAGAGCCAGCAGTAGTAGTACCAGTTGCGCATCTGGTACTCCATGTCCGAGCTGCACTGCTCGCGGGTCTTGCGGGGGTCCCAGACGCCCTGCGAGTTGTAGGTCGTCTCGATGGCGGTGACCTTGCCGATCTTGCCGTCGAAGACCTGCTTCATCGTCTCGCGGCGGGGGCCGTCGTACCGCCAGCAGAACCCGTTGACCAGCGACAGGTTCTTGGCCTTGGCGTCCTTGCAGGCCTGGATGAACTTGCGGAGGCCCGGCCCGTCGACGGCCATCGGCTTCTCGACGAAGGTGTTGACGCCCTTCTCGACGGCGTAGGCCAGGTGCATCGGCCGGAAGTGGGGCGGCGTCGTGAGCAGGACGAGGTCCACCTGGTCGATGACGTGCCGGAATCCGTCGAAGCCGCTGTACTGCCGGTCCCTGGGCACGTCGACCCGGGCCCCGACCTTCGAGGCCTTGATGGCCGAGAGGCTGTCCTCCAGCCGATCCTGGAACGCGTCGGCCACGGCGAAGAGCTGCGTGCCGCTGTCGGCGGTGAGCGCCTGCTCCGCGGCGCCGGTGCCGCGGCCGCCGCAGCCCACCAGCCCGAGCTTGATCGCGCCGCTGCCCGCCGCGTGGACCATCGGCACCACCAGCCCGCTCGAGAGCGCGGCGGTCCCGGCCGCGGTCGTCGTCCTCAGGAAGTCACGCCTCGAAGCGCCCGCAGGGCTCGGATCAGGTCGCTCAGTCACGGCAGGTTCTCCAGAGTAAGGGCCGGCGAGAGTCTCTGTGGGCCCGGGGTGGCCCGGTCCACTCGGATGAGCTTGAGGATACCGCACCGGGAGAGCCGCCGCTACTCGTGGCGCGCCCCCGTCAGGCCGCTAGAAAAGCCCCGCGATCGGATCGTCGCGATAGACGTAATGGGGCCGCCCCTGGGCATCGTGCCAGGCGGCCTCCTGCGGGATCCCGAGGGCCCGGTAGATCGTCGCGGCGAGGCCCTCCGGCGTCTGGGGCTCCGCGTTCGGGAACCCGCCGATCTTGTCGGAGGAGCCCACGACCCGCCCTCCCTGGACCCCTCCTCCGGCGAAGAGCACGGTCTGGACCTTGCCCCAGTGATCGCGCCCCGGCAGCTTGTAATGCTGGGGCAGCGTCGAGATCCGAGGGGTTCGCCCGAACTCGCCGGCGATGACCACCAGCGTCGTCTCCAGCTCGCCGCTCGCGTGCAGGTCATCCAGCAGCGCCGAGACGGCCTGGTCGGTGGGCGGGAACAGCTTCTCCTTCAGGTGGGGGAAGATGTTCCCGTGATTGTCCCAGGTCTCGTCATTGCCGAGGTTCACCTGCACCAGCCGGACCCCCGCCGCGACCAGCCGGCGGGCCATCAGGAGCGACCAGCCGAATGAGTGCCGACCGTAGCGATCCAGCTCCCCCGGCTCGGCGTTGACGACGTCCAGGGCCCGGAGCATCTGCCGGTCGGTCAGAAGCGAGATCGCCCCCTGACGCCGTTGCTCGTAGGACGTCGCGACGCCGGATCGCTCGGGAGCGCCGGCGTCCCCTTCCAGGCACGCCAGCAGCTCCAGGCGTCCCGCCAGCCGCGACTGCGCCAGGCCCTCCGGATTGCTCAGGCTCGGCGGAAGGAACGACTTCGGCCGGCCGCCGAGCAGCGGTCGCTGCTGGTGATCGAACTCGTAGGCCGGATAGGCACCATAGGTCTGCGCGGAGAACGGAGAGACCTCGATGAACCAGGGATCGTGCCCCGCCCCCATCTCACCGGCGAACTGGCCCGGGATGACCCGGCCCGTGGTGTGGACCAGCTTCTCGGGCAGCACCGCAGCCGGGGGCAGGTTGTTCCTCGGCGCCGCCAGGGCCCCGGCGATCGCGGCGATCGACGGCCAGTCCGAGGGCCGGGGCTTCCCCGGGTCGAAGCCCGGCGGCAGGTCGGACCGGCCCGAGAGCATGATCTGGTGCCCCGCCGAATGGTCGTTCGACGAATGGGTGAGCGATCGCACGAGCGACCAGAGCGGACTCCGCTGCGCCAGCTTCGGGAGATGCTCGCAGATCGAGAGCCCCGGCGTTCGCGTGGCGATTGGCCGGAACTCGCCGCGGATCTCCGCGGGCGCCGACGGCTTGAGGTCGAAGCTGTCGAGCTGCGACAATCCCCCGGAGAGGAAGATGTAGATCACCGACTTCGCCGAGCCGGAGGACGGCCGCCGGTCCCGAGTGGACCCGCCCAGCACGCGAATCGCCGTCAGATCGCCGACCCCGAGGCTGAACAGGCCGACGGCCCCGGCCCGGATCACGGACCGGCGGCCGAGTTCGGCATCACGCGATTGTTCCCGGCTGGTCGGGTGATGAGGGTCAGGCAAGCGAACCCTTCCGCGAAACGAAGGCCGACAATGTCCGACTTTTGTTGAACACCGCTTGGATCATACCTCCCCGGGTCCTCGCTGGCTAGCCGTCAAGGGAGCCCCCGCGGCCACGGGAATGATCGGGAGCCTTGCCACGAATGACGCGTGCGATCACGGTGGAGATCTGCGTGGCTGACCTCGACTCGGCGCTCGACGCCGCCCGCGGCGGTGCCGATCGGATCGAGCTCTGCGACAACCTCGCGGTCGGGGGGACCACCCCGAGCGCGGGGACCATCGCCGAGGCCTGCGCGAGGTTGTCGGTCCCGGTCCACGTGCTCATCCGTCCGCGGGCCGGAGACTTCCTCCCGTCGGACAGCGAGCTGTCGGCGATGCGACGGGATATCGACATGGCCCGGACGCTCGGCGCGGCGGGTGTGGTCCTCGGCGTGCTCCGCCGGGACGCGCGGATCGATGCGGTAACGGTCGCCTCGCTCGTCGAGCGGGCCCGGCCGATGAGCGTCACCTTCCACAAGGCGTTCGACCAGGTGCCCGAACCGGAAGAGGCCCTGGAGACCTTGATCGCGCTGGGGGTCGATCGCGTCCTCACCTCGGGGTGCCGGCCCACGGCCGAGGAGGGGACCGACGTCCTCCATCAATTGGTCCGGCGCTCGGCCGGCCGGATCGCGATCCTGGTCGGAGGCCGGCTGACGCTGGAGAACCTGCCGCGGATCGTCGCGGAGACCGGCACCCGCGAGATCCACCTCGGCTCGGCCGTCGCCCGCACGGTCTCCAGCGCGATGGAGGCCGCCCCGGCCGACGGCTCGGAGTTGTCCTGGCCCGGCGTGGAGCCGGCGAAGGTCCGCCGCGTCGTCGATCTCGTCCGCGGCCTGCCGATCGAATCGTAGCGGCCAAGGTACGCATCGCGGGATCAGCGGGCCAGGACGTTCCGACTCCTGGGCAGCGCCTCCAGCGTGACGACATTTATCTTCCCACCGCTCTCGAACGGGACGTCCTTCTGCCCTACATAGCCCCGTTTCGCGACCGCCAACGCCACCGGAGCACCGGGTGCATCCTCCCAGACAAACTCCCCACGCGAGTCGGTGTACCTCTGGAGAAAGAAGGGGCTCTTGCGATCGGTGATGTGGACGACGAACGCCCCGGCTAGCGGCTTGCCCTGCGGATCGACGAGCTTGCCGCGGAGGATCTGGCCCCGGTCGAGCCGGATCTCGACCGGCCCTGAGTCCGGCCTGGCCACGGTCCGGACGGTGAACGGCGCAAAGCCCCTGACCTCGGCCGTCAACTGGACAACCTCATCCCAGTGGCAATGGAGGTGGAAACGGCCATCCTCGCCGCTGGTCGCGCCGCGAAGGTATCTGTATTCCGTATGGCCCGAGGTGGATTCGATGACCTGAGCGCCCGGGACCGGTTTGCCGTTGGCATCAACAACGCGCCCCTCCAGCCGCACACCCTTGGCCATGACCTCGATGTCGCTCCCGTCGAACAGCGTCTCGACGGGCGGCCGGCGGAGTCCGGGCCCCCCGACGCTATGGCTGCCCCCGGAGATGAAATCCGGGTGGATGAGCTGGAGGCTGAGCTCCCGGGCGCCGGCGGGACAACTCTGGGTCTGCCACCGGCCGTCGCGGCCCGTCCGGAAGGGGACCTGATAGAAGATCTCCTGGCCGCGGTCCCCCGACAGGCGATCGTCGCGATCGGACTTGTCGACACTGACGACCACCGTGACGCCCTCGATCGGACGTCCGTGCTCATCCGTCACCCGTCCGCCGATTCGCCTGCCCCGTCGCAGGCGGATCGTGAGCTGGCGTGGCGGCGGCTCCTGCCCAGGCCCATTGGGATCGAATCCCCAGCTCGCGAGCTGGGGGACGTATCCTTCCTTGTGGACTTCAACGCTCGCCTGAGGGGCGTCCACGAAGGGGTACACGAACCGGAGGACGCCCTGGTCGTCCCCCTGGAAGGACCGGAACTTGAGGTCCGTCATGTTCTTGACCCGCACCTCGGGCTGGGGGATCGAGGCCCCCGTGTCGCGGTCGAGCACCTTCACTTCCGCAATCGCCTTGCTCACCGAGTCCGGCAGCGGCCAATCGTAGGCCAGCGCCAGGCGGCGGCCGGGAGAGGCGCTGACGGTCCGGGGCTCCTGGCCGACGCCCCGACCCTCGGGCGAGTGCATCCCCAGGGCCCACAGGAGGACCGCCGCCGCTGTGAGCGGCGGCCGACACCCCATCATTGCTCGAATCATCACGAGGTCATCCCCCGCTCAATCGATCAGAGGCTGGGTGCTCCGCAGGTACGCGAAGAGGTCGCGCACCTGCTGCTCGGTCAGGTCCTTGAGGAGTCCCTCGGGCATGATCGAGGACCGCGAAGGGCTGATCTCCTCGATCGTCGAGCGCGAAAGCGTGAGGTCCTTGCCGTCGCTGCCCCGCAGGACGACCACGTTCCTGTCCTGCTCGACAAGGATGCCCGTCAGGGTGCGGCCGTCGGCTGTGGCGACCACCTGGCAGCCGTAGCCCTCGCGAACCTCGGCGCTCGGATTCACGATGTTCAGGAGCATGGTCTCCAGGTCGTCGCGGCGATAGGTCGTCAGGTCGGGACCGACCTTGCCCCCCTTGCCGAAGAGGGTGTGGCAGCGGGAACACTGGTCCAGGAAGAGCTGCCGGCCCGGCTTGGGGACTCCGGGGCCGGACCGGACCACGCCGGCCAGCCGGACGATCTGGGACTGGAGCTCGGCCGGCGTCGACGGCTTCAGCGTCGAGAAGTGGCGCGCGACCATCTCCTTGATCCGCGCGTCCTTGTAGAGCAGGAACCGCTCGGCGATCTCGCGGGGGATGGTCCTCGCCTCGACCTGGCGGGCGTCGATCGCCTCCAGGAGCAGCAGAGCCGACGGCTTCCGCGAGACGAGCAGTCCCTGGGCGGCGGCCAGGAGATCCTCCGAGAGATCGGGCAACGGCCTGAGCACCGCGGCCGGGATCGACGGATCGTCGTAGTTCGCCAGCGCCCCCAGCGCCGCGGCCCGCAGCGCGTTGTCCGGCGAGCCGCAGGCGATCGGCAGCAAGACGGCCACGGCCCCCGGCACCCGCACCTCGCCGAGGAGCTGGAGTAGACGGAGCTGCTTGGACCTGTCGCCCTGCTCGTTGCGGAGGATCTCGAGCGCCTCGGCGACCGCCGCCGGCTTGCCCTGTCGCAGGCCGATGGTGAGCGATTCTCCGCTGTACTTCGCCAGGGCCTCGGCGAGCGTGTCCGGAATCCCCGAGAGCGAGCGGCCCGCGAACGCCGCCTCGAAGCCGGAGAGCAGGATCCGAGTGTGAGCCTCGCGAGGCGCCAGGGAGATCAGCCGCGCGCAACGCTCCAGGTCCTTGCGGCTTCCCGCCGCGGCGAACCGCCGCATCAGCCGCTCGGCGATGGTGCCGGAGACCGTCGGCAGGTCCCAAAACACGCGGTCCTCGAAGAGGCGGAGGACCGCATCCGGATCGGTGCCGACCTTCGCCTCGACGGCCCACCAGAGCAACAGCGGGATATGGATGTCCCGAGCGTCCTCCTGGCGGGCCAGGAGCGCGGCCAGGATCGGTAACGAGTCCTTCGTCGGCAGCCGGCGTGCCGAGCAGGCGAGCTGGCTGCGCACCTCCACGGACGTCTCGAGGCTCGCCAGGCGGGCGAGCCTGGCGGCCAGGGCCGGCGAGACCTGGCCGCGGTCGCAGGCCAGCCGCACGGTCCAGAGCCGGACGTCGGGATCGGCATGATGCAGCATGGCCATTGCCGTCGAGTCGTCGAGCCCGGCGACGAGATTCAGCGCCCAGAGCGACTCGAGGGCGTTCGAAGCCTCGCGATCTCTGAGCCTCTGCTCGAGGCGGGGGACGAGCGATCGGTCCTTGCGATCCGCGATCATCCGCAACGCGGTCTGTCGGATCGTCCGGTTCGGCGATTGCAGCCGATCCAGGAGCTCGGACGACGAGAGCACGCTCAGGTCGGGCATCCGAGAGGGCCGCTGCCCGTTCGCGGCGAGCCGGTAGATCCGGCCCGAGCCGGGATCGATCTGGCCCTCGTGGTTGCGATAGTGGTTCACCTGGCGATCGTACCAGTCGGCGATGTAGAGCGCCCCGTCGGGGCCGAGCGTGATGTCGACGGGACGGAACCACGGGTCGTCGCTGGTCACGGCATGGCCGATGTCGCGGGTACGCACCGACGATCCATCGGGCTCGACCGCGCTCGTCACCACGTGGTTGAGCAGCGGGGCCACGCCGAACAGGACGCCCCGGTAGCGGTCGGGGAAGGCACCGCCCTCGTCGATCACGAAGGTATGGGTGAACCGCGGGACGCGGTTGTGCTTCATCGCCGGGAAGTAGCCGAAGGCATACGGGTTCGAGAGCGGGCCGTGCTTGTCGAAGCCCTTCTGGTAGTAGCCCTGAACATAATGGAAGCCCCGGGTGTCTCCGCTGCCGTTGTGCCCGGAGAAGATCCGGCCGCGGGAATCGATCTCGACGCCGAAGGCGTTGCCCCCTCCCTCCGCGAACACCTCGTAGCGCCGCGTTTCGGGGTGGTACCGCCAGATCAACTGGCCCATCGTGTGGACCGGCTCCTTGCCGTCGTCGAGGCCGGGCCGGGTGACATGGCCGGTGACGGTCGAGCCCTGCGCCGCGTAGATCCAGCCGTCCGGGCCCCATCGCAGGCTGTTCACGACCGAGTGCGTGTCTTCCAGGCCGAAGCCCTGAAGGTGCACCTCCGGGTCGCCATCCGGGACGTCGTTGCCGTCGCGGTCGGGATAGAAGAGCAGGTAGGGGGGATTGAGCACCCAGACGCCGCCCCGGCCGCGGAGGACCGACGTGGCGATGTTCAGCCCGTCGACGAACGTCTTGTGCCGGTCGAAGCGGCCGTCACCGTCGCTATCTTCGTGGATGGTGATCTTGTCACGCCCGCGGAAATGATGGGGCGGAGGTGGTGGCACCCTGTCGTACACGGCCCGCCAGACGCCGTCGCGGCTGAGCATCCGGAGCCCGGCGGGAAACGGGTACTGGAGGTACTGGACGACCCAGAGCCGCCCGCGTCGTCGAAGCTCAGGCTCACCGGCTGCTGGACCACAGGTTCGCTCAGGACGAGGTCGAGCTTCAGGTCGTCCGGGACGTGGAGCCGCCGAAGGGCCTCCCCGGGGAGCCAGCGGACGTCGGGACGAGGAGGCCGGCGGGGCTGTCGGCTCGGCCGAGGCGAGTGGATTCGTCCGCCTTGCCCACGAAGGCTGCCGGTTCAGGGCCCAGAACACGGCATTCCTGAGGAGCCGGCGGAACGAGGGATTCTCGAAGTCGCCGGGATGGCCGAGCGACGTGTAGAAGACTCCGCGACGGCCCCACGACGTTGACCCAGGCGACCGGCTCGGCGGGATGGCTGAGACCTCGCCCACAGCAGGGCCGGGCCGAGGCGGCCAGCGGGCTGGTCTTGTAGAGCGACCCCGGCCGGTGATCGGCGCGGTGGTCACGCCCTCGAGGACGGGATGTCCCTCGGCGCCCCTGGCGAGCGTGACCCTCGGCTTGAGGTCGTTGTCGTGGTGTCCCGTGTAGTGGCCGCCGAGCACTTCGGGGGCGAAGCCGGGCCATTCGGCATGTCCCGCCGGCGCCTTGCCGCGGGTGTCGAACGCGTGGCTGGCCGTCCGGATGCCCACGACCGGCTTCCCCGAGGCCACATGGTCGCGGATGAGCTTCATTTGAGCTTCCGTCGGGGCCCGCCGGCGCACGCTCACGAGCAGGAGGTCCGCATCCCTGAGCGCCTCGGCCCCGGGGAAGTCGTGGGGCGTCTTCGGGTCGGCGATCGCGAGGGTGCAGCGAATCCCCAGCGGCTCGAGCTCCCGTTCGGCGAAGGCCGGGAGCGTCTTCTCGGTGCGGTACTCGTCGTCGCCGATCAGGAAGACGGCCCGGGGGCGACGGGGCGTTTCCGGCCTGAATCGAAACTCGGGCTGGCCGGTGAGGTCGGTGGAGAGGATCGTCGGGGAGACATGCTTCTCAATGTGCTCGACGATCCGGCTGGTCCCCTCGAAGTGGCTGACGTAGGGCCAGCTCCGGGAGTTGTACATCGTGTCCGTCAGGTCGCGGACGAGCACGACGTGCTTGCCGTGCCGTGCCAGCTGCCGCAGGCCGAAGGGCCGCCCGAGGACGCACATGTTCGTGTGGACACCGACGAGGAACACCCGGTCAATGCCGCGGCTCTCGAGCAGGTTCCAGATCTCCACGCCCGAGTCGCTGATCGCGTCCTCGTCGCGGATCTCGATGGCGGCGATCTGGGAACGCCAGGGGGAGCCGCCCGGGCACCTGGGCCCGTCGTCGCAGCCGCCGTCTTCCTGATCGATCGGATAAGTCCCGCTCTCCTCGGCCGGGATCCGGCGACACCAGCCGTCGATGTCGCCGGGCAGGTTCGCGGCCTTCGGAGCCGCCTGGGCACGCTTCCGAGCGGGATGATCCTTGTAGGCCTCCATGCAACTCGACGGCGCGTGGATGATCAGGACGCCACGCTCCCGGGCGGCCTTCACCGCGCGATCGATCGCCGGGGCCAGTTCGACGACCCGGCGCGTCGCCCCCTTGCACCAGTGCTGGTCCCACATATCGCAGATGATCAGCGCGCTGCGCCCGGGATCCCAGTGCTCCTCCTTCTCCCGGGCCGCGAACTCCCCGTTTAACGCGGGGACCGGCTCGCGATGCCGGGTGTGCAGGATGAGCGGTTTCGCGCCTTTCGGGTTGCCTCCGGGGGCCCCCCCGTCGAACCCGGCTACTGCCGCCAACAACCCGGTCAGGCCCCACCAGAGGAGATTCATGGGTCCGATGCTCCCGCCACGCATGACTCGGGATGACGATGTTTAACACCGGCTGAATAAGCTACCCGCCCTCCAGGTCGGATGCCACTTGCCGTCGCCGGGCCGATCGTCCATGAAGAAACCATCGCTCGATCCCCGAGCCGGATCGTCCCGAAAGTCGCTGTTTTCCTTTGCGGAAGTGAGCCGCTCTGCATCCCCAAAGCCCGGGGCGACGGTCCAGAACGGTTTTCATGAAACGCATATGGACTTTAATTGCATTTCAGGCCATGATCGAAAACAATTTGCATTATTCCGATTGGGTTTGACGAGGTGCGGTCGCGAGAGTGGCCGGGAGCCGGGCAGGTGTCGTCGCTCGGTCCCTTCGCTCTCGGACCACGCCCTGCACGGTGGAAGGCACGCCGGACGACGACGCGTTCCGGGTCCGGGTCAGGACGAAGTCTCCGGCGTCCCGGGAAGGCCGGGGGTGGCGCAAGGGCAGCAGAGACGGGGGGACGAACGTGACGGCTCGAAGTCACAGGCCTGGTCGGGGCGGTGTCGCCCGCGGGGGGTTCACGCTGATCGAGCTTCTGGTCGTGATCGCGATCATCGCGGTGCTCATCGCGTTCCTGCTGCCCGCGGTCCAGTCGGCCCGAGAGGCGGCCCGCCGGATCCAGTGCGCGAACAACCTGAAGCAGCTCGGCCTGGCCCTCCACAACTTCCTGCTCCCCAACCAGCATTTCCCGGTCGGGGCCATCAAGGACGCGGCCTGCCCGCGGGGAGGCTCCGAATCCAGCGGACGCCAGGGGCGCGGGGCGACCTGGGGGTACTTCCTGCTGCCCTACGTCGAGCAGCAGGCGGTCTTCGACGCGGTCAGCCCGTACTGCGACGGAGACCAGTGGGCGTGGCCCGGGGCGGGCAGGCCCGACGCCACGATCACCTCGGGCGACCCCACCGACCGGAACATCGCGGCGCAGGAGACCGTCATGGGCGTGTTCCGATGCCCCTCGGCATCGGTTCCCGAACATGTCCTTGATGTCTCCACGGACGGCTGGACGGTGACCAGGCGGGTCCCGGGGACCTACCTCGGCAACTGCTCGGGCAGCATCACGGCCGACTGGGTGGACCGGGCCAGCGGGAAACTGAGCGAGGACGAGACGCAGCGGGCGATGTTCATGGGGACGCTGACCGTCAACGGCCAGACGGCCGACGGCTTCTTCCGGACGAAGCTCGCGAGGCAGATGAAGGAGATCACCGACGGCACCGGCGGGACGGTGGCGATCGGGGAAGCCCTCCCCGATCCGATCCCGGGGACGCTCGAAGTGGCCGAGGACCGGTACAATGGCCGCCTCTCCTCCCGGGGGCTTCGCGCGCAGAAGGACCACTGGCCGATCGGCGGGGACGATCCGGACGTCCTGCGCGACATGTCGGAGGTCTTCGGCTCGACGGCGATCCCCATCAATCACCCGGAGGTCCCCGCCCGGAACAGGGCCTGGGCCCAGTACGAGATGTCCTACAGCAGCGCCCACCCCGGCGGGGCCAATTTCCTCCTGGTGGACGGCTCGGTCCGGTTCATCAGGGAGACCATCGACGCGGCGGTCTTCCGCTCGCTCGGGACCATCCGGGGCGCCGAGGTCGTGAGTGGAGACCAGTACTAGCCTCGTCGCCGGCGACCGCGGCCCGGCCATCCTCGGAAATGCGGCCCGACGCCGGCATGCGACCGTCCCGGCGAGGGCTCCGGGGCCCCCGATGCGCCTTCCGAGCGGCCGCACCGGTCGCGGATGAAACGACACGCAGGATTCTTATTTAGGAGCAAAAGATCCCGGTCGTATCGACATGACCAACATGATCCATCAGGGGACTGTTCTTTTGACAGGCTGCGTGCCGATTGCTAGGCTTTTTGCTCATCGTCGTTCTCTGCCTCTCCGATCCGGCGTTGTGGGGCCGGGGTCAATCACGGGGCTGGCCGCGTAACCATCTTCTCCCAAAGGTCCGGCGAGAGGCCCGAATGGAAGCGGGCATGATTCGCGACATGGTCGCGCCGGGCCCTCACTGCCGACTCAACATCCGGGGATTGACTTCATGAACTTTTCAGCACGACTCTCCCAACTCCGGCGCCGTGCCTCGCTGTCCCGCCGTTCCCGCCTCCAGCGACGGCCCGTCGTGGACCTGCTCGAGCCTCGGCAGCTGCTGACGACGATCACGATCCTCGACGAGAACTTCGACGCCCTGGACACCCAGCAGGAAGTCGATGTCGCCAACCCCTTCGCCAACGTCTGGACCGGGGCGGCCCCGTCCGGCTGGACCTACGACATCGGCGGGGTATCGGACGACGGCAAGATTGACTGGCAGGGCTGGGCCTTCGGCCGGGTCGAGTGGTGGGCCAGCGTCGGCGGCGGCCAGCGGGCGGATTTCTCCAGGGGCCGGGGCGTCGTCGCGATCGTCGACCCCGAGCGGTGGGGAGGCGCGGGGAGCTTCGAGACGACCATCACCTCGCCGAGCATCGACGTCACGGCGGCCGCGGGCGGGACCGCCACGCTCCGCTTCGATTCGAGCTGGGTCCCCGCCGCGGACCAGGTCGCCAGGATCTATGCCTCGTTCAATGGTGAAGCGCCCGTCGAGCTGCTGAACTGGGGGTCGCAGGGCCAGGACCTCAAGCCCGCCGCCCCGAACGAGGCCGTCGCCCTGCCGTTCGACGTCCCGGCGGGCGCGACCAACGTGATGCTCACGTTCGAGCTGAGCGACGCGGTCGGCGGCGAGTACTGGGCGATCGATAACCTGGCGATCCAGTCCGGGGACACGACGCTCTACGGCGAGGACTTCGAGAGCCTCCAGCCCGAGCTCTTCCCCTCGGTGGACGAGGGCAATCCGCTCGACAGTCCGTGGACCCCGGACGGGCCCGACGGCTGGGACGTCGACCGGGCGGGCGTGCCCGACGGCGGCGTCACGGAGTTCCGCGGCTGGAGCTTCATGAATCGCTACTTCTGGTCGGCGGCCGCGGGCCTCGCCGCGGGCCGGGAATCCTTCGACGCCGCCCGCAACCTGGTGGCGGTCGTCGATCCCCAGCAGTGGGACGGCATGCCCCACGACTCCGGGCCGTACGGCTCCGGCCTGACGACCGGGCCGATCTCGCTGGTCGGCGTGGCACCCAACACGGCCGTCCTGACGCTCGACTCATCGTGGCGGCCCGGCGGCTCGGCCGGCGCGTACCAGACCGCGGAGATCACCGTGTCCTATGACGGCAACGCGCCGGTCACGGTCCTCCGGTGGTCCTCCGACCCCGCGAGCCCGAACTTCCATGCCGAGGCGCTGAACGAGCCGCTCACGATCCCGCTCTCGAACCCCGCGGGGGCCGGGAGCGTCGTGGTGACCTTCGCCATGGCCGACGGCGACACGGCCGGCGGATTCTGGGCGATCGACAACCTGAAGGCGACGGCCGTCGAGGCCGACACCCTGCGGGTCGGGTCGGTCGAGGAGACCGACAGCGGCTTCGTGCTCGACCTGACCGGGCCGATCGACCTCGGCCAGCTCAACCTGTATGACAACGCCGCCGGGAACCTCGGCCCGGCCGACGTCACCGTCGTCGGCGCCGCCACGGGCGCGGTCCGCGGCTCGCTCGTGCCCTCCGCCGACGGCACGAAGGTGACGTTCATCAAGACCTCCGGCGTCCTCGCGCCGGACACCTACACGGTCACGCTCCGGTCGGCCGCCAACGGGTTCGTGACCCCGACCGGCGAGGCCCTCGACGGCGATTTCGACAACGTGCCGGGCGGCGATTACACGACCAGCTTCACGGTGTCGGCCCCCCCGGAGAACGTGATCGTCGTCAGCGTCCCCGACTTCGGCCGGGGCCGGTCGCAACCCGTGAACGTCCCCGCCAACGGCTCGGGCCTGCCGATCCACCTCTCCAACGGGGCGGGCGTCACGAGCGCCTCGATCACGCTGAACTACGATCCGGCCCTGCTCAGCATCACCGGGATCACGGCGCTGCCCGCCGGATCCTCGGCGACCCTCGACACCTCCACGCCCGGCGTGGCGACGATCAGCTTCACGGCCCCCGGCCTCACCACGGGCGCGGTGGACATCGTCCGGCTGACCGCACAGGTGCCCGACGACGCACCTTACACGGCCAAGCAGATCATCCGCCTGACCGACATCGACATCAAGGAGGGCATCGGGGCGCTGCCCGCCATCGCCGACGACGCCCTGCACGTGGCCGCCTACATCGGCGACGTCAGCGGCGACTCGAGGATCAACTCCGGCGACGTGACGCTGCTCCGCCGCGTGATCACCAACATCGACCCGGGCTTCGTCGGTGCCCAGCTGGCCGACCCGCGCTCGCCCGCCGTCGGCGACATCAATGGCGGCGGCTCGCTCGACAGCGCCGACGTCACGCAGATCCGCCGCTTCATCACCGGCCAGACGACCAACTTCATCCCCGAGAAGGGGCCGAACGTCCCGTCGATCACCGGCCTGGACCCGAGGCTCTACATCCCGGGCGGCCTGACCGGGCAGCGCGGGGAGACCATCACCGTCCCCGTGCGGCTGCTCGTCACCGAGGACACGCCGATCGGCGTCTCCGGCTTCGACCTCGGCATCACGTTCGACCCGGCGAGGTTCTCCGTCGGGAACCTGCGGCTGGGATCGCTGGTCAGCGGCGATCCGGACAAGTTCGACTTCCTCTCCCGGATCGACAACGCCGCCGGGACGATCCAGATCACCGCCAACAGCTCCACGGGCAACGACAAGACCTTCGACCCCGGTCAGGAAGGCGACCTGTTCCTGATCGACTTCACGATCAAGGCCGACGCGGCCGCCGGCGCCAGCTCGATCAACCTGCGGGACGAGCTCGGCAACACCTCGACCGGAATCACCAACTCCCTCGGAGACTCCCTGACGCTCGTCCCGCCTCCGACCGACGGCGCCGACGACAGCATCGACGGCGGGCTCACCGTGGTGGTCGCCGGCCTCGCCGGGATCACCGTCAGCCCAACCAGCGGACTGACGACGACCGAGGCCGGCGGAACGGCGACGTTCACGGTGGTCCTCGACAGCCAGCCCACCGGCGACGTGACCATCGCCCTCTCCAGCTCGAACACCGCCGAGGGAATCATCGACCTCGGTTCCCTCACCTTTACCCCGGACAACTGGGACGTGCCGCAGACCGTCACCGTCACCGGCGTCGATGACTCGGTGGACGACGGCGACGTCGCTTACACGATCGTCACCGCCGCGGCCACCAGCTCGGACGCCGGCTACAGCGGCCTGGACGCCGACGACGTGTCGGTCACCAATCTCGATGACGACACCGCCGGCGTCACCGTCGCCGACGAGTGGACTCGACGACGACCGAGGCCGGCGGGACGGCGACGTTCACGGTGGTCCTCGACAGCCAGCCCACCGGCGACGTCACCGTCGCGTTCTCCAGCTCCGACACGTCGGAGGGGACCGTCGGCCCGGCCTCGCTCACCTTCACCGCCGACAACTGGGACACACCGCAGACCGTCACCGTCACCGGCGTCGACGACTTCATCGACGACGGCGACATCGCCTTCACGATCGTCACCGCAGCGGCGACCAGCTCCGACGCGAAGTACAACGGATTGGAACTCGCCGACGTCTCCGTCACCAACCTCGATGATGACACCGCGGGCGTCACCGTCACTCCGACCAGCGGCCTGACGACCACCGAGGCCGGCGGGACGGCCAGCTTCACCGTCGTCCTCGACAGCCAGCCCACCGCGAACGTCACGATCGGGGTGTCGTCCAGCGACACGACCGAGGGCACGGCCGCTCCCGCGAGCCTGACCTTCACGCCGGCGAACTGGAACATACCGCAGACCGTCACGGTGACGGGCGTCGATGACTTCGTGGACGATGGAGACGTCGCTTACTCCATCGTCACCGCCGCGGCCACGAGTACGGATGCGAACTACAATGGCCTGAATCCGGCCGACGTCGCCGCGACGAACCTCGACGACGACACCGCCGGGATCACGGTGAGTCCCACCAGCGGGTTGGTCACCACCGAGGCCGGCGGGACGGCGACGTTCACGGTGGTCCTCGACAGCCAGCCCACTGCCAACGTGACCATCGCCCTCTCCAGCTCGAACACCGCCGAGGGGACCGTCAGCCCGATCTCCCTCACCTTCACCGCCGCCAACTGGGACACCCCCCAGACCGTCACCGTGACGGGCGTCGACGATGCGGTGGACGACGGCGACATCGCCTTCACGATCGTCACCGCAGCGGCGACCAGCCCCGACGCGAAGTACAACGGACTTAACCCCGCCGATGTCTCCGTAACGAATGAGGACAACGACACGGCCGGTATCACGGCGACTCCATCGAGCGGGCTGGTGACCACCGAGGCCGGCGGGACAGCCACGTTCACGGTGGTGCTCAATAGCCAGCCCACCGCCAACGTCACCGTCGCGCTGTCCAGCTCGAACACGGCCGAGGGGACCGTCGGACCCGCCTCCCTCACCTTCACCGCCGCCAACTGGAACACGCCTCAGACCGTCACGGTGACGGGCGTCGATGACAGCGTGAGCGACGGGGAAGTGGAGTACAGCATCCTGGGCGCGGTCACCAGCACTGATGCGAACTACGGCGGCCTCGGCCTGCAAGTCGACGCCGTCAACCAGGACAACGACACGCCGGGCATCACCGTCAGCCCGACCGCGGGCCTGACGACCACCGAGGCCGGGGGCGCGGCCAGCTTCACCGTCGTGCTGAACACCCAGCCCACGGGCGACGTCACGATCCCGCTGTCCAGCGACGACACCTCCGAGGGCACCATCGGCGTGAGCTCGCTGACGTTCACGCCGGAGAACTGGGACGTGCCCCAGACCGTCACCGTGACGGGCGTCGATGACTTCGTGGTCGACGGCGACGTCGCCTATTCCATCGTCGCCGGGCCGGCCACCAGCGCCGATCCGAACTACAACGGCTTCGACGCCGACGACGTGTCGGTCACCAATCTCGATGACGACACCGCCGGCGTCACCGTCAGTCCCACCAGCGGCCTGACGACCACGGAGGCCGGCGGGACGGCCAGCTTCACCGTCGTCCTCAACAGCCAGCCCGTCGGCAACGTGTCGACGCGCTTGTCGAGCCGCGAACACGGCCGAGGGTGTCAGTCCGGACTCGGTCGTCTTCACACCGGAGAACTGGAACGTCCCGCAGACCGTGACCGTCACCGGCGTTGACGACCTCGTTGACGATGGGGACGTCGTCTCCACGATCCTGACCGACGCGGCGGCGAGCTCCGACCCGAACTACAACGGCCTGGATCCGGCCGACGTCGCCGCGACGAACCTCGACGACGACACCGCCGGCGTCACCGTCAGCCCGACCAGCGGGCTGGTGACGACCGAGGCCGGGGGTACGGCCTTCTTCACCGTCGTGCTGAACAGCCGGCCCACGGCTGATGTCGTCATCCCGGTCTCGTCGAGTGACCCGGGTGAAGGCACCGCCGGCCCCGACTCGCTGACCTTCACGCCCGACAACTGGGACGTGCCCCAGATCGTGACCGTCACCGGCGTGGACGATGACGTGATCGACGGCGACGTGGCATACAGCATCCTCGCGGGGCCGGCCGCGAGTACCGACGCGACCTACAGCGGACTGGATCCGGCGGATGTCTCCGCCACCAACCAGGACGACGACGAGGCGGGGATCATCGTGTCCCCGACCGCGGACCTGCACACGACGGAAGCCGGAGGGACGGCGAGCTTCACGATCCGCCTTACCAGCCGGCCCTCGGCCGACGTGACCATCGCCCTGTCCAGCTCGAACACCGCCGAGGGGACGGTCGACGCGTCGGTGACGCTCACGGCTGACAACTGGAAGGACGGCGTGACGGTGACGATCACCGGCGTCGACGACTTCGTGGCCGACGGCCCGATCGGCTACCAGGTGGTCACCGCGGCGGCGGTGAGCGCCGACGCGAACTACGACGGCCTCGACCCGGCCGACATCTCGGTTGTCAACGAGGACGACGACAAGGCCGGCATCACCGTCGTGCCGACCAGTGGGTTGGTCACCACCGAGACCGGGGGCAAGGCCACGTTCACCGTGGTGCTCGACAGCCGACCGACCGCCGATGTGACCATCGCCCTGTCCAGCTCGAACACGGCCGAGGGGACCGTCGGACCCGCCTCGCTTACGTTCACCGCCGACAACTGGAACGTACCCCAGATCGTCACCGTCACCGGCGTGGACGACGGGGTCGAGGATGGGAGCGTCGCCTACTCGATCATCACCGACCCGGCGGTGAGCGCGGATCCCGGCTATGACGGCCTGGACCCGGCCGACGTCTCCGCGACCAACGTGGATGATCACACCCCGAATGCGCTTCTGTCGATCCCGTCGGACGTCGTCGGTCTCCGGGGGCAGCTCATCCTCGTGCCCGTGATCTTCACGGCCCTGGAGCCGGGCGGCCTGGTGCTGACGGGCTTCGACCTGGCGATCAGCTTCGACCCGTCGCGGTTCACCGTCGAGAGCATCTCGCTCGGCGACCTGGTGAGCTCGGATCCCGACAAGTTCGACGATCCGATCTCGGTGGTCGACCCCGTCGCGGGCACCATCCAGCTCACGACCTCCTCGAGCACGGGCATCGGCAAGAGCCTGGAGGAGGGGGCAACCGGCTCGATCATCATCATCGGATTGAGGATCGGAGCGGACGCCCCGACCGGCATCTCGCCGATCAACCTGAAGGAGTCGATCGGCAATACCGTCACCGGCGTCACCGACGACCTGGGGCGATCCCTGACCCTGACTCCGGCGCCCACGGACGCGGACGCCGACGCGGGCATCGACGGCGCGGTCAACGTACGGGCGCCCGGCTCGGTGACGATCACACCGACCAGCGGCCTGGTCACTTCGGAAGACGGCGGCACCGCCGGTTTCACCATCGTCCTCGATTCCCAGCCGATCGCCGAGGTCACCATCGCGCTGTCGAGCTCGAACACGGCGGAGGGGACGATCGACGTCACGTCGGTCACCTTCACGCCGGACAACTGGAACGTGCCGCAGACGATCACGGTGACGGGCGTGGACGATGACGCCGTCGACGGCGACGTCGCCTACTCCATCATCACCGCCGCGGCGGTGAGCACCGACCCGGCCTTCAGCGGGCTGGATCCGGCGGACGTCTCGGTCACCAACCTGGATAACGACCGCGTGCCGGACGCGCTGCCCACCGTCGCCGGCTTCGTGGTGAATGACGGATCGGCCCAGCGCTCGATGGTGACCTCGTTGACCGTCACCTTCAGTGAGGCGGTGACGATCGGCGACGGGGCCTTCGTGCTCACCGACAGCAACGGAGTCGAGCAGCAGGTGGTGATCAGTACGAGCGAGGTCGGCGGGCGGACGGTGGCGACCCTCACCTTCACCGGCGCGGGCATCATCGGCGGCTCGCTGGCCGACGGCAACTACCAGCTCCGCATCGTGGCCGACCGGATCACCGACTCGGCCGGCCAGTCGCTGGACGGCGACGGCGACGGCTCGGCGCACGACGACGCGATCGAGAGCCTCTACCGGTTCTTCGGCGACTTCGACGGCGACCGGGACGTGGACAACTCGGACTACTTCATGTTCCGCAAGGCGTACCGGGAACAGATCCCGTTCCTCGCCGCCTTCGATTTCGACGGCGACGGCGGGTACACCCAGGCCGACCTGGACGCCTTCCTCCTGCGGAGGGGCAAGAAGCTGGACGCCTGATCGGCCGATCGATTGCGGGGAGACTCCACGGGCTGCACCGCGGGTCGGGTGCAGCCCGCACCTCTCGTCCGCGAACGGTCGGCTCACGAGGCTCGTCGGGACTGCCGCGGGGACGGTACTGCCGCGCCGCGTGCCGTCCATCCGGGCGGAGTGGACTCTATCTCGGGTATCCCTGGAAGAGACGCGCGAAGTCCGCGGAAGCCTCCCCGCCTCCCTCACCGTACGGGACCGGCAGACCGCTCCGCCTGCCCCCTCAGCGTCCTGAGCTCTCGCTCCAGCTCCTCGACCCGGCTGCGGAGCGTCTCATTCTCACGCCTCAGGTCCCGGACGGAAGACGTCGCCTCGGCCTCACGCTGCCGCCGGGCCTCCTGTTCGCGATGGACGGACTCCATCGCCACCTCGCGTGCCGCCAGGATCTCGTGCTGGAGCCGTAGCATCCGCTGCCGCTCCCCCGCCACCCAGCCCACGGGGGCCAGGCAGAACGCCACCAGGGCGCAGGCGATCATCACCGTCCGGAGCGAGATCTGCAGCTTCCGTTCTCGTTTCTCGTTGCTCATGGGTTCCGCGCTGCTGTGTGCTCGAGTCCACGGCGTGCGTTGTGGCCGGGTCCGTTCGATCATATCATGGGCTGGGATGGTCTTCTGCGGCGTCTCATCCTCCAGGAGGTCCGCCCGATGCCGGTGAGCTACGTGTGCGACATGGACGGGGTCATCTACCACGGCAGCCGCCTGATCCCCGGCGCCCTCGACTTCGTACGGAAGCTCCAGGAAGGGGGCCACAAGTTCCTCTTCCTGACCAATAACAGCCAGTGGACCCCGCGCGACCTGAAGCACAAGCTCGAACAGATGGGCATCGCGGTCCCCGAGTCCTCATTCCACACCTCCGCGCTGGCGACCGCCGATTTCCTGAAACGGCAGAAACCGCGCGGCACCGCGTACGTCATCGGCGGCGCGGGGCTGACCCACGCCCTCTACAGCGCGGGGTTCACCCTCACCGAGCACGACCCGGATTACGTCGTCGTGGGCGAGACCCGCAGCTATGATTACGAGAAAATCGAGCGAGCCGTCCGGCTGATCATCAAGGGGGCCAGATTCATCGCCACCAACCCCGACGTCACCGGCCCGACCGAGCAGGGGATCACCCCCGCCTGCGGGGCCCTGGTGGCACCGATCGAGCTGGCGACCGGCAAGAAGCCGTATTTCGTGGGCAAGCCGAATCCCCTGATGATGTGGACCGCGTTGCACGCGCTGCAGGCGAGCCCGGACTCGACGTTCATGGTCGGCGACCGGATGGATACGGACATCATCGCGGGCACCGAGGCGGGCATGCGGACCATCCTCGTCCTCAGCGGCGTCACCTCGCGAGAGCTGATCGAGACCTACCCCTACCGGCCCACTCACATCTATGAAGACGTCGGGCACATCCCGGTGGGCGAGCTGGGCTGAACGGGGCGTGCCGCATCCGGGCCTCTATCGGCTCAGCGGCGGGGCGGCCAGCATTCCGACCCACATCCACGTGCCGTGCCAGGGGCCCAGCGTGCGGGCGAGGCGACGCGCGGCGGCGCGATAGATGGGCAGGACCGAGGGGAAGAGCGCCTGGTGAATCGGCGTCTCCCGGCGTAGCCTCTGGATCGCCCGGCGGACGGCCCTCGCGACCTCGGCGCGCGAGCGGCCCTCGCGCCGCTGGGCCTCGATCAACACCAGGGCCAGCTCGCGGAGGAAGCGGTACTTCGGGTGGAAGCCCGCCGTGTCGATGCCCTCGACCCGGGCGGCCATCGCGCCGGGGCATCCGGCGATCAGCTCGTCCAGGGCCAGCCAGATGATGTGCTCGGGCGCGGATTCGTCCGCCGGCAGTCCCAGCGCGTGCAGGCTGAGCGCATGGCCCTCGGCGTCGCGGCCAAGGGCTCGCAGGGAGCTCACCAGGCTCGTGAACATCCAACAGGCGGTGTCGGGACGGTCCCGCCAGTCGGCCATCCAGCGGACCGCGTCGCGGTAGCGGCACTGGTTGGCCAGGGCGTTGCCCGACACGGCCCAGGAATAGGTCTCGGCGCGGAGCACCTCGCGGTACTTTCGCAGGCAGGACGACAGCCGCCGGGTGTGGCGGCCCTCGCCCAGGATGGTGACGTAAGTGCCCAGCGCGCGGCGGGCCGCCGGGCCGCCGCGGGCGAGCAAGGACTTCAGCCGACGAGCCTCCTTCCAGCGCTTGCGATCGGCCCAGTGCCGGACCCAGTGCTCGCCCACGGGCGCGGCTGTCCCCGGCTCGGCGAGCGTCGCCAGGTAGATCGCCTCGGCGCGGCCGCGCCAGCCGGCCTCGCGGAAGGCCCGGTCGGCCGCCTGCCAGGGCCATTCCGAGCCCTGCTCGGGTGCGGCGCAGAGCCGCCCGAGCGCGGCCGCGGCGGCGTCGCGGTCCACGCGGGCGACCTGCCACTGCACCTCACGGGCGATGACGAACGGGTCACCTTCCTGGTGCTTCTGGAGGGCCTCGAGCGCCAGCCCGGCGGCCTCCAGGTCC